>NZ_BAFR01000107.1 GCF_000308435.1 Nocardia araoensis NBRC 100135 | reverse complement strand
GGCGCGGTCCGGTCGCCGCCGCACCACGACGCCGAGCACGACGGCACCCACCCACAACGCCATCGCCAGCACGTGGACCGCGGTGGAGATCAGTGCGGCGGGCCGGGCGGCGCCCGCCATGGCGTGCCCGGAGGCCGCTGTCGTCACGACGATCACCGCGCCCGCGACGGCCACCACTCTCGGTCGCGACCGGCCCGCGGCGAGCGCCGCACCGGCAAGCGCGCGCACGACCGCCGCGACACCCGGCGACGAAGTGAGAACCTGCGCCCACGCGTGTGGATCGGCCCAGCCGTCGGGGCCGGTGAGCCGCGCCGGTGTCACCACCACCGCGAGCAGTGCGACGGCGGCGACGGTGACCGCGCCGATTCCGGTCAGTTGTGCCACCACCGCGGTCCTGGTTCCCGCTCGCCACGCCAGCAACGCGACGACGGGTACGCCGACCGCGAGCACCACGCCGAGATAGCCGACGGCGGTGAGCATGCGCGCCACCCCGTCGGCGGTGACCGCCACGGGGTCGCGGGGCGGGTCGCCGAGGGTCAGGTCGGGCGGCACCCGGATGCCGAAGACGCTCGAACCGCTGACCGTGTGACCGTCCGCGGACAGCACCACCCAGCTCAGCAGATACGTGCCTGCGGGCAGATCGGGCCGCACGCCGACCACGACCGCGTGGCCGCCGTCGGCCGGTGCCACCGTCTCGGTGTCGACCCGGTGGCCGTCCTTGTCGGCGACGGTGACACCGGCGCCCGCCGCCGTCACCGGTTCGTCGAAACGCACCGTCACGCGGGTGGGGGCGTCCGGCACGGTCGCTCCGTACCCGGGATCGGTGCCGACGAGCACGGCATGCGCCGAGGCCACCGCGGACGGACCGACCGACACGGCCGCGAGCGCGAACAGCCCGGCCAGCAGTGCGCGCGCCCGGAGGCTCACCGGCGGCGCAGGAACGGCGCCGCCGCCAAGGCCAGCGCGCCGAGCGCGATCACCAGCGCGACCCAACCGGCCCAGCCGCCGGAACTCGAATCCTGCTGCGCGCCGGACGATCGCGTGGCTGCTGCCGTGGTGGCGCCGGGTGCGGACGGCTCGTGCCCGCTGTGCCCGGACTCGGCGCTCAGACGCACCACCGGCGCCGGTTTGTCGGCCTGAGTTCCGTCGGCGCTGCGCTCGATCCAGGAGACCACGGTGCCGTCGCTGTAGGTCTGGATCGCGGGCAGCACCAGTTCCCGCACGTCCGGCAGCGGACCGAGCAGCAGCCGGAATTCGCCGAACTCGCCCGGCCGCACGGCGGAACCTGGTAGCGCGGTGAACGTCACCGACGAGACGGCCGAGGTCACCGTGCCGCCGTGCCCGTTGCCGATCGGCGCGGGCAGCGTGGTGCGGCGAGTCGACACATCCCATCCAGGTGTGGTGGCGGTGCGCACGACAGCCAGCGGATGGTCCAGCGGCAGGCCGATCTCCAGCTTCACGGTGTCCGCCGTCTCCGATTCCGTGGGGACCCGCAACGTGACCACGCTGTACCCGCCGGGGATCGCGTCCGGTGCGTCGGCCGTGACGTGCGCGGCCGCGACCCCGGGTGCGGCGCACAGCACGGCGAGCGCCGTCGCGGCCGTGGCGGCGAGACGTTTCACTGCGAATCTCCCTGCTGGTCCTGGAATTGCCGAGCGGCGTCGGTGATCCGCGCGGCGTCGACGAGCGTGATGGCCCGCCCTTCGTGCGCCACCACGACCGGACCGGAACGGCCGGTGATCCGGGCGGCGGCGCGGGTCAGCGGTTCGGTGGTGCCCGCCACCGGCAGCGGCGGCGCCAGGTGAGCGGTGACGGGGTCGTCGCCGGGCGCACCGGCCAGCGTGGTCGCGGCCGCCGCGCCCAGGATTTCCGGGACCACCACCGGTCCGGCCGCGTCGCGCCGCAGCAGCACCGGAAGGGCGGGCGCCGCGCCGAGCAGCGTTCGTGCCTGCGCGACGGTGGCATCCGACGGGATGGTGCGCGGACTTCCGGCGACCTCGCCCACCACGTCGGCCACCGTCGGCCCGGTCACCGGCTCGCGCAGCGCGAAGCCGAAACGACCGAGCCAGTCGTCGTCGAAATACTTCGTCAGGTAGGAGCGACCGGAGTCGGGGGCGATGACCACCACCACGTCCTGCGGCCGCAGTGTGCGCGCCACCCGCAGGGCGGCGGCGATCGCGGTTCCCGACGATCCGCCCAGCAGCAGCCCCTCCTCGCGGGCGAGGCGATGCAGGACATCCAGCGCCTCCGGGTCACCGATCCGCTCGATGTGATCGACGACGCCGGGGTGATACGAGGTGGGCCACTGGTCGTCCTCGGTATCGGGATGCCGGTAGTGCCCGACGGATTCGACATACCAGGCCCGCCCGTCGCCGCCGCCGTAGACGGAGGTCTCCGGATCGGCGCCGATCACGCGGACCGCGCCGCCGGACACCTCTTTGAGGTATTCGCCCGCGCCGGTGACGGTGCCACCGGTCCCCACGCCCGCGACGTAGTGGGTGACCCGCCCGCCGGTCTGCGCCCAGATCTCCGGACCCGTGGTCCGGTGGTGCGCCGCCGGATTCGCGGGGTTGTCGTACTGCCCGGCGAACCACGCGCCGGGGATCTCGGCCGCCAGCCGGGCCGCGACCGTGCGCACGTGCTCGGGATGACCGGCCGGCCGCCCGCCCGGGGTCACCCGCACCTGCGCGCCGTAGGCGCGCAGCAAGGCGAGCTTCTCGGCGCTGGTCTTGTCGGGCACCACCACGATCGTGCGGTAGCCGCGGGTCGCGGCGACGGCCGCCAACGCGATCCCGGTGTTGCCGGAGGTGGCTTCCACGACCGTGCCGCCGGGCCGCAGTTCGCCGGAGGCCTCGGCGGCATCGATCATCGAGCGCGCGGCCCGGTCCTTCACGCTGCCCAGCGGATTGAGGTACTCGAGTTTGACGTATACCGTCGCGGCGATGCCCTCGGTGACCCGGTTCAGCCGCACCACCGGGGTGTTGCCGATCGCGTCGGTGACGGAGTCGAACAGCCCGCTGGTGCGGGGGTGGATTGCGGTCATGCGACGGCCCTGCCTGTCTCGCCGAGCAGCCGCAGGATCTCCCGCCGCAGCCGCAGATATTCCGGATCATCGTGGGCGCGGGGCCTGGGGAGTTCGATCGGCACGTCCCGCACCACCTTGCCGGGCCGGGCGGAGAACACCACCACCCGGTCCGCCAGCCGCAACGCCTCGTCGACGTCGTGGGTGACCAGCACGGCGGTGAACCCGTCCTCCTGCCACAGCCGGGTGATCTCGGTCTGCAGCGTGGCACGGGTGAGCGCGTCGAGCTTGCCGAGAGGCTCGTCGAGCAGGAACAGCCGCGGCCGGTTCACCAGCGCTCGCGCCAGCGCCACCCGCTGCGCCATCCCGCCGGACAGCTGCGCCGGATACGCGTCGCGGAACCCGTCGAGACCGACCAGCGTCAGGGCTTCGGTCACCCGGGTCCGGTCCTCGGCCAGGGTGCCGCGGGCCTGCGGTCCGAGCGCGACGTTCTGCTGCACGGTCCGCCACGGGAACAGCGTCGGATCCTGGAACATCAACGCGCGGTGCGGATCAGGGCCGTCGATCGGCGCGCCGTCGGCGCGCAGCACGCCACGGGACGGCCGCTCCAGTCCCGCGAGCAACCGCAGCAGCGTCGACTTGCCGCAGCCCGACGGCCCGAGCAACGCCACGAACTGCCCCGCTTCGATGCGCAGCGACACGTCGGTGAGCACCCGCAGACGGCCGAGTTGCTGCGCGCGGGTCCGTTCCGGGGCCTGCCGCCCGAGCAAGCGCTCGACGAGGTTACGGGGGCGGGGACCCGCCACCGCGAATTGATGGGACACCGCGTCGATCTCGACCGCGCTGCCGCGAGCTTCGCCGCTCACCATCGCACCAGATCCTTCTCCCAGGCCAGCACGCGGTTGCGGACGCGGAACAACAGCAGCATGAGCGTGCGGCACACCACCACCATGATCACGATCGCGGCGTACATCCGCGGATAGGCCGCCCACCCCTTGGTCCACTGGATGTACCAGCCGAGACCGTTCTTCACGCCGAGCAACTCCGCGACGGCCAGCGCGGCCAGCGAGGCGCCCAGACCCATGAACAGCCCGGTGAAGATGCTCGGCAGCGCACCGGGCACCGCGACCCGCCAGACGAGGAAACGCTTGGACGCGCCGAGGGTCTGCGCGACGTCGAAGTAGCCGCGCGCGACCCCCGCGATGCCGGCGCGGGTGAGCACCGCCACCGGGAACCACACGCCGAACGCGACCATGAAGACGCTGCCGCTGTAGGTGGTGGGGAACAACACCAGCACCACCGGCAGCAGCGTGCCCGCCGGCACCGGGCCGACGGTCTGCAACACCGGATTGCCCCAGTAGGCGGCGAGTTTCGACCAGCCGAGGGCGATACCGGTGCTCAGACCCGCCACCGCGCCGATGACGAACCCGACCGCCAGCAACAGCATCGAATGCCATGTGCTCGAGGCGAGCAGACCGGCGTCGCTGTAGAACACCAGCAACATCTGCTGCGGCGACGCGAAATGCGGCGGTTGCAGCCATCCGGTCTTGGCGGTGGCGAATTCCCAGAACAGCACCCAGGCCCCGAGCACCGCGATCCACGGCGTCCAGTACCGCAGGCGCAGCGTGGCCGCGCGGTCGCGGTAGGCGTAGGCCGCCCACCCCGTGAGCGCGGCAGTCCAGGCGGTGAACAGCAGCCCGGCGGCCAGCGGCGCCGCGACGTCGATTTCGTCCGGGACCGCGAGCGTCACCACGGCGGTCAGCGCCCATACCGCCCAGGCGAGGGCGAAGCCGAGCGTCGGCGGATAACGTCGCACCCCGGCTCCCGGCGGTCGCGTCGCCGCGGCGGTGGCATCGGACCGCACGGCCGCGTCTGCGGTTGTCGTCATCGCGATGTCACCAGTTCAGCCCCAGATCCGCGTAGACCTTGTCGGCCAGCGCGTTCGGATCCGTCTTACGGTCGAGGTATCCGGTTTTGGCGAATTTCGCGATCCCGGGGGTGATTTCGCTCTTGAGCCGCGCCGCCGACGGGTTGTACCCGTAGGTCTTCAAGATCGCCTCGATGGTCGGCTGATCCGCCGCCACGTACTTGTTGTCGACCTCGATGGCCGCGGTCTGCGTGATATTGGCTCCCGCCCACCGGCTGCCCTCGGCCCACGCCGTCACCAGCGCCCGCGCCACCTCCGGGTCCTCGCGCAGCAGCCGCCCGTTGATCGCGGTCGCGCAGCAGTAGAGCTGCCGGTTGGCGCCTCGGGAATTGTTGGTCAGCTCGCGCGCCTTGCCCTTGAGCGTCGGCAGCAGGCCGTTGGGATCGCTGGCCGCGATCGCGGCGATGTCACCACGCACCAGCGCGTCGGTCAGCTGGTCGGCCGCGAAGACCCGCCAGTCGATGTCTTCGCTCGGGTTGATGCCCGCGTCGAGCAGGTCCAGGGAGAAGAACGACATCGCCGAATCGCCGATCGCGCCGACGCCGATCGGCTTGCCGCGCAACTCGGCGACGGACTTGATCGGGCTGTCGGTGGGCACCACGATGCGCAGGCAGCCCTCGTGCAGCCCGGCGGCGAGTTTGGCGTCGATGCCCTGCTCGATCGGTTTGAGCCAGGAGAAGAAGATGCCCGGCGCCGCGTCGAGTTTGCCCGCGCCGACGGCGTCCTTGATCTCGTCGCCACCGGTCTTGACGATCTGCACATCCAATCCGTGCTTCTCGAAGATCTTCTGGTGATGCGCCACATACAGCGGCGCCTCGCACACACCGCCGCCGTAGCCGATCTTCAGCGCGCGGTTCACCCCGCCTGCGCCAGGAGTACGGCGTGTGGTGAGCCACGCGGCCAGTCCGCCGCCCGCGACGACGGCCGCGGCGATGCCCGCGCCGGCGAACAGTTTGCGCCGGGACAGGGCCGGAGTGTCGGGTTCCGCTGGTGCTTCCAGATCCTCTTCCTCCGGATCCACCGGCGCGGTGGAGCCCGTCGGCGCGGTGAGCGCGTCGTCCGGCTCGCCGCCCTGCCCCGGGGCGGGGCGATCGTCGTTGTCTGCCATGTGCTCCATGCCTTTCCCTGCTGGCCCACGGTTCGTCGCGCCCGAGATTTCCGGCAGGCCGGGCACCACCGATCAGCCGAAGCGCCGGAGGCTCTCAGACTCCCAGGGCCGCCTGTGCGGAAACAGGTTTCGAGTCAGCGCGATCGAATTCGGCCGCCACGCCGCTGTGCGCACCGGCGTGCCGGGACCGCGCGATGTCCCGGCGATTCGGTGTGCGGCCGGTCATTCCCCGGCGAAGGCCGCCGCGATCCGCTGCACGGCGGTACGGAGGTCCTCGGCGGAGTTGTTGCTGAATCCCAGGCGCAGGCGGTCGGTGTAGCGCACCGCCCCGTCGGGGTCGAAGTAGCGGCCGAGGGAGAAGTCCGTGCCGAGCGCGCGAGCACGGGCCTGCACGGCCGCCAGATCGAGTTCCGGGTCGGTGGCCTTGACCCAGAGGAAGATTCCGCCGTGCGGGTCGGTGAACTCCACCGACTCGGGCAGTGTGCGGCGCAGTTCGTCCGTCAGCGCCGCCGACCGCTCCCGGTAGATGTCGCCCGCCCGCGCGAGAATCTCGTCGAACGCGCCGGGAGTGCGCACCAGCCGCGCCACCGCGGTCTGGGTGAGCAGCGACGAGTGCTGATCGGTGTTGGCGCGCAGCCGGGTGAGCACCGCGACCAGCCACCGCGGCGCGACGATCCAACCCAGTCGCAGGCCGGGACCGAGGGTCTTGGAGAACGTGTTGACCCGGACCACGGCCTCGCTGCCGAGACTCAGATCCGCCACCGCCTCGCCCGCGAACCGCAGGTCACGGTACGGGTTGTCGGACACGACGAGGAACCCGTGGCGTTCACCCAGTTCCACCGCGCGGGCGCGGTCCGCGGCGGGCAGGGTGGACCCGGTGGGGTTCTGGAAGTCGGGGATCAGGTACAGCAGCTTCACCCGCAGCCCGTGACGCAGACGCCGGTCGAGGCCGTCGAGGTCCAAGCCGTTCGCCGAGACCGGCACCGAAACCACCTGCGCCCCGTGCTGGCCGAGCACCCGCAGCGCGAGCGGGAAGGTCGGGCTCTCCACCGCCACCGTGTCGCCGGGGTCGAGCAGCGCGCCGAACAGCAGGCTGAGGCCGTGCAACGCGCCGTTGGTGATCAGGACCCGGTCGGCGGTGGTCCCTTCGCGCGCGGCGACCCATTCGCGCAACGGCTCGATTCCCGGCGCCACCGAGTACTGCAGCGCCGTCGTCGAGGTGGACGGGTCCGACAGCGTCTCCTCGAACGCGCGCCGCAGCTGCCGCACGGGCAGCGCCTCGTTCGCCGGTACACCGCCGAGCAGGCGGATCGCGTCGGCGCGCACGCCGGTGGCGGCGGGACCGAAGCCGCCGAGGGACGATTCGCGCGCACCGAGCCGCGACAGCACGGCGGCGGCGTCGAATCCGGAGGCGATGGTAGGGGTCACGGGTGTTCTCCTTCGGAGGCTTCGATGGATTTGCCGGGCACCGCGGCCAGCAGCGCCCGGGTGTAGGGATGCGCCGGTGCGGTGTAGATCTGTTCGGTGGCGCCGGTTTCCACGACGCGGCCCCGCTCCAGCACCACGACGTGGTCGCACAGGAAACGGACGACCGCGAGGTCGTGCGAGATCAACACCGGCGTCAGCCCGCGCTCGCGGCGCAGCCGCTCCAGCAGGCGCAGGATGCGGGCCTGCACCGACAGGTCCAGCGCGGAGACCGGTTCGTCGGCCACGATGAGCCGCGGGTCGTTGGCCAGCGCCCGCGCGATGACGACGCGCCGCAACTGCCCACCGGAGAGCTCCCGCGGCAGCCGCCCGGCGTAGGACACGGGTAACTCGACCTCGGCCAGCAGCTCGCGCACCCGTGCGGGCACGGTGGCGCCGCGCAGGTCGACCCCGTTGAGCTGGAGGGGTTCGGCGATCGACTGCTCGACGCTCAGGCGCGGATCGAGCGCGCCGTAAGGATCCTGGAAGACGTACTGCACCGCACGCCGCCAGCGCCGGGCCGCCGCCCGGTCCAGCTGTGCGAGCGCGACGCCCTCGTACTCCTCCACTCCGGTGTCCGGATGCGCGCGAACCCGGACGCCGGGACAGCGAATTGCGGGTGCCGCGCCGAGGGCGCGGCGGATCACTCAGCGACAACAGCCGATCGCGATTCGGGTCCGCCTCCGATGCGTCGAGCGGCCGCACATCGAACACCGATCGCTCATGCACCGCTCCTTTCTGCTCCGCGCATACGGACCGCACCCGCGATCCCCTGTGAAGTGTGCACAACGGCCGAGGCGGGAACAACAAAGCTGGACTTGCGGAATCGTTCAGATTTAGTGAAAGCTGCGCCCGGCAGGGGACTCCGCCGACGTCGTTGCCGCCCGCGCGGTGATCGTGTCGGGTCGCCGCGGAGTGGGGAAGTGCCCGCCCGCCTCGTTCGCCAGGCGGTAGGTCCGCGCCGCCGTCGGGGCGCAGTCGAGGCGGCGTTTGCCGATCGGCCGCGTGCGCGTGCACTATGTGATGGCGCAGCGGCCGCCCGCGGCGAATCGTTCGCTGCGTCGCGTTCCGCGCGCCGGCAGGGGACCCCGGTGTTCCGCGGGCGGATCCGATCTGTTATCTACTGGCTACGATTGTTTTTTCGACTGTACGCGCTCGGTAACCGCGAAAGGGATCATCTCTATGGCACGCAAGGTCGTCGTGACACTGGTCGATGACTACGACGGCAAGTCTCAGGCCGAGGAAACCGTGTCTTTCGCCGTGGACGGCGTGGCCTACGAGATGGACTTGTCGACGGAGAATGCCGGTCAGTTGCGCGGATTCTTCGAACAATGGGTTCCGTATGCCCGCAAGGTCGGCCGTGCGCGTCGCGGCCGCGGCGGTGTCCTGCGGTCGGCGACCGATCGGGAGCAGGCCACGGTGATCCGGGAGTGGGCACGCAAGAACGGCATCGACGTCTCGGCGCGTGGACGGATCTCCGCCGAGGTCGTCGAGGCGTACAAGAAGGCGAACGGGTAGCTCACGGGACTGTTGGTCTCGATCGGTGGCCGTCCCCGCTCCGTGGGGACGGCCACGGCTTTTCTTTCCGCTCGGCGCCGCGATAACGGCGCCCGGCTGGGTAAGCGACCGGTATGACGGTCATGACAGGCGCCTCGAAGCAACAGCTGCCCTCTCCGCGCGGCGAGCTGTCGGAGGCAGTGGTGGAGCTGCTGCGCGGCGAACCGGGTGGTTCCGTGCCGGTGCCGGGCTCGGTGGACCCGTACGGCGAGGATCTGCATCTGGCGCTGCACACTTGCTACGAGCTGCACTATCACGGATTTCCGGCGGTCGATGCGGGATGGGAATGGGACCCGGGCCTGCTGGGGCTGCGCGCTGCGCTGGAACAGCGATTCCTGCAGGCGCTGCGCGCGGATGTGCCCGGCGGAGCCGACCTGGACACCGAACTCGACCAGTTGCTGGTGACGCCCGCCGATCCGGAGGGATTGACCCGCTTCCTGCGCGACGAGGGCGAATGGTGGCAGATGCGCGAGTACTTCGTGCACCGCTCGATCTACCACCACAAAGAGGCCGATCCGTACGCCTGGGTGATTCCCCGGCTGCGCGGGCAGGCCAAGGCGTCGCTGGTGGCGGTGGAGTTCGACGAGTTCGGAGGTGGGCGCGGCGAGCGCGTGCACGCGCAGCTGTACGCCGATCTGCTGGCGGGCGCGGGCCTGAACTCCGACTACCTGCACTATCTGGACGTGGTCCCCGCGCCGATGCTCGCGCTGATGAACATGATGTCGCTGTTCGGGTTGCACCGGTCGTGGCGGGGCGCGCTGGTGGGCCATTTCGCCACGGTGGAGATCACCTCGCCGCCCGGTGCGCAGCGTCTGGTGGAGGCGTTGCGGCGTTTGGACGCCGACCCGGCGTGTGTGCTGTTCTATCGCGAGCACGTCGAAGCCGACGCGGTGCACGAGCAGGTCATGCGCACCGGCGTGATCGGCGACCTGCTGCGGCGGGAACCCGAACTGACCGAGTCCGTCGCGTTCGGTATCCAGGTGACGAACCTGCTCGAGGACCGATTCGCCGATCATGTGCTCGACGCCTGGCACGCGGGCCGCACCTCGTTGCGGGAAGCGCTCGGCGATCGCGGCCCGGGTGATTGAGCAACGCTCAGCGGGCTATTCGCCGAATGTGATGTTGATTCGACCTCCCGGCGTCTATCCTCCGCAGCTGGACACCTGGTTGCTCGTCCATGCTCTGTCGGAGGCGGGCATTCCGCGCGGCGGGCATGCGCTGGACGTGTGTACCGGCACCGGCGCTTTGGCCGTCGCCGCCGCGTACACCGGAGCCGCGAAGGTGACGGCGGTGGACGTGTCCCGGGCCGCGGTGGTGTCCGCGTGGATGAACTGCAGGCTGCGCGGCATCGATGCCGAGGTGCTGCGCGGTGATTTCGCCGAAGTCCTCGGTGGGCGCAGGTTCGATCTGGTGCTGGCCAACCCGCCGTATGTCCCGGCTCCCGACGGGGCAGGCAGCCGGGGCATCGCTCGTGCGTGGAACGCGGGAGCCGGGGGCAGGGAGGTTCTCGACCAGTTGTGCGTTGCGCTGCCCACCCTGCTGAAATCGCGTGGTGTCGCGTTGATCGTGCATTCGGCGCTGTCCGACCCGGATACGACACTCACCCAGTTGCGCGAGCGGGAGCTGAAGGCCGCCGTGGTGGCCCGAGCGACGGTGCCGTTCGGACCGGTGTTGCGCCGCCGCGCGGACTGGCTGGAATCGGCCGGGCTGATCGAGCCCGGCCAGCGAATGGAAGATCTGGTGGTGATCCGTGCCGACCGAATCCGGCAATGAGCAGTGGCGGCGAGTGACACTCACCGCCGACGGCCCCGCATTGATCGAGGGCCCGGTGGAGTTCGTCACCGCGGACGGCCGGACGGTCCGGTCCGACCGGTTCCTGGTGGCGTTGTGCCTGTGCAAGCGCTCGAAGAACTACCCGTTCTGCGACACCAGCCACCGCAAGCACCGTCGTACGCCCTGACCAGGGGTCACTCGGGCGAACGGACCGTGTGCAGATCGCGCACGGTGCCCAGCAGCGCCTCGATCGCGCAGGCGATGGTCTGCTCGAGCACGTCCTCCGGTTCCCCGTCGAACTGACGGTGCCATGCGCGCACGTCGTGTTCGGTGGCGATCGCGAACCAGACCGAGCCCGGTGGTTGTCCGTCCTGCGGATCAGGACCGCCCGCACCGGTAACAGCAACGGCGACAACGGCTTTCAGTAGGCCCCGGACTCCGGTGGCCATCGCTTCGGCCGCGGGCTGCGACACCACCGGCCCGTCGGGCACCCCGAGAACGGTCTGCTTGACCTCGGTGCTGTAGGCGACGAGGCCACCGCGGAACCACGCCGACGAGTCGGGCGCGGCGCCGAAGGTGGCGCACAGCCGGCCCGCCGTGAGCGATTCGGCGACCGCGACGGTGATCTCCGTGCGCTGCGCCAATTCGGCCAGCTCGTGTGCGTAGTCGTCCGCGTGGGACATATTCGTCCTTTCTGTGCTGCGTGCGGCTCACCATACGACCGGCGACAAGTCGCGCCGCACGGTGGACGCCGCGGTTTCGGCGGGGCGGAGCCGGGAATGTCGGCAGAGAACCGGCCCCGACGCTAGGAGAAAACGATGACCACCGACGCGATCGTGCTGCTTCGCGAGGACCACAAGGCGATCCGAAAACTCTTCCGCGAGTTCGAGAAAGCGGGCGACGACGCCATCCGGACCAAGGCGGGAGTGGTGAACAAGATCATCGAGGCGCTCACTGTGCACACCTATCTCGAGAACGAGTGCATGTACCCCGAGGTGCGCAAGCTCGTGCCCGAACTCGAGGACGACATCCTGGAGTCCTACGAGGAGCACCACGTCGCCGACGTGCTGGTCAGCGAGTTGGCGCTGATGAAACCCGACGACGAGCACTTCACCGCCAAGACCACCGTGCTGATCGAGAACGTCGACCACCACATCGACGAGGAGGAGAACGAGTGGTTCCCGAAGGTGCGGGAACATCTGGGGCGCAAGCAACTCCAGGAGATCGGGGCGCGGCTGCAAGAACTCAGGAAGAAGGCGCCGACCTCGCCCGCGCAGCCCTCGGCTCTGAAGAAGGCCGTGGACGCCGTGCTGGCCTGACCCGGGGCGGTCGCGCCGGCGCCGAAGGAGGTGCCGGCGCGACCGTGCGGGAATCATTCGGCAGGCGGGTACTGCTGGGCGCCCAGCACTCTGGCCAGGTGTGCGGCGTTCCTGGCCAGCGCCGCGGTCGCCGAGGCCACGGCTTTCGGGATCGAGTCGAGATCCTGATAGTCGGTGCCGCCCATGGCCTGGTCGTTCCAGTACGTGCACCCCTGCGCCGGGATGGTGAAGCCGATGTCGTTGAGCCCTTGATACAGGTCGGCGACGATCTTGTGCGCGCCGTCCTCGTTGCCGACCACCGCGACCGCGGCCACCTTGCCGACCATCGCGGGACGACCCGCGTCGTCGGTTTCCGATAGTTCGGCGTCCAAGCGTTCCAGCACCCGCTGCGCCACCGACGACATGTGCCCGACCCAGGTGGGGGTGGAGACCAGCAGGATGTCGGCCGCCGCGATCCGTTCGCGGATGGACGGCCACTGGTCGCCGTGGCCTTCGTCGGTGGTCACTCCGGGCAGCACGTCGTAGTCCACCACCCGCAGCACCGTGCCCTGCACGTCGTGCCCGGCCAGCTCGTCGAGCACCTGCCGGGCGATGACGTCACTGCTGGACTCGGCGGGTGATTTCTTCAGCGTGCACACCAAGGCGAGCGCGGTCGGTCCGGCCATGTAATGAAACCTCCTGAGCCACAATATGTTCGGTTCAATCGCTGGCGACGACCCGGATCGTGCGCAGCCGGGCGTCGGCGGCGTCGGGCACGTTCATGCCCGCGTCGAGTCCGGTGCGCAGGTAGTCGACGACGGCGGCGTCGATGCGCTCACCGGGCACCACCACCGGAATGCCCGGCGGGTAGGGGGTGAGCTGCTCGGCGGCGATCCGTCCGACGGCCTCGTGCGCGTCCACGGTCTGCACCGGGGCGAAGAACGCGTCGCGCGGCAGCATCACGGACTCGAGCTGCAGGTCCTCGGGTCCGGGCAGCTGGATGCGGGGCGGCTGCGGATCGGTCAGCTGGTCGCGCCAAGCGGCGACGCTGTCGACGAGGGTGTCGATGGTGTCCTTGTCGTCGGCGAGGGACAGCGTGGCGAGCAACCGGCGGTGATCGCTCAATCCCATGTCGATGCGGCGGTGCTCACGCAGCCAGTCCGCGGCCTGATAGCCGCTGGCCCCGGTGCCGGACACATCCATGAGGACCTGCAGTCGGTCCAGGTCGTGCGAGGCTTCGACGCCGAGCAGTTCGTCCTCCAGCACCTCGATGCCGGGGATCTCGGCGAGCTGGCGCCTGGCCTGTTCGGCGACCCGCAGCGCCGCGCCGAGCAGTTCCTGCCCGCGCTCGACCATCTGCCTGCGCCAGCCGTCGAGCGCGGCGTAGACCAGCACGTTCGGGCTGGTGGTCATCAGCAGGTCGGCGCACTCGCTGAGCCTGATCGGGTCGACCAGATCGCCTTGCAGGTGGAATACCGAGCCCTGCTCGAATCCGGCGCCCATCTTGTGCACGCTGACCACGCATAGGTCGGCCCCGGCGTCCATCGCCCAGGTCGGCAGGTCGTCGTGGAAGGGCAGATGAGCGCCCCACGCCTCGTCGACGATGAGCGGCTTGCCCCGCGCGTGGCAGACCTCGGCGATGCCCGCGATGTCCGCGCAGGTGCCGTAGGGGCTCGGGCTCACGATCAGCGCGCCCGCGGCATCGGGGTGCTCGTCCCACGCCTCGGACACCTGCCGCGGCGAGGGCGGGTGCGCGAAATGGTGCTCGGCATCCCAGCGCGGGCTGATCCAGTGCGGCTGGACGCCGGAGAAGATCAGGCCGGCGACGACCGATTTGTGGCTGTCGCGCGCCACGAGCAGGCCGCCGTCGTGGCCGCCCGCCACCGTCATCATGGCCGCCTTCACCGACAGCGAACTGCCGCAGGTGGAGAAGAACGCCGTCTCCGCGCGCACCGCGTCGGCCATGAGCGCCTCGGCGCGCGACAGATAGCCACCACGCGAGAGCCGGTCGTCCAACCCGGCGACGGCCAGCACGTCGGATCCGAAGGCGTCCCGGCCGATCACGTCCAAGACGCGTTCGTCGGTTCCGCGTCCTTGCCGATGCCCGGGAGGCGTGAAGCCGTACCGGCCCAGCCGGTGGTAGTCGGCAAGTGCTTCCAGCAGAGGAGCTCGTGAATGGTCCACGGCTACCGCCTACCCCGAATCGGCGGCGGCACACATCCGGCATACCGCCCGCCCCGCGCGCCGTGGCCTGCGGTGTTGCCCACCCCGCGTCGCTCGGGCAGACCCCGGCGCGATCGTTTCGGGCCCAGGTGTCCGGGTAGGACGGTGACAAACACCGACTTCGACGAAGGAGCCTCCCGGATGAAGGCAGTGACCTGGCAAGGACGACGCAAGATCGCCGTGGAGACGGTGCCCGATCCTCGGATCGAGGCCCCGACCGACGCGATCATCGAGGTCACCTCGACCGGGATCTGCGGATCCGACCTGCACCTGTACGAAGTACTCGGCGCCTATATGAGCAACGGCGACGTCCTCGGCCACGAACCCATGGGACGTGTGGTGGAGACCGGTTCGGCCGTCGCCGGGCTGGCACGCGGCGACCGCGTCGTCATCCCGTTCCAGATCAGCTGCGGCGCCTGCTACATGTGCCGGACCGGCCTGCCCACCCAGTGCGAGACCACGCAGGTCCGCGAGTACGGATGCGGCGCGGCGCTGTTCGGCTATTCCAAGCTCTACGGTCAGGTGCCCGGCGGCCAAGCCGAGTACCTGCGGGTGCCGCACGCGGACGCCACCCACATCAAAGTGCCCGACGGGCCGGCCGACGACCGCTTCCTGTACCTGTCGGACGTGCTGCCCACGGCGTGGCAGGCGGTGGAATACGCCGGAGTCCCGGACGGCGGATCGGTGACCGTGCTGGGTCTGGGCCCGATCGGGGACATGGCCTGCCGGGTCGCCGCGCACCGTGGCTATCGCGTCATCGGTGTCGACCGGGTGCCCGAGCGGCTGGCGCGGGTGGCCGAGCGCGGCGTGGAGGTCATCGACCTCGACGCCGTCGACGAGCCGCTCGGCGACATCATCCGCGGGTGGACCGACGGCCGGGGCACCGACTCGGTGATCGACGCGGTGGGGATGGAGGCCCACGGGTCGCCGATCGCGTCGGCGGCTCAGCGCTCGGCGGCGTTCCTGCCGGATTTCGTGGCCCAGAAGGTGATGGACACCGCGGGCATCGACCGGCTCGCGGCGCTGCACTCCGCCATCGACATCGTCCGCCGCGGTGGCACGATCTCGGTGATCGGCGTCTACGGCGGCATGCTCGACCCGCTGCCGATGCGGGTGTTGTTCGACAAGCAGATCCAGGTGCGAATGGGCCAGGCGAACGTCAAACGGTGGGTCGAGGACATCACGCCGCTGCTGCGCGACGGCGACCCGCTGGGTGTGGACACCTTCGCGACCCATCGCCTCCCGCTGACCGACGCGCCGCAGGCCTACGCCACCTTCCAGCAGAAGACCGACGGTGCGGTGAAGATCGTGCTCGACCCGACCGCGAACTGACCGGCCCGACGGGTCCGCACCTGGCCCGGCCGCGGCGCCCGAGACCGCGGCCGTGCCGGTTTGCTGAGTCCATGCCTGGGTAGCTGCCGTGTATGAGCTTCTTACTACGCGGAGTCGTCTCACCGTGGTGGCTCGAGGCGCCGACCTCCGTTGCGGCGGAAGTGGCCCGCGCGAGCGTGGAGAAGGCCGTCGATCTGGGAACCAGAGCGGCGCAGGCGCCGGTGCAGGCGGTGGCGGCGGGCGCGCGGGCGGGTGTGTCGCTGCTGAACCTGGGCCGGGACGAGGAGTTGCGCGACGAATTGGCGGCGCTGGTCGATCCGCATGCGCTGCGGTCGCGCCGCCGGGTGGCGCTCTACGAGGACCGGGCCACGGTCGAGGTGCGCGGACTGGACTCCGGCAAGAGCGAAGACGTCACCCAGGCGCTGCACCGGACCCTGGATCGCCGCCGCGATGTGCGCTGGTGGCGGGTCAACGCGGTGACCGGCCGCATCGTCGCCGCTCTCGAGCACGGTGCGGCGGATCTGCCCGCCCTGGTCTCGGCCATCGAATCCGTCGAGGCCGATACCGCGGTCGGCGATCTGGACTGGAGCCGCGGCTGCGAGCACCCCGGGGACCGGGAGCCGTTGCTGGCGGCGGGGATCCAAGTCGCGGGCGATGTGTGCGCGATCGGGTTGTCCGCGGTGGGTGCGGTGCTGCCGTTGCGCGGGCCCGCCCGGGTGCTGCGCGCGGCGGCCGCCTTCGTCGACACCCAGCCCCGCCTCCGCAAACGGCTGGAGGAGCAGCTCGGCCGTCCACGGACCGATCTGGTGCTGACCACGGCGAACGCGATCGGCAACGCCTTGGGCAACACCGCGGCGGCGGGCACGGCGAATCTGGTGATCGACGCGGTACACCGCGGTTTCACGCTGGCCGAGTCGCTGACCCGCTATGTGCAGTGGCAGGACTGGGAGGCCGAGATCGACCGCCGCCCCGCGGAAGTATGTGTTCCGCTGTCCCCGCCCGACCGTGTGGTCGACATGCCGCAGGGACCGATCGAACGGGTCGCCGACGAGACGGCCGCGGGCGCGCTGGTGGGTGCGGTCACTTCCGTCCTCGGCGGACGCGGCCTGTTCGGCGCGGCCGACGCGCTGGAGCTGGGAGCGCCCAAGGCGGCGCGGGCCAGCCGTGAAGCCTACGGCGCGCTCGTCTCCACGATGCTGAGCCGGGCGGGTGTGCTGACGATGCACCCACGGGTGTGGCGGCGGCTGGATCGATTGTCGGCGTTGGTCATCGATGGAGAGTCGCTGCTGACCGCGCGGCGTCTGGTTCTCGACGCCGAAGCGACCGACCCGAGATGGACGGTCGCCGAGGTATGGAGCGCGAGCCAGCGCCTGCTGTGGGAGCACGAGACCGCCGACGGCCGGGAAGACCAGCAGCCCGACGACACCGGCCGCTACCTGTCGACCGGAGGCCACCGCCGACTGGTGCACCCCGCGACCGGAAGGCCCGACGACGGTGTGACGCGCCGCCCCGTGTGGCGCGAACTCCACGACAACGGAACACCGGTCGGACGCGTGCTGGTCGGCCGGGAACTCGACCGGCGGGCACACGCGCTGCTGGGTCGGGCGCGCAGCGCGGGCTTGCGCATCACCCTCGCCGCGGGCGCCGACGCTGCCGAACTACGCTCGATGGCAGACGAATTCGTCTCCCCGTCCACGTCGATGAGCGGGCTGGTGCGCGCACTGCAGAAGGACGGCCACGTCGTCGCCGTGCTGAGCCCGCGCGCGCACAAGGCGCTGGCCCATGCCGATGTCGCGATCGGTCTGGCCGTGCGCGAAGCCAATGCGCTGCAGATGCCGTGGACCGCCGACGCGGTCTGTCGTGACCTCGCGCAGGCCGACCGCGTCCTCGCCGCCATCGCTCCGGCCCGCCAGGTGAGCGAGCGCGGCCGCTCACTGGCCTTGTCCGGAGCGGCGCTGGGCGGTCTGCTGCTCGCGGTAGCCCCCGACAGCGCGGGCCGCTCGTCGCCGATGACCGTCGCCCACTACACCGGCCTGCTCACCGGCGCCTTCACCGGATGGCGTTCGGCCCGCAGCGCCCCACCGGCCACGCTCGCACCGTTGCTGCCCTGGCATGCCCTCGAGCCCGAGGAGGTGCTGAGCCGGTTGCCGAAGCCCGTTCCGGTGACCGAGCGCGCCCAGCCCAGCCGCGTCGCTCGTATCCCCGGCGCGAGCGTCGTCGCGTCGGCGTCGTCGTTCGCCGGCCAGCTGCGCCGCGAACTCGCCGATCCGCTCACCCCCATTCTGGGGGTCGGCGCGGTCGCCACCGCCGTACTCGGCGCGCCGTCGGACGCGGTGCTGCTGTCGTCGGTGCTCGGCGTCAACGCGCTGGTCTCCGCCTGGCAGCGCCAGCGCGCCGAGGACGCGCTGTATCGCCTGTTCGAGGGGGAACAACTCAGCGCCCGCGTGATCGATCGCGCCGAACTCGACGCCGAGGAACCGCGCGAGCATCGGGTGGCCGCGAACGTGCTCGCGCTCGGCGACGTGATCGTGCTGCGGGCCGGGGACGTGGTCCCCGCCGACGCGCGGCTGCTGCGCGCCGAGGACCTGGAAATGGACGAATCCGGCCTCACCGGCGAGTCGATCACCGTCGACAAGGAGGTCGCGGCCACCCCGGGCCGGGCGGTGGCCGATCGCGCCTGCATGGTCTTCGAAGGCAGTACCGTCGTCAACGGCACCGGGCGGGCGATCGTCGTCGCCGTCGGTGCCGATACCCAGGCCGGCCGTGCCGCCGCCGGCGCGATCCCGCCGGAGAAGGGTGGCGTGCAGGCGCAATTGCGCAGGCTGACCGACCGCGCCCTGCCGCTGACCCTGACCGGCGGCGGCATCGTGACCGGACTGGGCATGCTGCGCGGCAGGCCGCTGCGCACCGCGATCGCCGACGGCGTCGCGGTCGCCGTCGCCGCGGTCCCCGAGGGACTGCCGCTGGTGGCGACGGTCGCCCAACTCGCCGCCGCACGCAGGCTGTCACGCCACGGCGTGCTGGTGCGCGCCAGCCGCACCGTCGAGGCGCTCGGCCGCGTGGACACCTTGTGCTTCGACAAGACCGGCACGCTGACCGAGGGGCGGTTGCGCCTGACCACCCTCGCCGACCTCCACGACCAGTGGTCCCCCGACGCCGACGCCGAATACGCGCACCGTCTGCTGCGCGCCGCGGCCCGCGCCTGCCCCGATCCCGCCGAGGGCCCGATCCTGCACGCCACCGACCGCGCCGTGGTCGAAGCCGCGGAGGAGGCGCTCGGTGCGGACGCCCGCCGCTGGGATGCGATCGAGGAGATTCCATTCGAATCCAACCGCGGCTACGCCGCGACCCTCGGCCACACCACGCGCAAACTGCGGCTGATCGTCAAGGGCGCGCCGGAAGTCGTGCTGTCGCGCTGCACCAAGGTGCGGGTGGGCGAGCTCGACCAGCCCTTCGACGAGGGCGTGCGCGAACGCGCCGAACAGGTGGTCCGCGATCTCGCCGAACAGGGCCTGCGGGTGCTGGTGGTGGCCCGACGCGACCTGCCTGCCGAACCCGACGACGTCGAGGCGGCGGTCGTCGAACTCAGCCTGCTCGGGTTCATCGGCCTCGCCGACGCGCCCCGCCCGCAGACGGTGCCGCTGGTGACCGCGTTGCAGCGCAACGGCATCAGCGTGCGCATGATCACCGGCGATCACCCGGTGACCGCGTCGGCGGTGGCCCGCCAGCTCGGTATCGAGGCGGGGGAGGTGGTGACCGGCGCGGACCTCGACCGCCTCGACGAGACCGCGCGGGCGGAACTGATCGAACAGGGCACGGTCTTCGCCCGGGTCAGCCCGGAGCAGAAGGTGCGTATCGTGGCGGCGCTGCGCCGCGCGGGCCACGTGGTCGGCATGACCGGCGACGGCAGCAACGACGCCGCCGCGATCCGCACCGCCGACGTCGGAATCGGTTTGGCCGCACAGGGTTCGGTCGCCGCACGCAACGCCGCCGACATGGTGCTCACCCACCCCGACCCCTTGGTGCTGCTGCACGCCCTGGTCGAAGGCCGCGGCATGTGGCAGCGGGTCACCGACGCCGTCGGCGTGCTGGTCGGCGGCAACGCGGGCGAGGTGGCCTTCACGCTCTACGGCACCGCCGTCAGCGGCCAGGCGCCACTGGGCACCCGGCAGTTCCTGCTGGTGAACATGCTCACCGACATGTTCCCCGCGATGGCGCTCGCGCTCTCGCGCGAGCGGGACGCGGTCGATCCCGACGACGGCGACGACCCGCAGGCGCAGGCGCAGCGGGCGGCCGAGCGGCTGGCCGAACTGCCGCCGGCGCGCCTGGGGCCCGACCTGCTGCACACGCTGGGCGTCCGCGGCGTCGCCACCGCCACCAGTGCGTCGGTCGCCTGGACCCTCGGGCGCATGACCGGCACGCAGCGGCGCGCCGCCACCATCGGCCTGGTCGCGCTCATCGGCACGCAGCTGGGTCAGACGCTGGTCTCGGGCTACCGCAGCCCCTTGGTGTGGCTCACCACGGCCGCCAGTGGCGCGGTGCTGGGCGCGGTGGTGATGACACCGGGTCTGTGCGGCTACTTCGGTTGCCGCCCGCTGGATCCGGTCGGCTGGGGGATCGCGACCACGTGCGCGACCACCGCCACCGCCGCCGCGGTGCTGCTTCCGCGGTTGCGGCCCGAGCCGGAATCAGAGGAGAGCGCCGCGCTGATTGGCGGCTGACCGCCCGGGTACCCGCCTGACGACCGACCCCGCCCTCGGGCAGAGCCGCCCATCCCGCTGCACCGACCATCGGAGAAGACCGCCCAGGCGTGCCGCGCGGCGACCCGGACGCCTGGCATCCGGTCGCCCAGGGCGCGAAAACCCCAAGTCCAGGAATACGTTCCGAGCGACAGAAACGAGAGTTGCGATGACCGACCAGGATGTCGTCGACCTGCTCACCGCCCAGCACGAGGAGATTCGCGGATTGCTGGCGCGATTGCGGGCCGACCACGACGGGAAACAGGATCTGTTCACCGAATTGGTGCGGTTGCTCGCCGTGCACGAAAGCGCCGAGGAGGAGGTGGTGCACCCGGTCGCCGGACGGGCCCGTTTCGGCGCCGACGCCGACATCGTGCAGCCACGGCTGGAGGAGGAGAACGCGGCCAAACGGGCGCTGGCTGACCTCTACGACCTCGGGGTGGACCATCCCGAGTTCGATGCACGGCTCGCCCGGTTCGCCGCCGCGGTGGACGAGCACGCAGCGCACGAGGAGGCCGAGGAATTCACCCTGCTGCGTGCGCAGTTCTCCAGCAGCCAGCTCCAGCGTATGGCCGGGTCACTGCGGGCGGCCGAGGCGGTGGCGCCCACCCGGCCGCATCCGCACGCGGGGGAGTCCGCGCTCGCGAATCTGGTGGCAGGCCCGCCGTTGGCGCTGTTCGACCGGGCCCGCGACGCCGTGCGCGACTGGCGACAGCAGCAGGACTCCTGAACAACCGCAGCCCCCGAACACCAGAAGGAGGACCGATATGGGGTTTCCCGAGCAGCAGCAGAAAGTCCCGGGTATCCAGGCCAAGATGACTCCGGTGCCGGACTGCGGTGAGGACAGCTACCGCGGTTCCGGCAAACTGACCGGCAAGGCCGCCGTCATCACCGGCGCCGACAGCGGCATCGGGCGGGCGGTGGCGATCGCCTTCGCCCGCGAAGGCGCGGACGTGCTGATCTCCTACCTCGACGAGGACGAGGACGCGAAGGAAGTCGCCGACCTGGTGACGCAGGCCGGTCGCAAAGCGGTGCTCGTCCCCGGCGACCTGTCCGACGCCGCGCACTGCCGCGCCGTCATCGACCGGGCGGTGCGGGAATTCGGGAAAATCGATGTCCTGGTGAGCAACGCGGCGTTCCAGATGACGCACGAGACCCTCGAGGAGATCAGCGACGAGGAGTTCGAGCACACCGTCAAGCTGAACATCAACGCCTACTTCTACCTGGTGAAGGCGGCGCTGCCGCACATGCCGCCGGGGTCGTCGATCATCGGCAGTTCCTCGGTGAACTCCGACATGCCCTCGCCCACGCTGGCCCCGTACGCGGCGACCAAAGCCGCCATCGCGAACTTCTCCGCCAGCCTCGCGCAGCTGCTGGGTGAGCGCGGCATCCGGGTCAACAGCGTTGCGCCGGGACCGATCTGGACTCCGTTGATCCCGTCCACCATGCCGGTCGAGAAGGTCACCCGGTTCGGTGACGACACCCCACTGGGCCGCGCCGGTCAACCGGCCGAACTGGCGCCCACCTACGTCATGCTGGCCTCCGACGACGGCAGCTACGTCTCCGGCGCTCGGATCGCCGTCACCGGCGGCAGGCCGATCCTGTGACCCTCGGCGCACGATGACCCGCGGTCGGCCGATCCGACGGATCGGCCGACCGTCGGCGGTGACCGGGTCACAGCATCGATACCACGAGCCCGACCGCGACCGCGACGAACAGCAGGATCACCAGCGCCCCGATGAGCATCGCCATCACACCGGTGACCGGGAAATGGTGTCGGGTGCGGGGCTCCGGCGCCGACAGACCGGACGTCTGCGGCGTGTCCGGTGGTGTGGCGCCGGGCGCTACACCACCGCCGGGTTCCAGGTCGGGGGTTTTCGCGGGATCGGGATCCATCGCGCTCATAGCCGCTCCCTACACGCCGTCGTTTCCGGGTGCCTCGGGTGCGTCGGGCCGTTTGCCGGACCTCTTGCGATACAGGATCACCGCGCCGACCAGCACCGCGAGTCCGAGAATCACCAACAGTTCCATGGCAGGGACCTACCCGGTATCCGCGGGCCCAATCGAGTTCCCGCCCGGGTCATCTGCCGATGATCACGTAGTGCCCGGCGGTCTCCTGGAACTCGACCGCCTCCGCGACCGCCGCGTCGTCGAGCGCGGGGCTGCCGGTCGGGACGACGAGCAGCTTGTCGTCATCGTCGTACAACCGGTGGATGATTCCCACGCAGCGGCCCCGGGCGAAGACCAATGGTTCGGGCGGCCCCAGAAAGTAGCCGTCGAGTTCCTGGCCGTCGGGGGCGCGGGTGAGCGGAACGTAGCCGTAGTTGAGCAGATAGCGGAACCCGCACCGCGGATGGCGGCTGCCGTAGGGGCGGTCGATGACGAGATCCACTGTGCGGCCGAGGAATAGCCGCGCCAATCGCAACGACTCCGAATCCTCGAGCTCCCCCTGTTCGATCACCGCTTCAGGCTACGGCAGAGCGATCATGCCGTCACCGGAGCGCACGCCGGTTCGGCGGGCAACGGCTCCAGGACGGACTTCCTTTCGCACTTCCCGCCCGGCCGCACCGCCTGTACGCTATGACCGACCGGTCGGTCATAACGTGTTCAGTGAAGGAGTGGCAGGTGAAAACCTTGTCCCGGATCGCCGCATCGGCGGCGGCCGCCGCGATGTGCCTCATCGCAGTGGCGCCCGTCGCGGGGGCGCAGGAGCCCGCGAGCGTTCCCTACAGCTATCTGGCGGGGTTGGCCGCGCAGCTGGGGGCGCCGGGGGCGCCTCCGCCGGGAGCCAACGATCGGACCTGCCATCCGGGTGCGGCGCATCCGAATCCCGTGGTGTTGCTGCACGGGCTGGGCAACGAGACGGTGACCTGGCAGACCTTGTCGCCCTTGCTGGCGGCCGAGGGCTACTGCGTGTACACCACGACCTATGGCACCGGGGCCTTCGGTCCGGCGCTGGGCGCGGTGGCGCCGGTTCCCGAGAGCGCTCGCCAGATCGGCGCGTTCATCGACCGCGTCCTGGCCGCGACCGGCGCGTCGAAGGTCGACCTCGTGGGACATTCGATGGGCGGTGCGGTGCCTTTCTACTACTTCCACCACCTCGGCGGCGCCGAAAAGGTCGCCCGCCACATCGGGCTGGGCGCTCCCTATCACGGGTCCACGCTCAGCGGCGCCGACACCGCGGCGAAACCCCTGCGGGATCTGCCGGGCACCGAGGACGTCGTCGCCGGTTGCGGCCCCTGCCAGATGTCGCCCGACTCGCCGTTCCTGAACGAACTGAAGGCCGATGCCGGGCTGGTGCCCGGCGTGCAGTTCGTCAGCATCGTCAGCCGCTACGACGAGATCGCCACCCCCTACACCACCGGCATGCTCCACGGACCCAACGCCCGCAACATCGTGCTGCAGGACGTGTGCGCCACCGACTACTCCGAACACTACGGACTCACCTCGGATCCGGTCGCGGTGCGCGAAGTGCTCAACGCGCTGGATCCGGAGCACTCCCGGCCCGCGGAGTGCCCGGTGGTCGCGCCCATCGTCGGACCACTCACCCCGGTGGCCGGGTCGTGAGGTCGGCCGAGCCGGGCCGGAAGGCACTGCTGCACGCGGGACAGACCCTGCTGGGTGAGGCGGATCTGGCCAAACTGTCGGTGAACGCGATCGTCGCGCGGGCGAACATGGCCAAGGGCAGCTTCTACCAGCACTGGTCCAGCCGCGGCGACTACATCCGAGCGCTGCACCACGTCTTCCACGAGGATCTGTTCGCTCAGGTGCTGGACACCGTCTCGGGCACGGCGCCGGGCATCGAGCGGCTGACCACGGGCATGCACGCCTACCTCGACGGCTGCCTGGCCCAGCCCGCGACGAAAGCCCTGCTGATCCAGGCGCGCTCCGAAGCGGGCCTTGGCGAGCAGGTCGCCGCGCGCAATCGGCAAGCCGCGTCGATCATCACCGACGATCTCGCCGCCGTCGGATGGGACGACCCGGAACCGGTCGCGACGCTGATCGTGGCCGCGATCGCCGATATCGCGCTGGCGGAGCTGACCGCGTCGCGGGCCCGCCCGGACCTGCGTGCGGCGTTGGTGCGCCTGGCCACCGGACCCCGCAGCGGTGGGACAGCCGGGCAGTAGCCGAGGCATTGCGTGGGGGCGGGGGCTGGAGGAAGGTGAGTATGTCCGGTGGCGCCACCCGGGCGCCACCCCGAGCAGGGTGGGAGGTGGCCTCGTGTACGCACGTTCCAGCACAATCGCGGCCCAACCATCATCGATGGACGACGGAATCGCGTATCTCCGCGATGAAGTGATGGCGAATCTGCCGCAATCCGAAGGGTGGGTCGGACTGTCGTTGCTGGTGAACCGGTCGACGGGACGTTGCATCGCGTCGACCTCGTGGGAGTCGCAGGAGGCGTTGCAGGCCAGCAGAGGACGAGCCCAGCAACTGCGCGAGGGGCTCGCGCGGCAACTCGGCGGCGCGGTGGAGCGCGTCGAGGAGTGGGAGATCGCGGCGATGCACCGTGACCATCCGGCCGACGACACCGCCTGCGCCCGGTGCAGTTGGGTGCAGGTCGATCCGGGACAGGTCGAGCGCCTGATCGACACGTTCCGGATGGAAGTGCTACCACAGATCGAAACGCTCGACGGGTTCTGCAGCGCCAGCCTGTTCGTCGACCGGGACAGCGGCCGAGGGGTGGGGGCGATGGTGTGGGCGACTCGCGAGGCGATGGACGCCACCCGCGAGCACAGCAATCGGATCAGGAGCGCGGCGACCCAGCGCGTAGGCGCCAATGTGCTCGAGGTCGGGGAGTTCGACCTGGCGTTCGCGCATCTGCGCGTTCCCGAAATGGCCTGAGATCGACCGACATCCGGCCGGGAGCACATGCTTCCGGCCGGACGCGTTCATGTTCGGGCACGGTGCCGGGCAGCGGCACGGCCGGGCACGGAGCGAACCGTTCGGGTATCGGTGGCCATTACCCGGCAGGTAATGGCCGCACCGGTCGGCCGTTCGTAGGATCGGGACGTGACTACCCCAACGGCAGGTGACCTCCTGCGACATTGGCGCCTGGAACGCAGGCTCAGCCAGCTGGAGCTGGCCGGACGGGCCGACACCTCGGCACGGCATCTGAGCTTCATCGAAACCGGGCGCGCCACCCCGAGCCGCACCATGATCGTGCACCTGTCCGAGCACCTGGAGATCCCGTTGCGCGAACGCAACCGCGTCCTGCTCGCCGCGGGCTACGCGCCCGCCTACGCGCAACCCGGCCTGGACACCCCGGCCATGGACGCCGTCCGCGGCGCCATGCGCCAGATCCTCGCCGGCCACGAGCCTTACCCCGCGCTGGCCATCGACAAGGACTGGACGATGATCGACGCCAACAGCGGCGTGTCCGTGCTCATCGCGGGTATCGATCCGGCATTGACGAAACCGCCGGTGAACGCGCTGCGACTGAGCCTGCACCCCGACGGCATGGCCGGCCGCATCCGCAACCTGGCCGAATGGCGCGGTCACATCTTCGCCCGCCTGGCGCGCCAAGCCGAAGTCACCGGCTCCCGGGACCTGGCCGAGCTGCTCGAGGAACTGCGGTCCTACCCCGGCGGCGAAGTGGAGCTCGCCGTCCCCGAACCCGACCAGGCGGTGGTCCCGCTGCGCATCGAGCACGACGGCAACGAGTTGTCGTTCCTCAGCGTCACGACGGTGTTCGGCACCCCGATGAACGTCACCGTCGCCGAACTGGCCATCGAGTCGTTCTTCCCCGCCGACCAGGACACCATGAAACGGCTCACCGCGGGCGCCCGGTGAGCCGCGCGACCCAGCTGTCCGCCCTGCTGGAGACGCCCGTCCGCGCCGTCACCGATCTCGGCGCCAGCCACGCCTGGACGCTGCACCGCGCCGAGACAGCCGACGGCCGAAGAGTTTTCGTGAAGGCCTCGGCCGAGCCGACCCCCGTCTTCGCGGCCGAAGCGGCGGGCCTGTCCTGGCTGCGCGCCACCGCGCCCGGCCCGGCCGCCGCCCTGCTGCCGGAGGTCTTGGCCACCGACGACCGGACACTGGTGCTGCCGTGGCTCGACGAGACCGCCCCCACCCCCGCGGCCGCCGAGCGATTCGGCCGTGAACTGGCCGCACTGCACACCGCCCGCGCCGAGCTGTTCGGTGCGTCGTGGGAAGGCTGGATCGCGAGCCTGCCGCTGCCCAACGCCCCGACGGACGGACCGTGGTCGCGGTGGTACGCCCAGCAGCGTCTCGCGCCCTACCTCAGCCGGGCGGCCGCGTCGCTCGGCGCCGACGGCGTGCGCCTGATCGAGCGCGTCATCGATCGCATCGATGAGCTGGCGGGCCCGGCCGAACCGCCCGCCCGCATCCACGGCGACCTGTGGTCGGGCAACATCGTGTGGACGCGGGAACGGGCGATGCTCGTCGACCCCGCCGCGCACGCGGGCCACCGCGAGACCGACCTGGCCATGCTCGCCCTCTTCGGCGCACCGCACCTGGACCGCATCCGCGCCGCCTACCACGAAACCCATCCCCTCGCCGACGGATGGCGCACCCGCACGCCGCTGCACCAGCTGCATCCACTGCTGGTGCACGTCGCGCTGTTCGGCGCGGGCTACCGGGCGCGGACCCTCGCCGCGGCCGCCGCCGCGCTCGGGTCCTGACCCACACCCGGCGTCACCCGTTGACCCGGGCGATGACCTTCTCCGCGAAGCGGGAAAGATTGGCGATCTTGGTCTCCAGCGGCTCGGTGTCCTGCTCGGTGGTGTAGGGCAGCCGGAAGCCGACGATCACATCGGTGACCCCTTTGTCCTCGAGGCGTTTGATCCCGTCGACGGTGAATCCGTCCAGCGAGATGACGTGCACCTCGAAGTCCTTGCGAGTGCCGTACTCCGCGCGCAACGCGTCCAATTCGCCCAGCAGCCGGTCCAGTTCGGCGCCGTCGCCACCGGCGTGCATCCACCCGTCGCCGCGCTGCGCGGCCCGGCGCAACGCGGGCCTGCTGTGCCCGCCGACGAGGATCGGCACCGGTTCGGTCGGGACGGGACTGATCTTGATCGGCGGAATGTCGTAGAACTGCCCGTGGTATTCGAAGTACCCGCCGGCCGAAAGCCCGCGCACGATGTCGATGCATTCGTCCATCCGTGCGCCGCGCTTGTCGAACGGCACGCCCATGATCTCGAAATCGTCCGGCCACGGGCTGATACCGACACCGAGCCCGAACCGGTTGCCGCTGAGCGCGGCCACCGACGCGGCCTGCTTGGCCACCAGCACCGGCGGCCGGATCGGCAGCTTCAGCACGAACGGCGTGAAACGCAGCGTGGTCGTCACCGCCGCCATCGCCGCGCTGAGCACGAACGCCTCGACGAACGGCTTGTCCTCCAGGAACTCCCGGCTGCCGTCGGGGGTGTAGGGGTACTTCGCGTCGGATTCCTTCGGATACGCCACGCTGTCGGCCACCGCCATGGAGGTGTAACCGGCCTCCTCGGCGGCCTTGGCCAAAGCGAGGTAGTACGACGGATCGGTCATCGTCTCGGCGTAGGTGAAACGCATGGTGCTCGCCTTCCTGGCGCGTCCAGCGCGCCGCACGGGTCCCTGCGCCGGCCGGGGCCGTCACCGGGACGTGATGGGAACTGCCGCAGACGACAACCCGAGCCGCCTCGACGATGTCGAGGACGGCACGAGGGCTGCCGCCTACTGCCATGGGTTGGTGAAGCCTTCCGGAATCAAGTGGTCGAACAGCACTTTCATCTCCGCCGACAACCGCAGCAGTTCGATGTGCGAGCCGATCGGCCCGCCGTCGAGGTAGGCGAACTCCATCCCGACGCCGTCGAAGCTGCCGCGCGCGGTGATCTCGATACCCGCCGCGGCGGCCTCGGCGAGCGCGGCGTCGTAGTCCTCGGGCACCCAGGCGGCGTGATGCAGTCCGGGGCCGACACGCTCCAGATGCTCGGAATACAGGCTCACCCCGCCGCGCGGCTCGATCAGCTCCAACTGCTGGCCACCCGCGTAGCCGAGTGCCACGCCGATGGTGTAATCGGCCGGAGCGCCACGCAGTTCGGCGGCATCGGGGCCGAAGTGGACATCCGGGATGGTGAACCACTCGCCGACTCCGTACCGGGTGGTGAACGCCTGGCAGGCCGCGGCCAGATCACCCACCACCCAGCACAGTTGGAAGATCGGTCCGCCGGCGATCATCGGCGGCCCCCGAGGCGGCTCATCAGCCCGGGACACCACCGGTGGGCGGCGACGACCGCCCTGTTGTAGTGCGGAAAGACGATGTAGGGCCGGTTCTTCCGCATGCCGCGCAGAATGTGCCGCGCGGCGCGTTCGGAACCGGTCATCCCGACCGGCATCCGGCGGGCCGGACCACGATACGAATACCCGGGCAGGTCGATCCCGGAATCGACGATGTCGGGCGCGACCCCGCCGGGCACGGCCACGCTCACTCGGACACCGGCCGCGGCCGCCTCGACGCGCAGCGCGGTGCTGAGCCCGACCACCGCGTGCTCGGTCATCGCGTACGCCGCCGACGGCGCCACCGGTGTCAGTCCCGCCAGCGACGTCATGTTGACGATGTGCCCGCAGCCCTGCGCGCGCATCAGCGGATAGACGTGGCGCGTTGCGTGCACCACGCCCCACAGGTTCACATCCACCAGCCGCCGCCACTGCGCCAACGGCATCTGTTCGGCGGCTCCGCCGAGCCGGATCCCCGCGTTGTTGAACAGGAAGTCGATGCGCCCCAGCTCTGCCACGGTGCCGTGCACCAGGCGGCGCATCTGGTCGTCGTCGCAGACGTCGACGACCTGGGTGTGGATCGCGGTATCGGCGGCCAGCCCGACCAGCCCGGCGGCATCGATGTCGGCGGCCACGACCGCGACGCCCCGCGCGGCCAGCAGGCGGCACAGCGCGGCGCCGAGGCCGGACGCGGCACCGGTGACCACCGCCACATTATCCACGCCGTTCAATTAAGCATCTGTGTTTAACATCGTCAATACTCGTGTTTAGTACAGTGCGGTTATGCCGAGCGACGATTCGCGCACCGCCTTGCTCGACGCCGGAGAACGCCTCATCGCCGAACGCGGCGTCGACGTGCCGCTGCGCGACATCGCCGCCGCCGCAGGCCAGCGCAACAACTCCGCCGTGCACTACTACTTCGATTCCCGCACCGGGCTGATCGAAGCCATCGTCGAGCGCCGGATGAACTGGCTCGAACAGCGGCGCATGCACCTGCTGGCCGCCCACGAAGCCGACGGCCGCGCCAACGACGTGCACGCCCTCGTCGCCATGCTCGCGACCCCCATCCTCGAATTGCTCGGCCACGACCGGGTGACCCACCTCGGCCGTTTCCTGGACGTGGTACGCACCCATCCCGTCGTCGCGGACGCGCACCGCCTCGCAGGCGCCGACCGCGCCGCGGTCCGCATCATCGCCACCCGCCTCGACGCCGCGCTGACCGGCCTGCCGCGGCGACTGCGCAGACAGCGCCTGGAAACCATGGCCACCGTCATGTTCGCGTTGATCGCCGACTACGAGCGCACCCTGGAAGCGGGTGTGCGCACCGCCCACCCCGGCGACGCCGCGGAGATCGTGGACATGATCGTCGCCATGCTCACCGTGCCCGTCCCCGAGCGCACGACCGCCGCGCCGGGGCGCTGAACCCGGCCCGGCTCAACCCAGCGTCCGCTGGGTCGCCGGGACGGCGGCCAGCTGCCGATGCGCTTGCGGCCCGGCGGTTTCCGGGAATCTGCGGTGCAGACGCTCGATATAGCGGCGCACCACGCACAGTTCGCTGTACAGTTCGTGCCGCGCGGCGGGATCGCGGCGGTGAGCGGATTCCATGTCCCGCGCCAACGTCTGGGCTCGCCGGGTCAGCAACTCCAAGAAGACCCTGGCCTGGGCGAGGTCGGCGTCTTGTTCCATTTGGTAGGCCGATCTGTCGTCACTCCGGTGTCGGTCGCCCAGAGCTCCCCGTGCCGCGGTCCTCAGCCGGTAGGAGCAGAACATGATGCTAACCGAGCAGCATCCTCTCGGTGCCGAAATGGAACCCGTCCAGTGGCTATCGCCCGGCGATCGGCCCTCCCACTCATCGATCGTGCGCCGTGCGGGGATGCGCAGGCGACGGGCCCGCTCGCGCGTAAGGTGATCGTATGGGCGTGATCGGCGAGCTGTTTCCGGGCAAGAAGCTGACCCATGAGGGCAGCGAGGACAGCGACGGACAGACCTATACGCCGCGCTTCGACATCGATCTCGACACCGGAGTGGTGCGGGTGCCGCATGCTCCCCGGCCCAGGACCGAGGACCACGGCGAAGGGCCGGAGCAGGCCTAGATCGGCCCCGGTGTACGAAACCACGCCGAATCGCCTGGGCGACGGGCATTCGACATCTGCCGGGCCCGGTGTTTTCCCGTCGGGCAGAAAACATCTCGCTGATCGCAACCCGTTCCGACAACGCCGCCCGCCGGTAGCGTCGCCGCAATGGGCAATGCTGGTGGGCGACGACGGCCCCTGAAGATCGTCACGGGAGTCAGCGGTGCGGTCAGCGTGTACGCGGCGGCCATCGATCCGGCCACCACCACGGTCGCGTCCTCGATCGAGATCGCGAAGATCGCCGAACAACACAAGTTCGACGCCCTCTTCGCCGCCGACCTGCTCAGTTTCGGCGCGCAAGGCGCGATCGGCGCGCAGGAACCGTTGATCTTCCTGTCCGCGTTGAGCGCCGTCACCTCGCATATCGGGCTCATCGCGACGGTGACCACCACCTTCCACCACCCCTACAACCTCGCCCGGCTCTTCGGCACCCTCGACCACATCAGCAACGGCCGCGCGGCATGGAACGCGGTGACCTCTTCGGTGGGGGAGGAGAACTACGGCGACCAGGAACTGCCCAGCCCCGAAGAGCGGTATGCCCGCGCCACCGAATCCCTCGAGGTGGTCAACGCCCTGTTCGACAGCTGGCGCCCCGGCGCGCTGACCTCCGACGGGCACGGCGGCGCGATCCTGGACGCCACCCGCGTGCGGCCCATCGATCACGCGGGCCGGTACTTCACCGTCCGTGGGCCACTGAACATCCCGCCGCTGCCGCAACGCAGACCCGTACAGTTCCAGGCCGGGCAATCGGCGGGCGGCATCGAACTGGGCGCGCGGTTCGCCGAGGTCGTGTTCACCTCACTGCCGACCCTCGAAGACGCGGTCACCTACACCAAACGCATCCGCGCCCGCGCCGGCGAACTCGGCCGCGCCGAGGGCCTGCCGTTGATCATGAGCTCGTTCCACGCCACCTACGGCGCCACCGAAGCCGAAGCACAGCGCCTCGCGCGGGAACAGGCCGAGGCGACCGACTTCGAGTCCGGCCGCGCCGCCCTCGCCGACATGCTCGGTGGCGGCGTCGACCTGTCCGGCCTGCCGCTGGACAAACCCCTACCGGACAGCTTGCTGCCCGACGTGGCCTCCGTGCAGCGCAGACGCGGCCGCGTCGAGATCTTCAGCAACTTCGCGCGATCGGGAAAGACGCTGCGAGAGCTGATCATCGCCGCCAAAGACACCGGTCACTGGGCCGCCGCCGGAACCCCCGAACAACTTGCCGACGCGATCGAAGAGCGCTACGACGCAGGCGTTCTCGACGTGATCTCCCTGGGCGGGCTCGCCGACGACCGCACCCGCGACTTCGTCGTCAACGGACTGCTGCCGGAACTTCGCCGCCGCGGCATCGCCGGTTCCGACTACGTCGGCGCGACCTTCCGCGAAAACCTCGAACTACCCCCGCTCCCGGACTGACGCGGCCGCTGCCGCAGCAACTCGACGAGATGAGCGCGCGGCGCACATACCGTGCAGCAACCCGTCTCCCATAGGAACGAGGAGATACTCGACCCGGTGCGCATCCTGAAAACCTATGCCAGAGTGTTCGTCTCCGACCTCGACACCGCCCTGCCGATCTACGAACGGCTGGCCGGCGCGAAAGCCGATCTCCGTTTCGGCTTCGAGCGCGCCGAACTCGCCGCCGTCGGCGACTTCCTGCTCATCGCGGGCCGCCCCGACGATGTGGAGCGCTACCGGACCACGGTCGGCCCGGTGATAGTCGACGATCTCGACGCTGTACTGCGGACGGTGAGCGAATACGGCGCCGAGCTGATCGCCGGCCCGCTCACCAGCGCCACCGGGACCTTCGTGTACGTCCGGCACGCCGACGGCGCGGAAGTGGAATACGTGCAGTGGTCGCCCGAGACACGGGCGCGCGTGCTGGGACCGGCCGCCGGCCGCTAGCGGGTGAGGACCGGCTTCGACCGATCCCCGGGCGTTTCGGGCCGAGGCGGGTTCCGCACCCACGTGACGTTGGCGACCAAGTCGTCGTCGAACACCAGCTCGTCCCACAGCAGCCGCTCCGCGGCGTCCGGCGTCGGCTGCGCCACCGGCCGTGGCGCCTCGGCGACGGCCACGGGTTGCTCCGGCTCGGCGGGCAGCGGCGTCACCAACCACGACAGGGCGCGCATCGGGCTGAGGCCGTAGCGGCGAGTGCCCTGCGCGATCGCGGCCACCGCGGCGGCGGAGCTCAGCACTCCGGCGAGCAACGCCATCGAGGTCAGTCCCGCGCTGGCCATACGCCGCTCACCCGAACCGGATGCACTCCCGAACTCGCCGAGAAACCGGTGCACCAACCCCGCGCCGAGACCCTCACCCGGATCGATCAGGATCCTCAGTTCCGGCCCCCTGGCATCCAGATACATCAGGGCGATCAGCACCACGATCGCCGCGGTCGCGCTGGAGCCGATCACCAGAGCAGCGAGCGCGCGAGTGCGCACCCGAATCTGCGCCAGCGCGGCGAACACGGTGACGAGCATCGCGGCCGCGGCCAGCAGACCCCACGCGCCACTGATGTTCACGTCACGGAATTTCGACACCGACCACTCGTCGAAACCGTTGGTGACCCCGGTGACCCGGCCGAACGCGTCGGAGCGGGCCACACCACCCGAACCCGACGCCGAAAGCCACGGCTGGAACAGCAGAGCGAAGCCGACCGCACTCGCGACCGCCGCGAACAAGAAGCCCCAGTCCACACCCCGTGGTGGCCTCGCCCCGCGTCCGGTGCCTCCGGAGCCGCGGCTCCGACGGTCTCGCGCTTCGCTTACCTGCCAAGGGGTTGGTTGTACCATCGCTCCATTTTCGCCGGTGCCGCATGAATAGCGCTGCTGCCGAAAGCAATAACAGTGGAATTGCCCCGGAAGCCGAATTCGCGGCACATCAATGAGATGTAAATCGATCGGGCGTCATCGGCCATCGACCGAATTAACCGTAAGCACCTGCGCGACAGCAGGCAAGCGTGATCGATCTCCCACGCATCGTCGCAGCTACCAGGGCATGCCGAGGGAGAGTGACCCAACCGGTGAGTAACATTTCGGGTAGGGCGTTGAACTCGATATACGCAGTTTCATCACAACGATCCCGGCTCCGCCGACCCCCGATTGCTGTGACAGGCTTAACAAGACTTCATTGGGACCTGGGTCACAAATCCACGCAGCACGAACTCGGCGCGGCCGAAAAATCGCGAATTCCCGCCGCCCGCACGCAATCCGAGGATCGGCGCGCGAAGCGGATCGAGCCGATGCCGCTAGTGCCCCTCCGCGGCCGCACGCTCAGCCGCCACCGCGCGGGTGAGCTCCGCCAGACGCTCCTGCGCCACCTCCACCGCGCCGTCGGCATCGACCAGCACCGCGGTCGGATAGATATCCCGCAACAGATCCGGACCACCCGTCGCGGTATCGTCATCGGCCGCGTCGAACAGCGCCTGCACCGCCAGCCGCAACGCCGTCTCCGCATCGATATCGCGGCGATAGGTCTTCTTCAACGACGACTTCGCGAACACCGAACCGGAACCGACCGCGGTGTAACCGAAACGCTCTTCCTGCCGGCCACCCACCGCGTCATACGAGACGATCCGCCCCGCCCGCTCCGCATCCGCGGCATCCGGGTCATAACCCACCAGCACGGGGATCACCGCCATGTCCTGCAACGCGGCAGGCAGATTCGCCCGCACCATCGCCGACAACTTCGTGGCCTTACCGTCGAAGGTCAGCGAAGCCCCCTCGATCTTCTCGTAATGCTCGAGCTCCACCGCGAACAACCGGATCATCTCCACCGCCATCCCGACCGTGCCCGCGAAACCCGCCGCCGAATACGTGTCGGTGACGAACACCTTCTGCATATCGCGCGTCGACACCAGATGCGCCATCGTGCCCCGCCGATCACCCGCCACCAACACGCCACCGCGATAACGGATCGCGACGATCGTCGTCCCATGCGGCGCGACAGCACCGGTACCACCGCCGAAATCCCGCTCCGGCAACAACTCCGGCGCATACCGGCGCAGATACTCCGAGAAGGACGCCGCCGGATACCGCAAGCCGAGCGGCAGGTGACTATCGGTCGTCATGGATCACCTCTCCGGGCGGGGAGCCTGCACCACCCGTGAACGCGTGCTCTCCCGCCCGACGTTACCCGAACCCCGCCACCACCCGGCGACAACGACCGCGCTAGGCCGGGTCCTCCCCGACACAGGTCTCCGCCGCGTCGATGTGAACACACGGAACCGGAGCCCGCGTCGGCCGATAAGCCGGCGCCACGCCACCCGCACGGATCACTCGCGCATACGCCTCGACCCCATCGGTCGCCCGCCGCGCCAACGTCGGATCGGTCAGCACGTCGACTGTGTAGAGCCCGAACCGTGGCGCGTAGGAACCCCACTCGTAGTTGTCCGTCAGACTCCAATAGTTGTAGCCGATGACGTTCATCCCATCGGCCTTCGCCCGCTGCAGCCAATACACCGTGTCCCGCAGATGATCGGCGCGGGTGTACCCGTCCGGGCGAACCTGCCCGTTCTCCGTCGGAAGCCCGTTCTCCACGACATACAGCGGACGACCCGGAAACTGGCGCGCGTAATGCCGCAACGCGTAGTAGATACCCTCCGGATGCACCGGCAGCTCCCAGATCGGCGTACCCCCCTCCACACCGCCCTGCGCCGCCTCCCCGGTCTGCGGCAGCGGAGCGAAGTAATAGTCGAGCCCGATGAAGTCCAACTTCGCCGAAATGCGGTCCACGATCGGCTGATTCACCTCCGTCTCCGCGCCCGCCACATACCCCAGATTGCTGGTCACCTGTGCGTCCGGTCGACAGCCGTGGATGACGTCGTAGATCTCGTTGTGCGCCTGCGCGATCCGGTCCAACATCACCGGCGCCTCCTCGACACCGATCCCGCCCGTGCGCAACTCGGTGCCGACATACGCGACGGGCTCATTGAACGTCACCCACAACGGATCCCGCGCGGCATACCGGCGCACCACCTCACGCATGTTCGCCAGCCAATCCTCCACCATGCCCGGATTGCGCCACCCGCCCCGATCCATCGCCCACCCCGGATACACCCAGTGATCCAACGTCAGCATCGGCCGCATCCCCGCCGCGACGATCCGGTCGATCACATCGTCGTAGAACCCGAACGCCGCCTCGTCCCAGGCATGCGGCGCAGGCTGCAGCCGCGCCCACTCGATACCCACCCGGTAGACCCGCACACCCAGCCGGGCCGCCAACTCGATATCGGTGCGATAGCGGCGGGCGAAATCCACCGAATCCAGATACGGATCCGCCGTCCCACCCGAGGCGACGAAACGCGACCAATTGCTATCGGGCGCATGCCCCTCGGACTGAAACCCCGACGAAGCCACACCCCACAAGAAATCCCCATCGAACACAGGCAGCTCCCGGCTCGGCTGAGCAGCGGAAACCCCCGAAGCCATCAGCACCGCCGCAGCGGCCGACAACGCGGCGAACCCGCGCCGGTGAGTGCGTGTACGCATCGCCGTAGCGTAACTGGAAGATAGCTGACGTTCAGGGCATGAACTCGCGTGTCGCCGGTCCCGCAACCGTCACGATCCGCACTCACCCCGCCCACGACCGCCGCGCCAACTCCACCGTCGCCGCAAGACAGCCTCTCGCGTCGCGAGCGCCTCCGCAACCACCGGACGCTCCGCCACACCCGACAGCCGCACCCGCGCACCCGCCAACGGATCCGCAGGTGGATCCGGAGCCACCGCCGAAGGCGCCCGCGCCTCCGCGGCCGGATTCCGCCCGTGCTCGGCCGGCCGCGACACACAACACCGGCTGCCCCGCCGACAACCCATACGTCACCAACGACGCCCACGGCGAACCATCCTCCGCCAGACTCGCCGAGGTCGCGGTATCCGACCCCGCCGCAACAGTTCTCGCCTCCTCCGCCGCCGAAGGCCGAGCCGGATCCGCCACCCGCGAGCGGCGGGGATCACCATGATCGACAGTCACAGCCCCATCCGCCCAGCGCGTCCCCCGGAAACACCGCACAACAACACACAAGCGAATCAATTGACCGAGCGCATCCGCCGCCGATCGACCAGACTGGCCCACGTGACCAGATACGCATTCGATGCCGACCGCGCCGCCCTCGTCGCCACCTGGGCGACCGGACGAGGCGACCTCGCCCAGACGGTGGCCACCCTGCCCCCGCAGGTGACCATGGACCAGGCAACCGATCTGGCGTCGAACCTCACCACCCTCTCCCGCTTCCAATGGCGCACCTACACCCACCCGGCCAGCGCCGCGGGCGACCCCGACGTGCCCAACAGCGAAGCATGGCGCCGCGCCGAGGAACGGCGCAACTTCAAAGAAGTCGAAGCAGGCCTGCGCAGCCCCAACCTGCCCACCGACGAAGGATTGCTCGTCTCCTACAGCGGCGTCGTCGAATCCGCCCATCGCATCGGACGCACCCTGCACGACATCGACCACACCGCCCTGCTCGAGACCGTCGTCGCCGAGGTACGCACCGAACAGGAAGCCATCGAATCCGCCGAACGCGGCGACCTCTCCGGCCGCGCCCGCCAAGCCGTCGAACTGTCCCGCCCCGACGTATCCCCGGCCCAGGTCCACGCCGCCGACGCACTCCTGCGCGCTGACCCGCTCGGCAGCATCGAACTGTTCACCGAACTCGACCCCGCCTCCGCCTCCGTCGCCGCGGCACACTGGCTCTACGCCGCCGCGGAAGTCGCCGGCGAGGCCGCGAACGTACCCACCACCGATGTCGTCGCCGAAGCCGACGACATCGAAGCCCTCCAAGTCGAGACCCCCACCCTCGTCCTCGAACGACTCGCCGCGGGCGACACCCCCACCGAAGTCGTCCTCGAGCTGATCGCCGAAGCGATGGCCGTGCACGAAGGCCGCATCCCGGCCCCCTGGAGCCTCGTGGCCCGCGTCGCCGACATCGAAACCCAAGCTCACCGATTCGGCGTCGACGCCGACACCCGCGAAGCAATGCTCACCGGCTTCCGCATCAGCCGCCTCGACCCCGCCCGCCCCGCCCTCGATCTCCTGGAAGACCTCCTCGACGGCATCCGCGGCTGCCTCCTGCTCTACGCCGCCCACACCGAGCACGACGACGCCGAAACCCGCTTCGCCGAAGACGTGCGCCTCGAAGCCGACGCGGACCCCGAAGACCTCCTCTGAACGCCGGGGCGGGGGCAGGCGCACGGACCAGCCCCCGCGGGAGATCAGCGAGAAATTTCGTCCGCCCCAACACGTTCCGAGGTCAACCATGTGCGCAGTGCGCGGTAGACCGCCTCGTGATTGAGCAACGTGAAGTGATGCGCCGATGCGAGATGCATGCCTTTGTCGATGTCGAACCCGACGCGGCGGGATCGAGCACGGCCCGAGCCGCTCGCCGTGAGAACCAACCCGTCACCGATCACGCGCCCCAGCGGATGCCGCGAACTGCGCGTGATGGTGGCCGTGACGAAATAGTGGTCCGCGTCCCGCAGCAGCGGAACCTCGCGGACCGCCCGGCGACGCAGCGCGTCGGCATCCAGATCACGCCAATCCTCGTCCACCAGCGAGCCGTCCCGAAGATCCCGGATCCCCGCACTGCGACGACGTAACAGCCGCCCCAACGGACGAGTTTCCGGAAACCGCACCAGCGCCGCCGACGCATAATGCACCAGCTGCTCCAGTGGCGCGCCCATATGCGGTGAACCCAAGCACACCACCTGACGCACCCGCCGCACCCAGGGCAACCCGGCTTCACTCGCCACGAAGCACGCACCCCGGGCGACCAACCCGCCCATCGAATGCCCCACCAGGGACACCCGCTCGATCGGCACCGGCCATCCGTCGACCAGCCCTTGCATCAAGTCGCTGAACTGCGCCGCGTTCTCCGAAATGTGCAACCCGGTGTTGTACCGGACTTGCAGCGACGTGCATCCGATGTCGGACTCCAACTGCTCCGCGTAGGTCGGCCCGCCGCCCAAACGCCACGCGTGCTCGGTTTCCACCAAGCCGTGCAGGAACACCACGACATGCGCACCAGGCCGTCGAACACGCGCACCCACCAACTCTGCGGGCACGGGAGCGCCATCGATCCGGAACGTCATCGGCCCGGCCAGAATCGGCCGCGTCCGCTCGAGGTCGTCACCGATCAAACCCTTTAGCGCGGCCAGCAACCCCGAACCGTACACCGTGCGTGACGGCGCGACGCCGGGCAGATCCGCCGCTCGTTCCGCGACCATCCCGGCCGCCACCGCGGACCCACTGACCACGCGATAGACACTCTCGGCGATCGCATCGTGCACCAGCTCGACCGGCGCCGCCGCAGGTCCCACGCCCCAGCGCACCGCCGCGAACACGCGGTGCGCGATCGCCCGGTGCACAGCCGCGATCCCGTCTACCGCGCCGCCGACTTCGTCACCCGCCAACCGAGCCAGCGCCCTGATCTCCGCCTGCCGCTGAGATGCACCCTCCGTCATAGCTTCAGTGTACAAATGTGCACTGAAAAATGAACCCTAAGGCACCCGTGACACGGCCACCGCCGACTCGGTGAGACTGCCCAGATACAGCACACCGTCCTGCTCGACCACGCCGGTCACCATCGAATAATCGGTGCCCTCGACCTGGAGATCGTGGACGACGTTGCCGTCGAAATCGACCGCGAGCACCCACACCGTCCGCGCCGGTTTCGGCTGCACCCACTTCGGCAGCGTCCACACGATGCGCCGCAGAATGCCCGGCAACGGAAGGAGGCGATCCAGCAACGGATTACGCGGCGAGGGAAGCGTGATCCAGATCAGCCCATCGCTGCCGAGGCCGAGGTTGTCCGGGAACCCGGGCAGGTTCTCGATCAACCTTTCCGTCGTACTCGCCTTCGGACCGGTCAGCCAATAGCGCGTCAGGCGGTAGCCGCCGGTCTCCGCGACGACAACGCTGGAACGATCCGGCGCCAAGACGACGCCGTTGGCGAATTGCAGATCGTCGATGAGCGTCTCCACCTTGCCCGCAGGATCCCGGCGGAACAGCCGGCCTGTGCCGGAGTGCTCCAACATGTCACCCATGTACTCGTCGAGCGAGTACCGGCGCGAGGACGCCGAGAAGTAGATCGTGCCGTCGACATCGCGCACCACATTGCTGGCGAAGCGGAGTCGCTCACCGTCGATCTCGTCGACCAGCACGGTCAGCACACCCTCGGTGTCCAACTCCAGCAGTCCGCGCTCGAAATCGCAGATCAGCACGCGCCCGTCGGCATCGGCATGCAGACCGAGCGGGCGGCCTCCGGTGTTCGCGAGTTGGCGTACCTCGCCGGTCGCCGGATCGATGCTGAGGATCGCACCGCCTTCGACGCCTGCGATGAGCCTTCCGTCGGGGGAGAGGACGACATCCTCCGGGCCCGCACCGGGCAATTCGAGCCGCCGGATCTTGGGAAGGGGTGGGGCACTACGGGTTTGGCGTGCCCGGGCGGGGGAGGGCGGCGGTGTCCAGCGCTGCGGCTGCATGGTGGAGGCGAGCATGGCATCAGGGTAGCCGGGGGAGTGCGGAGCTTTCGGAAGAAACCGTTCAGCGTAGGCGGCGAGTTGGGGGCGGAGCCGAGCGGGCGAACGGTGTAGCTGTCATGCGATGGCTACTAACATGCTCTTACGTAGATATACGCATCTACTAATGCATCACACACCTTGGCTTCAACCGCACGCGAAATCAACAGATCAAAACAGCATCGAAGGGGGGAGGGGTACAAGATCGGCGACGACTACACGGAACGCTCGCCGCGCGTTGTTGCCCGGGTTGCCTGTAGCGGCGATGGTCTCGCCGGTTCGGGCAGCCCGGGCAGCGGCTTCCGAAGGTCAGGGCTGGTGCGTGATGGTGTACCAGAGGATCGCCAGCGTACCGACCGTGAACAGCGGTGCCACGACGAAGGTTTCGACCTTGTTCCCGGTGCGCTCGATGACGGGAAAACTGACTCGAAGGCCGAAGGGCCAGAACAGGCGGCAGCCGCGCTCGGTGAGGCAGTCACCGAGCAGATGGGCCAGCGCGCCCAGTCCGACCGCGAACGGTAGCCAGACCGGCTTGTCCGCGATCCAGTGCTCCATCGCGAAAGTGCCCGCGGAGGCGAGCACGACGATCGGTCCCCATGCCTTGAAGCTGTTGCCGGACGGGCACAGATGCAGCGCGCGCACGGCCAGAGCGAGAAGGAAGAACACCAAGCCGAGGGTGAACCAGCGGCCGAGCCAGTGCTCGCCGGCCCACGTGCCGTAGGCGACGGCCGCGACGAACGCCAAGGAGTGGGTGGCGCCGCGATGGCCGCCGGAGACCCACGAGATGAGTTTGCATGCGGTGTGCGTGATCGGACCCAAGGCATGTGAAATGGTCCCGTCGGGATGGTCCGCGTCGGGCAGCAGTGCGGCACCCGCGGTGAGGAAGACACCCAGCAGCAGATCGACGGTGCCGAGATGTCCCGTCGCATCCTGTAGAGCCGGAAACGTGAAGATCGTGACCGGCAGCGTCGCCGCTGCCGCCGACCAGGCCAACGCGCCACTGGTCGCATGTGAATGTCCTAGCACCATTCGAACGTTAGTTCAGCTTCCTATCGGTTCGCGAATGCCGTTGCACGAGGGGGGAAGCCGAGTCGGAAGTGTGTCCGGTCGTCCGACCTTGTGCGGCGATGGGGTAGGGGAGTGCTGTTATGAGTTGGAAGGCGTTGGGTGAAAGGAGGTTTCGGAAGTGCTGAACCATCGGCGCGTGAACTCTTCTCTCGCACCCTCTCGGGTGATGATCGTCGGCCGGCCGTTATGAAAGTGTTCGACGACTTGAAAATTGCGATATGTGCCTGTGTGCATGTATACATGATTCCAACACTGAGCAGTCGCAAGAGAACCGAACCCCTTCCCAAAACAGCAAAGAGGCCAGGGGATCAACTGCCTGTTCGGGAAGGCCTATAGGACGTCGCCGATGGCAACCGTCGCCGCAGTCATCACGCGACGTGCGAGGTCCGATCCGTCGATCGGGCCGGTGGTGTCGACGGTGACGACCGGCGTGAGTGCGAGCGGTTCGGCCAAGCGAGCCCAGTGATCCCAGTCGTGCGCGAGGTGCGCGTCGTCGTGGTACAGGGCGGCGCGCGTGCGACCGCGGTATCGGGCGCGGGCGAGTTCCAGCGGCACCGAGCACCAGACCTCCACTGCTCGCGTCGCGCCCGATATCGCGATGCCCTCGGCGGCGTACCGCGCATCGCGTGGTTTGAACCACCACGAATCCACCAGCGCGACGCCGGGGAGCGCGGCGGCGAGCGCCCATGCGGCGTCCGTCGCGATAGCCCCGATGTTCGGTAGTACAGCCGTGTGGTCGAGCCCGGAACCCAGCGCCTCTTTGATGGCGTCCCGGGTGATCAGGTGCGCGCCGAGCTCGCGCGCGAGCGCGGGAGCCAAGGTGGACTTTCCGGAGCCGGGTAATCCGTTGACGAGAACGAGTAGTTCGCAGATGGTGACGGACCTCCGAGGCGGCCGAAAAGATCGGGTCGGCGAATGGCGTGATTCTCGTCGCGGACCACCACGACCGGCAAGGCCTGAACCTGGTGTGTTCTTGCAGTGAACCGATCGCTGACAGTTTCCCAGATGTGGGGGATCTTGCTTCGCATTCTGCACCTACGCTGCATCGCATACGGCGAACTGATCGATTGCTTTCTCTCGTCCCGGCCTTCTGTGCGGATACGTGGCAAATGTCTGGTTTCGATCGGGTCGTCTCGACCAGTGGTAGGCCACGTGTAGGAGGTTGCGGTGAGTGAGGGTCGCGGAGTCCATTTGTGCGGCAGTGTCCCGTTGGCGGATGCGCGGACGGTCTTCTCCGAGGCGGCGCGGCGGATCGGGAAGCACCTCAAACGCATTCCCGACGGTGAGACGGGAGTTCGGGACAACTGGGTGGTGTGGCAGTTACCGAAGATGCAGGCGCATCCGGACTTGGAAACCGTGCCGCCGCCGAGCCCGGAATACGGTCCCAGCGAACGGGTTCAACCCAAGCCGGGCGTGGACGCGGCATCGATCGACTTCGGGCCCTTGGGTTACGCGGAGGCCGCGCTGGAATCCTGGCAGGTGTTCCAGCAGCTGCGCGCGGACGGCACGATTCCCGAGGCTGTCCGGTTCCAGGTGAGTTTGCCGACGCCTATCGCGGTGATCGGGGCATTCGTCGCGGGGCCGCAGGGGGAGTTGGAACGTAGGTACGAGGCGCGGCTGCTCGACGAACTCGACGTCATCCTCGGCGTGATTCCGGCGGAAGACCTCGCGCTCCAGTGGGATGCCGCGGTGGAGTTCGCCATCTTCGAGGGCATCTTCCCGTCGTGGTTCGGATCGGACTATGCGACGCAGCTCGAGGAAGTGGGGCAGCGGCTTGTGCGGCTGGGCGCCGCGGTGCCCGAACCGGTGCAGCTCGGTTATCACCTCTGCTACGGCGATTTCGGTCACCGGCACTTCGCCGAACCGGCTGATACCGGCAAGCTCGCGGCGGTCGCCGGTCGCGTTCTGAGTGGTCTGGACCGGCCGGTCGACTGGATCCATCTGCCCGTGCCCCGCTCGCGCACCGACGCCGGCTATTTCGAGCCCCTTGCCGAACTCGCTCTTCCGCCGGAAACGGACTTGTACCTCGGCCTGGTGCACGCCACCGATGGCCGTGCGGGCGCACTCGAGCGCATCGAGGCCGCCCGCTCCGCGGTCGCCGAGTTCGGCATCGCCACCGAGTGCGGCATGGGCCGTCGCCCGGCAGACCAGATCCCCGCCTTGTTCGACCTGCACGCGGAACTCGCGGACATGCTGTCTTGAGTCCGAACCCTCTGCACCGGGCCATGTTTCGGGGTTGGGCCCGGCGCAGAGGTCTCCACGTGGGTAATCTCAGGCGTTCGGGCCGACTGGGCGCATCAGGGAACCGGGGGGAGTGGTATGCAGGACCTCTACGCGGTGAGTCATCCGTACGCGGAGCACACCGAACGTGATCTCGTCGGCGGGTGGTACGACTCGAAGCTGACGGCACGCGGCCAGCGAGACGCCCATCTGGTCGGTGCGGAGCTGGCGCGTCGGCGTGACGGTACGGTGCGGCCGGTGCGTATCACGACGTCCGACCTCGCCCGGTGCACCGAAACCGCGCGGATTGTGGCGGCCGCGCTCGAAGTTCGGGTAACGGAGGACAGGCGACTGCGCGAGATCAGCTTCGGGGAAGCGGGTGGTCGGCCGAACGCGTGGCTGGCGCAGCGGCAGGTGCCCGCGCCCGACCATGATCGGCTCGACCATCGCGGTCCGATCCGCGACGCGGAAACTCGGCGCGAAGTCGCCACCCGAGTCGGTGCGTGTGTGCGTGAGCTGATGGCGGACGCCGACCATGACCATATCGTCGTAACCCACGGGTACGCGCTGACATTCGTCATCACGACGTGGATGATGCTGCCGGTGGAGGCGGTGGGCTTCGCATCGTTCGCGACCGCGCCCGGCGCGATCACCCATTTGCGGCATGACGACTACTGGCGCAACCGCACGATGCTCGCCCTGTCCGATACGTCCCATCTGGATGCCGGGAGATGAGCGTGCGCGACCGGCGGAGCAGTCGGCGGCACTCTAGTTGACATAATGTCGATTATCGGCGAAGTTTCGGGCTGGTCGGCGGGAGTGCGGCAGTGCCCGTATGTGGTGCTGTTCGATCCGGTGTGGGCATCGGGTCGACCCGGCGAGGCTCTAGGGTTGTCGGGCTTGTGTGGAAGCTCCGGATAGGCCCGTTCTGCGTAGTCGAATCATGCGTCGACGCATGCATATTTATGCATGCGTCGAGGTGTCGCTGTGGCATCTATCTGCCACCTCCTTATGTCCCACTCTTCCTGGACTCCGCATGGTTTCGTCACTGTGACGAAGTGCGGCTCACCACCTCGTCTTCGTAGGTCACGACGTTTCTCCTCGGCTCGGCATCCTCGCATTGTCACCTCCTCGGACAGCGTCTTCAGGGAACGGCGCGGCTTCGACGAAACCCGACGCGGTCCTTGTGCCGTTGGCTTGTTCACTGCCCGGTGACAGAACGACCGGCTGGGCCGCGACAGATGCGTTGCCATCCGATCGATGCGGTACGGACTGTGTGCGGGTGGTTCGGGGGCGGGAATCGGTAAGTCTTGGATTTTTCCTAGATCGCACTCCCCTGGCCTAGCGGCACGTCTGGTTGCGTCGGCCTCATTGCATGGCTTTCGCTGTGCGGTCCAGTGATCGGTGATTGGCTCTGGTTGTGGTGGCCAGTTGCGGGCACGCTGGGGCGGTGCTGGTTCGTCGGTTGGTCGCGTTGTACGTCGGTTTGTGGTTGTACGGGTTCTCGATGGCGGTGATGGTGCGGGCTGGGCTCGGGCTGGATCCGTGGGATGTGTTCCATCAGGGTGTGGCGCGGCATGTGCCGATCAGTTTCGGTGCTGTCACGGCGGTTACCGGTGTCGCGGTGTTGCTGGCCTGGATTCCGCTGCGGCAGTTGCCAGGGCTGGGCACGGTGAGCAATGTGGTGGTGATCGCCGTGTCGGTCGATGCCGGGCTGGCGTGGCTGCCGTCGTGGGATGCGGTGGTGGTGCGGGTCGGCGCCATGGGCGCGGCGGTCGTGCTGAACGCGGTGGCCAGTGTGTTGTACATCGGGGCGGGAATGGGCCCGGGGCCGCGGGATGGTCTGATGACTGGACTGGTTCGGCGGACCGGTCGATCGGTGTGGGTGGTGCGGACGGCGATCGAGGTGACGGTGCTGGTGACGGGGTTCGTGCTCGGCGGCAGTGTCGGCATCGGAACTCTGGTGTACGCCTTCGGGATCGGACCGCTGATCCAGCTGATGATTCCCGCGGTGAACCGGTTCCTGCCGGGGTTCGCGGTGGCGAAGCCGGCGCCTGTCGTCGGTGGTGCGGCGGTGCAACTCCCGGCCGGGTAGCCGGGCGTTCCCACTCCCCTTGTCATGCCGCGTTCGCCGCGGTCGTCACGGTGATGGTTTCGGCTCAGGCCGGGGAGAGGTGCTGAGGATGCCGATCAGCGGATACGGTGGCACGACATGCACCTGCATGCCCGTATCCGCTCGACATAGAGACCTGTACGCCACGTGCTGTCCCAGATAGCCTGTGGGAAGCGATCCGGCAGAAGGTGAAAATTCATGAGTGCTACCACCATTGCCCGCCAGTGCACGTTGTGTGAGGCGCACTGCGGCATTCTCGTCACGGTCTCCGGCGACCAGGTGACCCGGATCGAGGGCAATCCGCAGGACGTGCTGTCGAAGGGGTACATCTGCCCGAAGGCGACGGCGATGGGCGGGTTGCACCACGATCCGGATCGGTTGCGGACACCGGTGCGGCGGGTGGGTTCGTCGTTCGAGCCGATCGGCTGGGACGAGGCGTTCGAGGAGATCGGGCGGCGGTTGCGGAAGGTGCGTCGCGAATACGGCAACAGCGCTGTCGGCATGTACCTGGGGAATCCGGCCGCGCACAGTTCGTCGGTGCTGTACGCGGTGCTGTTGCGGTCGGTGCTGATGACGCGGAACTTCTTCTCGGCGTCGTCGATCGATCAGTTCCCGCAGGAGTTCGTGGCGTGGCGGATGTTCGGCTCGAATGTGCTGATGCCGGTGACCGATATCGATCGGACCGACCGCCTGGTGATCCTGGGGGCGAATCCGGCGGTGTCGAACGGTTCGGTGACGACCATGCCGAATGCGAAGCAGCGGATTCGGGACGTGCGACGCCGCGGTGGGAAGGTCGTGGTGATCGATCCGCGGCGGACCGAGACGGCGCGGCTGGCCGACCAGCACGTCGCGGTGGCTCCGGGCGGGGATGTGTATCTGCTGCTGGCGATGTTGCATGTGCTCGTCGCCGAGGATCTGTGTGACGAGAAGGCGATTCGCGCGTCGAGCACCGGCTGGGAGCGGTTGCGTGCGCTGGTGGCCGAGGCGCCGCCGGAGCGGATGGCGCAGTACACGGGGGTGGACGCGGAGACGATTCGCGGGCTGGCTCGCGAGCACGCGGCGGCGGCCTCGGCGGTGCTGTACGCGCGGATCGGGGTGTGCCAGCAGGTGACCGGCACGTTGACGCATTGGCTGGTGAACACGATCAACGCGGTGACGGGCAACTTGGATCGGGCCGGTGGTCAGATGTTCGCGACGCCACCGATCGACGCGCCGCGGTATGCGAAGTACCTGCCGGTGGGGTACGGGGCGTGGACCGACAGCTCCGGGACCTACAAGTCGTTCCGTTCGGAGTTGCCGGTGGCGGCGCTGGCGGAGGAGATGTCGACCGAGGGCCCGGGCCGGATCCGCGCGATGATCACGTATGCGGGCAATCCGGTGTTGTCCACGCCGCAGCGCGGCCGGTTGGGGGCGGCGCTGGACGGGCTGGATTTCTATGTGGCCGTGGACATGTACGTCACGGAGACCACGCGGCACGCGGACATCATCCTGCCGCCGATCTCGCCGTTGGAGCGCGAGGACGTCAACATCCTTTTCCCGGTGTTCAGTGTGCGCAACAATCTGCGTTTCGACGCGCGCGTGTTCGAGCCGCCCGCCGATGGGCTGGAGGATTGGCAGATCATGGCGCGGTTGGTCACCGAAATGGTGCCGTTGCCTGCGCGGCGGTTCACCGCGCGGGTGCTCAACGCGGTGTTCGATCGGGTCAGCCCCGTGCGGATCGCCACGCTCGGGGTGGCGGCGGGGCCGTACGGGGTGTTGCGGCGGGGTCGCAAGGGTTTGACGGTGGGTAAGGCGCGTGCGGCGGCGGGCGGTATCGATCTGGGTCCGTTGCGGCCGAGGCTGCGGTCGCTGCTCGGGACGAAGGATCGGAAGGTGCATGTGGCGCCGGAGGATTTCGTGGCGGCCGCGCGTGAAGTTCTCGCGGACGCGCAGCGGGGTGAGGCGGTGACCGCGCCTGCCGACGGCTACGACTTGAAGTTGATCGGTCGCCGTCATCTGCGCAGCAACAATTCGTGGCTGCACAATGTGCCGTCGATGGTGAAGGGGCGCGATCGTTGCACGGCGCTGATGCATCCGCAGGATGCGGCGGCGCGCGGGTTGCGCGACGGTGAGCCGGTGACGGTGCGTTCGCGCATCGGGGCGATCGTGGTGCCGTTGGAGGTCAGCGACGACATCCGGGCCGGGACGGTGGCGATCCCGCACGGGTGGGGACATCAGGAGCCGGGTGTCGGGTGGACGGTGGCGGCGTCGCTGCCGGGCGCGAATGTGAACCTGCTGCACGATCCGGCGGTGACCGACACGTTCTCGGGGACGGCGGCGGTGAACAACACGTGGGTGACGGTGACGCGGGCGTCGGTCGACTTCGGGGAGCGTGTGGACCTCAGCGAGCGCGAACCCGCGCCGACCGCTTGACGAGTGTGGACTGTCTGTTCGGCAGCGTCATCGCCGTTGGCTGGCGCCCTCTGTCGATGGGATGGTGTGACACTTGTCATTTCCCGGCGCTGCCGAGGCAGAACCAATGCCAGTCACCATGCAGGTGATGGAATGTGCCATATGCGGGAGGGGCGGCGGTGAGCTGGGCAAAACTTCTGCGCACGGGAGGCGACCTGCGCGAGGTGGGTCATTTGCTCACCTGGTCGACGCGGGTGCCGTCCAGCCACGGTTGGGGGTCGGCGAGGAACGGGGTGTCTTCGAGGCGGTCGAGGTCTTCGAAGAAGGCTTTGGTGGTGCGGGCGGCCGCGGCGGTGGTGCCGACGGAGACGAAGCCGGCTTGTTCGGCGTCCAGGCCGCGGGAGAGGGATTTGTCGGAGCCGAAGTAGACGGCGCGTTTGAGTTCGGCGACGGCGACGGGGTTGCGTGCGGCCAGCCGTGCCGCGGTGACCTGGGTCTCGGCGAGCAGGTCCGCGGTGGGCAGCAGGCGGTGCACCAGGCCAAGGCGTAGTGCTTCCTGCGCGGTGAAGGGTTTGCCTTCGAGGGTGATCTCGATGGCTTTGGCGGCGCCGAGCAGGCGGGTGAGGCGTTGGGTGCCGCCGCCGCCGGGGATGAGGTTGGCCAGCGTCTCGATCTGGCCCAGGCGCACGTGATCGGCGTCGGCGGCGTAGCGCAGGTCGCAGGCCAGCGCGATCTCGTGGCCGCCGCCGAGTGCGGGTCCGTTGATGGCGGCGAGGTAGGCGACGCCGGAGCGGTTCATCCGCAAGGTGGTGCGTTTCCAGCGGTAACCCCAGACCAGGCCGGCGCCTAGGCCGCCGCCGTGGCGTTCGACGAGGTCGGTGGCGCCGGGTAGGTGCAGGACGGCCGAGGCGGCGCGCAGGAACGGTGCGGCGGCGCGGGCGGGGACGAACGGGCGCGGTTTTTCGATCATGCCGCCGAGCGCGGCCGGGTCGGCGTGGGTGAGGAAGCGGCCGGGCAGTCCGCCGGTGAGTACGACCGCGCCGACGGTGTCGTCGGTGTCGACCGCGGCGGTGAGGGTGTCGAGGTCGCGGACGACCGCGGTGGTGACGAAATTGAACGGGGGTGCGACGACGCGCGCGGTGAGTACCCGCCCGGACTGGTCGAGTTCGATGGTTTCCAGCGGTAGGTCGGCGGCGGACATCGGCGGCTCCTTCGGTGCGCATGTCAGCGGTCGGGGACGCGAGAATTTCTCCGCGCGAGAGCTTTTCGGGGAGGTGGGCCGTGCGCGGTCGTCGCCTACACCTTACTGTTGCGGCTCGATCCGGACGTTCCGGACCGGCTGCCCGCCCGGTCCGGAACGTGCTCGGGTGGTGGTCAAGCGGTGGGCTTGTGAACGCGGGTGTCGTGGAACTCCAGGAGCGCCTCCAGGGTCTGCTCGGGTGCCTCCAGCTGCGGGTAGTGGCCGATTCGCGGCAGTTCGACGACGTCGGGGGTGGTGATCAGTTCGCGGTAGCGGCGCGCCATGTGGCCGCCGGAGACGGGGTCGGTGACGCCGTTGACGAACCGCACGGGAACTTGGGCCTGCTGCAGTGCGCCCACCCAGCGCTGCCGCTGTTTGCGTCGTTCGGCCATGTAGCGGATCAGCTTGTGTCCGTTGCGTTTTCCGTGCTTGCTGCACCACAGCAGCCAGAATTGGTGCAGTTCGATGTCGGCGGGTTTGGTGTCGGGCCCGAAGACCGCGGCGAGGCTGTGGTGGAAGGTGCGCTCGCTGCCGAGGACGCCGACGAGCGGGCCGAGCGGACTGGCCAGCAGTCGTTGGACGGGGCGGGGGCGGTGGGCTTCGGGGAACAGGCCGCCGTTGAGCAGGAACACCGACTCGATCACCAAGGATTCGTCGCCTGCGGCGCGGCGTTCGGCGTCGCGTGCCAGGAGTTCCTGGGCGACGGTGTCGCCGTAGTCGTGGGCGAGGATGTGGAATCGGCCGATGCCTTGTTCGCGCAGCAGGTTCTCGTGGATGTCGGCTTGGTCGGTGATGCGGTATTCGTAGTGGCGGGGTTTGGCCGACCAGCCGAAACCGATCATGTCGGGGGCGATGACGCGGGCGAATCGTTCGCACACGCCGGGCCAGATCCGATGCCAGTCCCAGGACGCGGTGGGAAATCCGTGGATGCACACCAGCGTCCCATCGGTGCCTGCGCCTCCGTCGCGCCAGAAGATCTGATGGCCGCGATGGGTGTGGCGTCGTCCGTTCGCCCGCCAGGACGCGAACTCCTCCATGTCTACCTCCTTGTCGTCGACAAGCATGGCGCGTGTGTGCGCCCGGGCACAGCAGTTCGGTCGGCCGTGCACGTGTCATCTACCGCGCGGGCGGTTAGCCGGTCGTGCGCTCTGCGAGAATTCCACCGTGCATGTCGCGATCGGCCTGGTTGTTCTCGTCGCGTCGGCGGCCGCGTTGGCGGCGCTGGCGCGTCGGTTCGGGATCTCCGAACCGCTGGTACTGACAGTGGGCGGGGTGGCGGCGTCGTATCTGCCGTTCCTGCCGGAGATCCATTTGGAGCCGGAGATCATTCTGCTCGGTTTTCTGCCTCCTTTGCTGTATACCGCCGCGATCCGCACGTCGTTGGTGGATTTCCGGGCGAATGTGTGCACGATCGGGTTGTTGTCGGTGGGGTTGGTGTTGTTCACGACGTTCGCCGTGGCGGTGGTGGTGTGGTGGCTGCTGCCGGTGCCGTTCGCGGTCGCTGTCGCGTTGGGCGCGGTGGTGGCTCCGCCGGACGCGGTGGCCGCGACGGCGGTGGCGCGGCGCATCGGGATGCCGCGGCGGATCGTGACGATCCTGGAGGACGAATCGCTGTTCAACGACGCGACCGCGCTGGTGGCGTTGCGGACGGCGCTGGCGGCGATGGTGGGCACGGTGTCGGTGTGGGCGGCGGGGGCCGATTTCCTGCTGGCGGCCGGTGGTGGCGCGGCGGTGGGGGTGGTCGTGGCGTATCTGCTGGCGATGCTGCGGCGGCGGATCACCGATCCGGTGATGGACACGACGCTGTCGTTCCTGGCGCCGTTCGCGGCGTATCTGCCCGCCGAGGGCATCCACGCCTCGGGTGTGATCGCGGTGGTGGTGTGCGGGATGATCCTCGGGCACAACGCGCCGGTGTGGCAGAGCGCGGCCTCGCGGATCGCCGAGCGCATCAACTGGCGCACGATCCAGTTCATTCTGGAGAGCGCGGTGTTCGTGCTGATCGGGTTGCAGGTGCGCGGCATCGTGGAGGGTGCTTGGCACAGCGAGCTCGATCACGCCACGCTGCTGTGGTCGGCGTTGGCGGTGCTGGCCGCGACGATGCTGGCGCGTCCGGTGTGGGTGTTCGGGTCGTCGTTGTTGTCGCGCAGTCTCGGTGGCGGCGAGGCGGTGCCGGTGAGTCATCTGGTCGTGGTGTCGTGGGCGGGGATGCGTGGGGTGGTGACGTTGGCGGCGGTGTTGCTGCTGCCGCAGGACACTCCGTTGCTGGCGGTGCTGCGTCTGCTGGCGCTGGTGGTGGTGGGGGGAACGTTGCTGGTGCAGGGGACGTCGTTGCCGTGGCTGGTGCGGTGGCTGCGGTTGCGTGCGCCCAGTCGCGCCGAGGACGCGTTGCAGAAGGCCAACGTGTTGCAGCAGGCCACCGCGGCGGGTTTGGCGGTGCTCGAGCGGGAGACGACGCCGGAGACGCCGGCGGGGGTGGTGCAGACGTTGCGTGATCGCGTCCTGTGGAAGACCAACGCCGCCTGGGAGCGGTTGGGGCGGGCGGAGTCGGAGCTGGTGACGCCGACGGCGGAGTACCGGCGACTGCGGTTGGCGATGTTGCAGGCCGAACGCGAAACCGTATTGCGGGTGCGGGATTCGGGCACGGTCGACGACGAGATCCTGCAGCATGTGCTGGCGCAGTTGGATCTAGAGGAGTCGATCATCGATCGCTACGACGAGAGCGAGGAAGAACGGGTCGAACCGCTGGCCGCGAGCGGTGCCGACGACGCGTGCGCGCATCTGCGGGACGCGCCGCTGGTGCGTGCGCACGGCGGGCCGGACGAATGCGCCGAATGCCTCGCCGAAGGGCTGGCGTGGGTGCATCTGCGGATGTGCTTGTCCTGCGGGCATGTCGCCTGCTGCGACTCTTCTCCGGGCAATCACGCGAGCAAGCATTACGCCGTCAGCGGGCATCCGGTGATGCGCAGTGTGGAGCCGGGTGAGGCGTGGCGCTGGTGTTATGTGGACGAGTTGCTCGGGTGAGGGGGGTCAGCGCCGCGCGTGGGAGTAGATCAGGCGCGCGTACTCGGCCAGCAGCTGGTCCAGTGACAGGTTTTCCCCGCCGGCGGCGATCTGCTGGTAGCCGACGAGCATGGCCATGCCGAGTGAGGTGACCACGGCGGCGGTGTCGTCGTCGCCGACGACGCCCTTGACGGCTTTGTGCACGGTGCGTCTGCGGGATTCGTCGACGCGTTTGAGTGCGAGGTTGACCGATTCGTCGTTGGCCGCCCAGGCGCGGATGGCGGCTTCGGCGGCGTGATGCAGCCCGGCGGCGAGGTCGGACATGGCGCGGATGTCGTCGTCGGGGTTGCCCTGGTTGAACGGCATGGTGCCCAGGATGCGCACCTGGCGGTTCTCCCAGTGTTCGAGCAGGGCGTCGACGAATCCTTGCCAGCTGCCGAAGTGGTGGTAGAACGATCCGCTGGTGACGCCGAGCCGGCGGCACAGCACGCCGATGTTGAGACCTTTGAAGCCGAGTTCGGCGAGCACTTCCAGGCCGGTGTCGAAGTACTGCTCCTTGGTGACCACTCGTGACATACGTGCGCCGTTCTCTTCGTTCGGTCAGGGGGAGGGACCGAACAGTACCCCATCGTAGCGTCGGCCGGACCGCGCTCGGGAAGTACCGATGCGTACGCCGAGAAGACGCTTCGGTACCTGTTACCTGCTGAGATATTCAGCGCCCGAGGGTGATCTGGGCGCGGAAGACACACGGCCTATAACAGAGCAATTGCTCTGTTATAGTGGCGGCATGCCCCGCCCCCGCACGCACGACCCCGACACCGTGCTCGACGCCGCGGAAACGCTGGCCGTTCGCTCCGGCCCCGCCGCGGTCACCACGCGCGCGGTCGCCGCCGTCACCGGCGTGTCCAACGGCGCGATCTACCACACCTTCGGATCACGCGCGGAGTTGCTCGCGCGCACCTGGTTGCGCGCCGCGCGCCGGTTTCTCGACCTGCAAACCGCGCTCGTGGACGCCGCACTCGACCGTGGCGGCGACGTCGAAGCCGTCGTCTCGGCCGCGGAGGCGCCCGCGCTGTTCGCCGAACGGCATCCCGATTCGTCGCGGCTGCTGCTGGCCGTGCGGCGCGAGGAGTTGCTCGGCGAGGTACCCGAGAGTGTCGCCGCCGAACTGGCGGCCACCGACGCGGTGCTGGTGGAGTTGCTGGTGCGACTGTCGCGGCGGCTGTGGCAGCGCGGCGATCGCCACGCCGTCGACGTCATGACGCTGTGCCTGGTCGATCTGCCCACCGCCGTGCTGCTGCGCCGCGACCGGCTGGCCGCCCCCCACGCGCGCGAATACCTGCGCGGCGCCGTGCGCGCCGTCCTCGCCGTCGGCCCGCCACCGCTCTGATCTTCGCTCTCACCCCCTACCGGAAGGATCCGCCATGCCCACACTCGACTACCGGGACAAGATCGCCGTTCTCGATCTCGGCGCCGACGAGAACCGCTTCTCCCCCGACTTCCTCGACCAGGTCGAAGCCCACCTCGACACCGTCCTCACCGACGGCGCCCAAGGGCTGGTCACCACCGCGAGCGGCAAGTTCTACTCCAACGGACTGGACGTGAACTGGCTCGGCGCCAACTCCGATCGCGCCGAGTGGTACGTCGCACGGGTGCAGGCGCTGCTCGCGCGGATGCTCACCCTGCCCGTGCCCACCGCCGCCGCGCTACCGGGTCACGCTTTCGGTGCGGGCGCCATGCTCGCCATCGCGCACGACTACCGCGTGATGCGCGCCGACCGCGGCTACTTCTGCTTCCCCGAAGTCGACCTCCGCATCCCCTTCACTCCCGGCATGGCCGCGTTGATCCAGGCCAAGCTCGCTCCGAAAAGCGCCGTCGCCTCGATGACCACCGGCCGCCGCTTCGGCGGCGTCGACGCCGCGGCCTACGACATCGTCGATGCGACCGCCGCCGAAGGCGCCGTCACCGACTCCGCGGTGGCGCTGCTGGCCCCGCTGGCCGGCAAGGACCCCGGCACTCTCGGCGCCATCAAGAACACCATGTACGCCACCGCGGTCACGGCACTGACCGCCTAGCGCTGCGATCGCCACGCGTTCGGTCGACGCTCGAAAATTGCTGCACAGCAATAATGTCCTCGACTCCGCGTGGCGGAGAATTCGTGTCGGCTTGCGGTGACGCAGCTTTTCGCGGCGCTGCCATACAGGTTTCATCGAAATGCGGCACGGTGGGCACGGGAAGCTCGTGCATCGAAACGGGCCATTGGCGAGGCCGCCGATTCGGCACAGAATCCCAGTTCGGAAACGTATAGGTGACCGAAGAGTTCCGGTGGCTCAGCCCGATGCGGTCGGCTTCTGTTATTCATTCGTCGTTCACGAAAAAGACGGCTTCTTCGTACACGCTGCTGACTTCTTGCTGCCGACAGAAATGGAGCGATCGTGGAATTGCTGACTGTTCTCGCCGACCTCATGACGGCCGTGTTCCAAGCCGGTAGCGGCAGCGCGGCCTGACCCGCCCGGTCGCGGCGGTTCGTCCGCGACCGGACGCACCCCCGGCTGCGCGACACCCCGGTCCGCCCGCCCCGATCCACCGAACCTGTTGTGGCAGAGGTGGTTCGGCGGTGCGCGGAGGAACAGGTCGCGGGTGGGGAAACGGTCGAAAACGCCCCGCGCGGCGCGGTCGAGCACCTACGGTCTGGGAAAGCCAGGTGTACCGAACGGGGTTGTGCGATGACCGAACCGAACACGTCCTGCGCCGCATTCCAGCGCAGCGCGGCGATCGATCCGGACGCGGTGGCCGTCCGCTCCATCGGCGGGGAGCAGACGCTCACCTGGCGCGAGTACGCCGAAGGAGTCCGCTCGGTGGCGGCGGGCCTGGCCGCGCTGGGTGTCGGACGCGGCGACACGGTGGCGTTGATGATGGGCAACCGGGTGGAGTTCTATCCCCTGGAAGTCGGCGCGCAGCACACCGGCGCGACATCGTTCTCGGTGTACAACACCCTCGCGCCCGAGCAGCTGGCCTACGTGTTCGCCAATGCGGGCAATCGGGTGGTGATCTGCGAACAGCAGTACGTCGACCGGATCCGTGCCTGCGGCGCGCCCATCGACACCATCGTCTGCATCGACGCCGCGCTCGAAGGGACCGTGGGACTGGACGAGCTGAAAGCCATGGGCCGCGCCGATTTCGATTTCGAGGCGACCTGGCGGGCGGTGCGGCCCGAGGACGTGCTCACCCTCGTCTACACCTCCGGCACCACCGGCAATCCGAAGGGCGTGGAGATCACCCACGCCAACCTGCTGGCCGAAGCGCGAGCGTTCCACGCGGTGCTGCCGGTCTGCTTCGGTGACCGGCAGACCTCCTACCTGCCCTCGGCGCACATGGCCGACCGGTTCTGCTCGCTGTATCTGCAGCAGGTCTACGGCACGCAGATCACGGTGGTGCCCGACCGGTCGCTGCTGCCGGCCGCGCTCGCCGACGTGCACCCCACCATCTGGGGTGCGGTGCCGCGGGTGTGGGAGAAGCTGAAGGCGGCCATCGAGTTCTCCGTCGCCGCCGAACCCGACGACGCCCGCCGCGACGCGCTGCGATGGGCGCTGGGTGTGGCGGCGCGCAAGGCCGACGCCCAGCTGCGCGGCGAGCCGGTCGATGAGCAGCTGGCGGTCGAATGGGCGCGGGCCGACGAACTGGTGCTGTCGGGGTTGCGCGCGAAAATCGGCCTGGACCAACTGAAGTGGGCGATGTCGGGCGCCGCGCCGATTCCGCCGCAGACGCTGGGGTTCTTCTTCGGCATCGGCATCCCGATCTCGGAGATCTGGGGCATGTCCGAACTGACCTGCGTGGCCAGCGCCTGCCCGCCGGAGCAGGCGCGGCTGGGTTCGGTGGGCCGGATGCTGCCGGGAATGCAGTGGCGCATCGCCGAGGACGGGGAATTCCTGGTGCGCGGGCCGCTGGTGATGAAGGGCTACCGCAAACAGCCGCAGCAGACGGCCGAAGCGCTCGACCCGGACGGGTGGCTGCACACCGGTGACATCCTGTCCGTCGATGCCGAGGGCTACCTGCGGGTGGTCGACCGCAAGAAAGAGCTGATCATCAACTCGGCGGGCAAGAACATGTCCCCGGCCAACATCGAGAACGCGATCAAGGCCGCCACGCCGCTGGTGGGCGCCATCGCCACCATCGGGGACGCGCGCCCGTACAACACGGCGCTGATCGTCATCGATGCCTAGACCGCGGCACTGTATGCCGCCGAGCACGCGCTGCCGGACGCCTCGGCGGCGGCGCTGGCGGCCGACGCCGGGGTGATCGCCGCGATCGCGCGCGGCGTGGCGGCGGGCAACGCCACGTTGTCGCGGGTCGAGCAGATCAAGCGGTTCACCGTGCTGCCGGTGTTCTGGGAACCCGGCGGCGACGAGGTGACGCTGACGATGAAGTTGCGGCGCAAGCCGATCGCGGCCAAGTACGCCGAGCAGATCGCGCTGCTCTACGCCGAGGACCTCGCCGCGAGCGTGCACGAACCCGACGCGGCGCCCTCGCGTGTCGGTGGCGCGGTCACAGCCCGAAGGTGAGCCGCTGCGGGTGCACGTAGTCGGCCGGGTCGTGCAGGGTGCGCAGTTCCGGTCGCCGTGGCGCGCGGATCCGTTCCAGCTCCGCGCGCAGTGGTGCGTCGTAGGTCGCCGCGCGTGCGGTGAGTCCGGGCAGCCAGTTGTCGTGATGGCTCGGCACGAACAGCGCCGGGCCGAGGGCTTCGATGTAGGTGCGGGGATCGCGCAGCCCGTTGCTGATCTGGTTGTAGCCCTGCACCGCGCCGATCTGCACGTCGGTGGCCGGTAGCGCGGCGAGGGTGTCGAACACCTGCGGGGCGCGTTCGGTGAGCGGTCCGGTCGAGTCGTGCCACACCAGGTGCAGGCCCGGCACCCGGAACTGATACAGCAGTACCCCGCCTTCGGGGTCGCGCAGCCGCGGCACGCCTTGCAGCAGACCGCTCAGCGTCGGCGGATGGGTGAGCACGATGCCCGGTTCGGGGCGGGGGAAGAAGCGGGGTGATCCGCCGACGGGATCGGGTGGGGTGCGCGCGGAGTGCAGATGCCGCACGACGCTCACCTCGACCGCGCCCACGGTGAAGTCCTCCCTGGTGCCGATCGCGGTGTCCGCGTCGCCGTGCGCGGCGGTGGGGAACGCCGGATCGGTGAGCTGCGCGGCGATGTTCGCGCAGTGTTCGGCGGTGCCGTGCACGACCGCGCCGGTGGCTGCGGCGATGCGGCCCGCGTCGGCGGCGTGGTCGAAGTGGCCGTGGCCGATGAAGATCGCCGCGGGCGCCAGGTCGACCAGGTCCTGCGGGGTGGCCGGGACGTAGCCGGTGCTGGTCAGCCGCGGCACCCACGCGTCGAGCAGCAGCACCGCGCCGCCGATGGCCATGGCGTAGGTGGTGCAGCCGACCCACGACAGCACGACCCGGTCGGTGCGCAGTGCGCCGGTGTGCGGGTCGACGGTGTCGGCGCCGAAGAAGCGGGCGCGGGCCGCGATCGTCCGTGGATCGGCGGGATCGGCCACCGGTCGCAGGCGGCCTGCGCTGAGGGCGGTCAGTTTGCCGCCGGTACCGAACAGGCCCGGGCCGGGAATCTTGCACATCCCCGTACCTCATCACGGCGGGAGGAGGCGGGCAAGAGATCGGCTACAGGCGAACGCCAAGCAGCGCGTCGACGGCGGTGGCGATCGAGGCGGGCGCGTCGGCGTCCTGGCCGCCGTAGTCCAGCGCCTGGCGAGCCCAGTCGTCGATCGCGTCGAGCGCCTTGGGGGTGTCCAGATCGTCGGCCAGGTGCTGGCGCAGCCGGGCGACGGTGTCGGTGGCCGACGGGCCCGCGGGCAACGCGGCGGCCTCGCGCCACCGCTCCAGACGCCGCTGCGCCTGCTCGAGCTGGGCGTCGGTCCACATCCGGTCCTGGCGGTAGTGCCCGGCCAGCAGGCCCAGGCGGATGGCGGCCGGATCGACGCCGCCGCGGCGCAGCGTGGACACCAGCACGAGATTGCCGCGGGACTTCGACATCTTCTCCCCGTCCAGCCCGATCAGGCCGGCGTGCACGTAGTGGCGGGCGAAGCGGCGGCCCGCGATGAGCGACTCGGCGTGCGCGGCGGAGTACTCGTGGTGGGGGTAGATCAGGTCACTGCCGCCGCCCTGGACGTCGAATTCGGCGCCGATGCGGTTCAACGCGATCGCCGAACACTCGATGTGCCAGCCGGGACGGCCCGGTCCGAACGGGGCGGGCCAGGACGGTTCGCCGGGACGTGCCGAGCGCCACAGCAGCGCGTCGATGATGTCGCGCTTGCCGGGGCGGTCCGGGTCGCCGCCGCGTTCGGCGAACAGCCGCTCCATGGTGGCGCGGTCGTAGCCGGATTCGTAACCGAACTGCTCGGTGGCGTCGGCGCGGAAGTAGATGTCGGGGTACTCGGGGTCGTCGACGACGTAGGCGGCGCCGGAGGCCAGCAGTTTCTGCACGAATTCGACGACCTCGTCGACGGATTCGACGGCGCCGACATAGTCGCGGGGCGGCACGATCCGCAGCGCGGCCATGTCCTCGCGGAACAGGTCGGTCTCCGCCGCGCCCAGGTCGCGCCAGTCCACGCCGTCGCGGGCGGCGCGTTCGAACAGCGGGTCGTCGACGTCGGTGACGTTCTGCACGTAGTGCACGTCGTGGCCTGCGTCGCGCCACAGCCGGTTGACCAGGTCGAAGGTCAGGTAGGTCGCGGCGTGCCCGAGGTGGGTGGCGTCGTAGGGGGTGATGCCGCAGACGTACATGGTGGCCGTCGGGCCGGGGGTGACCGGGCGCACCAGACGGTCGGCGGTGTCGTACAACCGCAACGGCGGTCCTGCTCCGGGGACGGTGGGGAGGGCGGTATCGGACCAGGACTGCATGCTTACGAGGGTAAAGGTGTGGTGGAGCTCATCGTTCCCCGGGCCGGTGGCTCCGACCGCTGGGCCGGCGCGGTCGGATGCCGCGACCTGCGTCTTCCAGCAAATCGTGGGTTGTCAATAATTACGGTTTCGCTGAATCAGCTGTCGGCGCCGCGGGTGGGATCGGCGACGGTGTTGGCGGTGATCGCGAACGTCCCGTCCAGTTCGGGGATGTCGGGATCGGTGTCGGCCAGCGCGAGCTGGGTGAACACGCCGCGCGCGACGTCGAACTCGAGTTCGTGATAGGCGACGGTATCGCCCCAGTCCGCGGAAGGCAACGAGATGAACCGCATGGTGAACCGCCCGCAGTCCACCGAGCCCTCGGTGAGGACGTAGACGCCGAAGTGGTTCTCCCCCTCCGAGCTCAGCCAGTAGACGCCGTTGTCGTAGAGGTGCAGGTCGGTGTCCGGAAACGGTTTCTTGTCGTAGAGGTGCACGTAGTGCAAGGCGATGCGGTAGGTCGGGGCGCCGACGACGATCCGCACCACCGGGGCCGCGCGGTCGGGAGTGGAGTGGGGCATCGCGTCCTCCTCGTCGTCGCGCCGAGTGCTCGAAGCTTCAACTGTGCCAGGAAACCCCGGACGCGGCAGCGGTGACGATCAGAAAGCGGGCCACGGAATGGGCCGCGAGGTGCGCGGCAGCGGCATCACCGGGTCGTCGAGTACCTGTTGGGTGCGCTCGATCAACGCGTCGATCTCGGCGTCGGTGATGTGCTCGCCGAGTGTGTCGGCGAACGCGCCAGGCAGTTGCTTGGCGAACGCGGTGATGTCGGCGATCAGTCCGTCGTCGATGGGCTGGCCTGCCCAGCCCCACAGCACCGTGCGCAGCTTGTGGTCGGTGTGCAGGCAGATGCCGTGGTCGACGCCGTAGACCTGCCCGTCCACCCCTTCCAGGGCGTGCCCGCCCTTGCGGTCGGCGTTGTTGAGCAGTATGTCCAGCACCGCGACGCGCTGCAATCGCGGATCGTCGGCGTGGATCAGCGACACTTCGTTGCCCAGGTCGTCCACCGCGCGCAGCACCTCGCGGAAGCCGTCGGGCACCGCGCCGGCCGGGCACAGGTCGATCAGGTCGAGGCGGTCGCCGCGGTCGGTGTGGTTGTCGGCGCCGGTGACCCAGCGCTGCACCATGCCGAGGCCGAAAGGACCGTCGCGCAAGATGGTTTCGGGGATCACGCCCCAGCCGATCGCCTCGGAGATCAGATACGAGGCCACCTCACGCCCGGCCAGGGTGCCGTCGGGGAAGTCCCACAGCGGTCGTTCGCCGCGGATCGGTTTGTAGACCACCCGCAGCGGTGTGTCGCCGGTGGCGGTGTCGTTCACGTCGCAGACCAGGGTGACGTTGCTGGCGGTGTTCACCCGCCCGATCACGGTCAACTCGCCGCTGTGGAATCCGTCCCCGGTCTCGGCCACCGAATCACTCCTCTAGTTCGGCCGCGCCGAAGATGTCACCGCGTTTGTAGCCGTTGGTGCGCACGCACATGTGCCCGCGCGCCGACAGCGGCTCCCCGCACAGCGGGCACGGCGGGCGGCCCGCCGCGATCACCCGGGTGGAGCGCAGCGCGAATTCGCGGGCCTGGATCGGGGTGAGGAACACCCGCACCGCGTCGGGGCCCTCTTCGGTGTCGTCGAGCACCACCGACTCGTCGACCTCGGTTTCGGTGATCGCCAGCAGTTCCACCACCACCGCGCCCGCGTCGGCGTCCCAGCCAAGGCCCATGGTGCCGACGCGGAATTCGGCGTCGATCGGGGTGACCAGGGGCGCGTTGTCGCTGACGTCCTCGGCCTGCGGGGGGACCTCGGCGCCGAAGCGGCGCGCGACCTCGTCCAGCAGCAGACCCATCCGGTCGGCGAGCACCTTGACCTGCTGCTTTTCCAGCAGCACGCTGACCACGCGCGGTTCCTGCACGGCCTGCAGGTAGAACGCGCGATCGCCCGGCTCACCGACGGTCCCGGCGACGAAACGATCGGGGGTGCGGAATACATGGATTGCGCGTGACACATGCACCTCCTGATATGACCCTGATCGACTACCCGCGGTGCGGGGATTCCATACAACAACCGCTCGGTTGTCTACAAGGAATCTCGACGCTCCGCATTCCCATTATCCGCACTTGCGCTATTGCCGAGCTCGCCACCGGGGACTGGTCCGGAGACCTCGCCTCCCGGCGTCGACGGTGCCGCGGCCTGCCGTTGCCCGCCGGAGGCGGCCAGGGCCGACAGGTCGGCGCCGGTGTCGTTGAGCCGCCACACGTACGGTGCGGTCGGGGTGTAGCGGACGACGCTGAGGGAGGCGGGTTCGACCAGGATCCGCTGGAATCCGTCGAGGTGGATGCCCAGGGCGTCGGCGAGCACCGACTTGATCACGTCACCGTGCGTGCACGCCACCCACAGCGCGTCGCGGCCGTGCTGCTCGGCCAGGGCGCGGTCGTGTTCGCGGATCGCGGCGACCGCGCGGGCCTGCACCTGCGCCAGCCCTTCCCCGCCGGGGAACACCGCGCCGGAGGCGTGCCGTTGCACGACCTTCCACAGCGGTTCCTCCAGCAGTTCGGCGATGGGGCGGCCGGTCCACTCGCCGTAGTCCACCTCGAGCAGGCGGTCGTCGAATACCGGTTCCAGCCCGAACTTTTCCGCCAGCGGTGCGACCGTGCGCTGGCAGCGCAGCAGCGGGGAGTGCACGATTCGTTCGATCGGCAGCCCGGCCAATCGTTCGGCCACGGCCCTCGCCTGCTCCTCGCCGCGCTCGGTGAGCTCGACGCCGGTGCTGCGACCGGCCAGGGTGCGGGCGGTGTTCGACGTCGACACACCGTGCCGCAACAGGATCACCGTCATGCGGTCAGCCTAGCGATCATGTCGCCGAGACCACCCCGCCCGCCAGCAGACCCATGATGATCGCGCCCAGCACGATGCGGTAGCCGACGAACCAGTACAGCGAATGCCGTGCCACGAAACGCAGCAGCCACGCCACCGACGCGTAGCCGACCGCGAACGCCAGCACGGTGGCCACCAGCAGTTGCGGCCCACTGGCGTTGAGGCCCTCACCAGCGGGTTCGAACGCGTCCGGCAGGCTGAACAGGCCCGATGCGGTCACGGCCGGGATGGCCAGCAGGAACGAAAAGCGAACGGCCGCTTCGCGCTCCAAGCCCAGGAACAGGCCCGCGGTGGAGGTGGCGCCCGAACGGGAGACACCGGGGATCAGCGCCAGGCTCTGCGCGAAACCCATGGCCAGCCCATCGCGGGTGGTCAGTTGCTCGATCGGGCGTTCCTTGCGGCCGAAGTGCTCACCGGCGGCGATGACCAGGGCGAAGAAGATCAGCATGAACGACACCAGCCACAGATTGCGGGCGCCGGTGCGGATCTCGTCTTTGAGCAGGAACCCCAGGACACCGATCGGGATGGTGGCGATGATCACATACCAGCCGATGCGGTAGTCGAGTTCGCGCTGGGCCTGCTCGTCGAGCACGCGCTTGTGGTCGGCGGTGATGACCGGAAGTCTCGTGGTGGGCTGATCGTGCAGCGGAATCTGCTGGCGACCGCGCGCGGTCAGTTGCTCGCGCACACCCGCGAACCAGGCCAGCACGATCCGCCAGATGTCCTTGGCGAAGTACACCAGTACCGCGGCTTCGGTGCCCAGCTGGGTGACCGCGGTGAACGAGGCGCCCGCGTCGTCGCCGAAGAAGACCGACGACACGATGCGCAGATGCGCCGAGGAGGAGATCGGTAGGAACTCCGTCAGTCCCTGCACCAGACCCAGCACCAGGGCCTGCACCCAGGTCATCGACTCGCCTACCACGAACCATCCTCCACTTCCGCGAAATACGCGTTCCTACCTGGGCATTGGTGCGGCGGGCGGTCGGTGCTCCGCCGAAAATCGCCCCAATTACGCAGCGACAGTACAGTGCCGAGGCCGCGGCGGCGTGCCCGGCTGCCGCGCGGCCGCCGCCGCGGTCGCGGGTCGGACCGCGCACCGGGGCGCGACCCACTGCGCTGGTGGGCGCCGAGTCGCGTATCCACACTCTAGGCTTGGCGCCGTGACGAATGCGCGGACACGGTGATGGAACAGCGGACGGTGGGCCGCAGCGGCCTGCGGGTGTCGCGGATGGGCCTGGCGACCCATACCTGGGGTGCGCACACCGACGCCGAGGACGCGGCGGGGCAGTTGGTGGCGTTCGTGGAGGCCGGCGGCACACTGGTGGACACCTCCCCCGCCTATGCGGGTGGGGCCGCGCAGCGGATCCTCGCCGAGTTGCTGGGTGATCTGGTCTCCCGCGACGAGCTGGTGCTCAGCGGTTGCGCGGGGATCGCGCCGTGGGGGTTCGCCGCGGCGGGTGTGCCGGAGGCGGCGCGGGTCACGGTGGACACCTCGCGGCGGGCGCTGCTGCGGCAGCTGGATCGCACGCTGCTGGAGTTCGGCACCGATCATCTCGATATCTGGAATGTGGCGGTGTGGGATCCGCGGACGCCGCTGGAGGAGGTCGCCTCGACGCTGGAGCAGGTGGTGCGGTCGGGCCGGGTCCGTTACGCGGGGGTACGCGGGTTCGGGGCCTGGCAGCTGGCGAGTCTGGCCGCGGTGGCGCCGGTGACCGCGGCGCAGACGCCGTATTCGCTGCTGGCGCGGGGTGCGGAGGCCGATGTCGTGCCCGCGGCGCGGTTCCACGGTGTGGGGGTGATCGCCTCCGCGCCGTTGGCGGGCGGCATCCTGACCGGCAAGTACCGCGACGGTGTTCCGGCCGATTCGCGTGGCGCCGACGAGGCGACCGCGGCGGAGATCCGCAGTGGTCTCGACGACCGCGCCACCCGGGTGGTGGATGCGCTGGTGACCGCCGCGGACGGGCTGGGCACCTCGCCGCTGGCGGTGGCGCTGGCCTGGATCCGCGACCGGCCGGGCATCGCGAGCATGATCGTCGGCGCTCGTGACATCGGGCAGCTCACCGGCGTGCTGGCCGCCGAGACCCTGGAGTTGCCGCGGGCGATCGCCGCGGCCCTGGACGACGTCAGTGCACGCGCCGAGTGACACAGATTAGCCTTGCCTGCATGAGCACTGCAGCGACCGGGGGTGGGCGTGGGAACCGAGTCCGAGCCGGATGGTGGCGTGCCCTCACGGTGTTGTTCGCAGCGGGTTTGCTGGTCGGGTCGGTGGCGTGTGGCAGCGACGCGGGATCCTCGCACGGCGGGCACGGGCCGACGACGGCGGCGCTGACCGATCTGGATCCGGTGCCCATCGGGCCGGAACCCACCCCGGCGCTGCCGGTGACGGTGCGGTCGTTCGACGGCGCCGAGGTCACCGTCACCGACGCCTCCCGCATCATCGCCGTCGACCGCTACGGCACGCTCGCCCAGATCGTGTACGCGCTCGGGCTGGGACCCAAGCTGGTGGGGCGCAGCACGTCGGCGGCGTTTCCCGCGGTGCGCGACGTGCCGAACGTGGCCGGGGGCAACGGGTCGCTGAACGTGGAGTCGGTGCTGGCGATGCGGCCGTCGGTGTTCTTGACCGACACCACCAGCGCCGCGCCCGCGGTGCGTGAGCAGTTGCGCGCGGCCGGTGTCACCGTCGTGTACTTCGATCCGGAACGCACGATGGACGGGGTGGCGCCGCAGATCGAGGCGGTGGCGTCCGCGTTGGGTGTGCCGGAGCGGGGGCAGGCGCTGGCGCAGCGCACGCGCGACGAGATCGCCGCCGCGAGTGCCGCGGTGCCCGCGCGGGACCCGCAGCTGACCATCGCTTTCCTGTATCTGCGCTCGACGGCGATCACGATGCTCGCCGGGCCGGGGTCGGGTGCGGACGCGTTGATCGCGGCGCTGCATGCGCGCGACGCGGGTGCGGTGGCCGGGGTGAAAGAGCAGTTCACCGCGATCACCAGTGAGGCCATGATCGGTGCGGCGCCGGATGTGCTGCTGGTGATGTCGGACGGGTTGAAGTCCGTCGGCGGTGTGGAGGGGCTGGAGAAGGTGCCGGGGATCGCGCAGACCCCGGCGGGGCGCGACCGGCGTGTGGTGGACATGTCGGATGCGGTGCTGCTGAGTTTCGGACCCAACACCGGCCGGGTGATCGCGGCGTTGAGCGCGGCGGTGTACGGCACCGGGCACGCATGAGTCTTTCGGAGACCGAAACGGCGCGGCCGCCGCTGCCGAAGTCGCGGGGCCGTTCGCGGGTGGTGCTGGTGTTCGCGGTCGCGGTGGCCGGGCTGGCCGCGTTGGCGGTGGCCTCGGCGGCGATCGGGCAGGTGCCGACGACGCCGGCGGAAGTGGCGGGCAGCGTGCTGCACCGGATCGGACTGGATCTCGGGCCGATGCCCGCGCATCCGGCCGGTGAGGTGACGCTGTGGCAGGTGCGGTTCCCGCGGGTGGTGCTGGCGATGCTGGTCGGTGCGGCGCTGGCCACAGCGGGTGCGTTGTTGCAGGGGGTGTTCGCCAACCCGCTGGCCGAGCCCGGCGTGATCGGGGTGTCGGCGGGGGCGGCGGTCGGGGCGGGCACGGTGATCGTGGTGGGCGGGGCGTTCGTGGCGGCGTGGTCGGTGGCCGCGGCGGCGTTCGTTGCGGGGCTGGCGACCACGTTGCTGGTGTATGTGCTGGCGCGCTCGGGTGGCCGCACCGAGGTCGTCACGTTGGTGCTGACCGGTGTCGCGATCAACGCTTTCGCGGGCGGGCTGATCGCGCTGCTGCTTTTCGTGGCCTCCCCCGCTGCCCGCGATCAGATCGTGTTCTGGCAGCTGGGGTCGCTCAACGGGGCCACGTGGGAGTCGGTGGGTGTGGTGGCACCGCTGACCGCGGTCGGTGTGGCGGCGGCGGTGCTGCTGGCGCCGCGGCTGGATCTGCTGGCGCTCGGGGAGTCGGCGGCCCGTCACCTGGGTGTCGACGTGGAGCGGTTACGGCGCAACGTGATCGTGGTGGTGGCGATCCTCGCCACGGCCGGTGTCGCGTTCACCGGGATCATCCTGTTCGTCGGTTTGATCGTGCCGCATCTGGTGCGGATGCTGGTCGGTCCCGCCCACCGGACCCTGATCCCGCTCAGCGCCGTCGTCGGCGCGGTGGTGCTGCTGGCCGCCGACGTCACCGCCCGCTCCCTGGTCGACAACGCCGACCTCCCCCTGGGCATGCTCACCTCCCTCCTCGGCGGTCCCGTCTTCTTCTACCTGCTGCGCCGCACCCGCGCCCGCTCCGGAGGCTGGGCGTGATCGGGCATCGTCGAGTGGCACAGGGTCGCGGTGACCGGAGGTGCGGGGTGAGGGTGCGGATGGCGCACGCGGTGCCGGGGTGGCCGGTGCGGGGGGATGTGACCGTGCGGGCGTCGGGGGTGAGTGTGGAGCGGCGCGGGGGTGGGCAGGCGCGGCGGGTGCTCGACGGTGTGGATTTCGAGGCGGTCGCGGGGCAGGTCGTGGCGCTCGTGGGGCCCAACGGCGCCGGTAAGTCGACGCTGCTGGCCGTGCTGGCCGGGGAGCTGGCGCCGAGCGCGGGGACGGTGGAACTCGACGGGCAGCCGCTGGCGCACTGGACCACGTTGGACATGGCGCGGCGGCGGGCGGTGCTGCCGCAGACCCACACCGTCGGCTTCCCGTTCACCGCGCGGGAAGTCGTGGCGATGGGCCGCGCGCCGTGGGTGCGCACCGAACGCCGCGAACACGACGAGGAACAGATCGCCGCGGCGATGGCCGTCACCGACGTCGCGCATCTGGCCACGCGCTCGTTCCCGACCCTGTCCGGCGGTGAACGCGCCCGGGTCGCGTTGGCGCGGGTGCTGGCGCAGGACACCGCCACCCTGCTGCTGGACGAGCCGACCGCCGCCTTGGACCTCGGCCACCAGGAGGCGGTGCTGCGTCTGGCCGCCGAGCGTGCCGCGGCGGGCGCGGCCGTGGTCGTCGTCCTGCACGATCTGGGTGTCGCGGCCGCCTACGCCGATCGGGTGGCCGTCCTCGATGCCGGTTGTATCGCTGCGGACGGCCCGCCCCGGGAAGTGCTGACCACCGAGCTGCTCACGAAGGTCTACCAGCACCCGGTGGAAGTGCTCGACCATCCGGTCACCGGGGCGCAACTGGTGCTGCCGGTACGCCGCTGATCGAGTCGACCCGCCGGTCATCTCGTGGATGCCACGTCTCGAGTGTCGGCCGGTACCCGGAGTCCCAGCGACCGTTCGGTGTGGGGCGGCCCTCGCCGGGTGGTCCGCTCTACCGGACACACCGGCGATCGTCAGTGTCGCCGGTTCGCGGCGAGCGGTGCGCCAACCGTCAGGTCGGTTTCGACGCGGAGACGAAAGCCCTCCTCCCCCTGGAGCGTCCGCTCGCATCGGAAGTGACGACCTCACTGCCCCGGTACGGCGGCCGTCGCTGCCCGCTGCGGCGCACCCGCAGCCGGGCCCGCCGGCGGCCGACGCCGGTGTCGCAGAGGGGAAAGCCGACCGGCGCGACCTACCGCCAGATCAGTTTGAGCACCGCGGGTGTCAGCAGCATGCGGATGACGGTGGCATCCAGGATCAGGGCGGCGATCATGCCGTAGGCGATGTATTTCATCAGCACCAGATCCGAGAAGCCGAACGCCCCGGTGACCACGATGAGGATCGCGGCGGCGGAAGTGATCACCCCGCCGGTGTGGGCGATGCCGTAGCGGATGGCCTCGGGCGCGTCGGCGCCCGCGGCGCGCGCTTCCGACACCCGCGACAGCAGGAACACCTCGTAGTCGGTGGACAGCCCGAACACCACCGTCACGATCAGCGCCAGCACCGCGAACATCAGCGGTCCCGGCGTGAAGTGGAAGATCCCCGCGCCGTGGCCCTCGACGAACATCCAGGTCAGCACGCCCAAGGTGGACACGAGGCTCAGTGCGCTCATCACCACCGCTTTCAGCGCGAGCACCACCGAGCGGAACGCCGCGTACATCAGCGCCAGCGCCGCGGCGACCAGGATGGCCAGCAGCATCGGCAGGCCGTCGAGCAGGCCGTTGATGCTGTCGCGTTCCAAGGCGGGCACGCCGGCGACCATCACCCGCACGCCGGGTGGTTCGGGGATGGCGCGCAGCGCGGCGATCACCGCGTCGGCGTCGCGTTTGTCGGTCAGTCCGGCGGCGAGCACGTTGATGCCGTCCTTGGTAGGTGCGGCGGGTTCGAAGCGTCCGGTCAGGCCGGGGATCTGGTTGGCGGCGTAGCGGATGTCGCTCAATTGCCGCGGGTCGGCGCCGACGACGACCAGTTTCAACGGTTCGGTGCGGAAGCTGGGAAACAGGGTGTCGAAACGTTCCTGCGCGACCCGCGCCGGGTTGTCGTCGGACAGATAGCGTTCGCTCAGGCCGCCGAATTCGATGTGGCGCATCGGGATGCTCAGCGCGAGCAGGGCCAGCACGATCGGCACGGCCACCGCCACGGGGCGGCGCATCGCCCACAGGGCCAGGCGGGAGAAGAATCCGGCGTCGATCTGGGCCTCGGTCCTGCTGCGGGAGAACCGTTTCCAGCCCAGGAAGTCGATGCGGCGCCCGACGATGCTCAACGCCGCGGGCAGCGCGGTCACCGACAGCAGCGCCGCCAGCAGCACCGAGCTGATGCCGCCCAGCGGCACCGAGCGCAGCACCCCGTTGGGGAAGATGAACAGTGCCCCGAGGCTGACGGCGATGATGGCGGCGGAGAACAGCACGGTGCGCCCGGCGGTGGCGACGGTGCGGGCGGTGGCTTCTTCGACGGTGTGGCCCGCGGCGAGTTCCTCGCGGAAGCGGGTGACGGTGAACAGGCCGTAGTCGATCGCCAGGCCCAGGCTGACCAGGGTCATCACGGCGCTGGCGAAGACGTTGACGTCGAGGTGGTCGGTCAGTGCCCGCAGCACGCCCTGGGTGCCGAGGATCGTCATGCCGCCGATGAGTACCGGCAGCAGCGCGCCGATCACGCCGCCGAACACGAAATACAGCAGGATCGCCACCAGCGGCAGGGCGATCATCTCCGCGCGCTTGATGTCGCGTTGCATGCCGGTGTTGATGCCTTCGACGATCGGCTGCAGCCCGGCCAGTTGCACGGTGGTGCCGCCCGGGCCTGCGCCCGCGCGTCCGGCGCCGAGATGGTCTTCGATCGCGGCGTAGTTCTGGACCGTCGCGGTGCCCGAGCCGCGCAGGCCGACGCTGGCGAAGGCGTGGGTGTGGGTGGGGTCGGTGGCCTGGGCCGAGAACGGGCTGTCCCAGTAGCTGTCGATCTTCTGGATGCGGTCGGGGTAGGTGGCCAGCAATTCGGCCAGCTGCCGGGTGACCGGGCCGCGCACGGCCGGGTCGTCGACGGTGGCGCCGTCGGGTGCGGTGTAGAGCAGGATCAGGTCGCTGTCGGTGTCGCGGCCGAAGGTGCGGTCGGCGAGTTCGGCCGCGGCCACCGATTCGCTGCTCTCGTCGAACCAGCCCTCCTGGGTCAGCCGCCCGGCCAGGTCGCGGCCGTACCAGCCGGAGACCAGGACCAACAGCAGAAACGACGCCAGAACGAGGTAGCGGTTGCGGTGGACCCACCGCCCCCACGACAGTGATCCGGAACGGCGCATCGCGTCGCGGGTCAGCCGCAGGCCGGGGTGCGGTAGTCGGCCGAGCGCAGGATGCCGCACAGGTCGGTGCGCGAGATCTTCCACTTGCCGTCGATGAGCACGAAGTGCACGACGGTGGTGCGGACCGCGGTGCCGGTGCCGTCCTTGTCCAGCCGCATGGTGGCGGTCAGGGTGCCGTCGTGGTTGTCGAAGACCGGGTCGGTGACGCCGTAGACGGCGCGCGGGTTGTCCTGCAGCGCCTTGTACATGTCGGGGATGGCCTGGCGGAAGGATTCGCCGTCCTCGATGAGGGCGGTGCGTTCGCTGTCGGGCAGCGCCGGGTCCAGTGCCCGTTTGATCTGGGCGTCCAGATCGGCGGCCGTCGGCAGCGGCGGGTGCGCGGCGCTGGAGGACGCGGCGATCGAGGACGACAGCGACGCGTTCGCCGAGGAGCGGGCGGCATCGACGGCGGCCTCGTCGGTTCCGGTGTCGCACGCGGCGGCCGCCGCCGCCAGCAGCAGGCCCGCGGCGGCGAGCGCGGCGCGGGTGAGTGGTGTGTGGGTCATCACTTCCTACATACCTTCGATGACGGAGCTGATCCGTCCCAGCAGGGCACGCACGGTCGTGACGTCCCGTTCCGCGGCGGCGTCGATCGTCGCGGTGTCGGGGATCATATCCCGCACCAAGGCGGCGACACTGCGTTCGTCGTCGAGGTCGATGTCGGTGACCGTGGCTTCGGCGACGGCGAGCACGTCCTCCGGGCCGGGAACGGCCTCGCCCAGATCGCGGCGGTAGATCTCCAGGGTGAGGGTGGCGCGGATCGTGCGGAACGCGAAGGGGTGGCCGTCGGCGGTGGTGCCGAAGCCGTGCGCGTACGCGCCGACGGTGATGTCGTCGATGACGAATTCCGACGTGTGGTCGGCTTTCAACCCGGATCTCCCTGTATCGGACAGTGTGGTCTCCACCGTAGCTTCCGTCGCCGACATTCCGCTCGAGCCGCCACCCCGGTCGGTCGGTTGGTTGCGTCATCATGGTCAGATGGTGAGGTTGCGGAAGATTCGTCGGTAGAAGGAGTTCGGTGGATGCGCCCTCGCGGCTCGCTCGTCTCGGTGTTCGCGGGTGTGGCGGTGCTGGTGTTGCTGGCCGGCTGCTCCTCCGGTCCCGGCGGTCCCGATCTGCCGACCAGGGACCCGGCCACCCCCGCGGTGGCGCCCGCGGTGACGACGCCGCCGGTCGGGCGGGTGCTGCCCGCGGGTCCGCTGGCCGAGTTGCAGGCCGATTCCGGGGGCCGGTGGCTGGCCGGTCTGGACGCAGCGGTGCTCACCGTGTTCGACCCGGACGCCGCCGAGCCGGTGGTGCGCACGGTGACGTTGCCGGATCGCGCGAGCGGTCTCGCGCCGGGCAGGCCGGGTGAGATGCTGGCGGGCGCGCCGGGCCGGGTGCTGCGGGTGGACCTGGCCTCCGGGTCGGTGGCCGCGGTGGCCGTCGACGGCGAGGTGCGGTCGGTGCGCGCACGCCCCGACGGCGGGTTGCTGGTGGGCACCGCCGAGGGCCGGGTGCTGGAGCTGGCGCCCGACGGCGCGGTCACCGGCACGGTGTCCGGGCTGGTGTCCGCCGACGCGCTGGCCGAGGCCGCCGGCGAGCTGACCGTGCTGGACCGGCACCAGACCGCGATTTTCGAGCTCGACCCGGGCAAACAGCGTCCCGGATTGGCGTTGCGCGCCGGTGACGGGGCCACCGGGCTGATCGGCGACACGCGCGGCCGGTTCGTGGTCACCGACACCGCCGGCGGCGAACTGCTGGTCTACACCGCGGGACCGCTCGTGTTGCGGCAGCGTTTCCCGGTAGGATCTTCGCCTTACGCACTTGCCTACGATCAGCGGTCGGACACCGTGTGGGTGACGTGCACGCAGCGCAACGAGGTGGTCGGATTCGACCTGTCGACTGGTATACCGAAGGAAGTGGGCCGCTACGCCACCGTCCGGCAACCGAACGCGGTGGCCGTCGAGCAACGCACCGGTGATCTGTTCGTGGGGTCCGCGACCGGCGACGGTCTGCAACGGATCGGTGCGGACGATCGGAAGAGAGGGCACTGATGGCTCGGACACCACGCGCGGGCGAAGACTCCGCGGCAGCTACCGAACCGGCAGCACACCGGGGCCGCGGGCGCGCGCTGCCTGCGGGCTGGGAAACCACCAGCGACGACTACGAGTACGTTCCGTTGCGGCTGCCGCCGGATGTCACGCGGGTGACCGCGTCCATGCGGCTGGCGATCCAGGCGGAGTTCGGCGGCTGGGAGCTGTCGCGAGTGCGCGCCTACACCGACGGCAGCAGGCGGGTGCTGCTGCGGCGGCGAAAATCCGCACTACTACCCCAGCCCGAACCCGGAATGTGAGCCGATGTACGCCCTGCTACTCCGACTGATGTTCCTGGTCGCGCCGGAACGCATCCATCACGTCGTCTTCGCCGTCATGCGGTTCGCGGCGTGGTGCGCGCCGCTGCGCTGGGCGATGGGCAAGGTCCTGGTCACCCGCGATCCGATCCTGCGCACCGAGGCGTTCGGGGTCGAGTTCCCCGCGCCGCTGGGCCTGGCCGCCGGTTTCGACAAGAACGCCGACGGCGTCGATGCCTGGGCGCCGCTGGGGTTCGGTTTCGCCGAGATCGGCACGGTCACCGCGCAGGCGCAGCCGGGCAATCCCGCGCCGCGGCTGTTCCGGCTGCCCGCCGATCGCGCGCTGATCAATCGGATGGGTTTCAACAACCACGGCGCGGCCGCGGCCGCCGAACGGCTGCGCGCGCGCCGCGGCGGGGTGCCGATCGGCGCGAACATCGGCAAGACCAAGATCGTGGCACCCGAGGCCGCGGCCGCGGACTACGCCACCAGCGCCGCGCTGCTGGGGCCGCTGGCCGATTTCGTCGTGGTCAACGTCAGCTCCCCCAACACCCCGGGCCTGCGGGATCTGCAGGCGGTGGAGTCGCTGCGGCCGCTGCTGGCGGCGGTGCTGGACAGTGTGCGGGTGCCGGTGCTGGTGAAGATCGCGCCGGATCTGTCCGACGAGGACATCGACGCGGTCGCCGATCTGGCCGTGGAACTGGGGTTGGCGGGCATCGTGGCGACCAACACCACCATCCGCCGTGACGGTCTGCGCACCGACGCGGCGCAGGTCGCCGCCATGGGCGCGGGCGGGTTGTCCGGTCCGCCGGTCGCCGACCGTTCGCTCGAGGTGCTGCGGCGGCTCTACCGGCGGGTGGGTGATCGGCTGGTGCTGATCTCGGTCGGTGGCATCGAGACCGTCGACCAGGCATGGGAACGCGTTCTCGCCGGGGCGACGCTGTTGCAGGGCTACACCGGTTTCATCTACGGCGGCCCGTTCTGGATGCGCAGGATCCATCGCGGATTGGCGCAGCGGCTGCGGGCCGGGGGCTACCGCAGCATCGGTGACGCGGTCGGCGCGGAGCACAAGGCCCACGCCTGAATCAGGGATTCAGCGGTGTGCGAACGGCGGTTCGACAGTGCGGGCGCGCACTCGCCGCGACCGTGGTCGCCGCCCCGGCGGCGCGGGATCTCCCTTCGGCCGTAGTTCCTGACCCAGCCGGGCGGCCATTCGCTTGGCGAGCAGGATCACCGCGTGGTCGCGCAGGATGCCCAGTTGGTCGGCATAGGCCTCGACGCGGGCCTGGGTCATCCGGTCGTGCACGACGTGCGGGTCGCTGAGCAGTTCGTCCAGGGACATCCCGGCCAGTGCCTGGCCGCGGGTCAGCTGCCGGTCCGGTAGCCAGCTCAGCCGCCAGCTGTCGGTCGCGTCGGTGTCGCGGCAGGCCGATTCCGGGGTTATGTCACTGGTCATCGTCCATTCGGTGGTGTGGATGGTCATCGCGGTCTCCGGTGCGACGGGTGGAGTGAGGCCTGCTCCAGGATGCTGAGTTCGATGCTCACGAATGCCTCCTGTCGTGCATCCGCCGGTGCGGCGCGGTGGTTGTGCCGCATCGTGTGTTCCGCCGGTCCGGCGGGCGTGGTGGGGGTGTCCCGGCCGGAGAATTCCGCTGCCGGGCCGGGTGGTCCAGGGGGTTGCTCGCCGGTGTGCCGCGGTCGGGGCGGCCGCGACGCCGGGCGAGCCGGTTGCCGTCGCGTGCCGGTGCCGGCGTGCGGGGCCTGATCGGCGCGGTGGCGTGCGCCACGGCCGTGGTCGGGTTCAGGGGGCGGGGTGGGTAGCGGTGGCGGCGCCGAGGGGCCGGTTGCGCTACGGCGTGTGGTGGGCGCGCCGGTGCGCCGCGGTGCGGCGGGTGATGACCGGTGCGGTGCCACGGGATGTGTCCGGCGGCTCGTTCAGTCCCTCACCGGCTTGGGCACCAGCTCGGTATCGGATCCGGCGGGGCGGTGTCGCCGTCGCCGTCGCGGCTGCCGTATCTGAAGGATCACTCTCATCACCAGCCCTCCCGATGTGCCTGGTGGTGCGATGGGGGATCGCCACATTCAGTGTGGCATTTGCCGTTCCCCGCGCGCAATTGCCGTTGTAATTTGGTAATTGACAATTTGCCCGCTGGCTAAACCCGATTTGCGTGGCCAACGTGCGTGCGACGGCCCGGTGTCGCACCGATAGAGGAGGGTGGCATCGCCATGGTCCCGCAGGATTCGGGAATGGTTGCCGTTCGCAATATCCTCACCCGCTTGTGCAAACGCTCCGGGCTGAGCTCGGATCGCTTGCGCAGCACCGAAATCGACGTACTACCCCTGCTGGATCTGCTGGCCGTGCGGCAGTACGCGCGGCGTGCGGGCGTCGACCGGGAAGAGGCGGTGCTGCCGCTGGTGCGCGATCTGGCGCTGCGGTTGGATCCCACCGACCGGCTCGTCGTCGACGCGGAACTGGCGCTGGGGCTGTTGCGCGAAAACCCGCCCGCCGGAGTGGATCCCGGTCGGCTCTACGCGGCGGATCTGGGTGAGCGGCGCGAGTATCTCGCCGAGCGGTGGGCGCAGCTGCACGAAGCCGTTGGGGTGCAACCGGTTCCCGGCACGCTGACGGTGCGTTCGCTGCGCGGCGCGCCCGAGCGCCGGGCGTTCACCGAGCTGGCCGCGCGACTGGCCACGGCAACGGTGTTCGACGGCGCACACGTCGTCGACTTCGGTGCGTCCTCGCAAGACATTGCCTCCGAGACGGTTACCGCGGACGACCGCGGTGTGGTCACGGTGATCGGTGACGCGGTCATCGACCACATGTACGTCGTCGACCGCATCCCCGGCTCCGGCGCGACCGCGCGCGGCAGCTATCGGGAGCATCCCGGCGGCAAGGGCCTCACCCGCGCCGTCGCGGCGGCCCGGCTGGGACTGCGGGTTCGGCTGATCTCGGCGGTCGGTGACGACGACGCGGGCGATCGCATCCTGGAATACCTGCGCAGCGAACGCGTCGACACCGAACTGGTCAAGGTGGTGCCCTTCGCTCCGACACCGGTGACCGCGGTGGTCGTGGCCCGCACCGGCGCGGCCAGCACGATCGGCTGCAAGGACGAACGAATCCGCTTGAGCGCACAGGAATTACGCACCGACGCGATCCGCTCGGCGCTCGCCACCTCGGATGCGGTGCTGCTGACCTTCGAGCAGCCCACCGGCGTCATCGAGCAGATCATGGGGCAGCTGCGCGGACTGCCGGACCGGCCGCTGGTGGTGGTGCATCCGGCGCCGCGGCTGGACCGTCCCCAGTACCTGTATCAGCATCTCGCGGCGGTGGACTACCTCGTCGGCGGCGACCGGGACCTGCACGCGCTGGCGATGGCGGGCGAGGACGCCACACCCGGCGGCGAGCAGATCGCCACGCGGTTGCGCGCACTCGGCGTCGGAGCGGTCTGCGCGATCCAGGATTTCCGGTGCGAAGTGTGGTCGGACCAGGTCAGCGACCGTTTCCAGCCGTTCCCCACAGCGCTGGAGGACTCGGTGGGCGCTCACGCTGCCTTCTCCGCCGCGCTGGTATATCGTCTCGTTTCGACGCGCCGCCCCGCCGAACGCAACGACTACGTCTGGGCGACCGCCGCGATGGTGGCGACGCAATCGATCGGGGATGTCCCCGGGGCAATGCCACTGGTGAGTGAGGTCGAGCGAATTTACAAACTCGCTACGGAGGAGCATTGACCAACGCTGTGGATCCTGCCGACACCGAGCATCGGTTCCGTCGCAACGGGCAAGATCTGCGAGTTCGAGTGGTGGAGTTGGACGCCGACGGCGAGAAGGGGCACCTGTTGTTGTTCGGCGCGGTCGCCGACGGTTGCCTGGTGCGGGTGCACTCGCGCTGCCTGTACGGCGAGGCGCTGCGATCACAGGACTGCGACTGCGGGCCGGAACTGGACAAGGCGCTGGATCTCATCCAGGCCGCGGGCTCGGGGGTGCTGGTCTACCTCGAACAGGAGGGCCGCGGCGCGGGGCTGATCGCCAAGGCGCTGGGTTACCGGGAAAGCGAGCGCTCCGGCGCGGACACCTTCACCAGCTACGAAGCCCTCGGCTACCCCGCCGACGGGCGCACCTACGTGGCCACCGCACGCGCGCTGGCCGGCCTCGGACTGCGTTCGGTGCAGCTGTTGACCAACAATCCCGCCAAGGTGGAGGCTTTGCGGCAGGAAGGGTTGCGAGTCACCCCCGTGCCGTTGCGCACGCGGGCGCTGAGCGAACGCGCCCGCGAGTACCTGGAGGCCAAGCGCACCCGTCGCAAGCACTGGATCCCGACCGATTCCGCACCGTGGGCGTCGGACGAGCACGGCGGCGATCCCGGCGGCGAGTCGCGGGCCGTGGACCCGGTCGCGCTGGCGCCCGGTGAGAACGTCCGTCCGCGTCCCGGACCCGGCGCCGCGCCGGATCTGATCGGTGCCTGAAGGATTGTTGAAGTTTGCCCCACCCGGCTTCCCACATGTGGCTACCATGAGTGAGCCGTGCCACATGTGGCACGGCTCACTCGCGAGACCGGCAGCGCCTTCGTCGCGCCCTGTCGGGGATCCGAGTCCCGGATCGGGCGCCGGCGCAGGCCGGCGCCCGGTTCACGCCAGCGCTATCGGGAACAGGGATATGACGACAACAGAAATCGGATACGCGCATCGGTCGGGCAAAACGGTGTACACCGTTCCCGCCGCATTCCAGGAGACCGCGCGGCTGCGCCCCGACCAGATCGCCTTGCGCAAGGTGGGCGGCGCACAGCAGTACACCTGGCGCGAGTACGCCGAACGGGTGCGCTCGATCGCCGCGGGCCTGGCCGGGCTCGGCGTCGGCCACGGCGACACGGTCGGCATCATGCTCACCAACCGCCCCGAATTCAATCTCGTCGACACCGCCGCGCTGCACCTGGGCGCCACCCCGTTCTCCGTCTACAACACCAGCTCCTCCGAGCAGATCGCCCATCTGTTCACCAACGCGGGCAACAAAGTGGTGGTGACAGAGCAGGTCTTCCTCGACCGGATCACCGCCTCCGGTGTGCCGGTCGAGCACATCGTCATGGTCGACGGTCCCGCCGAGGGCGCCGTCACCCTGGAAGAGGTGGAGGCCGCGCCCGCCGCCGACTTCGATTTCGACGCCGCCTGGCAGGCTGTCGGGGCCGACGACCTGGCCACCTTGATCTACACCTCCGGCACCACCGGGCCGTCCAAGGGGGTGGAGATCACCCACCGCAACGTGCTCGCCCAGATCATCGTCCTGCTCAGCGGCCCGCTACAGGTCGGCCCGGACGATCGGGTGGTGTCCTACCTGCCGGCCGCGCACGTCGCCGACCGCATCTCCGCGCACGCGCTCAACCTGCTCACCGGCATCCAGATCACCACCGTGCCCGATCCGCGCGAAGTCGCCGCCGCCCTGCCCGACGCGCGCCCGACCACCTTCTTCGGCGTCCCGCGCGTCTGGCAGAAGATCAAGGCCGGTGTCGAGGGCAAACTCGCCGAAGAACCGAGCCCGGTGAAGAAGGCGCTGGCCAACTGGGCGATCGGCACCGGAATCGCGGCCGCCCGCGCCGATCTGGCGGGTCACGGCCGCGGTCCCCTGCTGAGCGCGCAGCACAAGATCGCCGAGACGCTGGTGCTGTCCAAGCTGCGCCATGCTCTGGGCCTGGATCAACTGAAGGTCGCCTCGTCCGGCGCCGCGCCCATCCCGCCGGAGACCCTGGAGTACTTCCTCGGCCTGGGCTTCACCGTCAGCGAGGTGTGGGGCATGTCGGAGACCACCGGCGTGGGCACCTACACCGAACTGGACAAGCCCCGGCCCGGTTCGGTCGGGCGCGCGGCCGACGGCGTGGAGCTACGACTGGACGCCGACGGCGAGGTGCTGGTGCGCGGCGCGATCGTCACCCGCGGCTATCGCAACATGCCCGACAAGACCGCCGAGGCCATCGACTCCGACGGCTGGCTGCACACCGGTGACATCGGCACCCTCGACGCCGACGGCTACCTGCGGATCGTGGACCGCAAGAAGGAACTGATCATCAACGAAGCGGGCAAGAACATCGCCCCCAGCAACATCGAGAACTCGGTGAAGGCCGCCTCCTCGCTGATCGGCCAGGTCGTCGCCATCGGCGACGCCAAGCCCTACATCGCCGCCCTCATCGTGCTCGACCCCGACGTCGCCGCGTTGCGCGCCAAGGAACTCGACGCCACCGGCGAGGACATCGCCGCCCTGGCCACACGTAAGCAGATCGTCGACGAGGTACTCGCCGCGGTCCAGTCGGGCAACGCCAAACTGTCGCGCGTGGAGCAGATCAAACGCTTCACCATCCTCGGCGCGGTCTGGGAGCCCGGCGGCGACGAACTGACCCCGAAGATGTCGCTCAAGCGCGCCCCCATCGCGGCCAAATACCACGCCGAGATCGAGTCGCTCTACGCCAAGGAACCCTCCGATCAGGTGATCGGCGTCAAATAGGTCCGTCGGAAAGCGCTGTGGCCCAGAGCTTCACGCCTGGGTCCACAGCGCGGGCCGGTCGGTCGCGCCTGTCGCCACGCGCGCCGCGATCACCGGCTCAGAACCGTAGTTCGCGCACGGTGTCGAGGTCGATGCCGTGCCGCGCGTAGATCTTGATCGTGTTCTCGCCGGTCAGATCGGCTTCGGTGTAACCGAGCAGTCCGGCGATCCGGATCACGTCGTCCTTGGTCGCGGCCTCGATCTCCAGGTACGGCGGAATTCGCGGCCAGGTATCGATCTCGAGCTGCGCGCCGTCGAGCGCGAAGCTGATGCGCTTGGTCTCCTGGTAGGACTTCGCGGCGAAGCCCAGCATCTCGAGCAGGGCGTTGGTGGTGGCGAAGTCGTCGACGCTCACCTCGACTTCATGGGTGCCGTCGATGGCGTCGCTGGTGATGTGCTTGACGGCGAGCGTGGTGCCCCTGCCGTTGTCGCGCAACCGGATCCACTTCGATGCATCGCCCGGGGCGATGTCGTAGACGTAGCGGCGCATGAAGTGCTCGCCGAGTTTCCGGCCGCCTTTGTCGATGATGTGCTGCGCGATGGCGTCGGGGTCGATGTCGAGGATCTTGGCTTCGTGCTCGATGGGCACTGCTGACTCCTGTTCGGATCGGCGGTCCACCGAACTTACCCGGCGCCGGGCGACCGGCCGCCGGTGCTGCCACGCAGTGTTCAGCCGACCTTGTGGACTCGCGTCGTTGCCGCTGTGAGGATTTCGCCCGAGGGGGTTTCGGCGCGCAGTTCGGCGACGGGGCTGCCGTCGAGGCCCATGAGTGTGGAGTGCGGCTCGTTGTCGGCGAAGGCGTGGCGTTCTCCCCACTGCCGCAACGCGACGATGGCGGTGAAGAGATCCTGCCCGGCTTCGGTGAGTTCGTAGACGTGCCGTTTGCCGCCGGGGGTCGGCGTGCTGGTGAGAACACCGTGGTCGACGAGCCGGCGCAGGCGGTCGGCGAGGATGTTCCTGGCGATCCCGAGGCGCTGCTGGAACTCGGTGAACGCGGCCGCGCCGTCCATGGCGTCGCGCACGATCAACAGGCTCCACCGATCACCCACCAGGTCGATCGTCCGAGCTACCGGGCAGGTGGGATCGGTCCACTCGCGGGCGGAACCGGGCATCGGCGGCATGCCACTCCTCGCTATTGGTTGCAATTCGAAACCATTATGCCTACTCTGCCATTGGTTTCATTTTGCTACCAATTGTGGAGGTGTGGTGTCGTCGGGAATCACCCGAGCGCAGCGATGGATCCTGGCACTGGTGTGCGCTGTGGCAGTGTCGACGATCTACGCGATCCAGCCGGTATTGGCAACGGTGGGGCGCGATCTGGGACTGGCGCCGGAGTCGCTGGGCCGGCTGGTAGCCGCCGGGCAGATCGGCTACTTCGCCGGTCTCGTCGTCTTGGTGCCGCTCGGGGACGTGGTCGACCGTCGCCGGCTCATCACCGCGCATCTCGCGCTCACCGCGGCGGGGGCCGCGCTGGCGGCCGCCGCACCCCACGGTGTCCTCGTGATGGCGGGACTGGCGATCGCAGGGTTGTTCGCGGTCGTGGTCCAGGTAACGGTCGCCTATGTCGCCGCGGTCTCCGAACCGCGCGCGCGGGGCCGCAATATCGGGGCCGTCACCTCGGGCGTGGTGATCGGCATCCTCGGTGTCCGCGTCGTGGCGGGCGCGCTGGGCGATACGGTCGGCTGGCGTGCGGTCTATGCGGTGCTCGCGACGCTGTGCGCGGTACTCGCCGTCACCGCCCGAGCGCGGCTCGCCCCGGACCGCAGGACGAGCGACACGCGATACCCGCGGGTGCTGGCATCGATGGGGCGGCTGGTGCGCACGGATCGACTGTTGCTGAGCCGTGGCCTGATCGCCTTGTTCCTGTTCGCGTCCTTCGGAACCCTCTGGAGCGGGCTCGCGCTGCCGCTCGGTGCCGAGCCCTGGAACCTGGGCACGACCGCGATCGGCCTGTTCGGTTTCGCCGGCCTGGCCGGAGCGCTCGGGGCCGTCCGCGCGGGACGATGGTCCGACACCGGTCACGCACAGGCGATCACCGGCTGGTCGCTGGCGCTGCTCACCGGCTCCTGGCTGCTCATCGCCCAGGCCCGATCGAGCCTGTGGCTGCTGGTGGCCGGCATCGTCGTGCTCGACTTCGCCATCCAAGCCGTGCACGTGAGCAGCCAACATCTGCTGACCACCGCGCATCCGAACCGCGCAGGCAGCGTCATCGGCGTCTACATGGCCTGTTACTCCCTCGGATCCGCCCTCGGGGCGATCACCACCACGTGGGCATACAGCTGCTGGGGATGGCAGGCTTCCTGCTGGGTCGGCGCCCTCTACGCCGTGACCGCGCTGGTCCTCTGGGGACTCGCCCGACTCGGCGGCACCGCACGCCCCGCCGACACGAACACCGACACCCAGCCCTGGGCCCCACAGCCCGCCCGGCCCGTCTGCGCCGCGCGTTCCCGGCCGGAGTGCCACACCGGATCGCCGGAGTATCCCTGACCAGCGGCAGACCTCCGAAATTGGGCGAATCGGACAGTGATCCGCCATGATTGGTCGGATTGATTCCGCTCGCGTCGACAGAGGAAAGTGCTCGATGAGGTTCATGGGTAAGGCCGCTGTCGCGGTCGCGGGTTTGACGGCCTGGTCGGCGATAGGCGCCGGCACGGCGAACGCGGCCGGTCTCCACGGCGCGATCGCGTTCAGTGTCGGGGACTGGAGCTACGGCACCAGCATCGATGCGGCCAGCCGCGAGGAGGCCGTCGAGGAGGCGCTGGCCGCGTGCGGCCTGGACGGCGTGTCCGACTGTGTCGTCCTCGTGGACTGGGCAGACGGCTGCGGCGCGCTCGTCTACAGCGACAACGCCGTGGGCAGCGGCGCGGGCCCCGATCCCGCCGCCGCGCTGTCCGGCGCCTACACCAGCCTCGCCCAGTACTACCCGCCCGCGATGCTGGCAAATGTCGGTTCCGCGGACAAGTCGGGGACGAAGATCAGCGAGGTGCTCTGCACCGCCGACGCGTACTGACCGGGTCGGCCTCGTCGCCGACCTGTCCGAACGCTGCCATGTAGACGGGCCGTCGGTCGTTCGGAAACCGGGCGGCCGACGCCATCGAGGTCGACACCGACGTCGAACTCGCCCCGCCCGAAACGGCTACCTTCGCGTTTGGAGGCGGGCGCGGTCACGCCGTGGGCGGCTGCACGTCGCGAGCGGGCGTTTCGCCGCATCGACGGAATGACGCATGAGAGTGCAAGCCGGGCGCAAGGGCCGTGCAATCCCCGCCCAGCACCCTCGTCACCATGACCAAATCGGTAACCATCATCGGCGCCGGACTCGGCGGACTCGCTCTGGCCCGCGTCTTGCACGTCCACGGCATCCCGGCCACGGTGTACGAGGCCGAACCGACCCCGACGGCACGCACGCAGGGCGGCATGCTCGACATCCACGACTACAACGGCCAACTCGCCCTCGCGGCGGCCGGACTGATGGAGGAATTCCGCGGCCTCGTCCTGGAGGGCCGCCAGGCGATGCGGGTGCTCGATCCGAACGGGACCGTCCTGCTCGACAAACCCGACGACGGCACCGGTGGACGCCCCGAGGTGCAGCGTGGCGAACTGCGACAACTGCTGCTCGACTCGCTGCCGGCAGGCACAGTCCGATGGGGTCACAAACTCAGCGGTGTTCGCGCTCTCGGCGCGGGCCGCCACGAGGTGACCTTCGCCGATGGCAGCACGGTCGTCACGAGCCTGCTGGTCGGCGCCGACGGCGCGTGGTCACGGGTCCGGCCGCTGCTGTCCACCGCCGTACCCGACTACACCGGCGAGTCGTTCGTCGAGACCTACCTGTTCGACGCCGACACCCGCCACCCCGCCGCCGCGGAAGCGGTCGGCGGCGGATCGATGACGGCGCCCTCGCCGGGCCGAGAGATCCACGCGCACCGGGAAAGGGGCGACACCTTGCACGCCTACGTGGTGCTCGCCAGGCCGTACGACTGGTTCGCCGCCATCGATTTCACCGACGCCGCCGCGGCCACCGCACGCATCGCGCAGGAGTTCGACGGCTGGGCGCCGCAACTCACCGCGCTGATCACCGACGCCGACATCCCGCCGGTCTGGCGCCCGCATTACACCCTGCCCGTCGGACACCGGTGGGATCGGGTGCCGGGGGTGACCCTGCTCGGCGACGCCGCTCACCTCATGCCCACCAACGGTGAAGGCGCCAACCTCGCCCTGCTCGACGGCGCCGAACTCGGCAACGCCCTCGCCGCGCACCGCGACGACATCGAGACCGCCCTCGCCGAATACGAGCAGGACATGTTCGCGCGCAGCACCGAGGTCGCCACCGAGACCGCCGAGCTGTTCGGAGACCACGACGGCACGGCCGAGGGCTTGGTCGCCGCGTTCACCGCACCCGAGCACACCCGCTGGGGACAGGCCGCCGCGCCGGGCGTCCAGCAGCGAGACGCGCGTTGACGGCCCATCCGGATACCCCACCGGCTACCGCAGCCGCGGCGCCCGCCGTGGACAAGCGCCGACTCGATCGCTGTCGCATCGCCGGAATGTCCATCGGAGAGCCTCGGCCGCGATCATGACGGCCCGGCCTTGCCGGGTGTCTCGTCGATGATGCGGCACGAAGCTGTCGCCGAGCGTGCTGCCCTCGTCGCGCGAGGCGCAGCACGCGCACGGCGCGCGGACGTTGCCGACTGTCACGGCTCCAGATACAACCGCTCGCACGGCAATCGCGGATACCCGTCCGTATCGCCCATCGAGACCTCTACCGCGTCGTGCCAGTGGCGGGCACGCCATTCCTGGACGAACAAGCACGCGGCGGTCACGCAGGCGACGAAGTCCATCCGGACGCCGTGCCAGAACACCGACAGATGGACATCCGGCTCGGACGGCAGCGGAGACCCACGGCGCTGGTCACCGTTCACCGCCGCGGCTCCGTTGCGGCGTACCGAGCATCGCGATCGCGGCGTGCGAGCCCACCTATTCCCTGGTGCGCCAACACGTTCCGCACACCGCATCTCTCACGCATACGCGATGCCCCGCTTTCGGCGGGCGATGCGTTCGGCCACACACCCACGGATAGCGGCCACAACCACGCTTCCCGAGGGACGAAATGCGGTGTGCGGCCGCGTGACCCACGCACGGAACGTGGTACCGCGATCGGCCGGACTCGGCAACGCAACGGTTCCGCCGGCGCGCACCAACGAGACGTTGAGCCGGAACATCTCCGCGAACAGTGAGATGTCATCGGGCAAGTCGGGCTGCGTCAGGTACGTCCACCGTTTCGATCGGGGATGCGACAAGATCGGCCCGATCGCGTGATGATGCCGCTGCATCCAGACCTTCACGTCCTGGCCCAGCGTGGCGGGCATGATCACCGCCCACGCCACCCCCATGCGTAGCACTATGCGCCCCACCTGAGGTGGATCGACCTCCGCGGGCAGATCGCACACCTGCCGGTAGTAGGCGCACCGCGCCAGCGGCGTGTTCCCGAAAGGTATCCGTCCCATCGAACCCCCTGCTCAAATGAATCGACCCTGAAAATGCGCCCGATCCGCGAACTGCGGAAACCGCTCGGAAACGGCGGGAGCCTGCGGCAGGACTCGCGCTGAGCTCCCCCTGACCGGACGCGTATTCAGCACACCCTTCGGAAGCGCGGCGAGTAAGGTCACAGCGGGTGTTGAAAGGTGGTGGATCGACCTCTTCCAGTGACGAAATGGCGGGTGTGATGAACAGTGCGAACATGCACCTTTCCGAGTGGCTGGCCCGTTCAGGTTGGAGTCGCAGCGAATTGGCGCGCCGCGTGCGCACGCTGGCGGTCGAATGGGGTGAACCCCAGATCAGGCCCGACGCGTCCAGCGTGCGGCGCTGGGTGGACGAGGGAGAACGCCCGCGCCCGCCGGTTCCGGCAATCCTCGCGGATCTGTTCTCGGCGCGCTTCGGATATCGCGTGACGACCTATGACCTCGGTCTGGGCGAGATGCCGACCGTTGACCGCGGCCTCGTCTACCACCCATCGTGGACACGGACACTGGAAGCGGTCGCAGATCTCGGGAGGGCAGACGTGGATCGCAGGAAGCTCCTTGCCGCAGCTCCGTTCGCCGCCGTCGCGGCGATCGGGCCGTCGCGCGACTGGCTGCTGAACACTCTCGATCAGCTACCGGATGAACGTCGGCGGGTACGGCTCGAGGACGTCACCGCCGTGAAGAACATGTTCGGCACATTCCAGGAAATGGACATCTTCCAGGGTGGTGGCTCGGGGCGGCTGGTGCTGGCGGCCTACATGAACGAACACGTGTACCCGCTGCTGCGGCGCACGCACACCGAGGACGTCCGCGTGGCGCTGTGCGGAGCCGCGGCCGAACAGACCTACCTGCTCGGGTGGATGGCGTTCGACAACGGGGAGCACGGCACGGCGCAGCGGTATCTGATCCAAGCGCTACGCTTGGCCGAAGAGTCGCGCGATCCCGCGCTCGGCGCGCACGTCCTCGCCGGACTGGCCGACCAAGCCACCTTGCTCGGGCATCCGCACGAAGGCCGGCGACTCGCCCAGGCGGGCCGCCAAGGCCTGGCGAAGGTGGATGCGCCCGCTTGCCTGGCGGACCTGTGGACCTTGGAGGCTCGCTCGCTCGCTGTCATCGGCGACAAGGCCGGCACCGCTCGCGCGATCAACGCCGCGGAAAAGGCGTTCGCTCGAGTCGAGCCCGACCGCGAACCCGAATGGGCGCTGTTCATCGACCAGGCATACATCTGCGGTGAGTGGGCGAACGCGTTTCGCGACCTCGGACAGCCGGATCAAGCCGCATCGCACGCCCGCCGATCGATCGCCTACGCACGTGCGCAGAACCGTGCACGGCGGGGTTCGCTCTCCCACGCCGCGCTCGCGGTCGCCCACCTGCAAAGGCGCGACCTCGAGGCCGCCCATGCCGCCGGTGTGCGGACGCTGGACCTCGCACGAAAGGTCAAGTCCTCGCGCTCCGTGGAAGCCGTGCGCGACATCCAGCGGCGCATGGTCGCCTTCGGTCCACATCCCTTGGTCGCGGACTTCGGCGAACGGACCCGGACATTGCTCGCGGCATGACTTCACAGCAGCGGGTCCGAAGCCGCCGATCCGAATCGACTACCCCAGTTGTTCCACGGCGAAGCCGACCAGCAGCACCGCGAATCCGCCGATCTCGCCGATGATCAACGCTGCGAGGACGAAACGCATCGACGGCGGTGGGTTGCGCATCTGGTTGTCGGTCTCGCGCTGTAGTCCGAGCCGAATGTAGTTCGCGATCGTCACCACGAACAGCAGGATGATCGCCCCGGCCGCGGTGGCGTTCACCGCGGTGGGCCAGCCGGACAGTTCGACGAACCACGCGATCAATCCGGTCGCGAACGAATACAGCAACGCGGCTCGGTGGGCGATGTCGACGTAGGGGTGGGCCAGGCCGTTCGGCGAAGTGGTCATCGCCTGCCACTTCCACACGCCGAGCACCAGCGCCCACAGGAAGATGAGCCCGGCTAAGAAGAGCACCCAGGCCGTTTCCGTGCGAATGATCAATTTCTTACCCTCATCAATCCCTCACGCGCCCACTTGGGCGGCTGTCCAGCGGCAGCGTAGCGCCTGCGAACGGCCAGGCCGCGACGAGAAACGAGTCAGCGCTGGAAATACCGACTGGTCGGATCAAGTGCCGGTCCGAGTTCGCCATACGGAACCAGATGGTCGCGATCCACCGTGCCCTGCCAGCCCCGCTCGGTCGCCACCAGGGCGTGGCCGCTCGCGGCGGGATCCCTCGGCCACGGCTCGCGCAGGTGGATCTGGATATCGTCCTGCAGAACCTGCACGAGCTCATTCGCGAACCCTTCGGCAGTCGTACTGCCCGGGTCGCTGGGATCGAGGGCTATGGTCGTGCCGACCTCCGGCACCGAAATGCTCACCCACGCCGTCGGGATCGGACGCCCCGCCAGCCCGTGGAAGCGGCGCCACTGTTCGGGGTACTCGGTGCCGACCCTTGCCGAGAAGCCGAGGGACCGTTCGATATCGGCAGCGAGCAGGCGCGCGCCTCGGACCGCTTCAGAGATGTCCATAGGGCGATTCTCGACGGCGCAGGCGATTCGCGCCCGCGAATTCCTTTGCATGAGCGCTGCCACCAGAAAGCACCGTGGCCCCGAGCGTTTCGCTCAGGGCCACGATCCGTGCGGCGGTTCCTACTTCTGCTCGTAGGTGGCGATCAGGGTCGCGCGGGCAAGGGTGTGGGAGAACAGGTTGAAGCCCAGGTAGGCGGGGCTGGCGGTCTCATCGATGCCCAGGCTCTCGACATCGACGGCGTGCACGACGATGAAGTAGCGGTGCGGGCCGTGCCCGGGCGGAGGGGCCGCGCCGACGAAGCCGTGGAAGCCGCCGTCGTTGCGCAGGGTGATCGAACCGGTCGGCATCGCGCCGCCCTCTTCGCCGCTGCCCGCGCCCGCGGGCAGGGAGGTCGCGCTCACGGGGATATCGGCGACGACCCAATGCCAGAAGCCGGAGGCGGTGGGGGCGTCGGGGTCGTACACCGTCACCGCGAAACTCTTGGTCTCCGCAGGGAAACCCGACCAGGACAGCTGCGGGGAGATATCCTGGCCACCCGCCCCGAAGATGCCGCTGACCTGCTCATTTTTGAACGGCTGTCCGTCGGTGACGTCGTCGGAGGTGAGCGTGAACGACGGCACCTGCGGAAGCGCGTCGTAGGGGTTGTAGGTCATGAAACCTCTCTTCCGGATCGGATCAGCTGTGCAGTAGGAAGTGTTCCAGCACGCGGGTGCCGAATTCGAGGGCCTCCACCGGCACCCGCTCGTCGACGCCGTGGAACAGGGCGGTGAAGTCCAGCTCCGGCGGCAGCTGCAACGGCGCGAAACCGAAGCAGCGAATACCCAAGCGGGCGAACGCCTTCGCATCCGTCCCGCCGGAGAGCATGTAGGGCACGGTGCGGCCGCGCGGGTCGTGGGCCAGCACGGCGTTGTTCATCGCTTCGACCAGATCGCCGTCGAAGGTCGTTTCGTAGGAGTCGAGCTTGGTGATCCACTCCCGTTCGACGTCGGGGCCGATCAGCTCGTCCACCTCCCGCTCGAACTCTGCCTGCCGTCCGGGAACCACACGGCAGTCCACCACCGCCTCGGCGGTCTGCGGGATCACGTTGGCCTTGTAACCGGCCTGCAGCATGGTGGGGTTCGCCGTGTCGCGCAGGGTCGCGCCGATGATGCGGGAGATGGTGCCCAACTTCGCCAGCTGGCCCTCGATGTCGGGACTCGCCGGATCGAACTCCAGACCCGTCTCCTCGGCAACGGCGGCGAGGAACGCGGCCACCGAATCCGACAGCACCAACGGGAAGGTGTGTTTGCCCAGACGGGCCACCGCGTCGGCGAGGATGGTGACGGCGTTGTCCTCGTGCAGGAACGAGCCGTGGCCCGCGCGGGCCTTGGCGCGCAACCGCATCCAGCCCAGCCCCTTCTCGGCGGTCTCCACCAGATACAGCCTGCGTTCGGTGCCGTCGGGCCGCGGCACGGTCAGCGAGAACCCGCCGACCTCCCCCACCGCCTCGGTGATGCCGTCGAACAGATCGGGGCGGTTGTCCACCAGCCACTGCGAACCCCACTTGCCGCCGTTCTCCTCGTCGGCGAGGAAGGCGAAGACCAGATCGCGCGGCGGCACCGTGCCCTCGAGCTTGAACTGGCGGGCCACCGCCAGTGCCATCCCGACCATGTCCTTCATGTCGATCGCGCCGCGGCCCCACACGTAGCCGTCGCGCACCGCACCGGAGAACGGGTGCACGCTCCAGTCCGAGGCCTCGGCGGGCACCACGTCCAGATGCCCGTGGATCATCAGCGCGCCGCGACTCGGGTCGGCTCCCTCCAGTCGCGCGAAGACGTTGCCGCGCCCGTCCGCGCCGGACTCGACGTACTCGGTGACATACCCCGCTTGATGCAGCTGATCGGCCACCCACTGCGCACACTCGCGCTCCCCCTTGGTGGTGGCCAGGTCGCCGGTGTTGGAGGTGTCGAAGCGGATCAGCGTGCTGACCAGCTCCACCACTTCCGACACCGCGCGGGAGTTTCTGTTCGGGTCGAATCCTTCGCCAGTTGCGGACACGCTCCCTTTCCTACCACCCGCACGGCAGGGCGAACGTGCCGACGGGGTGTCGCGGCGCGGCGATGCGGCCCGCACGGTGCGCGATCAGCCGTGACAGGGTTGTCATCAGGGTGATCGGAACTCTCACGCCGGGCCGGGTGGCCCGACCTGGTCGGGGAACACCACCCGCACGAAGGCCCAGAACCGGAACACCATACCCAGCACGGTGCCGATCAGCTGAGCGGCCACGAAATCGGCCATGTTCTGAGTGAAACGAGAAACCTCGGGCACTTCGAGATGCAACACATACCGCGACACCCACAGCGGCGCGGTGTTGATCGCGACGGCCAGGAAACTGACCAGATAGAACAGCGCGGCCTCGTGATGACCGCGCCGCCCGCCGCGTCCGTCGAACGACCACTGCTTGTTGAGCACATACGACAGCGTGATCGCCGCCAGCACCGCGACCACCTTCGCCGTGACCGGATGCGGCTCGAGCACGGTGCTCTTCAAGGTCAGGAACACCGCGGTGTCCAGCGTGAACGCCGCGACACCGACAGAAGCGAAACGGAATAGTTCTCGACGCCGTGCCTCGCCCCCCAGCGCGGACGTCACCCGAGCGAAAACGGGGCTTTCGGAAAACAGCACAGGTAAAGTCTCCGGCACATGTCCCGACCCCACAACAAGATCGGCAGATTCACCGCACCGCCTGTTGCGCGAGTGCACGGTCGGTGGATCGCGGGCAGGTGAGTAGCGTGAAAAAGACCAAGCGGCACGCCCGTTCTCGGCCGGACCGCGTCGGCGCGGAGCCGATCGCCGTGATCGGCATGAGCTGTCGCTTCGCCGGCGGCGCCGATTCTCCGGAAGCGTTGTGGCGGTTGCTGATCGAGGAGACCGACGCGATCGCCGACGAGCCGCCGCCCGGCCGCTGGTCCGGCGACCACCGCGGGCGCGATCGTGCCGCCGCGGGCAAGACGGTGTCGGTCGCGGGCGGGTATGTGGCGGACGTCGCCGGCTTCGATGCCGAATTCTTCGGAATCACCCCGCGCGAGGCCGCCGATATGGATCCACAGCAACGCCTGGCGCTCGAATTGGCCTGGGAGGCACTCGAGGACGCGGCGATCCGGCCCGACCGGGTTCCGCACACCGGCGTCTATTTCGCCAACAAATTCAACGATTACCGCGCCGTCAAACTCGCCAGGGGCGCCACCGCCATCACCCCGTTCACCAGTACCGGAGACGTCGAGGGCGTGATCGCCAACCGGGTGTCGTACTTCCTGGGTTTCGATGGGCCCAGCATGACCGTCAACGCCTCCTGCGCCGGATCGCTGGTCGCGGTACACCTGGCCTGCCAGGCATTGCGGGCGGGTGAGAGCGCGCTGGCCATCGCCGGTGGCGTGCAACTGAACCTGATACCGGAGACCACGATCGGGTTGTCCGCGCTGGGCGTGCTGTCCGCACGCGGTCGCTCGCACACCTTCGACGCCTCCGCCGATGGCTACGTGCGCGGCGAAGGCGGGGCGGTCGTCGTGCTCAAACCGCTGAGACAAGCACTGCGCGACGGCGACCGCGTGTACTGCACCCTGCTTGGCAGCGCCACCAACAACAACGGCAGGCACCGCTCCATGCCCGCCAGCAGCGCCGACGGTCAGCGGCAGCTGTTGCGGCGGGCCTGCGCGCGAGCGGGTGTGGACCCGTCGACGATCGATTACGTCGAGGCGCACGGCACCGGCACCGCCGTCGGTGACCGCGCCGAATTGTCCGCGCTGGCAGACGTCTACGGCACCGGCAGAGCCCCCGGCGCACCGCTGATCGTCGGCTCGATCAAAACCAACATCGGGCACACCGAAGCGGCCGCGGGCATGGCCGGACTGGTGAAGGTCGCGCTGGCCCTGTCGCATCGCCGGATACCGCGCAGCCTCCATTTCGACCATGCGCCTGCGGAGCTCGATCCCGCTGCAACAGGAGTGCGCGTGGCCGACACGGAGATGGCGTGGCCGCGGCACGACGGACCCGCCCGCGCCGCGGTGAGCGCGTTCGGTTTCGGCGGCTCGAACGCCCACGTCATCGCCGAAGCGGCGCCCCCACCCGATCCGGTCGTCGACAGCGGCGTCTCGGAGCGGCTGGTGGTGCTGTCCGCCCGCACCGAAGCCGCTCTGCGGGAGCACGCACGTCGGCTGCGTGAGCATCTCGTGCGCGACCCCGACATCCGTCTGGGCGACCTCGCGCACACACTGGCCACGAGAACCGCCTTCCAGCATCGGATTTCGACAGTGGCCGACGAGGTGGACAAGGTCGTCGAATTCCTCGACGCCTACCTCGACGGGGCTGCGACGGACGTGGACAGAGACGAGAACGCGGTACTGGGCCTCGTGTTGTCCGCGGCCCTGCGTCCCGGCACGGTGGATCACCGCGACCTGCTGCACGCAGCGGGCACGCTGTTCGAGCGTGGCGTCGAGCCCGACTGGGCCGTGGTGAACCCGCCCGGCCGCCCGGTATCCCTTCCCACCTATCCTTTCCAGCGCGAACGGCACTGGGCGGACCCGCAGCCCCCAGGCTCGCAGGCAGTGCCGGTCGTATCGTCGGAGACGGCAATCGAAGCTGTCGAGTCATTCGCGACCGTACGGCACTCGGTGGCGATCGCGTCGTCTGCCGGGTCCAGCGAGCCTCGGCGTTCCGACGCACCCGGTGTCGCGGCGCTCGCGGCCCTGGTCACCACCGAACTCGCCGAAGTCGTCGGCATCGCGCCCGACCGTGTGGCCGCCCGGCAGAACTTCGAACAGCTCGGGATCGGCTCGGTGCACGCCGTGGAGCTGTCGGCCCGCCTCGGCGCCCGACTCGGTATCGACGTCCCCGCCGCCGTCATCTGGGGCTGCCCCACCGTCGAGTTGCTGGCCGCGGAACTCGACATCCGCCTCACTCCCGCGTACTCGGAGGGTGTTCCACCGTCCACACCTGCGTCGGCGGCGGATCCACGACCGACGGTGGTGGAGGAAGCCCTGTCGACCGCTGAACTGCTGGCATTGAGCCGGCAATTGCTCGGCTGAGCCGCAACCGCGAGCGAGACGGCACTCGAGAGGACCGAGTGCGCGTGTCCGCCGCCTATGGAACTGACGTTTCTCGCGCGCGTAGTGTCGCGTCGATGGCCTGCCGGATCACCGAACTCGTCATCGACTGCGCCGACCCGCAACGGCTGGCGGACTTCTGGTGCGAAGTCCTCGGTTATGTCGAACTCGGCTGGGAAGGCGACGCTTCGGAGATCGGTCCACCCGGAACCGGCTTCGGCGGGCCGCAGCCCACAGTGGCACGTATTGGCCGACCCGGAGGGGAACGAATTCTGCCTGCTGCGCCGCCGGGTCGAGCCGTTGGAATGATCGGCAGCATTCGCGAGCAGCCGGGCACACCGTGCTGGGGCGGATCTTCTCAGGCGGACTCCGAGTAGGATTCATCCTCGAGAAACGAGGACACCGCTGCATGGTGGCTGCTGAGGGTCTCCAGGTCGGATTCGATGCGCTGCAGAGTTGTTTGCATGGCTGCGACGATGTCGGGGCACAGTTCGAGTTGTGGGCGCGGGCCGCTGGCACAGGGCAGCAGTTGCGCGACGGTTTGCGAGTTGAATCCGGCGTCGAGCAGTGCCCGGATCTGGCGGACTCGCATCAGACATGCCTCGTTGTAGTCCCGGTAGCCGTTGTCGGTCCGTTCGGACGCGAGCAGTCCTTGCTCCTCGTAATAGCGCAATGCGCGCGTCGTCGTGCCCGTGCGGCGGGCGAGTTCACCGATCCGCATGCCGTGCCCTGCGTGGTCCGGAGTTCGTCTTGACCTTCACGCCAACGTCAACGCTTAGGTTCGCGGCATGATTTCCGATACGCAGCGTCAGCAGTTGTTGGACCAGGTAGACGTCGTCGACAGCGGTGCCGGTCCGGTGGTCGCTCTCGCCCACGGCGCCGGGGGTGGTGTCCGCGAGAACTTCGCACCACTCATCGGTACCATTACCGATCGGCGATTCGTCGGACCCTACTATCCTGGCGCCGGCAAAACACCGAAGGCGACCGCGCCGCTGTCGATCGATGAACTCGCCGACACCGTGGTCGCGACCGCCTTGGCGGCCGGTGCGGATCGATTTCCGATCGTCGGGCTCTCGCTGGGTTCTGCTGTCGCCGTGACCGCCGCCACCCGGCATCCCGAGCACGTCAGCGCGCTGGTACTGACCGTCGGGCTGGTATATCCGGACGCGCAGGCACGCGCACTGGTCCGTGTGTGGCGGCATCTGGCCGAGCGCGGCGATTTCGACACCTTGGCCGAGTTGCTCTTCTACGCCAACTCACCTGGAACGCTCACAACTGTGTCCGAGGACGAGCACGCGGTGGCGGTCCGGCAGATCCGCGCCGGCTATCCCCTCGGCGGCGCCGATCATGTGGAGCTGGTGAGCCGCACCGATATCCGGCCGCTGCTCGCCGCCGTCGACGTGCCCACCCTCGTGGTCGTGAGTGGCGAGGACCGGGTCGTGCTGCCGGACACCGTTCGCCAGTTGGCTTCTGGCATCGCAGGTGCCGAATTGATCGAATACCCGTCGGCCGGGCATATTTTCACGCCTGCGGAGGCTGGGCCGTGGGTTGCGGACGTGTCCTCCTTCCTGGACCGCCTGCCGCGATGACGCGAATGGCCGCAGCGCAAGCGACCACGGCCGGTGCACTGTACAAACGATTGGCGGTGCTGGGCCTGGCACTGTTCGTGTACCTGACCGCCGAGCTATTTCCGATCGGCGCATTGAACGATCTCGCCATGGGATTGCACGTGGCCCCCGCCACGGCTGGGCTCCTGCTCACCGTGTACGCGATCGCGGCCGGGGCGGCGACGCTGCCCGCGGTGTGGGCTTGTCGGCGGCTGGACCGGCGTCGCGCCCTCACCGCCTCCCTTGTGCTGCTGGCCCTCTCGCAGGTGACATTCGGCCTGGCTCCGAACTTCACGGTCGCGGCACTGGCACGCGGCGTGGCGGCGATCGCACACGGCCTGGTGTGGTCACAGATCCCCGTGGTAGCGGCACGGTACGCGCCGGAAGGAATGCGCGGCCGGGCGACCGCGGCGGTCTTCGCGGGCTCTTCGCTGGGCCTGATCGCTGGTGCGCCGATCGCCACCGGCCTGGCACACGAACTGGGTTGGCGCGCAGCATCGCTCACGCTCGCTGCTGCGGCCGGCGCCACCGCGGTCCTGCTACGAGCCGCGTTACCCGCAACACCCCCACCACCGCGCGAGATACGCGGCCGCGACACCTCCGGTGTCGGACCAGTTCTCGTGGTCTGCCTCGTAACAACCGCACTGGTCGTCGGCCACTATGTGAGCTACACCTACCTGACACTACTGATCGCACCGGCCGGGTTGAGCGGATCGCTGCTGGTGGTCGTTCTCGCCGGATACGGCATCGCGGGCTTATTCGGTGTAGCTCTCGTCGGACGCGCACTCGATACCCATCCGCTTCGCACCACTCTCACCGTGGCCACGACGCTGACATGCGCGGTGACGGCGCTCGGCATCGCGCACCTCGGCTGGGTCGTCTTCGTCCTCGTCATGGTGTGGGGCGCCGCCGCGGCGGCCTTGCCGGTGATCCTGCAACACGCCGTCCTACGCACAGCTCCGGACGACCCGGACGTCCCGTCCGGCGCCTACGTCGTGTCCTACCAACTCGGCATAACCGGTGGCTCCGCAATCGGAGCCGCCCTGCTGAGCCACACCCAGGCCGCATCCCTGCCTTTGGGGTCTGGCATCGCGCTGGCCGCCGGAACCATACTGATCGTCACTACACCAACTGTTTTCGGACATCGACAGCCTTCCCGCACGGATCGCGCGCCCAGCCGGTGCGGCAGACAAGCCAGCAGAAACCGCTGCTGAACCACACGATCTGTGCGATCGATGACATCGAGCCCTGTCAGGTGGCTATCCTCACTGGTGCAGACCACCGCAATCCGCTGAGCGAACTGCGCCGCCTGCTCCTGCGCGCAAACACCCACCGCGACGTCCGGCACCGCCGATGCAACCGCTCACGCCCATCCACGATCCGGTCCGGCCATCCGGCGTCGTCCCCAGGATCGGCGCCGTCGTCGCGTTCGCCTTCGGGCTGGTCTTCTGCCTGATCCTCGCCAACGGCGTGATGGAGCTGACGACCCCGCACATCGAATACGGTCGCCGCCAGACGCCGCGTGAGGTCGCCCTCGAACTTCTCGCCCCCATGGCGATCTCCACCACGATGGCGCTGTTGCTGCTCGGTGGCTCGATCGCACTGTTCCGGCGCAAGCGAGCAGGCCGCATAGCCGTGGCGCTGGGTACCGGGATCCTCACGCTGGTCGGCTTGGTCGGAGCCGGAGCCGGAGCCGGTCTGGGTGGCGACAGCCGTACCAGCGACCTGGTTTTCGTCGGCACGGTCCTGTTCTTCTCCGGTACGGGGCTGCTGTGCACCGTATCCCCCGCGACCAGGCGCTGGCTCGCTGACAAGCGTCCCAGGAACCGGCCATAGCCCGCCGGGTGCTCAGGGCACCACGACGATCTTCCCGGTGGCGCGGTTGTCCTCCATGTACCGGTGGGCTGCGACGATGTCGTCGAGGCCGAAGACCCGGTCGACGTTGGGCCGGTAGACGCCTGCCTCGACCTCATCGACCACCCGTTGCAGCACGCCCGCGCTGCCCTTGATGTCGTTACTGTGGAAGGCCGTGAGCTTGGTTCCGGACGGGATCATCGCGATGGGCTCGAAGTCGTGGATGAGCCAGCCACTGAGCGAGCCCGCCACGCACACCGTCCCACCCCGGCGGACCAGGCGCAGGGAGTCCACCGCCGTGCGCGCGCCGACGAGATCCAGCACATAGTCCGGTCCCCCGGGCCAGACCGCGTGCACATTCGCCGCCAGCGACCCACCGTCGTCGACGAGCACGTGGTCGGCGCCGGCCGCGGTCAACGCCTGGATTTTGTCGTGCCGCCGGGTCGTGGCCGCGATCTCGATACCGTGGCCGGACGCGATCGACGCGGCCGCCATTCCCACCGACGAGGTGCCGCCGCGAATCAGCAACCGCCCCCTTCCGTTCGGCGCTATCCCCAACGCGTCGAGCGAGCCGTGCGCGGTCAAATACGTCTCGGGTAGCGCGGCCAAGACCTCCCAGGGCAACGTGGTGGTCACCGGCATCAGCAACGAGTTCGGCAACAACACGTATTCCGCGTAGCCGCCGTCGAACTCCCGGCCCATCTCCCCCATCACCGCCGCGACGGTCGCGCCGACCGGCAGCATCGGATCGGTCGAGGCCGCCACGATTCCCACGCATTCGATCCCGAGCACACGCGGGAAGTCCACGTTCGGGGAATGTCCTTGCCGGGTTCGCAGCTCCGAACGATTCAAGCCCGCGCCCTTCACCCGCACCAGGCTCCATCCATCCCGAACCGCAGGCACCGGCAGCCGACGGATCTCCAGCACCTCCGGGCCACCCGCCCGCAGACAGACCGCGGCTCGCATCGTCGTACTCGTCGTCTCACATCGGATCGCGTCGACAGCGCTGCCCGAATGAATGTCATCACGCATGCCTCCACTCTCACCAGGAGGGCGCACGGCCTGCTACCGATAGAATGCCAACTTATGCCCGTTGGCCGCCAACTTCCCCGGCCCGGCGCGACATCCCGGCTGTGGCCGTCAGGAGGGGTACATCTCTGGCCGTCAGGGGGAACGAGCTCGATGCATTCCCATCCACGCGGACATCTGGTCTACGCGGCCCGTGGCGTCTTGTCCGTGCACACCGAACGAGGCACATCGATCGTTCCCGCCAATCGAATCGCCTGGACCCCTGCGGAGTTCACGCACTATCACCGAGCGCACGGCGACACCGATATGCGGATCGTCTTCCTACCCCCGTCCCTGGCCCGGCTGGTGCCGGACCATCCCGCCGTGTTCCTCGCCTCCGGCCTCGCCCGCGAAATCCTGCTCACCCTCACGAGCCCGCGCGACCACGACCGCGCCGCCCGCGCTCGCCTCAGCCGCGTCCTCGTCGACGAACTCCACGAAGCACACGAGCAGCCACTCGTGCTGCCCGAACCCCACGACGACCGGTTGCAAGCGATCGCGCGGATGCTGTACGAGAACCCCGCGGACAATACGTCGCTGGCCGAACTCGGGCGGACGATCGGAGCAGGCGCCCGCACCCTCAGCCGGCTGTTCCACAACGAACTCGGCATGACCTTCTACGAGTGGCGCACCCAGCTACGCGTCTACCACGCACTCGTGCTGCTCGCCGACGGCCACGACACCACCCACGTCGCCCACGCCTGCGGCTGGGCCAACCCCAGCAGCTTCATCGCCGCCTTCACCCACCTCATCGGCACCACCCCCGGCCGCTACCGCACCGGTGCATGATGGGGCAGGTGCGAGCCGCTGTACGTCGGCGACCGGACGGCCTGAGTTCTTGGCCACGGCTGTAGGCGCTCGGCCCGTTGGTTTTCCGTAGGCACGCGTCAGCCGGCTCCGAACCGCGCGGGTTGCGGCATTCCGGTTACATCCCGAAAGTTTTGGTGATGCTCGATACGGCCGGACAGTGGTGTCGGTCAGAGGCGTGTCGCGGTGTGTGGGAAGCGTTCCGAAACCCGCGTGCGAAAACGATTTTCGGTATGGTCTCGTCGTGACGATGGATCAGCACCCGGAAGGTGGCTGGGATCTCGGCTACGCGCGGGTCAGCTCGGCCGAGCAGAGCCTCGACCGTCAACTGGCCGCGCTCGCCGACGCCGGGATCCCGCATCCGCGGATTTACGTGGATGAGAAGACTGGCGCGACCGTCGATCGGCCCGGCCCGATCAGGCTTGTGGCCTACGCGCGGCCTGGGGATCGGATCGTGGTGCACATCCTGGACAGGATGGAACCTGTTGTGGCACAAGCGGTCCGCATCCCCGATTATGAGGTGGATCCGGCTACGGTCCCGATGGAACGGCGACCCGCTGCTTGTATGTCCCGGGTGCTGGCGGCCAGTATGGCGATCGGCATCATTCGCCAACCCCGGCTGTGTGATGCCCCGGTTGCAGGCTTGGCGGCAGGATCACTCGGGTCGGCGCAGCGCCGCTGTCCGGTGTCTCAGCGTTCACCTATCGGAGCAGTGGGGCGTGGTTGAGCAACGGCGTGACCAGGGTCCTGGGCAGAATTGTGGAAGATCTGAAACGCCTGGCAAGGAGGGGAGCTGAGGGTATTGCGGACATGCCCAGAGGCACAGCTCGTTTCGCCAGGCACGATGTCGATGTGAAGATGCAGGCTGATCAGCTCGGTGGGCACCAGGTGGACAAAGCGGGTGAAACGCTGACAGCGCCTGAACACAGGCAGGCGGCGACTGTCGACCCGCACACAGTCGACCGTGGTGGGAGACCGGACGATACCGCCGACAAACGCCCGCAGGAGATTGAGCGTCTTTCTACCGAACTATTGGAGCGAGGTGAACGTGATCAGGAAGTCCGCCGGAATATGAGTCATCCGGCGAGTAAGACAGAAATCGAAGCCATGCGGGTGGTTGATGCGGACAATATTTCGTGGTTCAGGGGCGTTATCGCGAAATACGGTTGGCCGGGAACGGATCGGGTGGGCGAGGATGGAGCTAGAGCGGCCTGGCTGATAGTGCAACACGCTCCGCTGGATCTTCAGCAGCAATGCTTGCCCTTGTTGCGACAATCGGTGGCCGAGGGTAAAGCGGATCGAGTACATTTGGCATATCTTGATGATCGTGTTCGCACGCGCGAGAAGCGTCCACAAGTATATGGCACCCAATCGTTTGGATTAGGAGGTCCGATTCGTCTTCTTCCTATTGAAACCCCAGGGCAGGTCAATGACCGCAGAGCTGAACTGGGGCTGCCGCCACTCGAGGAAGAAGATATCGCCAACGCTTGGACCATTGAAGAAATCTCAGCGCTTTCCATCACCTACTGACCGCATCGACTTTCGCACTTTTCAGGTCGTGTCTGCCCAGGTCGCCGTCGGCGACTGCGATTTACAGAGTCCGCGCAGGTCATCTCGGCCCGGCGCTGCGCCTGGTCAGTAGGTTCAATGACGACGAACAGCATGGCCGGAGACGGCATCACGGCCGGGGTCCTACTTCCTCATCGCCCGCTTGTCTGACCTCACTCTGCGCTGCGGCGCGGCAGCCCATCCAGTGCAACCAGGCGCACCCCGGCGCGACGTCGATGACGCGCCCCAGGCCCAACCGGATCAAGGAACTCACCGACGAGAACAACCTGCTACGCACCCAGCTCACGCCGGTCCAGTGGGAAACAGTGCCCGCGGTGCCAAATCGAGACGGGTGACCGGAATCGTCTCGGGCGGGGTCGGACTGCGGAAGAACCGCTCCAGCTCCATCCGTGACAACACCGGAAACCGGCCGAACCCACCACCGCTTTGGCACTCGCCAGCTCGGGCAGTTTCATCCCGATCTCCGATACCGGTCACGCACAATCTCGACCGTATTCGACACCCGAGACGGAGCCTCCTCTGTACCGGGGTGTGCGGCCAGTGCGGGCGTTGCTAACGGCCGAGCTCGAGCAGCAGTTCGCTGAGTTCGGCCGGCATGGTGATCATGCAGTCGTGGCCGGTCGGCAACTCCCACACCTGTGCGGGGGACCCGTTGGGCTGGATGGAGGGAACGGGTCTCCGGGTGATGCCCTCCGGAGTTGCGCCGACGCAATGGATGTGCGTGCGCGGGATCGCGTTGGCGACCGGGTTGTCCAAGTGGACCGGTTGCTGCAGGCAACGCACCGGCTGATCGGAGAGCATTGTGCGCAGCCAGGCGATGTCCGCGGGGTCGGTGACCCCGAACAGACCGAAAGGCGCCGGCTGCTCGGGCAGCGGGGGAATGCGCCAGCCGCTGCCGGAACTTGCGGCGAGGTCGATCAGGCGCTGGCTTATCGGTTGGACATCGATCGCGGTCTCGCCGTGCTCGGGGACCATCGCGTCGAGATACACCAGGTGCGCGATCCGGTCCGGAATCTCATTGGCCACAGAGGAGATGACCAACCCCGCATAGCTGTGCCCCACGAGGACGACGTCGGTGAGGTCCTCGTCTTTGATCAACTCGATGACGTCGGCGACATGGGTGTCGAGCCCCACGTCGGGTCCGAGGAGATGCGCCTTGTCGCCGTAGCCGGTCAGCGATGGCGCGTGCACTTGATGCCCGGCCGATTCCAGCAGCGGCACCACTCGCTGCCAGCACCGTCCGCTGTGCCAGGCGCCGTGGACCAGCAGAAATACAGACATGATCGTCCTTTTCGATGTGCGGTAGTGCACCGACATTACTGGTTACTTTTCTTGTCTCGGTACACTTTGGGAACCATGATCAGTCTGTTGCGCCCGATGAGGATTGGGCAATAAGGCACTTTTCGGTGCCCCGGTTCCTGGGAGGTAACCATGACCCCGACAGCGGGCGAGCCGCCGCAGAGCCAGGACGATGCGTGCCGAACACGGGAGGTGCTGGACATCGTCGGCGACAAGTGGTCACTGCTGGTCGTGCGACATCTCAGTCAGGGACCACGCCGGTTCACCGAACTCAAGCGCGGCATCGACGGCATAAGCCAGCGCATGCTCACCGTCACCCTGCGCGCCCTGGAACGCGACGGCATCCTGACCCGGACCGTGCGAAACGTCATGCCACCCCATGTCAGTTACGAACTCACCCCGATGGGCGCGAGTCTGCGCACAGCGGCCCTACCCCTGTTGGAGTGGAGCATTACGCACCTGGCCCACATCGACGCCGCCCGCGCCGAATACGACACACGCGCCGACGCCACGTCCACAATCGCTCCGTAGAGGGGGGTTCGCCTGGACGGCCCGCGGACACTCGTGCGTACCCTTGTCGAGCAGGCCCGATACGGGCCACGGCGGGGCGAGGTCAGGTCGTCACGGGTTCGGTGACGCGGCGGACCGGGCGGATGCGGATGCCGAACTCCGGGCGCAGGTTCACCGAGGCCAGCGGCACCACCGGGTGGGTGTCGTCGAGTTCCAGGCGGAAACGCTGCACCGTCATGGCCAGGATCAGCACCATCTCCGTCATCGACATGTCCTTGCCCAGGCAGATGCGTGGGCCGCCGGAGAACGGGAAGAACGCGAACTTGTGCCGTTCGGCCACGGCGGCGTCGGCGAAACGCTCCGGGCGGAACTGTTCCGGGTCGTCCCAGAGCCGTTTGTCGCGGTGAATGTAGTACATGCACAGGGTGACTCGCGCGCCCGCGGGCACGTGGTAGCCGCCGATCTCGTCATCGGCGATCGGCGTGCGTTCGACGATCCAGGCCGGCGGATACAGCCGCATCGTCTCCTCGATCACCATGCGGCAGTAGCCGAGCTGTCCGAGATCGGCGAACGTGGGCGTGCGGTCGCCGATGACGGCGCGCACCTCCTCGGCCAGTCGCTCCTGGATGTCGGGATGGGTGGCCAGCAGGTAGCACGCCCACGACAGGGCGTTGGCCGGGGACTCGTGGCCGGCCACGAGCAAGGTCTTGATCTCGTTGAGCAGATCCTCTTCCCGCATGCCCTGGCCGCCTTCGTCGCGGGCGCGCACCAGCGCGGTGAGCACGTCGCTGGTGTCGCCGCCGCGACGGCGTTCCTCGATGAGGTGGCGCACCACGTCGTCGAGTTCGCCGACCTTGCGCGCGACCCGGCGGCCCTCCGGTGTCGGGAACGATTGCGGCAGTTTCACCGGCGCGTTCACCCGTTTCATGATGAGCGCGAACGCCGCGCGCATCGCGTCGGTCACCTGCGTGGTGTCGGTGGACAGGTCGATGCTGAACAGGATTCGGCCGGTCACCGCGAGCAGCAGTTTGACGTAGTCGTCGTAGATGTCGCGGAACTGCCCGGCCGCGGCGTCCCAGTTGTCGAGCATCGCCGCGGCGCTGTCGGTGATGTCGTCGGCGAAACCCTTGACGTGCGAGTGGGAGAATGCCGGGGAGATGAGTTTGCGCTGTCTGCGCCAGTACTCCAGGTTGTTGGTGGTCAGCTGCCCGTCGCCGAGCAGGATGCTGAACTCGTCGTAGATCGGGCTCTTGCGGTAGTTGGTGTAGTTGTCCTTGAGCACGTATTCGGTCATCGCCGGATCCGCGACGAGGTAGACCAGCATCGGGCCCGCCTTGACCCGCACGACGTCACCATAGCCGTCCAGCAGCGCGCCCACGGTCGTCAGTGGATTCTTCGCCAGTTTCGGCAGCATGCGTCCGGTTTCCACCGGACCGGGCCCGGGTGCTTTCATGGTCCGACCTTTCACTTCAAGAGCTTGGCGTGCTTGCGCAGCTGGTTCACGTAGTCCTGTTTCTCCACCACCAGCGGGTACTGGTCGGCGTGGTAGAGCCGCAGCCCGGCGTACAGGTCGGGCTGCGGGCCCTGGGTGGCGCGGTCGAAACGCTCGACCCGCCCGGGATCGCTCGCCTTGGCGCGGAGATATTCGGCGACCAGCTCGGCCTGTTTCTCGTAGACGTCCCAGTGCGAGCCGATCGGCCGCACCATCCCGACCACGAACAGGTCGCGGGTGTGCGGCGGAAAGATGTTGAGATACAAGCCCGGTCGGAGGCTGCCGTCCGGCCAGTTCAGCAGAGTTCGGTCGACGACGGGATAGTTCGGCACGAACCCGGTGGCCAGTACCACCAGGTCCACCTTCTCCTCGGTGCCGTCGGCGAAGGTCACCCGGTCGTCGTCGATCGAGGTGACGTCCGGTTTGGGGGTGATGTCGCCGTGGGTGTAGTGGTGGTGCAGCTGGTCGCCGAGCATCGGGATGACGATGCCCTCGGCGAAATCCGGCACCGGCAGCCCGAACGTGCGGGAGCGGCCCCGCAGGTAGGAGAACAGCCGCTCGAAGGCCCGCTTGCGCAGCGGCCGCCACATCCGGCCCTGGAGCATGCTGTCGGTGGGGCGGCCCAGCATGTACTTGGGCATGCAATAGAACCCGCGCCTGCTGCTGTGCAGGGTGAGCGCGGCGTTGACCGCGCAGTCGGACAGGATGTCGGCCGCCGACTGCCCGGCCCCGATCACCAGCACGCGCTTGCCGAGCACCTGTTCGGGCTCGCGGTATTCGCTCGAGTGCAGCACGGGCACCGTGCCCGAGCCGGGGATGTCGATGCGTCGCGGGGTGCGGTCGTGGCCGGTGGCGATGACGACTCCCGCGTAGTGTCGCTCGGACCCGTCGCCCAGCGTCACCACCCAGCCGTCATCGCCGGGTACGACGCGCTGCACCGCGGTGTTCAACCGGATGCGCGGCCACAGATCGAAGGCGTCGGCGTAGGAGTGCAGGTAGGCCAGCACGAGTTCGTGCCCGGGATAATCGGGGTAGTCCTCGGGCATCGGGAATCCCGAAAACGCCTGCACGCCTTTGGAAGCGATCACATGGGTGTTGCGGCTGACCGGCGAGTCCTGGCGTCGTGCATCCCAGATCCCGCCGATCCCGTCGGCCGCTTCGAGCACCTCGAAATCCAGGCCGTGCGCGGCGAACTCGCGCGCGGTGGCCAGACCGGCCGCGCCCGCGCCGATCACGCAATAGGTGCTCATGCCGCGCCGACCCGTTCCGTCTGGGCGGAGTCCTCCTGCGGCGGCGCGGGTTCCGACTCGGTGCCCGCGCTCGCCCGCCAGGCCACGAGGAAGCAGGCGACGTAGATCACCGTCTGCGCAACCAGCGTGAACCAGACGTTCTCGTTGTAGACCGCGATGATCAGCCACGCCACGGTGAGCAGGGCGACGGTGCGTTTGCCGCCGCGCATCAGCCCCGCGTACACCGCCAGCATCCACACCGCGCCCACCGCGATGTACACCCACGGCCCGAACGGCGCGCGGAACGACGCCAGCGTCAGCACCGCCAGCCAGATGGCCAGCTGCTCGGCGCGCACCCGCGGTCCTTCGGCCCCCGCCGACAGCCGTCGGTGGATGCGGATGGCGGTGACCGCCACCAGGATCAGCAACAGCAGCGTGTAGACGTTGGTGATCACGCGGGCGGGCCCGACGGGATCGCCGATGTCCCAGCCGATGATGTTGGCCTTGTAGGGCAGCCCGAACGGTGAATAGTTGACCAGCTGGTTGGCCCGTTCGACGAGCACGAACTGGTGGAACTCCCCGCTGGCCAGCCGCTGCCAGGTACCGTCGGACAGGAACTGCCGCCACGGCTCCCAGCCGAAGATCGCCAGCGTCGCCAGCGAATACAGACCGCCGAACACGGCCGTCCAGGCCGCGGGACGCCAGCGTCGCTGGACCAGCAGATAGACCAGCAGGATCGCCGGGGACACCTTGGCCACGATCGCGAACGCCAGCGCCGCGCCGCCGAGAATATTGCGCCGCAGATGGAACAGCGCCATGGCGCCCACACCGCCGACATACAACACCAGCACGTGGATGTTGCCGATCTGCAAGGTCGCCAGCGTCGGCAGGCTGATCCACACCACAGGGGTCAGCGCCGCCAGCACCGCGCCCTGCCTGCCGCCGATCCAGCGGGCGATGGCGAACATGGCCACCAGGACGATCGCCACGTACAGCGAGTAGTACAGCGCGCGCAGCGTGGCGAAGTCATGGCTGAACAGCAGCAGCAACCGCGGCAGCAGCAGGAACGGCGGCGGGTAGAGGTAGGCGTCGCGATCCTGCGGAGTCACCGCGGGCAGGATCGAATCCGCCTGCGGCGACTCGTAGCGGTGGCGGTCGTAGAGACTCGCCGGGTCGTGTTCGGCCATGAGCGCGCCGCTGATGTAGCCGGACAGGTGGGTCTTCTTGACCAGGAAGTCGTCGTCGGCCGACAGCGAGGCGTCGACGTTGTCGGCGTCGAGAATGAACTGCGTCAACCGGGCCAGGACCGCGACCACGAGCACGATCACCAGGGTCCACAGCACCCGCACGACGATCGGTTTGCTGCGCACCACCTCCCGCCACTCGGCGGGCACCGTCGGAACGAACAGTACGAACAACACCGCCGCGCACACCAGGCCGAGCGCGGCGGTCACGGGCCCCGGTAGGCCGGTGAGCGCGAGCACGATCATCACGACGGGGACGAGAATGCCGACGACGAACACCGCGTACATCGCGGCGTAGTAGTCGAGCGAACCACGGAACCTGGTCCATGTCCTGGATATCATCTGCAACCTACGGCTTTCGGTTCCCGCGTCGCCCGGTTCGGGCCGCGCGGACGGTCTATCTGGTCGCTGCTCCGGCGTGCTCGCCCAGCAGCGGAACAACCTGGGACACCACGTCGCCCGGTGCGGGCGCGGCGCGCAGGTCGGCGCCGATCTGCTCGGCGGCGGCGCGGAAGCGGGGTTCGCGCAGCAGCGTGCGGATCGAGGTGGCGAGCGCCTCGACGTCGCCTTGCGCGGCGGGGGTTTCGGCGGCCAGCCCGGCTCCGCTGCGCACCAGGCCCCTGGCGTAGTCGAACTGGTCGAACATCTGCGGCAGCACCAGTTGCGGCAGCCCGAACCAGCCCGCGGTGAGGCCGGTGGTCGAACCGCCGTGGTGCACGAGCAGATCGCACTCGGGCAGGAACAGGTTCAGCGGAACCTCTTCCACGACCCGCACGTGGTCGGGCAGCTCGCCGACGGTGGCCCGGTCGGGTGCCGACAGCGCGACGACGACCTCGGCGTCGTCGATGTCGGCCAGCGCCGCGAGCACCGACTCCAACGGCCGCGGCCCGGTCAGGCCGAGTGTGCTGCCGCCCATGCAGACCGCGATCCTTGTGCGGCCGTGCTCGGTGCGGTGCCACGGCGGCAGCACGCCGGTGCCGTTGAACGGGACGTAGCCCAGCCGAGTGCCCGCCGGAGCGTCGGGCGCTTGCAGCCGCGGCGGGCAGATGTCCAGCACGGCGACGGGTTCGGCCAACCGGGTGCCCGCCTCGTCGGCGAGTGCGGCGGTGCGGTCGGTGAAGGGTCCGCCGGTGGGGTCGATCCCCCAGCGGTGCACCAGGACCGGCAGATCCAGTTCCGCGCCGAGCGCACGGCCGATGGTGGCCAGCGGGTCGGTGAGGATGACCTCCGCGCCCCAATCGGTGGCCACCGCGGCGAACGTCTCGAGGTATTGGCGGGCGTGGTTGTGCCAGTTCTGCGCGGCGATCTGCCACAGGCCCTGCCCGCTGGACCGGTCGCGGTCGGCGAACAGCGGCAGTGGGAACATGCCCGGATTCACCTCGGTGCGCAACTGGTCCATCGGCACGTTCAGCGCGGTCACCTCGACGGCGTTGAGCCCCGAGCGCAGCGCCGTCGCCGTCACGTCGTCGCGTGAGGCGACCAGCACTTCGTGGCCGGCCAGTCGCAGCGCCCAGCAGAACGGAACCATCGCCAGCAGGTGGCCCGACGAGGGCACCGGCACGACTAGAAACTTCATCCGATCACTCCTTCGGCTTCATCCACTCCATCGGATTGGTGTGCCGAGGCACCCATGATGGAGCCGATTGCTCGGCATTGCGGCGTTTTTCGATCACCACGATGTTGTGGTAGAAGTGCAGCGCTCCGATCCAATCGTCGAAAGCGCCTGCCGCGCGGCCGGATTCCTTCTCGAATTCCTGGTGGTGCAGGGCGTCCACCAGGGTTTTCAGGTAACCGATGCTGGTGGCCGGATCGTCGGTCGCGGTGCTGCTTCCGCCCCAGCCCGACCAGTAGGAGGTCTGGGTGTCCTCCACCACGTACAGTCCGCCGGGCCGCAGATGCGCGAACAGCGCACCGAACGAGGCGATCACGTCGCCGCTGATGTGGCTGCCGTCATCGATGATGATGTCGAACGGGCCCAGCGCGCTGCCGAGGCCGTCGAGGAAAGCCGGATCGCCCTGGTCGCCGCGCAGCGGTTGCAGGCGCGGCTCGGCGATGCCGGATTTGTCGAAGTAGTCCAGCCCGAACACCAGGCCGCGGCGGAAGTACTGTTTCCACATCCGCAGCGACGCGCCGCCGACATCCGGTGCGGTGTATCCACCGATGCCGAGTTCCAGGATGCGCACGCGGCTGTCGCGCAGCGCGGCGAAATGCCGCTCGTAGTGCTGGGTGTACCAGTGCCCGCCCCATTTGTCCGAACCGAAGTGCAGCGACAGCGCGTTGAGGTCGTAGTGGTGCGGACGGCACGCGGTGACGATGCGGTCGGCGGCCACGGCGGCGGCGTCGCGGGCCAGTCGCCACGGGTCGTCGGGGGCGAAACTGCCCGGCCCCGGCTCGTCCTTGATCGTGATGGCGCGGGTGCCGAGGGCTGCGTCGGGTGGTCCGTAGACCGCGCGCAGCAACTCCACCAGGTCCTGGCGCACCACCAGCCACGGATCCTCCAGGGTGCCCGGCGCGATCGCGGGATCGTCGGCGCCCAAGGTGACCAGGTAGTCGAGCTGTTTACCCTCGTGGGTCAGTTCGAACACCGCGGTCACCGGCTGTCCCGGCCTGGTGCCGAAGCCCGCGCGCCAGGCGATCTCCTTCAGCACCGCGTCGGCGACGGTCTCGGTGCCGATCTCGCCGATCCGGGCTGCGGTCTCCTCGGGGACGCCGTCGGCGACGGAGATCAAGTGGGCGGCGAGGACATTCTCGTCGTTCAGGGTCACGTCATCCATCCGTTCCGCCGGTGCGTACCGGCATCGATTGCTCCACCAGGCGCGCGCCCTCGGCGACGAGCATGGCCCGCACCATGCCGTGGAAATCCACCGAAGGGCGCCACCCGGTCCGCTCGCGCAACTTCCTCGCCTCACCCACCCGCGCCCGCCCGCTGCGGGTGAGCACCGAGGATCGTTCGCGGACATGGTCGTTCCAGTCCAGTCCGGCCATGCCGAACGCCGCCGCGCAGAACTGCGCGACCGTGTGGTGTTCGCCGGTGGCGACGACGAACTCGTCCGGCTCGTCGAGCGCCATGATCCGCGTCATCGCCTCGACGTAGTCGGGCGCGAATCCCCAATCGGCGCCCGCGTCCAGCCTGCCCACCTCCACCGCGCCGGTCTCGCCGCGCTGGATCCGTGCGACGGCGCGCACGATCTTGCGAGTGACGAATTTCTCCGCACGCAAAGGGGATTCGTGGTTGAACAGGATTCCCGCCGCCGCGAAGACGCCGCGGGCCCGATAGGCGCGGCAGGCCAGCAGGCCCGCCGCTTTCGTCACGCCGTAGATCGAATCCGGCCGCAGCCCGCTGTTCTCGTCGCACACCGCGTCGCCGTCGGAGCCGAAGACATGCGACGAGGCCGCGTAGAACAGGCGGGTGCCGGTGCGGTGGCGGTCGATCGCCTCCGCGAAATGCTGCACCGGCAGCGTGTTCACCCGGTGCGAGGCGCGGGCCAGCTCGTGCGGGTCGCCGTGGTCGTCCTGCGAGGAGTGCTGCACGGCCGCCAGCAGGTAGACCTGCTCGGGGCGTTCGGCGGCCACGAGTTCCTCGACCGCCGCGGCGTCGGTGATGTCGACCGGGCCGTCTCGGCCGATGCGCAGCACACGCTTGCCGCGCGCGGCGAGCAGGTCCGACAGCAGCGTGCCGTCCTGCCCGGCCGCGCCCGTGACGACGACGGTCATCTCACACCACGTCCAGTTCCGGCAGCGGGAACACCAGCCGCCCGCCCGCCGCGCGGAATGCGCTCTCCCGCTCCAGCATCATGGTGCGGAAATGCCAGGGCAGCACGAAGAACTGGTCGGGCGCCAGCACCCGCGCCTGCTCCTCGGACACGATCGGGATCGCGCTGCCGGGAGTGAACTTGCCGAACTTGTCGTCGTTGACCTCCGCGATGCACGCCAGATCCTCCGGCCCGATCCCGCAGTGCTGCAGCACCACGTTGCCTTTGGTGGAGGCGCCGTAGCCGAGCGTGCGCAGACCGGCCTTGCGGGAGCGGTCGAAGAACTCCCGGACCTGTTCGCGATGCTGGTCGACCCGTTTGGCGAATTCCGCGTACGGCTGCGGGGTGTGCAGGCCGAGCGCGGACTCCTCCTGCCGCATCCGGTCCAGCGCGGCGGCATCGGCAGGCGAGGCAACCCCTTGCTTGCCCAGCGTGAGCGCGAAGCTGCCGCCGTTGACGGCGTTGCGTTCCACCTCCAGCACCACGAATCCGCACCGCCGCGCCATCCACTCGATCTGGTCGAGGGTGTAGTACTCGAGGTGCTCGTGACAGATCGTGTCGTAGGAGGTGGTGGCCAGCATCGCGGGCAGATAGCTCTGCTCCAGCACCCAGATGCCGTCGTCGGTGAGACTGTCGTACACCGCGCGCATGAACTCCAGCGGGCGCGGGACGTCGTAGAACATGGCGATCGAGGTGATCACCTTGGCGCGCCGCCCCTCGAGCACCGAATCGGCCAGTTCGGGGGTGAAGTAGCCGGTCACCAGCTGTACGTGCGGCGGATAGAACCGGCGGAACTTCTCGCCCAGCGGGTCGATGCCCAGGATCGTCGCCGACCCTTCGGGATAGGCGCGCAGCAACGTCGCGTCGTTGCTGCCGATGTCGATCACCACGTCCTCGGGCGACAGCGGCACCCGCTGCCGGATCCGGTCCACCCGGTGGGCGAGGTGCTCGATCATCGATCGATTCAGCCCGGAGCGGTATCCGTAACCGGGCGAATACATTTCGCCGAAATCCGCGGTGTGGCGCAACTGCACCAGCCCGCATTCCTCGCTGCCTTCGGGCACGCAGCGCACCAACTCCAAGGGGTAGCGCGGCACCTCGGTCGGATCGGTGGCCGGAAACACTCCCGTCAACGCCATCGTGCCGAGGTCGACGACCGTCTCCAGCCGGGTGTTGCCGCACACCCGGCAACCCTGCACCGCCACTGCTTGCGTCACGCGTTCTCCATATCGTGGGCGACCATCAACTCGACGAGTTCGGTGAAACTCGTGCGGGGCTGCCACCCGAGCTTCTCGCGCGCCTTGCTCGGGTCACCGGTGAGATGATGCACCTCGGCGGGGCGGAAATAGGCCGGATCGACCTCCACCAGCACCCGCGAGGTCCGCCGGTCGATCCCCTTCTCCTCCAAACCGTCTCCTTCCCAGATCAATTCGACGCCCGTGGCCCAGAAGGCCTTCTCGCACAGCTCGCGCACGCTGTGCGTCTCGCCGGTGGCGATCACGTAGTCGTCGGGTTCGGGCTGTTGCAGCATGAGCCACATCGCCTCGACGTACTCCTTGGCGTATCCCCAGTCCCGGCGGGCGTCCAGATTGCCGATGAACAGCTTGTCCTGTTTGCCCTGTGCGATGCGCACCGCGGCGCGGGTGACCTTGCGGGTCACGAAAACCTCACCCCGCCGCGGTGATTCGTGATTGAACAGGGTGCCGTTGACGGTGTACATCCCGTAGGCCTCGCGGTGGTTCACCGTGATCCAGTACGCGTAGAGCTTCGCCACGGCATATGGCGAGCGCGGATGGAACGGTGTCTGTTCGCTCAGCGCCACGTCGTGCAGCCCGCCGTAGAGCTCCGAGGACGAAGCCTGGTAGAACCGGGTCGCGATGCCGGTCTTGCGGATGGCGTCCAGGATGCGCAGCGTGCCGATCGCGTTGGTCTCGGCGGTGAACTCCGGGATCTGGAACGAGATGTGCACGTGCGACTGCGCGCCCAGGTTGTAGATCTCCGCCGGGCGCACGTCCTCGAGAATCCGGTTGAGACTGCTGGAATCCATCAGATCCCCGTAGTGCAGAAACAGCCGGCGTTGGGAATGGGTATCGGAATACAGGTGGTCTATGCGGTCGGTATTGAAATTCGACGCACGCCTGACAATCCCGTGCACCTCATATCCTTGCTGCAACAGGAATTCTGTCAGATAAGACCCGTCCTGGCCGGTGATGCCGGTTATCAGCGCCTTTCTCATCAAACCTCCAACCCCGAGACTAACGGGTCGTCAAATGGCGGGCAATACCTATCTTTCGGTCGCCGCCGGTATTAGAATTCGATTGCATGAGCGCGGCCTCCGAAAAAACTCTGGTAATGATTCCGACGTACAACGAGCGTCGCAACGTGGGCCCGTTGCTCGCTCAGATCCTGGAACAGGGCACCGATTTCGATGTCCTGTTCGTCGACGACAACTCCCCCGACGGCACCGGTGAACTCCTCGATGAGCTGGCCCGACAGCACGCGCCCCGCATCCATGTGCTGCACAGGGCCGGACGTCAGGGCGTCGGCTCCGCACATCAGGCCGGTATCCGCTGGGCATACGCGCAGGGATATGCGCACATCATCACGATGGATTCCGATTTCGCGCATCCGCCGTCGTACCTTCCGGCATTGCGCGCCGCTTCCGACGGTTTCGACATCGTGGTCGGATCGCGCTATCTGAAAGAGGACAGCCTTGCCGACTGGACTCCCTTCCGCAAGGTACTCACCCGGGTCGGGCATTTTCTCACCGTGACACTGCTGCGGATGCCCTACGACGCCACCGGCGCGTTCCGATACTACCGGCTGGATACGGTTCCGGTGGCGGCTTTCGATCGCGTCCGTTCGACCGGATACTCCTTCTTCTTCGAAAGTCTCTACATCCTCGCCGCCAATGGTTACCGGATCGAGCAGGTGCCGATCCACGTCCTCAACCGCACCGCGGGCGCATCCAAGATGCGCACCCGCGATGTCGCGACCAGCGTGCGTTTCCTGCTGGTGCTGTGCGCGGAGAAGTACCTGCGCCCCGGCAGGCACCGCGTCAACTCGCCCGCGCACCGCTGACCCTCCGCCCGGCCAGCCAGTCGATCACCGCCGCCGCGTCCGGCCAGTCCGGGCCGGTTGCGGTGATCGGGAACTGGTCGTCGACAAAGTCTTTGGCGAACTGCGAGCCCGAGCCGACCGCGTCGCGCACCTCGGCCAGCGTCACGGTGGTGCGTGCGCCGACCTCACGCAGGCCGGTGTCCTCGAGGTGGGCGGCGATCCAGCCGGCGCACCAGTCCACCGGGGCGAAACTCTGCCGGGAGCGGCCGCTGGCGAACACCGGACGGTCGGCGGCCATGTCCGCCAGCACGCCCTTGCGGTAGTCGCCGCCGTACATCGGCCCGAGCCGGACGACGAAACTCTCCGCGCCCGAACACATCCGCTCGGCTTCCGCGCGATGGCGGCCGTACACCGTGTCCAGCTGGGTGCGCGCGGAGATGCTGCTGATCTGCACGAACCGGTCCCAGCGCCAGTGCTCGCGCAGCAGCCGCGTCTTGTCCACCGTCTCCCGGCGATCGTCGCCGGGATGCTGCTCGGCCCAGAACCGCTTCGACGGGCAGGCGGCGTTGATCAGCACGTCGTAACGGCCCGCGGTGCGGTGGGTTTCGTGATCGGTCCGCCCCACCGGCACCACATCCCACTGTGCGCTCCTGGCGAGCGCTTCGGTCAGCGCGGCGCCGACGTATCCGGTGGCGCCGATGACTGCCACACGTGATCGGCTCATCGCCCGTCCTTTCCGACGTGCGCGGCGGTGATCTTTCGTCTCCCCGCACGCTCCTGGTGGCACGCATCGTGCGCGGCCGGGCCCGCGGGTCTCCCGGCGTGGCGGTATCCGGGTCTCCCGGTCGCACCGCTCACGCGCCGTTTCCTTCCAACGTGTGCGGCAGCGGCGCCACCTGCACGATCGGCGGATCGCACTCGTCCCACGGCTTGGTGAGCATGGCGACGAACGTCAGCGGAGTGATCGAGTACACGGTGTGCATCACCCCGATCGGCGTGCGCGTGCAGATGCCCTTGCCCACGTGGATGAACTCCTCGGGGCAGTCCGGATCCTCGTGGTCGTCCTTGGTCACCAGCACACCGTTGCCCTCGACGAACAACAGATACTCGACGAAGTGCGGATGGTAGTGCAGCCCGCGCACCTTGCCGGGGTGCATGTAGATCAGGTTGAACTCGAGCAGGGGCTCCGGTGGGACCCAGGTGAAAATGCCGCCGCGCCCGTCGCGGACGGTGTCGAGGTTGCACGACGGGGTGAGGACTTCGACCTTCATTACTGCATCCCTTCATCAGGCGGATACCGCGTCGGGGCGGACAGCGGTGAGCTTGTCCGCGAGCGAGCCGAGCAGCGCTTCCCGCTGCTCGACGAGGAAGAAGTGGCCGCCGGGCAGCAGCTCGGTGGAGCGCAGTCCGGGCAGGACGTCGCGCCAGGCCTCCAATTGGGTGGCCGCGACCTGACGGTCGTCACGACCGCCGAACAGGTGGGCCGGGCACGACGGCGCGGCGGCGGGGGTGAACCGGTAGTCGTCGAAGATCTCGAAGTCGCTGCGCAACGCGGGCAGGAACAGCGCCATCACCTCCGGGGTCTCGCGGACTTCCGGCGGGATGCCGCCGTAATGGCCGACCGCCGCGACGAACTCGTGATCCGGTAGCTCCGACAAGCGACCCGGCCTGGGCAGATGCGGAGCCACCGCGCCGCCGAGGAACAGCGCCCGCGGCGCGATCCCGTCGGGCAGGCGGCGGGCGACCTCGTAGGCGGCCAGCGCGCCGAGGCTGTGGCCGAAGAACGCGAACGGAAGATCGGTCAGTGGCAGCACGCGCGCCAGCGCGGCTTCGACCAGGTCGGGGAAGCGGCGGATCGGCGTTTGCGCCAGATGCCGCTGGCGGGCGGGCAATTCGAGCACGCACAGTTCCACCCAGTCGGGCAGCAGGCGCCGCCACGGCGTGTAGGCCGCCGCTTTGCCGCCGGCGAAGGGCCAGCAGAACAGACGCAGGCTCGGCGGCGCGGCGCTCTTGCGATGGATTGTCAGCCCTTGCGCCTCGGGGGCTGGTTGCGTCGCAGATGTCACCGCGGCCGGAATACTTGTCGGGGGTTGCGCTGCGACCAGCGGGGCTGTTCTCGGGGTGGCCGGCGGAGCCGTTAGCGCACGCAGGTCGGCCACTGTCGCGATCCGGGTCACCGGGGCGTCCAGCGTCGCGAAGAACTTCGACAGCGGAGCGGACGGACCCACCTCGTAGCGGGGTGTCTCCGAGCGGAGCAACGCTCGCATGTTCGCCGTCCAGCGCACCGGGGCGGAGATCTGGCGGACCAGATCCTGGGCGAGGGTTCCGGGCCGGTGGAACTCCCCGGTGTAATTCGAGGTCACCGCCCCCGCGCGCTCGGGCCGCATGCGGGGCGCGCACTCGGCCAGGTGCTCGGCGAACTCGTCCTCGATGCCGCGCATCCACCGGGAATGGAACGGTGCGCTGACCCGCAACGGGACGAACCGCAGTTGCGGGAAACGCTCGCCGAGCACCACGCGTGCGGCCGCGACAGCGTCGCGTTCACCGCTGATCACCAGCTGATCGGTCGAATTGTCGTTGGCCACCTCGGCACCCGCCTCGGCCACCAGGTCGGCCACCCCCGACTCGGCGATGTCCGGCAGGATCAACGCGGCCATCGCGCCCGCGCCCTCCGGCACCGCGCGCTGCATCAGCGCGCCACGCGTGCGCACCAGCCGCACCCCATCGGCGAGTTCGAAGACGCCCGCGGCGACCAACGCGGCATATTCACCGAGACTGTGGCCGCCGAAAGCCACCGGCTGCCGGCCGAACTCGCGCACCAGCACCCGGTAAGCGGCGATCTCCATGGTCAGCACGCACGGCTGGGTGTACTCCGTGCGATGCAGCCGCGGATCCCGCTCGACGCAGATCCGCAGCAGGTCCTCGCCCACCGCGGCGCTCGCCTCGGCGAAAGTGTCCCGCGCGACCGGGAATTCGGCGCAGAAGTCCGCCCCCATCCCGGTGCGCTGCGCACCCTGCCCCGGGAAGACGATCGTGCACCTCACCGCACCACCTCCGCGGTCGGCTCCGCCCCGCGCGGTGCGGGGATGTAGCCCACCTCGGCGCAATGCGCCAGGTACACCCGCACCAGGTCCTCCGTCGGCGGGCAGTCGATGCCCGCCGCGCCGAGCACCCGCCGGGTGTAGGCGCAATCGGCGTAGGAGCTCTCCTCGTAGTGGATCGTGCCGAACAGCTCGATGCCGTACTTGAACATCTCCAGGGTCTGGCTGTCGTAGACCTCGTCGGTGCCCAGCCGGTAGATCTGCCGGTCGGTGGCCCTGCGGTGGAATTCCTCCAGCGGCACCAGCGTCACCTCGTACCCGGCGCGCTGCACATAGCGGACCACGTCGTAGTAGCGCCGGATGTCCGGGTTGGTCAGGTGATAGGTCTCCCGATAGGTGGGGCGGTGCACCGCAATGTGCACGATCGCGGCGCTGACGTAGTCGACCGGGGAGATATCCCAGTGCACCGGGGTCAGCATCGTCTCGCCGGTCTCGATCATCGTCTTGAGGATGTCGTAGTACGCGCCTTTGACGCTGACCTCGGAGAACGGGTACCGGCCGGTCCGGCTGTCGCCCATGATGTTGCCGGGGCGCACGATGTCCCAGAGCAATCCGCGCTCGCTCGCCGCCCGGATCAGCTTCTCGGACTCGTATTTCGTCTGCTGGTAGGGCAGATGGTCGTAGCCCTGGCCCAGCTCGAGATCGCGTTCGGTGAACGGCGGATTGTTGAAGTTGAGCCGATCGCCCAGCGCGCTGAAGCTCGACACGTACACCAGGTACTTGCCGCGGGAGCGCAGCGCGAATTCCACCGCGCGACGGGTGCCTTCGACGTTGATCGGGGCCAGGGCGTCGTAGAAGGTGACCAAGGTGGTGCGGCCCGCGGCGTGGATGGTCAGGTCCACGTCTTCGGCGAGGCGGCGCCAGGTGACCTCGTCCAGGCCGAACCGTTCGAGGGAGACGTCGCCGAGCACCGTGGTGACGCGTCGCGCGAACGCCTCGTCGAGGGTCGCGTCCGGGTCGTAGGTGCTCAGGAAGTGCCTGATCCGGCGCTCGGCCGCGGCCACGGTGTCGCCGCGCACCAGGCAGGTCACCCGCACGTCGGTGCGGGTGAGCAGATCGTGCAGCAGCTTGCCGCCCAGCACGCCGGTCACGCCGGTGATGAAGACCGATCGCACCGGGATCGGGGCGTCCATCGTCACCACGGGGATGTCCTGCTGAGCTGATGTGGCCGCGGCGACCGCGGTGGGACGCGGGGCGTCGTCGTGTGCCGCGCCGGTGATGATGCCGTCGGCCACCAGGTAGTGCGACAGCGAGGCGATCGTCGGATACAGCTCCGTCGATTCCGCCGGGATCTTGACGTCGTAGTGCTTCATCAGCCGGTTGAGCATCCGGACGGTGGCCACCGAGTCGAAGCCGAAGTCGGCGAATTCCGCGTCGAGGTCGAGATCGGCCGGGTCGGTCTTGGTCAGATCGGCGAAGATGTCGCGGATGTGCTCGGCCAGCCGGTCGCGTAGCCCGGTGTCGAATTCGTCGGCGGCGGGCGCGGTGGCGGCCGGTGCGGCGAGATCGGTGGCCGATGCGGTGGCGGCCGGTGCGGCGACGTCGGCGGGATGCGCTTCGGTCAGTTCCGCTGCGGTCGGAACGTTTTGATGCGCTGTGCCGTTCGGCGAGTGACCGTTGCGCTGCTCCGGTTGCGGTAACTCGGTCTCCTGCGCGACCACGGTCTTCGCGACCACGTGCGTCGCCGCCGTGCGTCTGCGGTAATCCTCCGGCACGATCCAATACCTGCGCCGGGCGAACGGATAACCGGTCAGGCTGACGATCCGGCCGAACGGCCGCTCGTAGCCCTGCTCCCAGTCCACGGTCCAGCCGCCCGCCCACAGCTCGGCGACGCGGGGCAGATTGCCCGACCGCAGCAGTGCGCGCACTTCGGCGCGGTCGGCATCCGATTCGCCGGGCAACTCGTCGAGATCGCGGTGGGTGCGGGCCACCCCGCGGAACACCAGCAACCCCTCGGCAGGCGCGGGAGCGCTGGAATCGGCTGCGCTATCCAGCAATTCGACCAGTTCGGCCGTCGAGGTGGCCACCACCGCCAGGCGATGCTCGAACGCGGCGCGGCCCACCGCCAGCGTCCACGCCACATCGGGCAGCGACAGCGGGTGATCGCGCAGCCGGTCGGCGGTGCGGGCGGCCAGCTCCGCCAGCCGGTCGGCGTCGCGGGCGGACAGCACCACGATCCTCGGCCGCCCGTCTTCCGGGGTCGCCGCGACGGTTTCGGCGTCGGTGAGGATCACGTGGGCGTTCGAGCCGCCCGCGCCGAACGAACTGACGGCGGTGATGCGTGGTTTGCCGTCGCCGGGGCGCGGCCACGGTGTGGGCCGGTCGACGACGCGGAACGGAGTCGCCGCGAAGTCGATTCCCGGGTTGGGCGGATCGCTGTGCAGGTTCGGCGCGATGGTGTCGTGGCGCAGTTGCAGCAGCGCCTTCACCACGCCCGCCGCGCCCGCCGCCGCTTCCAGGTGTCCGACACTGGATTTCGCCGAGCCGATGCCGCAGTAGCCGCGCTCGGCCGTGGAGCGCCGATAGGCCTTGGTGAGCGCCGCGATCTCGATCGGATCGCCCAGCGCGGTACCGGTGCCGTGGGCTTCCACATAGCCGATGTCGGCCGCGTCGACGCGGGCCGCGGTGAGGGCCCGGCCGATGAGGTCGGCTTGGGCCACCGGGTTGGGGACGGTGAACCCGTTGGTGCGCCCGCCATGGTTGAGCGTGCTGCCCCGGATCACGCCGTGGATGCGGTCACCGTCGGCGCGCGCATGCCGCAGCGGTTTGAGCACCAGCGTGACCACGCCCTCGCCCGGCACGTAGCCGTCGCCGCCCGCGCCGAACGACCGGCAGCGGCCGTCGGTGGAGGCCCAGCGGCCGTAACCGAGCAGCAGGTACTTGCCGGGATGAATCGACACGTTCACCCCGCCGGCCAGCGCGTAGGCCGCCTCGCCGCGACGCAGGCTCTCACAGGCCAGATGCAGCGCGGTCAGCGACGCCGAGCACGCCGTGTCCACCGCGAGTGAGGGGCCGGTGAAGCCGAAGTGGTAGGAGACCCGGTTCGCCACCGCGAAATACCCCGAGATCGGCACGCCGACGAACGCCTGGTACTCGGCGTAGCCGACGCCGGCGAAGACCCCGGCATCGGGCAGGCCGCGCGCCGCGGCGCTACGGCGCACCCGCTCAGGTGAGTACCCCGCGTCTTCCAGGGCCGCCCAAGAGGTTTCCAGGAACAGCCGTTGCTGCGGATCCATCTCCTCGGCGTCCTTGGGAGTGATGCCGAAGAAGCGGGCGTCGAACTTGTCCACGTCGTCGATGAATCCGCCCCAGCGCGCGTAGGTGGTGCCCGGCTCGTCGGGGTCGTCGGACAGGTATTCGCGATGGTCCCAGCGTTGCGGCGGAACCTCGACGATGCAGTCGCGACCGGCGATCAGGTTGGCCCAGAACTGCTCGATGTCCCCCGCCATCGGGAACTTGCCCGCCATGCCGATGACGGCGATGTCCTCGGCGTCGTCGGTGTCGGCGAAGGAAGGCTCGGCAGGCGTGATGGGCTCGGAGGTGACCGGGTGGGTTGTGCTGCCGGGTGAGGTCGTCGCGGGCGTCGGGTCGGCGGTGACCACCGCCAGGCGCGGCCCGTGCTCGTCGGCGAGATAGCCCGCGAGGTCGCGGACGGTCTGGTATTCGAACAACAGCGTGCTCGGCAGCGGGCCGAAATCGGTCTCCATCCGGTCGTTCATCTTGCTGATCAGGACCGAGTCGATGCCGTAGTCCTGCAACGGGATTCGAGTGCGGATCCGCTGCGGGTCGAGTCGGCAGTATTCGGCGAGCAGACCTTTGAGGTAGGTCTCGGCGGACTGCCGTCGCCGTGCGGGGTCCGGTGACACGGGCGCCGCGAGTCGATGAGCCTCGCCGTCGGCGACGTTCTCGAACGCGCTGCCGGCCTGAGGCGCAGCGGTTGCCCGGTTCGCGGGTACCGGCGAACCTTCAGATGTCCGCGCGAAGGCCGCAGAGCGGTCGGATACCGGCTCGACCTCGGGCGCGTCGGGTGCCACCCGTGTGGCGGTACCAGGTTCTCGCGGTGTGCCGATCGACGGGGTTGCGGCGCGCTTCGTCGCAGCGAGACCCTGGGCTTCGCCGACGGTGGCCGAATCGAGAACCGTGTGCTCGGATGAGGGAGCGCTGATGTCCGGTGCCCAGCACCGTTCCCGGTCGAACTCGTAGCCGGGCAGATGGATACGGCGTGCGGCCGCATCGGCCCAGCCTGCGTAGGAGACGTGCCCGCCCTCGACCCACTGCCGTGCGACCGCAACCGGGTCGTCCAGCACGGTGGCCGCATCGCGGTCCGCGGCGGTGGCGTCGGTCGTTCCGGTGTAGATCCCGGCGGGCCGGTCGCCGTCGGCGAAGGCGGCGAGCCGGACCGCGATCGCGTCCACCGAATCCCCTACCACCGCGAGCCGATGCTCGAACGCGGTGCGTCCGACCGCGAGCGTGCGCGCGACGTCGGCGAGCGACAGTTCCGGATGCCCGGTCAGATGCCTGCGCAGTGTCCGCGCCATCTTCGACAGGCTGGTAGCGCTGCGTGCCGAGAGCACGACCACCTGCGGTTCCCCGGGCGCCGCGCGTCGTGCGGCAGCTGCGAGCGGTGCGCCGTCGACCACCATGTGCGCGTTGGTACCGCTGAAACCGAAGGAACTGATCGCGGCTCGCCGTGGCTCGCCGTCCCACGCGCGCAATTCGGTGTTGACGAAGAACGGCGACTGCTCCAGTCCCAGCAGCGGGTTCACCGAAGCGACGTGCAGCGACGGCGGCAGTTGTCCGGCGCGCATGGCCAGCAGCACCTTGAACAGGCTCGCCATGCCCGCGGCGTGTGACGCGTGCCCGATGTTCGACTTCACCGACCCCACCGGGACGGCGCCGACCGCGTCGGTGTAGGCGCGGAAGGCGGCGGTGAGCGCCTCGATCTCGATCGGGTCGCCCAACCGCGTTCCGGTGCCGTGGGTTTCGACGTAGCCGATGGTGGACGGATCGATCCGCCCGTCGCGATACACCGCCAGTTCCAGCTCGGTCTGCGAGCGGACGCTGGGCGCGGTGATGCCGTTGGTGCGGCCGTCGTGGTTGACGCCGATCCCGCGGATCACCCCGTGGATCGGGTCGCCGTCGCGTTCGGCGGCGGCCAACGGCTTGAGCACCACCACACCGACACCCTCGGCGATCACGAAACCGTCGGCGTCGGCGTCGAAGCTCGCGCACCGGCCACGCGGCGACAGCATGCCCATCGACGAGGCGAGCAGGTGGTATTCGGGTGTCACGAACACCGCGACGCCGCCCGCCAGCGCCAGCTCCGACTCCCCTGCCGCGAGGCTGCGGCAGGCCTGGTGCAACGCGACCAGCGCCGAGGAACACGCGGTGTCGAGCCCGAGGCAGGGGCCGGTGAGATCCAGGTGGTAGGCCACGCGTGCGGGCAGGATGGCCGGGCTGTTACCGGTGAACACGTGATGGGAGCCGACCGTTCCGCGGTTGCGCAGCAAGGTGGCGTAGTCCGACCCCGGTGATCCGGCGAAGACGCCGCAGCGGGTGCGCCGCAACGACTTCGGGTCGATGGCGGCGTCTTCCAGGGCCAGCCAGCTGTGTTCCAGGAACAGCCGCTGCTGCGGGTCCATGTAATCGGCTTCGGCGGGCACCATGTCGAAGAACGCCGGATCGAACTCCTCGACGCCGTCGAGGAAGCCGCCCCACTTGGAGTAGGTCTTGCCCGGCGTCGCCGGTCCTGGACGGAAATGGTCGGCGATCGGCCAGCGCCCGGCGGGGATCTCGGTCACCGCGTCCCGCCCGGCGGCGAGATCACGCCAGAACTCCTCGAGATTCGCCGCGCCCGGGAACTGCCCGGACATGCCGATGATGGCGATGTCCATCGATGTTGACCTTTCGCTGGGCCGTGCGGGCGGCGCGGTGGCGGTTCGCGGAGCGGGAGCCGGTGCGCCGCGAACGGCAGACGCGCCGCCGTTCGCCGTAGCGCCTTGTGCGGCCATGTGCCTGCTGAGCAGCCGCACCGACGGGTGGTCGAACACCACCGTTGGTCGCAGCGCCAAGCCGTAGCGGGCGTTGACCCGGTCGATGATCTTCACCGCGAGAATGGAATCGACGCCGTAGTCCGACAGCGGCAGCTCCGCGCGCACCTCGCCGCGCCCGACACCGAGGCCCTCGGCGACGAGGGCGACGAGCTCGGCTTCCAAGGCAGCTGCACCGCTCACGGTGGCCGGTTCCGCCTCCGGGCGCGCACCGGCGGGCGGGTTCCCGGTATCGACGAGGCCGACTCGCGCGACCGCGGGCTGCGCATCGGCCGGGGGTTCGGCGACGGCGGGCGGCGTGGTGGCGCTGACCGCGGCCAGCACTCGGAAACTCGGCTCCGGGTCCTCCGACAGGCCGGGACCCCAGGCACGGATTCCGGAGAAACCCGCCGCGCTCATGGCGTCCCGCCACTGCGGTTCGGACAGCAACGGCGAGTGCGGGAGACGCACCTCGGGATCGCGGTAGGCGTGCCAGCCGTCCAGCAGCCCGAACGTCAGGGCGAGGACCTCGAGGTCGGTGGTCGCCTCGGTGCAGGCGAGCACGCCACCGGGCGCGAGCAGCCGCCGGACGTTGCGCAGCGTCGCGTCGATCGATCGCGTCGCGTGCAGGACGTTGGCACAGATCACCAGATCGGCCTGGTGCGCGGGAAACCCTTGCGCGACCGGATCCGTCTCGATGTCCAGTACTCCGAACCGCACGTTCGACCGCGTACCGAAGGTGCGTCGGCCGTGCGCGACGAAACTGTGCGACACGTCGGTGTAGTGATAGTCGAACGCGATCCCGCGTTCGGCGAGCGCGTCGAGCACCGCGTGCGTGGAACCTCCGGTGCCCGCGCCGACTTCCACGATCCGCACCGGCCGGGTCTCACCGTGCCGCTGCGCCACGGCCGACACCAATCCGGCGAGCAAGCCGTTGGTGAAGTCGTAGGCGGCGTTGCCGCGATAGATCGCGCCGACCAGTTCGAGGTGACCGCCGGGGAACAGCACCTCGGTCGCGGACAGCTCTCCGCGCAGTACACGCGGATACGCGGCCAGACAGGCGTCGAGCAAGGCCACATACGGCTCGGTCTCCGGGAAACGCGCGAGCAGGTCGGCGCGCATCCCGCCGGTGCCGGGTGGCGGGCCGGGCACTTCGATCCGGTCGTCGTGCCAGCGAACCAGCCCGTGTCGCCGCAGGATCTCCAGGCAACTGGTGCGCAGTCGGTCGAATCCGGACCGCACGCCCAAGCGGGCGTCCAGCGATGGCACGGTCCACTCCCCCGGTGTGAGCCCCATGTCGGCGAGGGTGGCGAACAGCAGCATCGCCGCGTAGCGGCCGAGTTCGGTCTTACCGGGCTCGACCGTGCCCGCGGCCCGGATGGAGGCTTCGAAGCGCTCCACCGCGGCGTCGAATCCCGAGCGCGGCGGTGCGATGATCCAGTAGTCGGTGCGCTCGAACGGGTAGCCGGGAAGCGGGATTCGGCGCCGCGGTCCGCCGCGTCCGTACCAGTCGACGTCGGCGCCCGTGACCCACTGCCTGGCCAGCTCTCGGTCGTCCGACGCGGGCGCGTACAGCGGTGGCCGGGTGTGTGCGGCGACGGTGCCGGTGACCACGGGGCCGAGCTGGTCGGTGCCGAACTGGTCGAGCGCCTCGGCCACCTCGACAGGCGAGGACGCGACCACCGCGAGACGGTGGGCCAGTGCGGGCCTTCCCACTTGCAAAGTACGCACCGCGTCGAGGAAATCCGCGGGATCGAGGGTGCGGAAGTGCCGCGCCATGATCTCGGCGTAGTGACGCAGCCGCTGCGGAGTGCGCGCCGACAGCACGAAGATCTCGGGTTCACCGGTGGCGACCGGGCGAACACGGTCGTCGACGAACTCGGCGAGCACCACATGGGCGTTGGCGCCGCCCGCCCCGAACGCGCTGATGCCCGCGTGCCGCGCGACCGCGACGCCGTCGGCGCTGCGGCGTGGCCACTCCTCCAGCTCACGCGGCAGGCGGAACGGCACCGAGTTGAACGCGATGGCCGGATTGATCTGTGCGGCATGCAATGTCGGCGCGATCCGGCCGTGCCGCATCTGCAACAGCACCCGGGTCAGGCCCGCGACGCCCGCGGCCGCTTCCAGGTGGCCGATGTTCGACTTCGTCGACCCGAGCGCGCGGGAGCGGCCGGTGCCGCCGGATCTGCCGAAAGCGGCGGCCAATCCTGCGATTTCGATCGGATCGCCGAGCGGTGTCCCGGTGCCGTGCGCCTCGAGGTAGTCGATCGTGTCGGGATCGACCCCGGCCGCGCGCAGGGCCTCGCCGATCACCTCGGCTTGCGCCCCGGGATGCGGCACGCTGTATCCGGACGTCTGCCCGCCGTGATTCACCGCGCTGCCGAGGATCACGCCGTGGATGGTGTCGCCGTCGGCGCGGGCGGCCGACAGCGGCTTCAGATACAGCGCCCCGACGCCTTCGCCGGGCACGTAGCCGTCGGCGCTGGCGGCGAAGGGCCTGCACCGGCCGCTGTCGGACATCATGCCGAGGCTGTGCAGCAGCAGGAATTTGTCCTCGTGCAGCAGCAGGTTCACCCCGCCCACGAGCGCCGCGTCGCATTCACCGTCGAGCAGGCTGCGCCGCGCCAGATGCAGCGCGGTGAGCGAGGCCGAACACGCGGTGTCCACGGTGAGGCTCGGCCCGCGCAGACCTAGGGTGTAGGAGGTGCGGTTGGCGATGGAGGATGGGATCGAGGCCACCGCGACCGGCTCGCCGTCGCGGCTGGCCGCGACCCCGAGCAGCCGGTAGTCGCTCCAGGTGGCTCCTACGAACACACCAACGCGGCGGTCCCGCACGGCCGGGTCGGTGTGGTGGTAGCCGGCGTGCTCCAGCGCCGCGTAGGCCTGTTGCAGGAACAACCGCTCCTGCGGGTCCAGCAGGGGCGCCTGAACCGGCGGGATGCGGAAGAACTGCGGGTCGAAACTGCCCACGTCACGCAGGAAGCCGCCGATCATCGGGGGCGCGCCGGGAGTGCCCGCGACGGCGGTGAGCCACCAGCGTTCGGCGGGGACCGGGCCGACCGCGTCGTGTCCGTCGCGCAGATTGCGCCAGAACTCCTCGATGTTCTCCGCGTCGGGGTAACGGCCGCTGATTCCGACGATCGCGATGGGCTCCTCGACGGACGCGCGGTGCTCGTCGACCGGCGCGGGTGCCACGGCAGGAGGCGGAGCCTCCGGTTGTAGTCGTTCCCGCAGGGTTTCGCTCCGGCCCCACACCGCGGCCAGCTGCGCGCGGTCGAGCGTCGCGCAGGACAACAGCAGGTCAAGTCCGGTCGCGGTGGGCAGCAGTCCCACACCGGCACGCCGCAGCGCGGCGATCTGCTCGGCGGGCGGACGCATGCCGCCCTCGGCCCACAGCGGCCAGCCGATGCTGATCGTCCTGTTTCCGGCCCGGTCGCGCTGTTCGGCGAAGACATCCAGATAGCGGTTGGCCGCCGCGTAATCGGCTTGCCCGGGATTGCCCAGCACCGCGGAGACCGACGAGAACAACACGGTCAGGCGGGCCTCCGGCAGTGCCCGTGTCAGGTGTTCGACACCCTGGATCTTCGGTGCGAGAACGGGTTTCGCGTCGTCGCGGCCACTGCCGGACAGCAGTCCGTCGCGCAGTTGTCCCGCACCGTGGTAGAGCACGTCGACCGGCCCGAAGGTGGCGTGGGCGATCGCGGCGACGCGTTCGGCGTCCGCTGCGACCGAGACGTCGGCGCGCACGTGCACGGCTTCCGCGCCGAGGTCGCCGAGTTCGGCCAGCAGTCCCGCGGCCGGGGCGTCGAGCGGACGGCGCGACACCAGTACCAGCCGGGCGCCGTAGTCGGCGGCGAGGCGGCGGGCCAGATGACGGCCGATCCCACCGAACCCTCCGGTGATCACGACCACCGAGCCCGGGCGCAGCGACGCGTCGCCGGATTTGGGCGCGGAACCGGTGAGCAGGCGTGTCCGGCGGATCTGGCGTGTTGCGCCGTGGTAGCGGATCTCGGTGGCGGGATCGCGGTCGTCGATGCCCAGTTCGGTGGCCACGATGTCGGCAATCGGCCGGGCGGGATCGCGCTGGATGGCCCGCAGCAGCGGTTGCGGCTGCTCCAGCCGCAGTGTGCGGGCCGAACCGCCGAGGAGCGCGCAAACCAATTCCCCCGCGGGTGTGGCGGGTGTGAGAGCCAGCACCAAGCGCATCGGCGGTTCGGAGTCCCCTGCGACCGCACGCAGCAGATCCCGCAGTGGCAGGTACACCCGTTCGATCAACGTCTGCGGATCGGTGTCGGTCGTCTCGGGCCACAGGTACACCGCGGCGTCGAAGCGCAGCCTGCGGGCTGTCAGCTGGGCGACCAGCAGCTCCATATGCCGTGCGTCCGCCGGGTCGACGACGAAAGTATCGCTGCCCGAGACGAATTCGCCACCGGGACGGACCCGAACGATCGACGCACCCTGTGGGTAGGGGTGCTCGGCGGTGTCGAAGACGAGCAGACTGCCGGGTTCCCGACGCGGATGCGCGGTGGTGTCGGATTCCCAGTCGAACCCGAAGACGACGAGGTCGTCCGGCACGACAGCTTCCGGCGTCGCAACCGGGTCGGTTGCCGGCGCAGCTGTGACCGGATCCGCCGGGCCGCCCGCTGTCTCGGCGATCACGGCCGATTCGCCGGGCTCGATATCCGGGGCCGTCTCGGCGGGGCGGTAGTTCGTGCCGACGGTCGCGGCGAGATGTCCGGCGAGCGCGTCGATGGTCTGGTACTCGAACAGCAGCGTCGGATACAGCGGCTCGCCAACCCGAGCCTCCAACTCGGCGGTCAACCGCAGCAAGCGACCGGAATCCAAACCGAGCTCGTAGAAGCCGACGTCCGTCGCGATGCCCGCGGCGTCGGTGCCCAGTTCACCGCCGACGAGAGCGGCCAGGTCGGCGGTGATCACCGCACGCGGGTCACCGGAGGCCACAGGAGCGTGGGCGGACGGGCGCGGCGCGGCTTGCCGAGGGGATGGCGCCTCCGGTCGGGTCAGCAAGCGCTGAATGTCCGCGCTGCCACGCACCCGCTTGGACGTCAGCCGATAGCGCGCCACCGGCGCTCCGTCCGGGGCGTAGAGCGCCACATCGGCTTCGAGCAGGTCGCCGCCGTGCCCGCCGCCGCGCACCGCGGCCCGCACGAAGACCTCCTCGGGAGTGGCCCGCCACGCGCGGACGTCACCGAAGTAGATGGGAATGAACGCGCTGTCGTCGTCCACGCCCAGCCGCTGCGGATCGATGAACGGCACGATCGTCGAAGCGTCCAGGAACGTGGGGTGCAGCAGGAAGCCGGGCAGATGCGCCGCCGCCTCGGCACCGAGACCGAGCGTCGCGGTGACCACGTCGTCGTGACGAGCGAAATGCCCGGTGGCGCGCATGAACTCGCGATGGTCGATGCCGCGGCCGCCGGTCTGGGCGTACAGCTCCGCCATCCCGCGCGCCCCCGCCGCCGACCGGAATCCGGCCACATCGATACCCTGCGGCTGGTCGTTCGAGTTCTCGAGCACTACAACGCATTCCGCGACAGGATCGACAGCTCCCACCGGCACGCCCGCCGCGTCCAACGCCTGCACGTCGATGGCGACCCGGCCGGTCGGGCGATCGACCCGGAACGCGATGCGCACCGCCCCGTCGTCGGCGAGGGCGACCGGACGCTGGAACAACGCCTCCCGGATCGTCACCTCGCCGGGCCGGTACCCGGCCGCCATCGCCGCGCGCAGGATCATGTCGAGATACACCACGCCCGGCAGGATCCGGACTCCGTGTACGCGATGGTCGCGCACCACCGGGTCTTCGGCGCGCAAGGTGGTGGCGAAGCTGTCCAAGTCGATTCCGCTCATCGCAGCGGCTCCACCCGGAGGAACGACGGTGCGGGCGCGCTGATCGGTACCACGATCCGCGGCGCGGGCTCCGTCGATGTGCTGGGAACCGTTTTCGGCAGCATGAAGCTCCTCTTGCGGAAGGCGGGTGGATCAAGGGGGTGGCGCGTCGGCCGGTGCCCGTCTGGCGCCTGCTCGACGACGAGGTGGGCGTTGGTGCCGCCGAAGCCGAACGAACTGACGCCCGCCACGCGGGGCCTGCCGTCGGCCGGCCGCCACGGGCGCAGTTCCCGGTTGACCTGCAGCGGCGAACCGGCGAAGTTGAAACGCGGATTGAGGTTGTCGCAGTGCAGCGACGGCGGCAGCGCGGCGTGGTGCACGGCCAGGATCGTCTTGACCGCCCCGGCGATGCCCGCGGCGGAAAGCAGATGTCCGATATTGGTTTTCACGCTGCCGACCGCGCACGGCTCCGGGCCGCGCGACCGGTCGCCCAGCACGGTCGCCAACCCCTTCAGCTCGATGGGATCGCCGATCATGGTGCCGGTGCCGTGCGCCTCCAGATACGACAGCGCGTCCGGGGACATGCCCGCCACTTCGAGCGCCGCGGTGACCACCTCTATCTGCGCCCGCATGTTGGGTGTGGTGATGCCCATGGTGTGCCCGTCGTTGCCGATCGCCGAGCCGCGCAGCACCGCGTAGACCCGATCGCCGTCGGCGAGCGCGTCGTCGAGCCGCTTGAGCATCAGCAGCGCCGCGCCCTCCCCCGGCACGAAACCGTCCGCGTCCTCGGAGAACGTCGCACAGCGCCCGTTCGGCGACAGCACGCCCGCCGCCGACAACGTCACGAACGGCATCTCGTCCAGCAGCACCTCCACACCACCGGCCAAGGCGGCGTCGACCTCGCCCGCCCGCAGCGCCTGGCAGGCCAGATGCACCGAAAGCAACGACGACGAGCACGCGCTGTCGAGCACGACATTGCCCGCGTGCCAGTCGAAGTAGTCGGAGATGCGCGCGGCGATGAAGTTCTGTCCGATGCCGATGATGGTGTGCCGGTCGGCGACCGGAATCCGGTTGAAATAGTTCGCCGCCCGGCTGCCCGCGTAGACGCCGACCCGCTTGCCCGCCAGTTCCTCGCGCCGGTACCCGGCGTCGGTGGTGGCCAGCACCGAGGTCTCCAGCAGCAGCCGCTGCAACGGGTCCATCTGCCAGGCGAGTTCGTCGGTGACCCCGAAATACTCCGGATCGAACAGATCGACACCGTCGACGAACCCGCCCCACTTGCTGTTGGTCAGACCGGGACCGCCGGCCGGGCGGTAGAACCGGGCGGGATCCCAGCGCGCCGGGTCCACTTCGCGGATGCCGGACGCGCCCGCGGCGAGCAGGCGCCAGAACGCGTCCGGAGTGTCGCCGCCGGGAAGACGGCAACCGATGCCGACCACGGCGACGGGCTCGGCCGCCCGGCCGCGGCGAGCGTCGGCCGCCCAGGTGGCCGCGCTGGGGCGGGGTGTCCCGGTGTCCGGTGTGCGTGGCCGCTCAGCCGATACCGGGTGTGGTTGCGGCGACGCTTCGGGTGCGAAACGCTCCGGGAACTGCTCGGTCAACAGACCCGCCAACGCGTCCAGGGTCGGGAACTCCAGCACCAGCGCCGGGTCGAAGGGCGCTTCGACGACCTGCTCGATGCGCCGCACCGCCGAGGCGATCAACACCGAGTCCGCGCCGTACTCCTCGAACCGTTTGTCGCCCTCGAAGCGGGTCGGGGCCAGTTTCAGCTCGTCGGAGAAGATCCGCAGCAATTCTTCATACGCCGCCGCGGACCCGTTCGCCGCCGCGGGCCGCGCGGTCGGTGCGGGCGCCGCCACCGGCGTAGGACGGCTCGTGCGTGTCGAAAGACGCAGTGCTGCCCCGTGATACGGAAGCACCACCGGCGCGCGCAGGCCCAGTGCCGCGTCGAGTAGCTCGAATCCTTCCGCCGCACTGAGCGTCGGAAGACCGGTTGCGCGATAGGCCGCGCTGGTCACCTCACCGAACCCGGTGTCGCGGAACGACGGCCAGTTGATCGACCGGAACCATCCCCGTCCCAGTGCGTGCTGGGCCTCGGCGAAGCGGTCCAGGTGCGCGTTGGCCATCGCATAGTCCGACAGGCCCACCGCCAAGCCGGGCAGCACGGCCGACACCGAGGAGAACAACACGAAGAAGTCCGGACGGTCGGCGGCGAGCACGTCGGCGAGGACCGCGGTGCCCGCCAGCTTGGGCGCGAGCACGGTCGCGACGGCGGGGCCGGTCTTGCGCACGAATGCTGGACTCTCGGTGGACACGCTGCCCGCGCAGTGCAACACGCCACCGATCGGGCCCAGTTCGCCGCGCACCCGGTCGAAGAAGACGGACAATCCCGTCTCGTCGGTGAGGCTGCCGAAGTAGGTCCGCACCGCCACGCCGCGATCACGCAACTGCACCAGCCGCCGAACCTTCTCCGCCTCGGGCCCGGTCCCGGCGGCCACCCGGTCCCATTCCGTCTGCGGCGGGAGCGGTTCGCGGCCGAGGATGACCAAGCGGCGCGCTCCGCGTTCGACCAGCGCCGCCGCGAACGCCGCGCCGAGTCCGCGCGTGCCGCCGGTGACCACATAGGTGCGGGCGGGGTCCACCACGAGACCGTCGCGCGCCGTCGCTTCGGTGAGTTCGACGGCTTCGCGAGTTCCGCCGCGATACCGCACCCGCGGTGCGCCGTCCTCGGTGGCCGCGCACTCCGAGCCCAGGATCGCCAGCAATCGCGTGGGATCGGCGCACACCGCATCGCGCTCGTCGGCCACGTGGACGCTCCGAGTGCGCACGTCGCGGATCTCCTCGGCGAGCGCGGCGACCAGACCGGCCAGCGGCGCCGACTCCGGACCGTCCGCGCCGGGATGTCCGGCGGTGACGTGCAGCAGCGTGAGCGAAGCGGCGCGAGCCTCGATCACCCCCTGGTAGAACCCCATCCGGCCCAGGTCGCCGGTGGGTCTGCCGGACACCGCGGGTACGAGATCGCATACGTCGAGCACGCAGTCGATGTCGGGGTAGCGGGCCGCGAGCGCCCGGCCCAGTGCCGCGCCCGCCCCGAAGTCGTCGCGGTGCAGATCGCCCGGCAGCTCCGAGAGCCGCACGAGACGACCCGGATCGCCTGCGGCGGCCTCCAATGCCTCCACCAGGTGCTGCGGGGTCCGCGCGTCGTACACCAGCAGGGCGCGGCGCGAACGAAGGTCACCGCTGGGCAGCGGAGCCTCTCGCCAGACCGGAACCAGCAACCGTTGGGCTGCTGTGGGTCGGGGGGCCGAGGCAGACTCCGGCAGTCCGGCCTTCGTTGCGGATCCGCCCGATGGACGTGGCGACAACGGCTCGAGTGCCAACGATTGTGCTGATACCCGTTGCGGTGGAATGGATTCCGATATGAGCGTGGCCTTTCCATTCAGCGTAGGTTGCGTGATCGGGCCGGATCCTGGCGTCGACGTGGGCTGCGGGGTCCAGGTGTTGTCCGCCCCTGATGCGGACTGATGCCCCGCGGCGGCATCGGGCTGCGGGCCGGGCGCGACGTCCGGAATCCAGTACCGCTCACGGGCGAACGGATAGGTCGGCGCGGGAATACGGCGCCGAGGCCCCGGGTCGCGGACGGTGGCCCAATCGATGTCCGCACCGTCGAGCCAGCGCGCGATCCGAGAGTCCTCCGCCGCATCACGGCACGACCTGGCGCCGGGTACGTCATCGACCCAGGCGCGGACGGCGGCGCGCAACCGGCCGATGTCGCGTGCGACGAACGCGGCGCGCGCACCGCCCGCCTGCCGACCCACCTGCATGGTGTAGGCCAGATCGGCGAGGTTCGGCTCCTGCCCGGCGAGGAAACGGTCCAGCGCGGCGACATACTCCGCGAGCCGATCGCGGTCGCGCGCGGAGACCGGGACGACCTGACCGCCGCTGAACGGCGTCTGCGGCCTGCGGTCCACGTACTCCTCGATCACCACGTTGGCGTTGGCCCCACCCGCTCCGAACGAACTCACCGTCGCCCGGCGCGGACGCGCCGGATCTCCGCCGGGCCACGGCAGCGGCCGGGTCGGGATCCGGAACGGTGTGGCCGCGAAGTCGATGTTCGGATTGGGCGGCGTGGCGTGCAGCGACGGCACGATGGTGCCGTGGCGCAGTTGCAGCAGCACCTTCGTCAGCGCCGCGACGCCGGCCGCCGCCTCGAGGTGGCCGACATTCGACTTCACCGAACCGATCGGCAACTCGGCCACGCCGGACGAACCGAAAACCTTCGCCAGACCGGCGATTTCGATCGGGTCACCCAGCGCGGTGCCGGTGCCGTGCGCTTCGACATAGGACACCGACGCCGGGTCCACGCCACCGACACGCAGCGCCGAGCGGATCACCGCCGCCTGCACGTCGGGATTGGGCACCGTGAACCCGTTGACCCGGCCGCCGTGATTGATCGCGGTGCCCTTGATGACGCCGTAGATGGTGTCGCCGTCGGCTTCGGCGTCGGCCAGCGGCCGCAGCACCAGCGCCCCGACACCCTCGCTGGCCACATACCCGTCGCCCCCTGCGCCGAAGGAGCGGCAGCGGCCGTCGGTAGAGGCGAACTGCCCCTGGCTCAGCGCGACGAACTTGTACGGGTGCAACGACAGGTTGACGCCGCCGACCACCGCCAGCCTGCATTCGCCGGTGCGGATGCTCTGGCAGGCCAGGTGCAGCGCGGTGAGCGAGGACGAGCACGCGGTGTCCACGGCCATACTCGGTCCTTGGAAGTCCAAGGCGTGCGAGACGCGGTTCGGGATGCTCCAGAACGTCGACCCCGGCAGCGTGCCGCGCCCGAGGCGGGACTCCTCGGCCCCGAACATCTGGTAGGTGCCCCACATGACGCCGACGAACACACCGGCCTGCTCGGGGCGCAGGCCGCCGCGAGCGAGGTCGGCCCGGGAATGTCCGGAGTCTTCCAGTGCGGCCCAGGCGGTTTGCAGGAACAGCCGCTCCTGCGGGTCCAGGATTTCCGCTTCGCGCGGGGAGATGGCGAAGAACAGCGGATCGAAGCAGTCGACGTCGTCGAGGAACCCGCCCCACTTGGTGTAGGCGGTGAACGGGTTGTGCCGGTCCGGGACGAAATAGCGGGCGTGGTCCCAGCGGTCCGACGGGATCTCGGTGACGCAGTCGCGTCCCTCGACCAGCACCCGCCAATACTCGTCGAGCCCGTCCGCGCCCGGATAGCGTCCGCTGACACCCACGATCGCGATGTCCCCCGCCGCGTCGGCGTGGCGATCGGTGTTCGGGATGGCGGCCGCGGTCGGTGTGTCGAGCGATGCGGAAGAGTCGGCCGACGTGTTTCCGGCCGCCCGCTGGCGGGCGCTGGGCACGATCGGCGCGGACGGGTCGGCTGACGCGCGTGGAGTCACGGGCTGCCGGTCGTTCGCGGGAGAGCCGCCGGTAGAGACGGCAATCCCCACGGGCACCTCGGCCTTCAGCGTGGGAGCGGGCGTCCGCGCCGCCGTCCGATCGGAGGAATCGCCATGTCTATCGATCGTCGGCGGCACGGACGGCGCATCCGCGGAGCCCAGCCGCACCAGCAGGCCGACCACCGCGCGCGGGGTGGGATACTCGAAAGCCAATGTGGCGGGCAGGCGGTGACCGCTGGAGCGCGACAACTCGTCGCGAATCTCGAGTGCCGCGACCGAGTCCAACCCGAGTTCGTGCAGCGGCCGATCGAGATCATCCCCGGGCGCCAACCCGAGGCAGCGCCGCACGAGCGCTTCCATCCTCGCGGACAGATCAGCGGAAGCGGCTGTGCTGGAATCCTTTTCGACAGTGGTCGCTACCGAATCCAGCAACACGTCCGGCACGTCGACGTCGGACACTCCCGACAAGGTGAGCGGCATCGTGGTGACCGTCGCCGGCCCGGAGCCGATCAGGCGGTCGAGCGTGTCGAAAGCGTGCTCGGGACGCAGCAGGCCGTAGCCGCGTCGGTTCAGCCGCCGCACCGCGGCGCTGTCGAGCCGCTCGACCATTCCGGTGTCCGCCCACGGGCCCCACGCGATCGACAGCGCGGGCGAGCCCGACGCCCCGCGCGACTCGGCCATACCGTCGAGGAAGGCGTTGGCGGCGGCATAGCCGGACTGACCCGGCAAGCCGACCACCGCCGCGGCCGAGGAGAACAGCAGGAAGAATTCCAAGGCCCGACCCGCGGTCAGCTCGTGCAGGTGCCATGCCCCGAACGTCTTCGGCGCCAGCACCCGCCCGACCCGGGCGGCCGTCTGCTCGGCGATCACGCCGTCGTCGAGCACCCCGGCCAGATGCGCCACGCCAGCCAGCGGCGGCAACTCGCGGTCGATCCAATCCAGTGTGGCCGCTACGGCGGCGCGATCGGCGACATCGAGCGACCGCGCCTCGATCCGAGCGCCGCGCCCGCGCAATTCGGCGATGACGGCCTGCGCTCGGGCATCGGGTGCGGATCTCCCGGCGAGCACTATGTCCGGCCGACCGCGGTCGACGAACCAGCGGGCCAGCCGCAAGCCGACGCCACCGAGACCGCCGGTGATCAGCACCGTCCCGCCCGTGGCCGTCGGCTCGCCGGGCACGACGGTCAACGGTACGAGGCGCGGCACACGACGACGTCCCTGGCGCAGCGCGAGCTGCCGCGGCGCCGAGGGCGTCACGAGCGCGTCGACCACGGAACGAACATCGGTCACCTGATCGATATCGATCACGTGACAGCCGATCGCGCGATGTTCCAGCTGCGCGCTGCGGGCGAAACCCCACAGCGCCGATTGCTGCGGCGCGACCCGATCGGCGGGCTCGACCCGCTGGCCGTGACGGGTGAGCAGCCACACCGCCGGTTCCCCGGCCAGCGCAGCGGCCTGCACGAGGTGCAGTGCACCCACCACCAGACGTTCCGCGGCCACAGGTGCGGGCGCGTTCCGCTCCGACAGCGCGACCGCGGAGACGATTCCGCGCAGCGGCGCGCGACCGTCGTCCACCGCGCCGAGCAGCGCGCGCACCGCCGCGGGCACGCCGAGGTCGATCTCGAACTCGTTCGCGGCGCGGAACGTGAAACCGGTTCCGGGCCTGGCGATCACGCACTCCCCGCCGCGCGCCCGCAAATCCTCCGCGAGGCTGTCGGCGAAGCTTCCTGGCGCACCGATGATCAGCCAGCGCCCGGCCGCCGAGGCCGGCGCCGCCGAGCCGGTCTCCCGCCAGTCGATGCGGTAGGTGTGCGCGACCGATCGTTCGTGGGACGACGGCCCGGCCGAGTTCGGCGTAGGCGCGGGCATCACTCGCAATCCGTTCGCGACCAGCACCGGAGAACCCTCCTCATCGAGCAGTCGAACATCCGCGACACACAGCTGCGGCGTCTGCTCGAGGACGCGCACATGGCCGAATCGAACGGTGCCCACCGCGGCCGAGGCGAGGACCTGGTCCACCGCGAACGGCACCCACGTCTGCTCGTCGGCCCGCGGCGACATCGCCGCGTAGGTGGCTTGGAACGCCGCGTCCAGCAGGGCCGGATGCACCGTCCCGGTATCGGTGTCGAAATCCGACAGTGTGGCCAAGGCTTCGTGCCGACCCAGGCGCAGGCCGACGACACGGCGGAACGCCGGTCCGTAAGGCAGCCCAGCGCGGGCCAGCCGTTGGTAGAAGTCCTCCGGGGCGAGGTGTTCCGGGCAGTGGTCGAGAATTTCCGCGAGACCGGCACCGTCCGGAAGCCGGTGCGTTCCGGTGCGGACCTGGGCACGCGCGTGCGTACCGGAGCTTTCCGTCTGCACGTGCACCGCGAATCCGTCCCCGGTCGGCTCGAAGACGATCCGTACCGGCTGCGGGCCGGTCAGCGCGAGTCCGCTGGTGATCACGAGGTCTTCGATGGCGACGACGTCATCGGCGAGCAGTCCGCGCGCGATGTCGGCGATGGTGGCGACGAACCAGGCGCCCGGCACGACAACAGTCCGATCCACGACATGGTCGGCCAGGTACGACGGAGAGTCCGGCCCGAGTGTCAGGTTGAAATAGGTTGTGCCTTCAGGTGAAGAAGGGTCTTCTTCCTGTTCGTCGGCAGCCGCAGCGATCCCGCGTCGTACCCGGAGACTCGCCTCGGATACGGCATCCACGTCGACCGACGGCGGCACCGCCGCGAGGTGCGACTCGACCCAATAGCGTTGCCGCTGGAAGGGATACGTCGGGCCCGGCACCCGCCGACGATCGTGTGGCCGGTGCACTTGCTCCCAGTCCACCGCCACGCCCCCGACATACAGGTTGCCCAGCGCCGTCATCATCGTCTCTCGATCACCACGGCCTCGTCGCAGCGACGCGATGAACCGCGCGGAGTCGCCCAGTACCCGCCCGCCGAGCGCCGACAACGTCGGATGCGGTCCGATTTCGAGGAACTGGTCGATCCCCAGCTCGGCCATCGCCCGCAGGCCCTGCGCGAACCGCACCGGCTGACGCGCATGCCGCGCCCAGTACCGCGGGCCGAGTTCGCCCGGCCGCAGCGGCGCACCAGTGAGGTTGGAGATCAGCGGAATCGCGGGATCGGTCATCGTCGCGCGGGACGCTGCCACGGCGAGGTCGTCGAGGATCGGGTCCATCGCCGCGGAATGGAAGGCATGCGAGACGGTGAGATCGGCGGACCGTATACCGTCGGCCGACAACTGCTCGCGCAGCAGATCGAGTGCGGCTCGCGGTCCGGCGACCACCACCTGAGCCGGTCCGTTGTACCCCGCGATCGACAGCGCGGGCTCATGCCGCGCGACCAGCGGCGCGACCTGCTCGGCGGACGCGTCGACGGCCATCATCCCGCCTCCGTCCGGCAGGCGCTGCATCAGGCGACCACGCACGGCGACCAGCCGCAGGGCGTCCTCCACGGTCATCGCGCCCGCGGCGCAGGCCGCGACGTATTCCCCGACGCTGTGGCCGAGCACCGCCGCCGGGGCGATCCCCCACGCCCGCCACAGCTCCCACAACGCCCACTCGACCGCGAACAACACCGGCTGGGTGAACACCGTGCGACGCAGCGACTCCGGACCGTGATCGCCGTAGACGGCGTCGATCAGCCCGACACCGTCCGCGATCGGGCCCAGCACCGCGTCACAGCGCCGCAGCGCGTCCCGGAAGACCGGTTCGGAGTCGAACAGCTCCCGCGCCATGCCCGGGTACTGCGATCCCTGCCCGGTGAACAGCAGCGCCACCTTCGCGCGCGCGGTTCGCTCCACCCGGCCGCGGATCGGAATCGGCGCACGCAGGTCTCGCGCCGCGGCGGCGCCGCTGTCGGCGACCACCGCGAGTCGTTCTTCGAAGTGGGTGCGCGCGGTCGCGGCGGTGTAGGCCAGGTCGCCGAATGCCGCGCGCGCCGACTCGATTTCGTCTGCCCAGCGGCGCGCGATGTCGGCGAGGGCGGTCTCGTCGCGTGCGGAGAGGACGAGCACCTGCGCGGCCGGCGATTCCGGTCGTGGCGCGGGCGCCGGATCGCCCTGGGCCAGGATGACGTGCGCGTTGGTGCCGCTCATCCCGAAGGAGCTGACTCCGATCGCCGGTGCGTGCTCGGTGCGCGGCCAGTCCCGCGCCTCGCGCACGACTTCCAACGGCAGTCCGGCCCAGTCGATCAGCGGGTTCGGGGTGTGGAAGTGCAGGCTCGGTGGGATTCGGCGGTGCCGCAACATGAGCACGGCCTTGATGACTCCCGCGACACCGGCCGCCGCCTCGGTGTGCCCGATATTGGTCTTGACCGACCCGATCAGCAGCGGCTGTGCGCGGTTCGCGCCGTATACCTCGGCCAGCGCGGTGGCCTCGATCGGGTCGCCGAGCGGGGTGCCGGTGCCGTGGGTCTCGACGTAGTCCACCGCGTCCGGCCGCAGGCCCGCCCGTTCCAGCGCGTCGGTGATGACGCGCTGCTGGGCCGGGCCGTTGGGCGCGGTGAGGCCATTGGACCGCCCATCGTGGTTCACCGCGACGCCGCGCACGATCGCCAGCACCCGATCGCCGTTGCGCCGGGCCTGCGACAACCGGGTCAGCACCAGCACGCCGCAGCCGTCGGCACGAACGTAGCCGTTGGCGTCGGCGTCGAACGCGCGCGAGCGTCCGTCGGGCGACAGCGAGGCCAGGCGGCAGAAACCGATGGTCGTCTCCGGAGCCAGCTGCAAATTCACCCCGCCCACCAGCGCCAGATCGCAACGGCCCGCACGTAGCCCGTCCGCGGCGGCCTGCAGCGCCACCAGCGACGACGAGCATGCCGTGTCCAACGTCATCGCCGGGCCTTGCAGCCCGAGAACGTAGGCCAAGCGCCCGGCCGCGACGCTCGGCGCCGAACCGATCACCGAGTACGCCCCGATCGCGGTCGGATCGTCGGCTCGGATCGGCGTCGCCGGATACTCGCTGAAACACAGTCCGACGAACACACCGGTACGGCTGCCCGCCAGCGCACCGGGCGCGCGGCCCGAGCGCTCCAGCGCCTCCCAGCTGGTCTCCAGCAGCAGCCGTTGCTGCGGGTCCATCGCGCGTGCCTCCGCCGCGCCGATCCCGAAGAACGCGGGATCGAATTCGTCGGCGCCGTCGACGAAACCGCCCCAGCGGGTGTACATCGTGCCCAGGGCTGCCGGGTCGGGGTCGTAGTAGTCGTCGATATCCCAGCGCTGCGGCGGCACTTCGGTGATCGCGTCTCGTCCGTGCCACAGCAGGTCCCAGAAGTCCTCCGGTGTGCGCACCCCGCCGGGGAAGCGGCAGCTCATCCCGACGATGACGATCGGGTCGTCGTGCTGGTCGCTTCCGGTGTCGGTACCGGTCGAAGCATCTTGTCTCGCGGGCTGTTCCGGCGAAGTCGCCACCGGGAAGGGGGACTGCGGCGCGAGCCAGGGCGTGTCGGCGGAGAGCGGGGATGTAACGGCGGTGAGCGAGGGCAGGTCGGTCGCGGCCGGGGGCGCGTCGGTCGCGAACGGGGGTGCATCCGCTGCAAACGAGCGCACATCGGCCGCGGAGGAGGGCACGTCGGTCGCCAGCGGGGGTGCGTCCGCCGCGAACGAGGGCACATCAGCCGCGAACGAGGGCGTGCTTGTCGAAAACGAAGGTGCGTCCGTCGAGAGTGAAAGTGTTTCCGCTGCAACGGCAGCCGCCGCGAAAGAGGACACGTCCGCAGCGGCCGAGCGCACGCGGTCGGCGGTCTCCACCGCGTCTCCGGTGCGAGCGGAAGCGCCCTTGCGGTGCAGGAACCGCGCCATCTCACGCACGGTCGGGTAGTCGAAGACGAGCCCGGCGGGCAGCGGCATTCCGACTTCGGCGGCGAGTGCCGCCCGCAACTCCATTCCCGTCAGGGAGTCGACCCCCGTATCGTGCAGCGGCAGCTCCGGGTCCAGTTCTGCGGGCCGATCGAGCACCCGCATGGCGACGCGTTGGACGAGCGCCTCCCACGGAGCGAGATCATCCGCAGGGAGCCCCGTTCGTGGCGCCATGGTGGTCTCCGGCCGGACCGGCCGAGGCGCGGCCGTCGCAACCTGCGGCGCGCGCTGCCCGTACCACCGCTCCGGCACGAATTCGTAGACGCCAGGGGCAGTGCTGTCATGCCGGAGGAGGTGGTCCAGCGCCGCGGCGGCGTCGCTCGCGTGCAGCGGAGGCAGCCCGCGTCGCACGAGCCGCGCGGTGACCTCCGGCCGGTCGGCGGCCATTCCGACATCGGCGAACGGTCCCCACCCGATGCTCAGCGCGGGAAGCCCCTCCGCACGCCGCCGCCAGGCCAGCGCGTCCAATGCCGCGTTCGCCGCGGCGTAGTTCGCCTGGCCGGGGGTGCCGAGCACGCCCGCCACGGAGGAGTAGGTGACGAAGAGTTCCAACGATTGGTCGCGGGTGAGCTCGTCGAGGTGACGCGCCGCAAGATATTTGGGTCCGAGCACCGTCTCGAACCGCGACCAGCTCTGCTCACTCACCACACCGTCGTCGAGCACTCCCGCGCAGTGCACCACGCCGCGCAGAGGCGGCGATCCGGATTCCGTAATCCCGTGCAGCAGTGCCGCGACGGCCGCGCGGTCGCCGACATCCGCCTGCCGCGCCGTCACCCGGACGCCGGTGGCACGCAGCGATTCCAGCAGCCGTTCGCCTGCCGAATCCGGCGCGCGCCTGCCGACCAGCACCAGATGCCGGGCCCCACGATCGGCCAGCCAGCGCGCGGCCGCCGCGCCGAGCCCGCCGAACCCTCCGGTCACCAGGTAGGTGCCATCGGGCAACCGGTCGTCGCGCGCGGCGACCGGGACATCTTTGCCGAGCAGGACGACGCGACCGGGATGATCCCGTTGCGACATGGCGCGGAACGCCTCGGCGGCACGATCGATCCCATGCGCCGCGTGCGGCAGCGCGGTCAAGGCACGCTGCTCGAACAGCGCCATGACGCTCCGCAGGATCGCGCCCGACCGACCCCGGTCGACAGCGGCGGGATCGAACGTCCGATGGTCGACATCCGCCTGCCGACGCAGTGCGCCGGTCTGCACCGGGTCGACGATCTCGACGAATCGCCCACCCGGGTGCAATATTTCGGAGACCTGTCCGGCGAAGCCGTCACCCGAGGTGTGCACGACGACATCGACCCCGTGCCCCTCGGTCACCGCCCGGACCCGTTCGCTCAACTCGTGGCCACGCCAAGTGTGAATCTGCGTGACCGGAAGACCCACGTTCCGCGCCCAGCGACACAGGGCGGCGGTCGCGCACACCTGCGCACCCGCGTGCGCGGCGAGCTGGACCACGGCCATGCCGATGCCGTCGGCGGAACCGTGGACGAGCACCCGGTCCCCGGCGCGCAGTCCACCGAGGTCGAACAGCGCGTGCCAGGCGGCGGTGAAGGCGTACGGCACGGTTGCGCCGTCGGCGAAGGACAGATCGTCCGGTAGCCGGGCCACCATGCCCTGGTTCACCGTCACGTGGCGGGCGAAACTGTCAGCCGCCAAGGCGACGACGCGGTCACCGACCGCGAACTGCTCTACCCCGGCACCGACCGCGGTGACCCGGCCCGCGCATTCCGAACCCATCGGCACGGCCCCGTCCGGATGAATGCCGGAGGCCACCCAGAGGTCGTGGGCATTGAGACCGGTAGCGGCGACGCTGATCTCGATCTCGCCGTCCGCCGGTGCGCGCCGGGCGCCCGGCGCCAACCGCATCCGTTCGAAATCGCCGGAACGATCCGCGACCAATCGGTAGTCGCCGGAGGAGGCGAGTCCTTCGGCGATGCGCGCGGTCAGCCACCGACCGTCGCGCAGGGCGAACTCGCCGGCGGCGCGGCCGCTGAGCAATCCGTCGGCGATCGACGCGCCATCCCCAACGGGCTGCGCGGGCAGGTCCAGCAATCGACACCCGAACTCGGGGTGCTCGGTGGCCAGCGTGCGTCCGAATCCCCAGAGCAGAGCTTGATCGGGATCCGGCCGGTCGGCCGAGCCGACGTGCTGGGCGTTCACGGTGAGCAACCACAACGCGCCGGGCCGCTGCGCTGTCGAGTCCAGAGCGCGCGTCAACCGCAGGGCGGCCTCGATGCGAGTCCGGGCCGACGCTTCCGTCCATGCGAAGACGATGCCCTGGAACGAACGGGCTGCCGCAGAGGATGCGAACGAATCGTCCGCAAGCCCGTCCTCCGGGCGAACGACCACGACTTCGGCGCCGCGGGCGCTCAGTCCGGCGGCGACGGCGTCACCGACCGGCCCGTCACCGAAGACGAGCCAGTGCCCTGCGTGTTCGTCCCGTACGCCACCCTCGGCAGGAATCCACTCCACGTGGTGCATCAGACGTGCGAGCCTCGTCGAGTCGGCCTCCGCAGCAGAGGGTTTCGGCGCGACGTCCACCTTGGCCGCCAGGAGACTCGCACCTTGCACACTGGCGAGCGGTCGCCCGGAGGACGTGTACAGCGTGGCGTCGCCGACGATGACCCGCGTCCCCCGTTCGGTCACCCGCACCCGGCACCGTACGGTCGTATCCCCAGCCGTCGGGTTGCCGAGGAATCGAACACGATTTATCTCGGAGGGCAGGAACAACTCCCCGCCCCCGGTAGCTGTCACCACGATGCTGTGCAGACAGGCGTCGAGCAGGATCGGATCGAGTACGGTGCCGTCCCCGGAGGAACGGAACACCGTCTCCGCCTCGGTGTCGCTGATCCGCCGGAATTCGAGGGCACAGCGGTAGTCCGGACCCAGGTCCAGGCCCAGCCGAGCGAGAGCGTCGTAGTAGGCAGGCCACACGCGCGCGTCGGAAGCAGCGACCACAGCCTCATACGACTGCACCGAATCCGCCTGAGCGACGGCGAGTTTCGCCTGAGCGAAGCCCCGCTGGGCATCATCGGAGCGAACGAAGCGCACGTCGTGGCCGTCCGGGCCGGGTTCGACCGTGACCCGCACCACCGCTTCGGCGGTGACCTGCAGCGGCGTGATCAGCCGCAGCCCCGTGACGTCCCATGCGCCGGGGAGTCGAGTGGCGATCTCGTTCAGCTGAGCGCACAGCCACGCTGCGGGCACCGTCGCCACACCACTCAGCCGATGCCCTGCGAACATCTCCGGGGCAAGCCGGACGGTGTGTGACAAGTCAGCGTCGTCCGGGCGCGACGCCAGCTCCAGCCAGTGCCGTTTGCGCTGAAACGGGTATGTCGGCAGATCGACATGACGCCACCGGCGACCGGAATAGACCGCCGCCCAGTCGATCTCAGCGCCATCGACGTACCGGCGAGCCAGTTCGACCGGCCCGCTCGCAATCTCGGCGACCGACCCGCTCGCGGTGACTCCGGAGGCGATGTTCTCGAGCGCGGCGCGCAACTGCGCGGCAGTGTCGAAACCGATCGCCACACGCTCGCCGAAGTGGGTGCGGCCCACCGCGGCGCACGCGCACAGATCCCCCAACACGGTCTCGGGGTGCGCGACCAGGAGATCTCGATAGCGAGCCGCCAGCTCACGCAGGGCAGCGGCGTTCTTCGCCGACAGGACCAGCAGGTAGGGCCCGGCATCGTCGTCGGCATCGGTCTCCGACACCTGCGGCGGTTCTTCGATCACCACGTGCGCGTTCGTCCCGCTGATCCCGAACGCGCTCACCCCCGCCCGCCGCGGCCGCCGTGAACGCCGCCACGGCCGCTCCTCGGCGGCCACTCGGATCGCGACCGAATCCCAGTCGATGTGCGGATTGCCCGAGCGGAAGTGCAGCGAGGCGGGAATGCGCTCGTGCCGCATCGACTCGATCACCTTGATGATGTTCGCGATGCCCGCCGCCGCCTGGGTGTGCCCCAGATTGGACTTCACCGATCCGATCCACAGCGGCGTGGAGTCGGTTCGCCCTTGGCCCAGCGCTGCGGCCAGGGCATTCACTTCGATCGGATCACCGAGCGCCGTGCCGGTGCCGTGTGTCTCGACGTAGTCGATGTCCTCCGCCTCGACCGCCGCGTCCGCGAGCGCCGCGCGGATGACCCTTTCCTGCGCCGGGCCGTTGGGTGCGCTCAGCCCCTGGCTGCGGCCGTCGGAATTCACCGCCGAGCCGCGTACCAGCCCCAGCACCCGATCACCGTCGCGCCGCGCGTCCGCCAGTCGCTTGAGCACGAGCATTCCCGCGCCGTCACTCCAGACGACGCCGTCGGCGCGTGCGTCGAAGCTCTTGCACCGGCCGTCGGCGGCCAAGCCCCGCGCCCGCGCGAAATAGATGTCGAGTGAGGGCGTCAACACCACGGTCGCTCCGCCGGCCAGAGCCAGATCACATTCGCCGCTGCGCAGGCTGCGCACCGCCGTGTGCACGGTCACCAGCGATGACGAGCACGCGGTGTCGATGGTCAGGCTCGGCCCCTGCGCGCCGAGGAAATACGACAGCCGACCGGACGCGACGCTGGAGAGATTGCCGGTGCCGAACCACGCATCCGGCGCGACATCGGCCCGCGCCATCCGCTCGGCGTAATCGTTGGACATCAGTCCGACGAAAACGCCGGTCCGGCTGCCCTCCAGGCGGCCCGCCGGATAACCGGCGTGTTCGAGCGCCTCCCACGCCGTTTCCAGCAGCAGCCGCTGCTGCGGGTCCAGCATGCGCGCCTCGCCGACCGAGATGTCGAAGAATCCGGCATCGAAATCCTCGACGCCGTCGACGAACCCGCCCCAGCGCGTGTAGGTCTTGCCGTCGGCATCAGGGTCGGGATCGAAGAAGGCCTCCGCGTCCCAGCGGTGCGCGGGTACCTCGGTCACCGCGTCGGTTTCGGTGGCCAGCAGTCGCCACAGATCGGCGGGCCCGTTGACGCCGCCGGGATAGCGGCAGCCGACGCCGATGATCGCGATCGCGTCGGCGTAATCATCCGGGCCAGCGGCGGATTCGCGGGATGTGAGTTGGGACACGTTCGGTGTACTAGGTGTAACCGGGAGTTCGGTTGGGTACACCGGGGCTGTGAGCTGCTCGGAGGTGCGCGTGGTCGGTCGTCGTTCGGCCTGCTCGCGTGCCGTGGGGCGGAGGGCCGATGTCGCTCCGAGCCGGGCGATCTCCTCGGATACCGCGGCGACGGTCGGATGATCGAACAGCAGCGTCGCGGGAAGTCGCACGCCCAGATCGGCGGACAGCGCGTTGCGCAGCTCGACCGCCATCATCGAATCGAGTCCGAGTTCGCGCAGCGGCGTGCGGTCGGAAACCGTTGTCGTGCGGCCGAGTGCCGTCATGGCGTGGGTGCGTACCAGTTCCAGCAGCTCCGCCGGATCGCGCGCTTCCTGGCCCTCCACTCGGGCGATCGTCTCCGGCTCCGCGGGAACCTCGGTAGCGGCGGGGAACACCGCGACGACGCTCTCCGCCGACAGCAGCGAGCGCAGCGCTCGGGCACCGTCCTCGGCGGCCAGTTCGCCGACGCCGTGGCGTTTCCATGCCCGGCGGGCAGCGTCGCTCAGCCCTTCGGCCATGCCGGTGCCCGCCCACGGCCCCCACGCGATGCTCACGGCAGCCAGTCCCTGCGCCGACCGCAGGCGGGCGAGGGCATCGAGATACGCGTTCGCCGCGGCGTAATTACCTTGCCCGGCGGTGCCCACCACGGCACTGACCGACGAGAACAGCACGAACAGATCGAGCGGCCGGTCCGCGGTCAGCTCGTGCAGGTGCCATGCGCCCGCGACCTTTCCGGCGAAGACCCGGTCGATGTGCGCGGGAGTCTGCTCGAACAGCAGGGCGTCGTCCAGAACACCCGCGCAGTGCACGACCCCGGCCAGCCTCGGCAACTCCGCGCCGAAGCGGCTGAGCAGGCGGGACAACGCATTGCGGTCTTCGACGTCGACCACCACGGTTTCCACACGCGCGCCGAGGGCGGCGATCCGCGCCATCTCCCGCTCGTCTCGCGGGGTGGCGTCGCTGCGACCGGCCAGGACGACCGTGCCCGCACCGGCTTCGGCCAGCGTGCGTGCGGCGGTCAACCCCAGCGCTCCGCGCCCGCCGGTGACCAGATACGCACCGCCACGATCCAGCTCCGGCGCAGCGCCCAGATCGTCGGAGGGCTGCATCCGCATCGCGTAACGGCGTCGCCCGCGCAGAGCGACTGCGGATTCCGCAGCGCCGGAGCGGATTTCGTGCACCAGGCGGTGGTCATCGCAGCGGGCGCCCGCGGGCAGATCGATCAAGCGGCAGCGCAATTCGGGCAGTTCGGTGCGCGCCACCGCGCCCAGCCCCCACAGTGTCGCGGCGGCCGGGCGCATGGTTTCCCCGGGCAGCGCGCCGGTCGCCCCCATGGTCACCAGGTACAACGGTGCGTCGGACACCGTCCGGGCCATCCGTTGCACCACGGCGAGGGCGAATCGCGTTTCCACCCGCGCCGCTTCGGCGCTGTCGTCCGCTTCGATGTCGGCGAGATAGATCACCGCCCGGTTGCCGTCGGGCCACACGCCGGGATCCGTCGTCCGATCCACCGCCACCGCGTCGGTGCCCGCGGCGCGCAACGCGGTGGCGAGCAGGTCCGCCTGCTGCCCGACGCCGACCACCAGCGCGGCGGCGGGCGCCCGTCCGCTCGGCGACAGCGCGGCAGGTTCCCAGGTCGGACGGTGAGTGAGGCCGGACAGGCGATCTCGATCCCGCGACCGCTCGGCAGTGCCGGATTCGGCGAACCATACGTCGTCGATCTCGCAGACCACCGCACCGGCGGTATCGAAGACCGTGAGACGGACCGTGCGGCCGGTGCTCTCGGCCAGCGCCCACGCCGTTGCACCCGCGTCCCGGCCGGACAGGCGCAGACGGCCGATGCCCACCGGCAGTCGAGCCGCGTCGCCGTCTCCGGCCACCAGCGCCAGACCGGTCTGGATCGCGGCGTCGAGCAGACACGGCAGCCAGGCGTCCGGTTCGTCGGCGAGTTCCGCCGGGCGCCGCAGTTCGGCGAGAATGCGGCCTTCACCGGATTGCAGCCGCGTGATCCAGCGGAATCGCGGGCCGAAGGTCAGTCCGCCGTCCGCACAGCGGCGGTAGAAATCAGCGGCATTCGCCTCGGTGGACAGCGCGAGCCGAGCCGTGGACAGTTCATCGGAATCGCGGGGTCGGTTCGTGGCGGCTCGAACCGCCGCGGACACCGCGGTGACCGCCGGGTCGTCGATCTGGAACCGCACCTCGGTGCGGTCGCCCGCATCGGACATCAGCGGTTCGGCCAATTCCTCCAGCGGCACCGGTCGCGCGGCGACGAAGTCGATCAGCTCATGGTCGGCGCCTCCGGCCGCACGCACCGCGCGCAGCGCGAGTTCCGCCGCGGGCACCACCGCACGGTCGCGGAATCGATGCTCGGCGAGGTATCCGGTGCTCGGCGAGGCGCTCTCGATCGGCACAAAGACCCGCTCTCGTTCGAAGGGGTAGGTGGGCAGGCCGTTGCGTCTGCGCGCATCCCGGGGAATCACTGCGTTCCAGTCGATTTCGGCGCCGGCGCAATACATTTCGCCGAGCCCGGTCAGCAGCAGTTCGTCGTCGACGGAGGTCCGGCGGATACTCGGTACCCACAAGGCGTCGGGGTCTGCCTGCCGTCCGAATTCCAGCAACACCGGATGCGGTCCCACCTCGAGGTAGACATCCACGCCCGACTCGGCGGCCGAGCGCACACCTTCGGCGAAGCGAACGGTGCCTCGGGCGTGCGCGCGCCAGTACGCGGCATCCATAGGACCGTCGATCAGCGCGCCGGTGACGTTCGACACCAGCGGAATCGCCGCCGCATGCGGGACGGGCACCAATTCGGCGACCCTGGACTCGAAGTCGTCCAGCATCGGATCCAACAGGGGTGAATGGAACGCCGTCGACCCGGGCAGCCGCACGGCACGGATGGACCGTTCCTCGGCAGCGCGCACAACTCGACGCACCGCGTCCGCGGTTCCGGACACGACGAATTGTCCAGGGCTGTTGACCGCGGCCACCGACACACTTGCCGCGAGTTCGTTCAGCAGCGTTTCGAACTGCCCGGGCGCGGCGAACACCGCCGCCATCGCCCCTTGTCGCGCCACGGCCTGCATCAACCGGCCACGTTCGGCAGCCAGACGTAAGCCGGTAGCGAGATCGAACACCCCCGCGACGGTCGCCGCGACCAGTTCACCGAGGCTGTGCCCCAGCACGACATCGGGGCGGATCCCGAACGCCGACCACATCTCGGCGCAGGCCCATTCGAACGCGAACAGGGCTGGTTGCGCGTACTCGGTACGGGCAAGCATGTCTTCGTGCCCGTCGAACAGCACCGACCGAAGACGCATCCCGCCGGACAGCGGTCCGAGCAGCTCGTCGCAACGGTCGAGCGCCGCGCGGAAGACCGGATATTTGCGGTCGAGCGTCGCGCCCATCCCCGCGTACTGGGCGCCCTGCCCGGTGAACAGCATCGCGACCCGTGGCGTCCCCGAATTCGGATCGGCCGACCGATCCAGAGGTGTCGCCAGCTTGCGCGCCGCCTCCTCGGCCATTCCCGCCACGACCGCTCGGCGGTGGGCGAAATGCGTGCGTCCCAGTGCCGCGGTGGCGGCCACATCGGCGAGCGGCATACCCTGCCGGTCCAACTGCTCCGCGTAGCGGCGGGCCAGCGCGTCCAGGGCCGACGGCGTGCGTGCCGAAAGCGCAAGTAACACAGGGCCATTGACTGCGGGACGCGATGCCGGCTCGGGTGCCTCCTCCACGATCACATGTGCATTGGTGCCCGCGAAACCGAACGAACTCACCCCTGCCATGCGCGGCTGCCGCGCGCTCGGCCAAGTGACATCGTCGGTCGGCACCGCCAGCGCCGTGCCGTCGAGCCTGATCTTCGGGTTCATCGTGGCGAACTCATGCTGACGCGGGATGCGTTCGTGCTCCAGTTGCAGCACCACCTTGATCAGCCCGGCGATGCCCGCGGCCGCCTCCAGGTGCCCGATCTGCGACTTCACCGAACCCAGCAAGCACGCCGAACCGTCCACCCGCGGCGCACCGAGAACCTGTGAGAGCGCCTCGATTTCGATCGGATCACCCAGTGGCGTGCCCGTGCCGTGCGTCTCGACGTAGCCGATCCGATCGGCTTCGCACCCCGCGTCGACCAACGCGGCGCGCAGCAGCTCGCGTTGTGCCGTCGGGTTCGGTGCGGTCAGCCCCATGGAACGACCGTCGTGGTTCACGCTCGAGCCTCGGACGAGCGCCCTGATCTCGTCACCGTCGGCGATCGCCCGCGAAAGCGTCTTCAGCACAACGACACCCGCACCCTCACCACGCACATACCCGTTCGCGCGCGCATCGAAGGGACGACAGCGCCCGTCCGGAGAGAGCGCGCCCATGCGGGCCAGCGCCTCGGATGTCAGCTCGGATTGCAGCAGGTTCACTCCGCCCGCCAACGCGACGTCGCACTCCCCCGCACGCAGACTGCCACACGCTTGATGCACGGCTACCAGCGACGACGAGCACGCCGTGTCGATCGCCACCGCAGGCCCGCGCAACCCGAGCACGTAGGACACCCGCCCGGCCACGATGCTCGACATCGTCCCCGTCAGCGTGTGCGCATCCACCGAACTCACCCAGTCCGGGGTGATCGTGCGCTGGTACTCCTGCCAGCTGACGCCGAGGAACACCCCGGTGCGCGCCGCGGCCGCGCTGCCAGGCACCAGAGCGGCGTCCTCCATTGCCGCCCAGGCGACTTCGAGCGCCAGCCGCTGTTGCGGGTCCATCGACGCCGCTTCGCGCGGTGCGATCCCGAAGAACTCCGCGTCCATGGCATCGATCGGACCGGCCAGCAACCCCGCCCGCCGCCGCGCCCGTCGAGGCGCGGAATCCGTTACGGGCCAACGGCTCTCCGGCGCCTCGACGATGGCGTCGCGGCCCGAGGACAGCAGTTCCCAGTACTGCTGCGGGGATTCCGCGCCGCCAGGAAAGCGACAGCCGATCCCCACGATGGCGATCGGCTCGCGCTGCGGCGTGGCCTCCAACTCCTGAATCCGGCGGAGTGCCCGCGTCAGCAAGACCCGTAGGTCGTACCCATCATCCGACATCTGCGAAGCCACCCACATCTTGCAAAAGTTGTGACGTGGAACATACGACGGGCCCGGTTAGGCGTCAATTGCCTGCGGTGTGCACAAAATTAACTCAAGTTACCAACTAGTAGCTTGATCTTCCGCTCAACTATGTTGCCCGAGTGAAACATTCACTTTTGAAGGATTCACTTTCGGGTTACTGATGCACCCGCCGCGCCCCGATCCGATCGATCCGGTCGCGCCCCCACGCGCCCAGTGGCTCCAACGCGGCGTTGAGCGCGGCGCCGATCTCGGTCAACCGGTACTCCACCCGCGGCGGCACTTCGCGATAGACGATTCTGCTGACGATGCCGTCCTCCTCCAGCTCCCGCAGCTGCTGGATGAGCATCTTCTCCGAGACGCCCGGCAACCCCTTGCGCAGTTCGCCGAAGCGCCGAACCCCGTGATTCTCCAGCTCCCAGAGAATCAGCGCCTTCCACTTGCCGCCGACGACATCCATCGCCGCATCGATCCCGCAGAAGTACGGCCCCGACCGCTTCTCGCCCATCTCTGGCCCTCCACCTGCTCACAAACCATTCGGTAAGTACCCCACAAAATAGTAGGTACTTGTCTACAAGGCGGTTACCGAGCAGTCTTGGTTCGGCGCGCTGACCAGGACCTTCTCGATACCAAGGAGCTGAACCCGCAATGGCGGAGACCACGAAGACCCCGGTGACCATCCTCGGACTCGGAGCGATGGGACAGGCGCTCGCCGCCACCTTCCTGAAGGCGGGCCTGCCGACCACCGTGTGGAACCGGACCCCCGGCAAAGACGCCGAACTCCTCGCCGCCGGAGCCGTAAGCGCCGCCACCGTCGCCGAGGCGATCGACACCGACGGCCCGATCATCGCCGTACTGCTCGACCACGCTTCGGTGCACGCGACCCTCGACCCGGTAGCCGACCGACTGGCCGGGCGTCAACTGGTCAACCTCACCAGCACCGCCCCCGACGAGGCCCGCGAACTCGCCGCCTGGGCGGCCCGGCACGACTGCGACTACCTCGACGGCGGCATCATGGCGGTGCCGCCCATGATCGGCCTGCCCGGCGCCTCCATCCTCTACAGTGGCTCGCGGGCGGTCTTCGACGCACACCGCGAGACCCTCGAATTGCTCGCTGCCGCAGAATACTTCGGCGACGACGCGGGCTTGGCCTCGACCTACGACTTCGCCCTGCTCGCCGCCATGTACGCCATGTTCGGCGGCTTCCTGCACGGCGCCGCCATGATGCGGTCGGTCGGCGTCCCCGCTGCCGCATTCGGCGAACGAGCCGCCGCATGGGTCAGCGCGATGGCCCAGTCCCTGCCGCACCAGGGCGCCGTCATCGATACCGCCGCCTACACCGACCCCGTCCAGTCCATCGCCTTCCACAAGGCCGCACTCGACGCGATCAACCGCGCCAGCCGCGACGCCCACGTCACCCTCGACTTCGTCGCCCCGTTGAAAACCCTCCTCGACCGCCAGGTGGCCGATGGTCGAGGCGCCCTGGGCTTCGAACGTACTTTCGAAGAGTTGATCTGATTCCTCGTGCGGGCCGCACTCCTCCCGCCCGTGCGGCCCGCACGCCCACCTCCCGCAAGCCCTCGAGGATCCGCAGGTCAAGACCCGATTTGGTCGACGCGGAGGAGATCGGATAATCTTGCGGAGCACACCGGTCCGGGTGGCGGAATGGCAGACGCGCTAGCTTGAGGTGCTAGTGCCCTTTATCGGGCGTGGGGGTTCAAGTCCCCCTCCGGACACAGACACTACGCACACGGGTGGTTGTGGAGCAGTTTCTGCCACGACCACCCGTTTTTCGTGGTCGTAGGTGAGCTTCAGGCCGAGTTGCCGGTAGACCTCGAGTTTGTCGGTGGGGTCAGCTGCCTTCAGTATGTGAACCAGCCCGCCCAGCGAGGTCACAAGCTGGTGGATCTGCTCCTTGTTCATGTGGTGATCCGACCGTTGTTCGGCTTCGAGCGCGGTGAGCTGTGCCGCGGTGGCGTGGCGTTCGCGTTGAACTTGTTGGGTCCAGCTCGCCACAAGGGCCGGCTCGGTGCCCGCTTCCAGGGCTGCTCGATACCGGGACAGCTTGCGGTCGTGTTCGGCAAGCGATCGTCGTGCACTCTCGATGGCGGACGTGTTGTCGGTCTGCGCGTCCTCGAGCATGGTCAGCGACTGCTCGATCCGGTCGGGGTGGAATATCTCGGCCAACCATGAATCGATCGGGCCGCTGAGCTGGTCCTCGCGCAGGTAGACGGTTGTCGGGTGGTCGAGCTTATTGGCGAGGGCGTACTCGGAGGGATACCGGCAGCGGTAGTGCGGCAGCCCGTGGTTCCAGTTGCCTTGCATCCGCCGACCGCAGGCGTCATGGAACAACAGCCCCTTGAAGGCGTACGGGTGCTGACGACGGGTCGTGGTCCTGCCCGTCGACTGCGGGCCTCGAGCGGCAAGCCGAAGTTGCGTCTGCTCGAAGACGTCCTTACTGATGAGCGCGCCATGGGCAGGTTGGTCGGAGTAGACCCACTCCGTCTTCGCGTTCCACGCCATTCGGGTGTGATGGCCCAAGGCGACGTCATCGACGTCGATGAGGGACTCCTGCTTGCGTTGTTTGTTCCATACCTCGTAGCCGGTGTAGCGCGGATTGCCCAGGATGGCGCGCACCGCGCTCTTGGACCACGCGGCGCCGGAGCGATGGCTGTTGCGCCTGCGGTCGTAGGCCGACGGGCACAAGATGTTGTCGGCGGTGAGGCGTTGCGCGATAGCGAAAATCCCTATGCCGGACAAGTATTCGCTGAAGATCCGTTGCACCACCGGCGCGGTGACAGGGTCGGGTTCAAGGGTATGCAGCCGTTTACCGTCGGCGGCTTTGCCCGGATTCGGATGAGGCCCGGCGTCTGCGAGACGGTACCCGTAGGGTGGCCGGCCGCCGAGGTAGCGGCCCTCGACTTGCGCTTGCGCGGCCATGGCGGCGCGGACGCGGATCTTGATGCGGTTGCGTTCGCCTTTGGACATACCGCCGAACACCGACATGATCAGATCGTGCGCTTCGGAGTCCGGATCGATCGGGCCGCCGACCTCCGGCACCCACAGTTGCACGCCGTAGTGGACGAACACCGGAAACGTCAGCCCGAACTGGTTGCCGTAGAACGCACGCTGCGGTTCGCCGATCACGACCGCGTCGAACCCTCGCTCGGGCTCTTTGAGCAGCGCGAGCAGCCGCCCGGCTGCGGGGCGGCGCTTCCACGGAATCGACCGCGACTGCCCGATGTCGAAGAACTCCGCGACGATCTGCCCGTGCTGACCGACCAGGGCGTTCGCTCGCCCGAGCTGCCAGTTGCGAGACGCTTCCGGATCTTGCTGGTCCTCGGTGGAGACCCGCCCGGCGAAAGCGAACCTGATCATTGCTGCGATTCCTCCTACTGGGTGAGAAAGACATCGGCGTTCGGTGGTGACCTGGCCGAACTGCCTCCTCTTCGGAAGTTGAGCTGGAGGGAGTCGGCCGTGGTGTTAATGCTGGACTCGGTCCGGGACTATCGACGGTCTCGACACGAGTCTCGCGGACATGTCGGAGAATGATCTCCAGCAACACTTTAGCGGCCATGGCGTTGAGCTGAGGCGGGTCCTCTGCAGCGACGACAGTGACATCGTTCGTGCGGCTTCTGGCAGCCTGATCATGCGCGTTGCTGCCATCAGGGCACACGGCACACGTCCTCGGCTACGCTGGCCGACTGGTAGCTGACCGATGACGACCGGCACCTCGTTCTGTACCAATCACGAGCCGCGCGCGTTCGGTCGTGGCAATCCCTCCGCCAAGAACGGCAGACCGGTGTGTTGGTGCGAGTAGAGGTGAACGATGAGCGCGCCGCCGCGGGAGACAAAGGCCCAGGACGAGCTCGGGCGCCGAGATGGCCGGTAGAGGGCTCACCGTGGAGATCGAAAGGCATGGCTCCTCCATGCCTGCCGATTCTCCCGCCTTCCATGAAAGCCGAAACACGGCGATTTCGCCACCACCTGTAGCCGAGGGTCCGTCAGAGCGCCGACAGGTGCGCACTCGAGCTCCATGCTCCGTTAGCTCTCAATGGATGCGCGTGGGCGGCGATAAGTGCAGCCTGTGGATGGGATTTCGGCCAGGTCTGTGGCGCTGGTGATTTGGGTGATACTGGCGGGGTGAACGGGACATGGGAGGCGTGGGGTGGGGTCGTGGTGGCCGCGATCGCCGCGATACCGGTAGCCGGTCTCGTGGCCTGGCAGCTGGTTGGGCGGCGCGGGTGGCGGGCGGCGCTGTGCGATGTCGGGATGGTGACGGGTACGGCGCCGTGGTTGTGGATGATCCTCACGCCGACCGGAAGAGGTCGTTCGCTGAATCTCGTGCCGCTGCGTGATCTGGCCGAGCAACTGGCCCACGACCGGGTAATCGAGCAGTTCGGCGGGAATCTGTTGGTCTTCGCCGCACTCGGCTTCCTGTTGCCCGTGCGCCGACCCTGGTTCGCCCGCTCGTACCGCATCCTGTTGGTGGGAGCAGCAGCTTCGATCGCGGTGGAGGCTGCACAGTTCGCCCTCGCTATCGGCCGTCACTCATCCGTCGACGACGTGCTGTTGAACGCGGCCGGTGCATGCCTGGCGGGCCAGCTCTCACGACATCTGTGGGCGTCGCGCGCACTTACCGACCGTTCCGAGCCGGCATTACCCGAAGAGCCGACACGGGGCATCGACTCCGACCGAGACGGCGTCGGCCAGCCGACTTCCCCGAGTAGGGAGATCACCGAGAAGTGCGTAGCCGCTGGGGCGATACCAGCCATCCGCGACGAGCTGCCCCGATCGATAGATCCACACTCGAGACCGATCCCGCTGGATGCGCGGAAATCGGCATGAGCGTAGATCCTGCGCCGCAGTCGATCTCGTGACGCCGACCACCCGCACACCGGCACTACCGCGTGTCTCGGCACGTGATGGCTGCTCGGCCGAGTCCTTGACCTGCTCTGCCGTCGGCATTCATGAACACTTCCGACGAGGTGTAGGTCGCGACACGCCGCCAGGATCGGCGAACAACTGACGTCACAGTTCGCGAACAGAGCCAGCCAGGGCCATGCAACCCTCAATTCATTCGATCTCACAGAATATTCGAATGCTCAACTCGCAACTAGCATTTGCTCCCACCGCTATCCAACCAACCTCTAGCCAGCCCTTCCGCTAAACTCAAAACCGGCCACTACCAGCACATATGAACAAGAATCTGCCACACCTCATGCTCCCTGGTCGCGGAAACATCACGGTCACTTCGCAGTAAGAGCGCGTACGGTGGACTGTGTGATGTCACTGGCGAAGCTCGGCAGTGGCGACGGCTACCAGTATTACCTTCGTTCGATCGCCACGCAGGACGTGAACGATCGCGGTCCGCAGGACCTTTCGACCTACTACAGCGAGCGCGGCGAATCCCCGGGCCGCTGGCTGGGTTCCGGCCTGCCGAACGTCGGTATCGAGGTCGGTGAGGTGGTGACCGAAGCGCAGATGCGGGCGTTGTTCGGTCACGGCCTGCATCCGAACGCCGAGGTGATGATCGCCGCCGAAGTAGAAGCCCGCGCCGCAGACGGCATCTCGCGACGCACGGCGCGGGCGCACGCGGTACGCCTGGTAAGGCTGGGTGCTCCGTTCACGAAACACGTGGCCGCGGAGTACTCCTACCGCTACGAGCGGGCCCACGCGTATGCCGCCTACAACGCCGAGCACGGCCGCGTCCACTACGCCCCGATCCCCGCTGAGGAGCGCAGCCGCATCGCCACCGACGTTGCTGGGCGCATGTTCGCCGAGGAATATGGCCGCCCACCCCGCGATGACCGGGAATTGTCGGGCTGGGTGGCTCGCGCCAGCCGGGCGCCGTCGAAGCGGGTCGCCGGGTTCGACCTCACGTTCTCGCCGGTCAAGTCGGTGTCGACGTTGTGGGCGCTGGCGCCTCGCGAGGTGTCGGAGAAGATCGAGGCCGCCGTCGATGCCGCCCTGCAGGATGTGCTGGCCTATCTGGAGGAGCACGCGGTGTTCACCCGGGTCGGGCGGCACAGTCGCCGCCAGGTCGACGTCGTCGGTGGCCTGATCGCCACCGCTTTCCAGCACCGCGATAGTCGCGCGGGTGACCCGAATCTGCACGTCCACGTGGTGATCTCGAACGCGGTCAAACGCCATGACGGGCAGTGGGGTGCACTCGACGGCAGGATGATCTACCAGCACAACGTCGCCGCCTCCGAGCTGTTCAACACCCGGTTGGAGCACTACCTCGAGCAGTCGGTCGGCGTGCAGTTCGCCGAACGCCACAGCAGCAGCCGACGCCGGCGCGGGAAGCGGCCGGTGCGGGAGATCGTCGGCGTCGAAGAGCGCTTGGCCGAGGAATGGTCGAAGCGATCGGCTGCGGTGGATGCCGAGTTGACCACCCGCACGACGCGGTTTCAGGCCGAGCGTGGCCGCGAACCGACACCGGGTGAGCTGCACGACCTCGCCCAAGAAGCCACCTTGAAAACCAGGGGCCACAAGGTGGCGGCACGTTCGCGTGCTGAGCAACGCGCTGATTGGCGACGTGATGGCGTGCAGCTGCTGGGTGGTGAGAGCGCGGTCGATGCGATGGTCGCGACCGCCCTGGGACAGCCGATCCCGCAGCGGGAGGTCGCCGACGCCGCGTGGGTCGCCGCGACCGCCGCGAGAGTGGTGGAGGTCGTATCCGATTCCCGGGCGACCTGGCAATTCCGCCACATTCGCGCCGAAGCCACCCGCCAGCTACGCGGCAGCATCAACCCCGCAGACTGGCACACCCTCATCACCCAGGTCACCGACACCGCCTTGAGCGAGCCCCGGTCGATCCCCCGCGGCACACCAGAGGCCGAAGACATCGCACCCACCGTTGAGGCGTTGACCCGCCGCGACGGAACCAGCGTGTTCACCACCTCCGGCTCCCAGCTCTACACCAGCCCACAGATCCTCGCGGCCGAGGAACGCCTGATCGCGGCGAGCCTGCTCGAAGGCGGGCGCACCATTGCGGCGGCCGCGGTGGATGCCGCGATCATCGAGCACGCCGCCAACAACAACGGCCAGGTGCTCAACGACGGCCAGGTCCAGTTGCTGCGCGAGTTCGCCACCTCCGGACGCCGGTTCCATGTCGCGGTCGCCCCGGCCGGGACCGGGAAGACCACCGCCATGGCCGCGCTGGTGCGCGCCTGGACCGCCGAGGGCGGCACCGTGCTCGGGCTGGCACCGGAAGGACCGGCCGCCGGTGTCCTCGGCAGCGAGATCGGCGCGGACTCCAAGACCGTAGACATGCTCGTCACGGTGATCAACGACATCCGGTCGGGCGAGCGGGCCCTCGACGACGCACCGGACTGGGTGCGGGTGATCGGACCCCGCACCCTCGTCGTACTGGACGAGGCCGCGAAAACACCCACCCTGAAACTGGATGCGGCCGTGTCCTGGCTGATCGAACGCGGGGCCAGCGTGCGCGCGGTCGGTGATGACCGGCAACTGTCCTCCGTGCAGGCCGGAGGCGTGATCCGCGACATCGTCCACCACGCCGGAGCCGCCACCCTCACCAGCGTCGTCCGCTTCGACAACCCGAGCGAGCGCGCCGCCAGCCTCGCCCTACGCCACGGCGATACGGCCGCGATCGCCTTCTACACCGACCACGGCCGCGTCCACGTCGGCACCCTCGGCGCCGCCGTCCACGCCGCGTACCGGGCCTGGCGACTCGACTACGCCCAAGGCCGCGACGTCGCGCTGCTGGCGCCGACCAACGAACTGGTGCGCCAGCTCAACGCCCTCGCCCGCGACGAACGCCTCCGCCGCGAAGGCCTGCACGGACCGGAAATGCTGCTGTCGGATGGGCTTTCGGCATCTGTCGGGGACATCATCACGACCAGGGAGAACAACTATCGGCTGCGGATCTCCCAAACCGATCACGTCCGCAACGGCTACCGCTGGAAGGTCCGTGCCGTCTACCCGGACGGGCGGATCACGGCTACCCACATCGGATCCGGCCGCAAAGTCACCCTGCCCACCGCTTACGTGCGTGAATGCGTCGAGCTCGGCTACGCCCGCACGATCAACTCCGCGCAAGGGCTCACCACCGACACCTGCCACGGCGTGCTGACCGGCAGCGAGGACTGCTTCCAGCTGTATGTGCTGGCCACCCGCGCCCGCGCCGGCGGACACCTCTACCTCGCCACCGCAGGCGACGGCCAGGACGCTCCCGCCGAGACGTGGAACGCGCTGCATCCACCAACCGCGATCGACCTGCTGACCAAGATCCTCGGCCGCGACGGGGGCCAAGTCTCCGCGACTACCCAGGCCCGCCAAGCCGCCGACCCGCAGCGGCAGTTCGCCGGAGTCGTCGACGCCTACCTCGAGGCACTTACCACGGCCGCCGACGCAGTGCTCGGCGACGAGCACCACGCCGCCGTCGCCGCGGCCGCCGAACGCTTGGTGCCCGGTCTCACCGATGAGGAGGCGTGGCCAGTGCTGCGCCAGCGCCTGGCCATGGTCGCCCTGGCCGGGCGCGACCCGATCACGACGCTCAGCGACGCCATCACCGCGCGGGAACTCGACACTGCCGACGACAAAGCCGCCGTGCTGGTGTGGCGCATCGGCAATCGAACCATCGACGGCGGCCCGCTGGGATGGATACCGGTGATGCCGCCGGTGCTGCGCGACGACTCCGACTTCGGCGAACACTTGCGGGTACGCGCGGCGCAGATCAAGGACCTTGCCGCCCAAATCGGCGCTACGACCCACACCTGGACATCCGAAACTGCACCAGTGTGGGCGCGGCAGCTCGTCGAACGCGACCTGAACCTCACCGCCTCACTCGCCATCTGGCGGGCAGCACACGCGGTCCCCGACCACGACCGCCGCCTGACCGGACCGGTGCAATACCCAGTCGACGAACGCCGCACCCAGTTCCAGCTGGATGACGCAGTGCGGTCGCGTCTGAGAGATGTCGACACAAACACCCGCCGCTGGGCAGCGCTCGCCCAAGAAGTCGACAGACGGATAACGACCGACCCGTACTGGCCACAACTGGCCGAGGAGTTGTCCCACGCCGCCGACACCGCCCTGGACGTACCGACTGCCGTCCGCACCGCCGCCGCGCAGCGCCCGTTACCGGATGAACAGCCCGCCGCCGCGCTGCGCTGGCGACTGGTCGAAACGCTCGACGACGCGCAGCGCCGCCACGCCGACCAACTCGCCCGCGCCGTCTCTGAACTCCGAGTCGACCAGTGGCGCCGCATGAGCGATAGGGAACTGGAAGACGAGATCCGATCTGCTCGGAGCGATTTCGATCTCGACCCGATCCTGGACATGGGTCTCATCATCGAACGCAGCCAGCGATATCAGCGCGGCAGCGACGCCGACGCTGTACGCCGCGCTCACGCCGAACTCGATCAACAAGCGGCAGCGATCCGCGCCGCCCGCACCGTACAGGCCACAGTCGCGGCCGCCGAACACGCCCTCACCCGCGCTCACCGGCAACAGGCAACCGCGCAGAAGAACCCACCAAAGATCCCCTGGTGGCGCACTAACACCGACTCCGCACGCACCGCCCGCACGGAGCACGCATCCCGCCTCGAGCACCTGCGCCAAGTCCTCAACGATGCCGAAAAGGATCTCCTTGCGGCCCGCGAGACCAGCCGCCGCGCCCAAGCCGCAGTGCGCACAGCGCAGGACAACTGGGACTCAATCCTTCACCGTGCCGACAACCATGCCGCGCGCGCCGCCGAGCTGGCGACCGCAGACAAGAGCGACAGCGCGTTTGCACACGAACTGGCGCAGGCAGAACAGCGCTGGCTTCACGAGAAGCGCCAACTCGACGACGCGTTCACCGAACAGCAACGCCGCACGCAGCTGACACCGCCGCAACGCGACCTCGAAGACCGGGCTCGACGCCATCTCGATTTGGATACGCACCACGACCCGGCCTCTGCGCAACCAACAGCCCCCACCGATACCTGGGCAAGCTGCGAAGAGCCCTTTGAAGCAACCGAAACAGGCACTGACTACGAATACAGCTACGACTACGAACTGTAGTATTGCTGCTTCTGCGCCAAGCACGCCAGATCCGTCGACACCTGGCGCGCCATTAGATTGCTCATTGGCCGACATCAAATACCAGGCCAGCGCTGCTTGATCGAGAGTTGCGCTGCGGCACGGTGGTCATCGCCGGATACGTGCCGCCACGGTAGTCAGTGTCGGGTGGCGTCGCTCGTCAGCACGCATGACGATACGACGGGAACATGGGCGAATCTGATTGACTGGTGCGGTGCCCTCGTCTAGTACCGTTACTCGAATCCGCACGTTGGATGGTCTCCACCTCGCCGCTACCGTGGTTACTCCCGAACGCCTGGAAAACCGCGCCATCGTCCTGGTACACGGCGGAGGGGTCACTAGAGAGGAGGGTGGTTTCTTCACTCGCCTCGCGGATGGCCTAGCTGAGGCTGGGGTCGCGTCGCTCCGTTTCGATCTACGCGGTCACGGCGAAAGCGAAGGACGACAGGAAGAACTCACGCTGTCGATGATCCTCAACGACATCCGCGTCGCAGTTGCCTCCTTGCGAGAGGCGAGCGGTGTGCGACAGATCAGCCTGCTGGGCGCCAGCTTCGGTGGCGGCGTCTGCGCCTATTATTGCGCAAAGCGGAGCGATGACCTAAGCCGCCTCGTCCTACTGAACCCCCAGCTGGACTACAAGAAGCGCACCATCGACAGCCGCGATTATTGGAACGGTGACGTCATCAATGATGAGAAGGCCAGAGAGCTGAATGAGACTGGCGCCGTCCAGTTCACTCCTACGCTGAAGCACGGCCGACCGTTGCTGAATGAAGTGTTTTGGCTGAAGCCGAACGAGGTTCTGGATGAGATCAAGATGCCGACACTGGTCGTGCACGGCAACGCGGACACCTTGGTTCCGATCGAGGGATCTCGTGCGGCTGTAGCCGAGTTCACGGCACCTGCTGAGTTGGTCGAGATCGAGGGATCTCAACACGGCTTTGCGGTGCACGACGACCCCCAATACCTGAATCCCAGAAGCCAGAAGTATCAGGCCGAGGTGATCAGCCTCGTTGCCGAGTGGCTGACCACTGGAGTCGTCTCACGACAGTAGCGCGTCGTGCAGTTGACGCACCTGTGGTCGGTGGTTCCAAGGGTCGAGGGCACGGACGACATCGACGATGACGTTCATTGTCCGCTCCGAGCGGGTTTCGCGGGCGATGACCACTGATTCGACAGCGACCCGGGCGGCTTCGTCCGGTTCTCCGCTCAACGCGAAGGCTTTCGCCTGCCTGGCACCGAACAATCCTGCGTCCCGACGTGACAACACGTCACCGGCCAACACCTTGCTGAACAGTTGTGTGGCTATCGACGGCTTGCCCGCCTCTGTATAGCAGCACGCCGAGCGAACCAACAACGTGGCCTCGTTGAAATAGCTGGTAAAACGCTCATCAGCGATATTTCGTGCACTGCTCAAGAGGTGCTGGGCTTCATCGAGCGTTTCAGCGACCACGCGGAGGGGTTCGCCGACCATAGCGAGGCCCAACGCTTCCTGTTGCACGACTTCAGCCTTCACGCGTCCGGGCAACTGCCATGGCCCGTCTTTGGCGGCTTGCGCCAGGGTCAACAGCGTGCCGGTATCGCGGCTGTCGTATGCCATCTGGGATTTTTTCAACAGGACGTAGCCCTGCATGGGCAGGTTGCCCGACGCTTGGGCCCATTCCATCGCACGGTCGTACAGCACGGTAGCTGCTACCGGATCGTGCAGATCCCGGTACAACCAGCCTGCGAATTCCGCCGCGTCCGCACCGACGGTTAGCAGTTCACGCTGAACGTCCGGGCGTACCTCCCGGGAGTGTCGTCGGATCACCTCGAGAACGGAAAGGGTCAGAGGCAATGCATCCGCCGGTCCAAGCGATCCGTCATCGGTCTTGCATCGGGTCAGTTGCATGCGGAAGAAGTCCACGACTGACCCGTCGAAATAGCGACGAGCATCCTCCAGAGCCTCACCGACTCGCTGCAAATCCCCGGCAAGGCCTACTGGCAGCGAACCAGTGCCGTTCGACATCAACCAACGCGCCAACGCAATCGCGCTGTGACGGGCACCGTCGGTTGCCTCCGCAGACATCGCATCGCCGTCCGGCAGACGGAACCACAGCAGTTCGGCCGGGATTTTCAACGTCTGCGCCCAGCGGGTCAACTTCGATAGCTGTTCAGGCGCCGGACCTTTCTCAATCCGGCTCAGCTGCGCCTGAGTGAGGCCGAGCCAGCTCGCTACCTGCTCTTGGGGCAGCTGCCGACCGTGGAAGGGATGCGTTCGATACGCGTAGATGACGCGACCCATATGCCAGGTGGCGAGGGCATCGCGTATCTGGTCGGTCTGCCAGAACGTGGTGGGCACACCGGGTGGCTCGAGGCGCGCGCTACGCGTAGTGACCTCACAGGGACCGCAGAGGGAATCAGTGTTGTAACCATTGAGTCTGGTTCCGCATCGGGCGCAGTAGCGCCGTGCCACTGGTACCCGACTCATGGGGGGCCGCTCCCGAGGTTCGACTTTGGGGTTGTCGCCTTGCTTGATCGCGTGAATCTACCAACCACTCGACAGCTTCGACTATACGTCCGATGCATATCCCGCATACCTGCTAGTCGTGGTCGTTTTCCCGTGCTGATCCGACGCTGGTTCGGTCACGAAAACGCCGCTAAGGAAAGGGGTAAGCCGTGGCATTGTCCCTAGTCGTTCCCATTTTCGGCCCGCCGGCCGCGGGCAAGACAACCCTCACGCTGCGCCTCGGATCAGCACCTGGGCGTCAGGTGTTCCGGTTGCGGGAGCACGTCTCCCCGGAGGTGCTGGAAGCGACCGCTGCGCGTCCGGATCGTCTCGGCTGGATCGATGAACGCGCCGTGGCAGCGGCGCTGCGGGCGTATCTCGACACCATCGACAAGGACCCGGACGTCCACACGGTGTTGTTGGACAACTTCCCTGGTTCGGCCGCGCAGGTCGATCAGCTCTTGGCGAAGGTGTGGGCGTTGACGCCGTGTCATATCGAGGCCATCGAGGTGGTGACAGATCTCAAGACGCTGACTCAACGTGCCCGCAACCGGAGGGTGTGCCATCACTGCGAACGCGATCCGATCAACGATCCCCGCCTGCCGGCGATCGCCGCCGCGGATGACCCGTGGACGTGTGCTCGTTGTGGCGGACTGTTGCATCCGCGTCGTGGGGATTCACCGCGGTTGTTGCGCGCCAGGACGCAGCGGTATCACCAAACCGCCGCTGGGATCCGTGCCGCATTCCGCAGCGCCGACATCCCACTCACCCAACTCGACACTACCCACACCATCAACGGCGCAGCCGACCTGCTTGCGCCGCTGCTCATTTCCCGGAGTCCTGTGCGATGACCGCTGTTGATCTGCCCAACCCCACCCCACGCGGAAGTGGTGACGGTTACGGCCACGGCCGCATGCATCGCAACGCGGGTGTGCCCGAACCCGACCGCATCGACCGTGTGAACTATGGCCGGTTCCGCAACGTCTACCTCTACATCACCGAAGCGTGCCAACTGCGCTGCGAGCACTGCTACATGGGCGAAAGACTGGAGCGAGCATTGAAGATGCCGCTATCGAAGATCGTCGACACCCTCACCACCTGGCGGCGCCTCGGCGGCAGCAAACTGACCATACTCGGCGGCGAACCCACCCTGCACCCGCACTACTGCGACGTCATCCGGCTCAGTAAGAAACTGGGGTACGAGCACGTCATTACCACCACCAACGCCCAGAAACCCGCCCTGCGCCGCTTCCGGCAACTGCAGCCCGACGACTTCGCCTACATCCAAGTCAGCCTCGACGGCGGCACTGCCGCCTCCCATGACGCCATCCGCGGCGAAGGGACCTTCGCTGCCGCGCTGGCGACAACCGCCGAGCTGGTCGAGCGCGGCTTCGACACCCGCATCATCTGCACTGTCAACAATGCCAACGAACCCGACGTGCTGCAGCTGCTGGACATCGCAGACTTCCTTGGTGTCAGCCTGGTCAAATTCCACGTCTTCTCGACCATCGGCACCGGCCACGGTAACCCTGACATGGCCATGACCCCGCCGGAATGGGTGGGTTTCTGCGACCGCCTCACCGACATCGCCACCCAGTTCAAGACACGTGTCTGGTATCAGCCGACCTACGCCCGCCGTGACCAAATGGATCGCTACGCCGCAGAGGGCTACAAAGGCTGCATCGGCCGCACGCTCGACCGCATCTCAATCTTTCCCGACGGCCGCTGCTACATCTGCTCCTACCTGTTCGACACCGACCTGCACTTCGCCCAAATGGTCGATGGCCAAGTGCAACTCAACCACGGCGTCAACGAATTCGACCTGTTCACAAGTGCTCTGGCCGAAAGCTCCTGCGGCGGATGCAAAGCCACCGCCTGCCTCGGCGGCTGCCCCGCCGAAGAACTCGTTATGGGCCAAGCCTCCTGCACCGCCTACGACGACATCGTGCCCGTGTGCCGACTGTGGAAATCCAGCGCCAAACCGGAGGAATAGTCATGCGTAGACCCACCGACGCGCTGGACCACGCGGTCGGCCAGCTGCGTGAGATCGACTGGGAAGACATCGACGAAGTCGAACAAACCTGCCGCGCAGCACTCGACACCCTCGCTACCGACCCGGTGGCCATCCGTCATCGGCTCACCGACCTACCTAACCGGACAGAGCTGATGGCCTTGTGCGAAGCCTACGACATTCTCGACAAAATCGTGCTCTTCGACGATCGCGAATCTGGGGTCCGTGTCCGGCTGCATGTCTTTCTGCCCGGTTACTTCGACCGCCCCCACAACCACCGCTGGTCCTACGCCAGCCGTATCCTGCGCGGCCACTACCGCCACTACCTGTTCGGCAACGCCGAACTCGACGAACACATCAACCCCAACACATTGCCTGTCCTGCACGCGCGCGAAGAACCCGTCGGCACCAGCTACGCCCTCCATCACAGCATGGTCCACGCCGTAGTCGCCGAACCGTACACCGTCTCACTCGTCATCCGCGGCCCCGCCGTCAAAGACCGCTTCCTCGTCATGGACCGCAACACCAGCCACACATGGTGGCAAACCGGCGCGAACCGTGAAACCGCTGAGGAAGCCCAGCGGAAACGAATGAGTGCCCAGCGGCTCCAGGAACTGATCGGACAGCTGAACGGCTGGCAACTGTTCTGACAGCGCGAGGCCCGACACCCTGAACAACATTGGTCAGAATCGGCTGTGGGGTGTCGTGAACACCACGACACCCCACCTGCCGACACAAGCGACCGCGCTGCGCCCTATCCAGCGCCTCCGCTGTTAACCGACCGCGACACCGCCACGGTCGTCTGCTGGAGTCCGAAGGGCAGTGGCCGCTCATCCGGTCACATTCGCAGCTGATGGGGCGAACAACTGAGCGGAGCGTTTGCCGCGGGCTTCCAAAACAGCCACTGCGTCGGCACGCTCGGACCTACCAGCCGAAGGTCGAGAATGGATCCTGCTTGGCAATGTGCTGGATCGCGGTCCGGCAGTAGCTGATCATGCGGTCCGGAAGCGCATCCATAGCGAACCAGTCGAGTCCACTGCACTTGTCCGGCTCCAGGTTCGTCGGCTCTCCCCGCCACGAGCGCACGGTGAAGAAGAAAGCCATACGCCCGCCCGAGGACGAGTTGTGCATGACGTGACTGAACTGCACATCGGCAAGCTCGATTCGTACGCCGATCTCCTCCGCGGCTTCGCGCACCACCGCCTCGACCACCGACTCCCCGGCCTCGAGATGCCCCGACGGGAGATGCCACGCCCCGTCCTCAAATCCCGTGTTCTCGCGTCGACCGAACAACACCTCATCGGCGCGGCGAAGCAACAGATGAACATCGCCGGTGACCTTGTGCCGCTCCATCCTGGCAGTGTGATCGGAATCTGCCGTCACGCTCATTACGGTATGCCCCTTTCCGTCAAACCATCGGTTGACCTGGTAGTTCAACGACATAGTCGGTGAAAGAAACCGAAGCCTATTGCGGCGGCTCGTGATCGGGCATACGCCGAACGCATATCGGCTCAGAAGGAATCGAAATACCTCCGCAGCACAGGACCCGCGACTGTTGCCTTGCACCCGGTACCCAGGTGACGCCCTCCGCTCGCGAAGGCGCACTGGTCCACCACAGGGGTGCACCGGTGGCGAAAGCCCTCGGTGCCGGGTGCATCTTCTCATTGCGACCCGAACGGAGCACCGGCATGCACACCCTCGCCATGTACCAGCTGATCGCCATGTGCCAGGATCAGGCGCACCAGGCGCCCGTAGTTCCCTTCACCGTGTACCAAGCACACCAGGTCATGCAGATCCACCGGGCCTGCCGGGCCAAGCACTGCCCCAGAAAGGACGCGGCGCTTCGAACTCTCATCGAAGCCGGCCGGGTCATCGCCTCAACCACCAAGCCCCGGTGAGTCGACGCATGGATCAGACCCGGGAATACCGGCACATCCACATCGAAACCGGCAGCCTCGACTTGCACTACCGCGCACCCGCCGAACAAGCGCAAGATATCGCAGACGCACTCGCGGCCAGCTACCCCGACTCGAAACTCAGCGTCACAATCGACGACGAGGTCAACGACTTGCTGCCGCTACTGCCGTGCACCCGATTGTGGGAATGAATCCCATAGTGCAGCTCCGAGCGACGCAGCCCACCTGGCTCTGCCACTGACACCGAGTTCATAGCTGGCTTAATGTCACACTGAATCAGGCAACGTGACTACGGTGAAGCGGCGCGCTTGGGAACGCATCACCTGCTGGACCGGCAGCGCACGCCGCCAAAGCCCCGAAGACCACTTCCGCGCACACAAACACACCATCCACGACCGCCTACTCGCCATGGAAGTGCAGGTCAGATGAAAATCCTGGTCACCGGCAAACAAGAATTATAATACCGATCGGTCTGATCTATTGGGGACGGGCCCAACATCTTTGGGGGACGGCCCAGCACCTTGAGGTCGCCGGTGTGACCACGCTCGACGAAGTTCGGCGAGCGTGAGCAGCCCAGCCGGACACCCGGCTCAACAGCCCGAGCACGCGGCAAATCACGCGCTTCTGTAGAAATCTGTTGAAAGACAGCCGGTAGCGATGACGGCTAACCTGCACGGTTTAGGCCAGTCCGGTTTCTGATCTCGGAATGATGTCAGCCGTCATCTCGGATGTACGTCACTCCGAAGGCGCGAACCTGGCGGAACTCCTGACGGGTACTACCGAAGTCGAACCAGCCGCCTTCTTGCTTCTGGAAGATGTCCAGACCACGACCGAGGTTGATGCGCCATCCATTGTTGGTGCGGATCCAGCGGTCGTGACCCCCGGGGTCCTTGGCCACTTCTACCTTTATCCCCTGCTGGGCGGATCCCTGAACGATCTGGTGGAGCATCTGCAACTGCTTCTTCTGTTTGTCAGGATCATCTTCGAGGAGGGTGAACAGCTTGAACAACACCTCGTCAGCAGGGTCCTTCGCCGACGCGATCAAAGCCAGCAACTCGACCAGGTTCCGGCCCTGGTGACTCATCCGGATATACGGGTCGTGCAACTCGATCTCCGTCGCACCACGCAGGTACGGCATGAGAAGGGTCTCGTAGGAGACTCCGCGCTGGTTCTCGACGAAGTCCCGCTGCCCTTGATACAACTCCTCCTTGACCGTAGCCGAAGCAGCCGCGGTCGCCGGCGTAGCCGGATCCGCAGCTCCCTCATCGACGTCCCCTGTACTCGGTCGTCCACGGTGATAATGCCCCGGGTACTCGTCTTCCTCCAGCGTGGTGACGGCCGTCCATTCGCCGGCCAGCGGCCGGTAGCCGAAATTCACGGCGACCATGGTGTCGTCGATACGCAGGATCTGGTCTTTCACACGCTTACGCCCCTCGATCGCGAAGCGCAGGATCTCCTCGATCTCCTCAGCGGTGGCTTTCTCATGCGGGTAGAGCAGCTTCATGAGACCGGAGAAGGTCTTGTGGATGCCGTCGCGGTCGCGGCTCGAGATGTCTGAGCCAAGCGTGAAATGCGGCTGGTAGCGGTCGGAATAGTCGAGGTCCCGCATCGACTTGAGCACCTCGGCGATGTAGTCGACGACGAATCCATAACCGGTGGAGAACATGTCGCCACGGATCGTGTCGAATTCCCAGCCAGGGATGTAGCAGTGCAGCCGATCGAGGTAGGCCGGGTCGTGGTAGCTCTCGGGGAGCTCGTCGAAAAGGTCGGAGTGCTTGAGCATGTACGGCACGGTGTGCGAGGTATTGCCCACGAACACCATCGATGCCTCTGCGCCGAGGGTCTCGACTCCACGGGAGAACGACTTGTTCGCCATGTAGTTCTTCATGATGTCGACGAGCGCCCTGTCGGTGCGCTTCTTCTTGCCCGCGAACTCGTCGAAGGCAACTACGTCCCAGTAACCGACGAGCCCGAGGCGGCCGTTGGCGTTGTTGACGAACAGCTTGGGTACGGTGACCTCTCCGCCGGAGATCAGCATGCCGTGAGGCGAGAACTCCGAGTAGATGTGCGACTTGCCGGTTCCCTTCGGGCCGAGCTCGACAAGGTTGTAGTTGCGCTCAACGAACGGGATGAGGCGAATGAGCTGGAGTAGCTTGGCGCGACGGCCGAACTTCTCCGGGTCGAAGCCGATAGACTGGATCAGCAGATCCATCCACTCGTCCGTGGTGAACTTCGCCCGCGCATCCAGGTAATTCTGGTAGTCGAAGTTCGACATCTGGATCGGCTTCAAGCTGCCGAGAATCCATGGCACGGCACGGGGGTCGTCGCTGTGGAAGTATTCGATGTCGCACAGGCACCACACGCCACTGACGAGCAGCTTCTGATTCGCGTTGACGGTGCCCGGGTCTACGAGAACTCCGCTGATTCCGAGGTTGGCGAAGGATGCCTGGTAGACGTCATCTTTCTCGTTGAGGGTGACGCTCACCTTGTCGATGATCCGGAAGCGGCCCTTTTCACGAATGCGCGACTTGACCAGTTCGGACTCGTTGCGGTGCACGTAATGCTGGGCCAGGATTTCTCGCACCTTGTCGATGCCTGCCCGGATCGTGGCCTCATCGTCGGAGGCCGCGTACTGACCGAGCAGGTACTCCAACACGTAGGAGGGCACGATCGCGTTGCCCTTGACCGCCTTGACCAGGTCTTTGCGGACCACGGCGCCAGCGAAGTGCTCGTTGATCTTGCGATCCAGGTCGCTGGGCTGCCCCGTTGCGTGCGGCGCCTCGGCTTCCAGAACGTCCTCGATGGGCGCGGCCTGGTTCAGGTCGATGTTTTCGCTCATCATCGCTCCCTTAGAAGTCGAAGTCCGTTGTGAAGGAACGTTTGATCGTGTACGGCACGCTCTTGTACTTCTTCCACTGGTCGGTGCCCTCAATCGGCTCCGACAGGCGGAATTCCACACCTTGGTTGTTCGCATCGTCCGCGTCCTTGCTCAGCAGGAGCCGAACGCTCTGGAATCGGTCGCGCCCCTGGTCGCTCGCCGAGTCGAATATCATCTCTTGTTCGTTCGAGATCAGCTGGTCCCCGAAGTACAGCCCGGCACGCAACCGTCGTGCGGTGCGGTGCGGTTCGACCTTCATCGACTGGTAGAGCTTGACAACAATCTGACCCGTAGTGATCTTGTCGGACTCGGGGTGGATGTCGACGTTGACTGGCTCGACTGTGTTGTTGCGTCTCTTGTTGATCGAGACGACCGGCACCACGATCTCCTGGAGCGATGCTCCCCCGTGCACGAACTGGAACCCGGCACCTGCCTTGACGATCCGGTGGATCGAATTCGGAATCTGCACCTCGAGATCGCCGGACAGCCCCAGCTGATCCGGTTGGAAGGTCCGGAATCCGGCATCCTCCTTCAGACCACGGCCCAGCACGTAACGGCGCTTCTCTGCAACGATCTCATCACCTTGCGGCTCGACGGTGAGGTTGAACTGCGGCGCCAGTTTGGAGCGCTGATAGAGGAAGCCGTGATCCGCGGTGACAAAGATGTTCGTGGCGTTCGCGTTGGCGAGCTTCTTCACGATATCGACCAGCTGATCGAGTGCTTCTGCCACTGCTGAAAAGGTGCGGTGTTCCGATTTCGCGCTGTCTCCGGTGGCGTCGATCGTGTCGTGATAGACGTAGAGTACCTGGTGGGATGAATACAGTTCTCGCCGCTCGGCCGGCTTCATCTCCACGAAGTCTTTCGCTTGGACAGCCACGCCCCCCACTGCGTTCAGAATCTTGTTGCGGTTTGCCGAACCATCGGATTTCAGCCCATCGACCAGAACCGGATCACCAGCCGGAGAATGCGCCAGGGTCTTGTGCGGTAGGAGCGCCGCCATGCCCAGCTGTGTGTAGCTCGGCAGCACACCCAGCAGTGCCTCGATCTTGGCTTCGAACTTGTTCTCACCACGGATCTTTGAGGTCAACTCCTCGGCGATCTCGTAACGCATCGCGTCGGAGATCACGACGACGGCCTTCTTGTGACCACCTTTGGTGAGTTGCGCGACGTACTGGTCGTAGAACGAGGATTGAGAGGTCACGGCGGGCGTACGCCACTGCTCGATCGCGTCGACCTGCTGCTGCCAGCTTATGCCGAGCGGGGCCAGGAAGTTCGTGACGTAGGCAGCCTCGACCCGGCCCGCCAACTCATCGAGCGGCTGCTTGAACTCGGCCGTCAGGTAGGCGTGGGTGAACTGGCGGTAGCGTTGATCGATACGGAACAGCTCGTCACAGTACCGTGTGATCCCCTCGTCGAAGCTGGTGAAACCCAGTCGGCCGGTGCGGATCGCGGGCAGAAGCTCGGCGGCCGCCGCCAATGCCTCGTAGAGGATGGCGTAGTCCTCGAACCAGAAGCTGTCACGACGGCGGGTGCTGATGGCTTCGAGAACATCGCGTTGCGGCATCGTCTGGTTGACGAGCCCATCGACCAGACGGCGGATTGTCTCCCGCTCAGCGGCTTCGAAGATATCGGCGTCCCTGAGTGCGTCCCACGGGATTTCAGCGACTCCCTCCTGGTAACCGAGGTCCTCCTCGGCCTTGCGGGCGAGTACCTTGATCGCGGTCGCGCTGCGTTTGGAGTCCCGGAAGCTACGGAAATCGATTGCGAGGTTGCGGGCACGCTTCGACGAGGTGACGTCGAAGCCATCGCGAGCCTGCCGGAACATCCACAGAATGAAGCCCGGCACTGTCGGTGACTCCGATCGGTACCCATAGATGTGCTTCGCGCCGGTCCAGTGGAAGTCGGCGAGCCCATACTGGGAGAGGGCGTCGAAACCGACCGAGCTGTCCTGTGCCTGTTGAACCAGCAGGGTACGTGTGAGCTCGGAGAAGCTGTGCTCCTTCTGCCCGATCGCGACAGCGCACATCTTCGCCCGCACCATCACGAGATCATCGCTCGGAGCGAGCAACGCCTTCAGTTTGTCGACCAACGTGGCGTCAGCGAAGAACGAGGCATGCTCGGCGATGAGCGCGTCGGCACCAGGCTGGGTCAGCCCTAGGCCGGCCCGCATGAGCTCACCACGATCTGCCGTGAACACGGGTCCATAGGCCATCTCGAGGTCGAGCAACCAGTTCCCTGGCCCTTCAGCGACGGGTCCAGAGCGGTAGAGCAGAAACCGAGTCGTTCTATCCTCGCGGAGCACACGATGCTTGACGGCGAACTCATTGTCCTCGATGCGCAGCACGGTGACGTCACTCGGCAAGTGGCTGTCGAGGTCAGCCGCGTATCCGCCGTCAGGGTCGTGCCACACGACGATGCGTTGCCCGGCGAAGCGGTCCACGAGATGGCTGGAGATCGTGGGCGTCTTGCTCATTCGTGGTCCTCGTCATCTCGGCGGCTGCCGAATTCGCGACGCGCAAGCCCGTACTCCGCGCGCTGCTGCTGGAGCCTCTTGGTGTCGATCAGGTGTCTGATTTGCCAATTCATCAGCGCCAACGCCGCGTTCGCTGGCGGCGCGACAGCCGACCCGGCCGTCTCGATCAGCGCAGAGCCCTGCCCGAACGGGCCTGCCGCGCTCGGTCCACCGGCGGACTTCAAGTCACCCATCCGATGCCTCCAGACCGGTGATCTTCCTCAAAGCTGGGTAGAACCTCGGGTAGTTCACTTTCACACCATCATCGAGGTCGATCTCTACTCGCTGGATGTCCAACGGGTAGAGGACGTCATGCTCGTAGTCGCGCAGCTCGGTGAGGATCGCGCGCAGGCGATCAGCTTCTTTCTGTGCCTTCGCCGATGCGCCACCGGCAGAGGCTTCCTCAGCGCGCTGGAGCGCGACCTCGAGCTTTGCTCGGTATTCACGGAGGTACTCGTTCAGGACCGTCGACACCGTCGCCGGAGTGTAGCGGTGCATGTAGACCAGCGCGTTGAAGGATCCCTTGGGAGAGGAGAACATCCAATAGATCGGGCGCTTCTTGTAGCGTTGCACGTGATCCTCGTAGAACTTCGATCTCGCGACGTTCTTACCGGCTGGGTTCGACTTCGCGATGAAGTAGTCCCGAATCGTCTTGACGCCCAGAGATTCCTCCACGAAACGCAGGTTCTCCGCGAAGTTCTCCGGACCGAAGGCCGTACGCAAGAACTTGCGGAAATGCTCCACGATGTCATCCTCGAACCAGCCGTCGTCGACGAACGGGATGACATTGTCGGCATCTGGCAGGAACGTGGGCGACGGCACCTTCGCGAGGTAGTCCTGAAGCGTCGCGCCCTGGTCGGCGAGGATCAGACCCGGCTCGTCGAGGCTGTAGCGACCGAATACGCAACCTACAGCGTAGGAAATCAACTCTTTAACGAAATCAGCACGTTCCAAAGCCTCGTACTCAGCGCCTGACTTACCAGGGCCGTACCGGAATTCAACATTGCGAATCAATGAAACGCGATGAAGCGGAACGCCGACCGGCACCTCGTCTGATAATCCGTACGCTTCAGCGACAACGCGGTTGTTCTCCATCTCTCGGACCTGTTGCTCGCGAGCAATCTGAGATTGGGTCAGCGACCATGTCGCATAGCGCTTGGCAAGACAACCGCGTGCGAGAGTGGAATCCAACCACGAAGGGCGTTCGAAATCCCACGATGTTTCGAAGTCATCCCAATCGCTCCGTGAGGTATCAACCAGGCTCTGAATCGACTCACTTGCGGCAAGCTTAATCGACTCAGAGTCCACGATCGGGACTGCCCCTATATTGATCGGTTGGAAATTGAGCGTAGGCGAAATTGCCGCGAGAATGGCGTCCGCAGTTGTTGAATTTAGAATCAAGGCCGGAACAGATAAATCTCGGTCAGAAAACAGTGTACAACCGCCATTATCGAATGCGGCACCCTCAGGAGTGAACCGTATCGACAACCCGCCGGATGTCACTGTTCCCCAGGTCCAACCAGGCCGTCCGAAGTAGCGGCTTCCACTGCGCGTTCGCATCTCGGCCCCGCCATGTCGCCAGTCCACCAAGAACTCACGGTAGCCGTACCACCTGCGAAATCCGCCACCCTTGTTGTAAGGGTTCCAGGTGCCATTCCGAAACTCGGTCAACGATGTCGCTCGTTGCGACACTTCCCACCAACAGCGCAGAAACCTGGCGTTGTCGCCGGTGTCCATTCCCTTCCGCGGTTCCGCGCTCATTCGCAATGGTTGTCCCGCCGTGAAGGCTGCCTGCACGGCATCGGAGAGCCAGTACGCGATCGGTGAGCCAGGTACTTTGGCGAAATCTTCGGAGGATTTCGTAAATCGCCACTCACAGTCGGTCCTCTTCGCCGCCTCGAGCACGGCCGCCCTTTTTTCGGCTTCGTTCTGCCCATCAACCGCACGCACAAAATCTGCTGCGCGCATGGTTTCCCGGCCAGGTTCGAGCACGAAGGCGGTCGTAGAAACGACTGCACCGCCGATTGAATCGAAAGCTCGTTCGCCGAGATGGACCATAGAAACTGGCGGGCTGGAGCGGACAATCCTCTGTCTCAGAGCCTCATAGGACGAATTAAACATCCAGGACTGCATGGTGACCATGGCGGTAGCGCCGTGCTTTGCCGTCAAAGTCAGACATCGCTGAATGAACATGGCATAGAGGTCAGCCTTCGATTCTTCGAACTCGGTGTTGGCGAATTCGGCAAGCCGAGTGTCCATGTTCTTGCCGCCCATGTAGGGCGGGTTTGCCACCGCGATCGCGTACTCGCGACTGAGGATCGCGGCCTGCACGACGACTTTGCGTGCCTGATCCAGCGTCTCGAAAAGGAGCGTCCCTTCCTGCTCCTTCAAATCTTCGAGTACGCCAGCTGCCCGATTGGCCTCGTCGGCGTCCGGCTGTATCAGTGCACCGAGCCGGTCGGCGTTGTGGAACTGATTCCAGAACGCCTCCTCCGCGTGCCGGTCGCAGTCCGCGGTCACCAGGAAGTCCAGTTCATCGGGTCCGAATGAGATCGGTTCGGTCACGCAGATCTTAGGCTTCACCTGCGAACGAGTGAAGAAGCGCCGATCCTTGTCGCGTGCCTTCATGGTGAGCGCGAAGGCTGCCAGTGATCCTGCGCGGGGATCGATCTCGGTGCCATGGAGGTTGTGGGCGAGGATCAGGCTTGGGATTTCCGAGGGGGCGCAACCTTCTTCTTCGTAGATTGCGTAGAGCAGGTCGAAGGCGTAGGTGAGCATATGGCCCGACCCGCAGGCCGGGTCGATCACCGTCAGCTCCTCGGGGCCGTTGATCTTGAGGAAGTCGGTTATTTCGTCGACCTGGGCTATGTAATAATCCATCTGGTCGACGAGGCGCGAGGTCGGCCTGTTGAGCATCCACAGCCTGCCGAGCGAGTTCTCAACCAGGTAGCGAACAATCCAGTGTGGCGTGAAGAGCTGGGTTGCCGCCGGGATCTCGTCGGCGCCGGCCTTTTTGTTCTTCTTGAAACCGGCGAAGACCTCGTCTTTTCGCTCGGAGATGTAGAACTGGTAGAGCCATCCGATCACCTCGACGTCCTTGCAGACGTCCTCCGTGAGCACCTCGCGGGCACGCGACAGAATCCCACCGTCGGCGAGAAGCCCTGACGGGACGAGGAGTTCGGTGTAATCGCCTTCACGCTCGAACATGAAGGGCATGGCATTATTCCAGTACCGGCAGTACTCGGTCAAGAGCAGCGCGTAGGCCTCCCCTTCGGCGTCCGTGCTGCGACGGGTTCCGTCGAGCAGCCCCAGGATCGCATCGGCCATGCGGTCGTTGGTGACTACGTCGGTGTCGAGGTGTCCCCGCTTGGCGTCGGCAAGGATCTCCGGCTGTCCGTGGTCGTGACCGTGTGCCGGCGAGACGATTCCGGCACTCGTGTATCCGCGGGCATCCATGTAGCGCAGTGCGATGAGCCGGTTGAACCATGTGTATGCGACTTTGTCGATCACGTGCTTCCGACCGTGCTCGGCGATCTCCCTTTCGAGGCGCCGCACCGTTTTCCCGCGCTCGCTCCGCGCGACCGAGCCAGCACCGAGCACCGCCGAAGCCTGAGCTTCGACGGCGGTAAGCAGTTCTCGGCGGGCCCGGGTGGCGAATCGCTCCAGGGGCTTGGTATCCATGTGTTTCTCTTCCGCCTCAGAGCGTGATGCGCTTGTTGTCGTTGATTGTGGCGAGCAGTGTCGCGCGGAGCCGGTCGAGGTAGGCGTCGACGTCGTCCGCGGTTTCGAGGACCTGCCCGTTTCCGGGCAGCGTCAGCTTCTTGATCGACACGGTCTGCTTGGTCGGCGCCGGAGCGGGTTTTGGGGCTGGGTCGGTACCGGGCTGGGGGTTCGGCTCGGAGTTCGGCTCAGGCGCGGGCTTGGCGGCTTCCAGTTCGTCGATGATCTCCGGGTAGATCGTGTCGGCGAAGTGGGCTGCGAGGTTCCTGATGGCCGGGATCTGTGTCTCCTGCCGCACCCGGTCGAGCACGGCCTGCGTTTTGCTCGTCACCGAATGCTGGGCGGTATCGGTTGCGTCGGCGTATGCCCTGCTTTGCGGCACTTGAAGCCAGTAGTCGTTGATCTTGTCGGTGGCGGCGGTACGTTCCGAGTCGATCAATCTGTGCAACTGCTGTTCCAGATCCTCCACCGCGGCACCGAGCTGCCGGGTCTTGTTGCCACGGAATATCTGTGGGTCTTCCAGGGCGGATTCGACGGCGTCGGTGGCGCCGGGGACCAGGTATGCGATGTTGGACTGGTTGTTCTGCATGAAGGCCAGGGCTTTTTCGAATATGCCGCACTGGCTGCCGTTCAGGAAGGCCTTGATCGGGTCGATCACGTTGCCCTTCGCGTCGAGCAGGTCATCAGCGTCACTGAAGTCGGTGATGAACCAGTCCGCCTTGTGTTCACACAGCTCGGCGAGCATCTGGATCGGCTCGTCCAGCTGATCGATGAACGCGAACGGTGAAGCTGTACGCAGAGTCTTCAGTTCTGCGAGTTTGGCTTCCAGGCGTTCTTTGCCGGCCCGCGCGAGTTCCAACGGGTCTTTGGTGACCCCTCCGTCATCGGTGAATTCCACGACGAACTTGCGGAACGCATTCACGATCTTGGCATCGAACACCCGCTGCGGCGCGACGACTATGGCCGAGTAGCTTTGTGTGTTCCGCAGCGCACCGGTGATCTCGGTACGGGCCAGGACCTTCCCGTTCAGTTGGATCTCGATCTTCGACTGCCCGGCAAGGTATGCGACCACCGCGGCGACAGACCACTGATCCCAGCCGAACGGCTTCGCCGTGTACCGATCGATGAGCTGCCGCATGGTGACCTGCTCATGGCGCTTGCGGCGCAGCTCCAGGTGACCGAGCACGTCTCCGCCGGGAACCTCCAGGATGCTCGCCGTCTGCTGGAACAAGCCGTCACCGGCGGGGTTCACGAATCCACCCAGGCTCTGCTCGTTGAAGGTCTTGCCAGCGAGCATCCCGAGGTTCTTGTACGTCGCGGCAATGACCCGCTGGAACCCCTCGTTGATCCGGACCTGTGCGCCGGACGAGCTGACGTCCAGGACGCCGGCGTTGTGGATCAGCGTCGAGTCGCCGACCGCGGTGCGCAACCGTTCGACGATTTCCTTTTCCCGTTCCGCGTTTTGAGTTCCCTTTGCTTGCAGGATCGTCTGCTCGATCGCCGTGCGGCTCGACCCCTGGGCACGCTTGACGTACTTCTCCGTCTTCAGCAGCAGGCGCAGGTCGCCGAGGATACGGTTGGCCTCGGCCGGGAGAACAACGCGCAGTTCGTCCAGCCCGGCGCTGTGGGCCTTGATCTGATCCAGGCTGAATTCGCTTTCAGGGCTGGTGAAGTGGAGCGACAGCTCGTACTGCTTGCCATACGGCGTGCCGTCGAGCTTGTATCCGAAGGGGAAGTTCTGCCCGTTCTTGTAGGTGCTCTTGGTCAGCTTGACCACGGACTCGGCGAGCAGCTTGTTGAGCTTTCCGGAGACCTCGGAGTTGTCGATGTCGACATTCTTGATCTCCTGCTCGATCTTCTGCTCTTCATTGGTCAGATAGTCGTACAGGTCGCCGTTGCGCTGGATGTAGGTCTGCGCCTCCAGTGCATTGAGGGCCGCGTTGACGTCTTTGCCCAGCTGACCGAGATCCGTGCCGAAGTGGTCATAGACGAGCACGGTGAGGTTCCGGGCGGTGGCTTTGAAGGTGTCCACATACTTGACCAGGAACAGGGCCTTCAGCAGCCGGACGGCCAGTGGAGGAAGCGAGGGGCTGCGCTCGGCGTCGTTGATGGCCCGCTGGTTTGCGGACTTCAACGAGGCGCGGATGCCCTCGAACATCTGGTCGAAGGAAGCGAGCGTCCCCAAGGGTTTGTCGGCCAGTTCGGTGGCGACCTGCTGAACAACGCCGAGCATGGAGCGCTCACCGACGGAGCTGTTGCGGCCTTCGAAGATGTTGTGGTCGCTGATGCCTTCGATCGCGGACTGGAACAGCGGGAACTGGTAGCTCACGAATGGGTAAGTGCCCACGAAGTGGGACTCATCCCGGTAGTTCGGGTAGTGACGTCCCTCGACGAAGTTGAAAAGCGTCTTGAAGTTCGCGTGCTCGGCGCTGTAGATCGCCGCGATCTCACCTGTGGCGGACGCGGTCTTGGCGAGTAGTCGCTTCCGGATGACTTCTTCGACATCCTGACTGGTGAGCTTGAGCCGGTTCTTGAAGCGGGCCTGGATCTTGGAAAAGTCGTTGGCCTGCTGCTTGGTGCGGTCTCCGCCGACCTTCTCCATGTCCTCCTGCGAGGTGACGAAGATCCACGCGCGCCCCTTGCACTTCGTCGCAAGGGACTCCGCGATGGTCTGGAGGTTCAGCATGAGCTGGGTGTTGGTGCCGATGAACTGGCCGACCTCGTCGACGAAGAAGTTCAGTCGGTAGCCCTCGGGCTGCCGACCCAGCCAGGCAGCGACCTCGTCAGCGAAGTCCTCGATCGAGACCTTGTAGGTCTGGCTGTACTGGCGGATGATGCCCGGGCTCTCGGAGCCGTTGACCTCGGCGAATGCCTTGTCGATGTTCCCGGTTTCCAGTGCCGCCTGTTCGCGGCCCTGCGACCACGGAATCCCTGCGATGCGCTCGAAGGCGGCCTTGAACTCGGCGTACTGACCACGGGAGTCCAGGTCGCGTTCGAAACGGGCGATGTGCCCTTGATTGCCGTAGTAGCCGCGGGACTCGTCGAAGACCTTCACGAAAACCTTGAGCAACGCGTCGTTCTGGTCCTTCGAGATCAGCGTGGCCTTCTGGTCGATGTTGAACAGAAGACTCTTGGCTGCGATCCGGTCGGCCTTCGCGATCAGGGCAGGCAGGAAGGCGTCATCGGCCTTGGCCCGGAATTGTTCCGAGACCCGGTCCCGTGGATACTCGTGGCCGTCGGTATCACCGAGCAGGTGGGCGAGCATCTTCAACAGGTGTGACTTACCGGAGCCGAAGAAGCCGGAGATCCACACGCCGTTGGCGTTCGTGTAGTTGGTGTAGGCCTCCAGCACATGCTCTACGCCCTTGGCGGCCTCGTTCGTGAGGACATACTCCTCCACCTCGGTGGCGAGCTGGGAGGTGTCATCGGCCTTGATGACACCCTCGATTGCTCGGTCGATCCGCTTAGCGAAGATCTCGTTGATCGTGCGCACGCTCATGCTTCTTGCTCCAGAATGTCCTTGGCCCGGTAATAGCTGTCGCTGGCACCGAGGTTCAGTGCGCGCAGCTGGTGACCGGCTGTCTGAGTGAACTCATAGGTGCCCGGGAACCAGACGAGCATCGGACGCCCGACCACGACGCTTTGCAGGTTCTCCAGCACCGTGTGGGTGCGGATAAAGGGAAATACCTCGCCGATGCCGGTGAGGAAGACCATGTCGCTGGGCTGCTGATCGAGCCGTGCCCGGATGGCGGGTGCGAGGTGGTCATGCGGATCGAGCATGCCCTGCAACACCCCACGGAACTCCGACTTGTCCATCGTTGGCTCGAGGTCGAGGACGCGTTCCCAGACACCGCGGGCCTTCAACAGCTCCACGGTAAGGTCGTAGAGATTGATTTCCACGACACTGCGCCCCTCGTCGCTTTGCAGCTTCGTCTGCACACGGTCACGCATGTCGTCGACGTCGAGTGCCCATGACGGCGGGAAGTGGTAGATGAAGAACGGGACTTCCTTGGACAGGCCTTCCATCTTCAGGAACCGCTCACTGCGCAGCACGTCGTAGACGTGCTTCTCGTCGCTGACGAGGTCCCTTTGGGTGGGACTCATAGCTGCACCTCGTGGTCGAACTCGCTGATCGGCGTCATGGTCGGGAAGAACCGGAGGTCACTAGGGGTCCGGCGGCCGAGTAGCTCGGCGACACGCGCGGAGAGCACCGCAGGGACGATGTCCCCACTCGTGGTGCGCAGTCCTGCCTCGTGGAGCATCCGGAACAGGGTCTGGCGGAGCTTCTGACTGGTCGAAGATTTCAGCTCGTCGAGTTCCGGGTGCCACAGGCTCTTGCCGGTCAGGAAACGGTCGAAGTCCTCGGTGCTCAAGGTGAAGATCATCAGCAGGAAACGTTCGCGGAGAACTTCTTCGGCGAAGTCGCCGATGAAGTCGTAGCGACGGCAGGCCGCAACCCACATGAGATGACGCTGCTCGGTGGGGCTTGCGTCGATGAGCAGCTCGAGTTCACTGTCGCTCAGCACCGACAGACGTTGAACGGTCTCGCGGGTGACACGAGTGCTCGATGAGGACGTGCGTGCTTGTAGCCGGTTTCCCTCTACGATCCGGGTGCGAGTCTCGTCCCAGGAACGGCAACCCAGATATACCTCGGCGACCACCTCGCCCTCACGGACCAAGAGGCCGCCACTCGTGAACGACAATGCATAGCGTGCTCGTGGCTGGTCGGTCACGGCCACAGGGCGTCCTTCCTGTTTTCGGGCAGTAGATCAGGCTATAGGACCGAGCTTGCATACGGGAATGCCTGGCGCACAAGAGAAGACGCGGAGAACGCATTGTTTGCGTACATCGACGGCTGGTGCAACACCCAGCGCATCCAAAAGAAGCTCGACTGGCGGTCACCGGACGAGTACGAAGCCAGCTACTATCAACAGGTTCCCGCCGGAACCTGACAATCCGCTCTCCGGATCAGCGGGGGAACCTCACACCGGCCACGGCGTTGTTCGTGTCGTCGGCGTGGAAGGAACCAGTAGCTATGGTGCCGGATTCACCAGAGCGCTGGCGGCGGAGGGAATTCCGGTCGTCGAGGTCTGCGGGCAAGACAAGGCGACACGGCGTCGACGCGGCAAGTCCGATGCGCTGCACGCGTATTCGGCAGCCCGGGGCCGCGCTGTCCGGCCACGGGGTGTCCGAGCCGCAGGCTGAGCGGATCGGTGTCGTGCGGGCCTTGCTGGGTGCGCGCCGCTCGGCGGTGAAGGCGCGCACCGCTTCGATCAACCAGATCAAGGCCCTGCTGGTGACCGCGCCGGATTCGGTGCGTGACCGATTCCGCAGACTCGCCACCAAACAGCTGATTGCAGCACTGACGCGAATCCGTCCCGGAGCTCAGGCCGACTCGTTGACGGCCGGGACCCTCACGGCTGCAGAGGTTTGCCGAGCGAGTCGCCTTCCTGGACGAGCAGGTCGCCTCGCTGACCGCCGAATTGGACGAGCTGACCGCGGTGCTGTGTCCGGCGTTGCGGTCGGCCTATGGCGTCGGTCCCGACACCGCTGCCCAGCTGCTGGTCACTGCGGGCGACAACCCGGCCCGGCTCAGGAGCGAGGGCTCGTTTGCCGCATTGTGCGGTGCTGCACCAGTCCCAGCGTCGTCAGGAAAGACTGTGCGGCATCGGCTCTCGCGCGGCGGTGACCGTGCTGCCAACAATGCACTGCATCGTATTGCGTTGTGCCGCATGTCCCGGCACGAACCAACCAGAGCATATGCCGCACGACAGAGTCAGGCTGGCCGCTCCAAACCGGAAATTCTGCGACTGCTCAAACGCGCGATCGCTCGCGAGATCTATCGACTGCTGACCCGCACCGTCTGCATCCCCGACTATGGTGAACTGTGCCCGGCCCGGCAGAGCCGCAACATCACCCTCACCGCCGCCGCACGACACCTCGGCGTCTGCCCCGGCACTCTGTCCCGCCTCGAACGCGGCCAATCCTATGACGACCAATTCGCCAACATATACCGAGCATGGCTCGCCTCAGCAGCTTGACCGGGACTGTCGGGTAAACGGCTCTGGCTCACTTCCGGTGGCTCAGCGTGATGGTCTGACGGCACGAGCACGATGCCTTGGTGGGTGTGGTGAATATTGCTGTCGGGCTTGCATTCTCGGGTTTGTCGGCGCTGGTGCTCGACGACGTTGTCGATGAGGGTTCGAGGGTCGTTGTTCGGGCCAGGACGGCGCCGGGCCCTGCGGTGTGCTCGCGCTGCGGCGCGGCGTCGGCGAAGCTCCACAGCTATCACCGTCGGACCGTCGCCGATCTGCCGGTCGATGGCCGCCTGGTGCGGGTGCGGGTGCGGGTGCGGGTTCGGCGGCTGGTCTGCCCGACGCCGCACTGCTGGGGGACCTTTCGTGAGCAGGTTCCCGGCCTGCTCGAACGGTACCAGCGGCGCACCACCCGGCTGACCGGTCAGGTGCGGGCAGTCGTGGGAGAACTGGCCGGACGAGCCCCGGTCCGGCTCCTGGCTACCTTGCCGGTTCGGTTGTCCCGCCACACCGCAGTTCGGGTACTGCTGCGGATCCCCCTCCCACACCGGCCGACTCCTCGGGTAGTCAGCGTGGACGACTTCGCGCTGCGGCGTCGAAATCGCTACGGCACAGCGGTGATCGATGCGGTCACCCACGAACGGGTCGATGTTCTGGGCGATCGTAAGTCCGAAACCTTCGAAGCGTGGTTGCGCGAGCATCCCGGCGTAGACATCGTCGTTCGTGACGGATCGGCGACCTACGCCGAAGCCATCCGCCGGGCCCTGCCCGGCGCGTTGCAGGTCAGCGACCGCTGGCACCTGTGGCCGCGGCTTGGCCCGATCGGTGAGAGAGGTCGTCGCCGCGCACGGCCGGTGCTGGGCTGCGTCCGGCCCTGAACGGCAAACGCTCACCCGTGAGACGACGACATTGCAACGCTGGCATGCGGTGGATGAGCTGCTCGATCAGGGTGTCTGACTGTTGGACTGCGCCCGACGTCTGGGATTGTCGCTGAACACGGTAAAGCGTTATTCCCGCGTTCGTGAGCCGGACCAGCTGCGCCGCCCACCGCAATACCGCGCCTGCCTGGTCGACCCCTACCGCGACCACCTGCGCCACCGCCGCACCGAGGAGCCCGGCGTCGCGGTGCTGCATCTGTTCCACGAGATCAAAGCCCTCGGCTATACCGGCGGCCTGAACCTGCTGCACAAATATCTCAACCAAGGCCGCGCCGAAAACGACCGGATCAGCCCCTCGCCGAGGCGGCTCACCTCCTGGATCATGAGTCGGCCCCACGATCTACCCGCCGGGCGCCGGACTCACCTGGACGAACTTGTCTCCGCCTGCCCCGAGATGACGGACCTGGTCCGGCTCCTCGGTGAGTTCGCCTCGATCCTGGCCGAACGCCGCGGCAGCGACCTGGATGGCTGGATGAAACAGGTCCGCGAGGCCGGGCTGACCGAACTCGACCCGTTCCTGCGCGGCCTCGACCAGGACCACGACGCGGCGGTCGCCGGCCTGACCGTGGCCTACAGCAACGGCCCGATCGAGGGCGTGAACACGAAGACAAAGCTGATCAAGCGACAAATATATGGCCGGGCCAGCTTCGAACTACTCCGACACCGGATCTTGCTGGCATAGCTGGGTCACCACCGGAAGTGAGCCAGAGCCGTCTATCCGACACTCCCTCTGCGAATATTAAGGGGCCGACAGGTTCGCCCTGTCGGGACAGCCCGCGGAGTTCGTCTGCGAGGCCCCGTCAACCAGATCCGCCGATACCGCCGTTCGAAAGTATGCTCGAAAATTGGTATGGGCGTACGAGAATCAGTAGATACTGATCCTCAGGCGCCGCCGATGCGCCCGAGGACGGCGGCGGCGAAGGCGCGATTGTGATACGGCGCGTACGGTCCACGCCCCTTGGTTACAAGGAGTTCAGCGAGGCGTCGGATCGCTGCGGCGAGGGGTAGGCCGAAGAACTGCTCGGCGGCGCCTTCGTCGGAGACGAACCAGTCGACGACGATCCCGTCGCCGCCCGCAGAAGCCAGTCCGGAGCGCTGAAAATGCAACAGTGGAAGGGTAATTTCCAACTGATCCAGGGTGCGAAGGGTCTCTGCGGTGAGCGCGGACTCCGACACGTACATCGCGATGCGGTAGTCCACGATGTCGTTGCTTCCCAGGAACTGCTCGACATACAGCACTTCCATCGGCCCGACGTTCAACGTGAACAGACGCTGCCGCGCGGCGGTCCTGTTCGTGGCGGGGAGCGCACTCAGTGTCTACTGGTCGACCTCCCCGCTGGCGGCGTCGTCGAACGCCTCGGCGAGGTAGTCGGCGATGAGGTCGACGGCGGAATCGAAGAACGGGTCCTGCTGTAACTCGGCGAAGTTCTCGTCGCTGGCGGAGGGGTGGAGTGTGTTCATGGGAGTCCTGGGGTCACTCGAAGTAGTCCTCGTCGACCTCGACGACCGTGAAGGTCTGACGCGTTTGGACGCCGACGCCGTAGCGGATCATCAGCTCGGCGAGGCGCCTGCCGTCGATGAGGATGATGCGGGTGCCGATGTTCTGCGCGTACTCGCGGGCACCCGACGTGAAGGCGCTCGTGGTAATGAAGACGCCGCGGGCGGCTCCGACGCCGTGCAACGCGCCGACGAATGCCTGGATCTCCGGCCGACCGACGGTGTTTTCCGCGGCGTAGCGCTTGGCCTGCACGTAGATGCGTTCGAGGCCGAGCGGGTCCTGATCGATGACGCCGTCCACTCCCCCGTCACCGGACCCGCCGATCCGGGCGGCCCGGCCTTCGGTGCCGCCGTATCCCATGGCGACGAGAACGTCGAGTACCGAATGTTCGAGGAACGCCGGATCCTGACTGCGGAGCCGTGCCAGCAGGTCGGCGGCGACCTCGGCATGGAGGCGTTCGACACCACGCTCGATCTGCTCGAGTGGGTCGACTACTTCGTCGGCGACCTGCGCGGCGGCTACGGCGTCGCCGTTCGAGGAGCCTGTCCGCACCGGTGTGTAGTCCTGATACTCGGGTAGCGCTTTCAGGATCTTCTCGGTGATCCCTGCGGGGTGAGCTTCGAGCAGTGCTCGGCCCGCATCGGTGATGACGAAGGTAGCGCGGGCTGGCTTGTCGACGAGCTTCGCGCGGTACAGCCCGCTGAGCGCCCACCCGATCCGGTTGTCAGCGCGCCCCTGCCCCGACGGCAGCACCTCGGCCCGCTGCTCGGCCGTCAGCCCGACATGGTTCTCCACCGCCGTATGCAGGTCGCGCTTACGCCAGATATCGCCGTCGGCAAGGACTTCCAGTACCGGCGTGAGAAAGCCCGACCACACCGGCATCGCCGATACCGGCGCGGTCACAGCTCGCCTCGGAAGGCGCGGAATTGGAGGGATGCGAAGAGGGAGTCGAGTTCAGCGAGGGTGGTGCGGTGGCACGTACCCATCGACACGACGCTTTCCGGGGTTTGCACGAACTGACCCTAGACTTCTGTTGGTAGCACTACAATTGAGGCCCCCACCTGCGCTGCACTGATCGTGTTCAGTCCCGACATTGTCTTCGCCGAGCGGAGAAGGGCCTGCGCTCTCCAGTGGATCCAGATAGTAGGCGGCAAACTGCGGATGGATCACGTCATGGCACCGCACACGAATCAAGTGGTTCTGATGCGTTACCTGCCCCCTATCCCATAGCCGACGGACTGGTCGTGGTTGAATCCGTGCCTCCCGGACCCATGCCGTGATCTGCCACAGATCTCGATCGGTCGGCTGCCAGTGCCGACCGCGGCGCGGGGCCTTCTTCGTCGACGGTGCCGAGTCGATCGGCGAGCCGATACGTCGCTTCTCGTGGCGTCCTCTTGGCGCTGAGGCAATTCCGGGACAATGTAATCGGCGAGTTTGTAAGGTTTCACATCGTGACGTCTCCGATGCTCTCGCGCGGACAGAACCTCACCCTGCCCGCAGCCGCACGCCGTGTCGACGTGATCATCGGCTGGGCCGACTCCACCGCCGAGGTGGACGCTTCCGCACTGCTACTCGGAGCCGACCAGAAGGTCAGATCCGATACCGATTTCGTCTTCTACAACCAGCCACGCTCGGTCGATGGCTCCGTGCGGTTCCACGGCACCGATGCGAGATCGGGCAACCAGGCGCGGATCGAGATCGAGTTGCCCGCGGTACCCGAAGACGTGCACACCATTGCGCTCGTCGGCAGCATGGATTCCGGCAATTTCGGCGCACTCGGCAAGCTGTCGTTGACCATCCTCGACGACACAGGCATGCCACTGGCTCGGTTCGTCACCTCCGAGGCCACCACCGAGTCCGCGTTCCTGTTCGGCGAGATCTACCGCCGCGCGGGCGCGTGGAAGGTCCGTGCTGTCGGGCAGGGCTGGGACTCCGGATTGGCAGGTCTGGCTACAGACTTCGGTGTGTCGATCGACGACGATGCCGACTCGGAAGCCGTCCCGAAGGGAACGCCGAAGTCGCATCCCGAGCACCCTGTCGGCTCGGCTTATCGACTGTGGGGACAGAACCGGAGCTGGCAGAGCTACGAGTTGACTATAGAAAAGGAGTTCCTGCCGGCGCTCCGCAGCTTGTATCCGCCGGAGCTTACCGACCACGACGGTCGCCTCTCCCCTGAGGTTCAGCTGATCCCCGAACCGGACAGCCCCCGAGGGGCGTGGGCGGTGTCCGTTCGGACCGGCGGCCGGACCATCGGATACCTTCAGGCCGACGACGCACGGAACTGGGCGGCGGTCCTCAACCGCATCATCGCATCGGGGTTCCTTCCCACGACATCGAGCAAGATCTGGGTCCGCGAGTACGACGACTGGGACGGCGGGCCAGAACTTCACGCGAATGTGCTGATTGGGATCGAAGACCCGGACCTGGCGATCCCTGTGAACGATCCGCCGAACGTCGCCTATACCTTGCTGCCTCGTTCGGGAATCGTCCAGGTGACCAAGGAGCACGAACACTTCGACGCGCTGTTGAAATTCGTACCCGAGGGCGGAATCGGACTGCTCTTCGTCACCTTGCACGAGAATTCCGCGGAGGGCAGCCGAGCCAAACCGCATGTCGAAGTACGCATCGACGGGGACCGGATAGGGCAGTTGACTCCGCAGATGAGCCAGCGCTTCCTGCCGATGATCCGGCATCTGGAGTCGCGGGGGCTGCTCACCACGTGCTGGGGCGAGATCACCGGATCGGCGGTCGCTGCCACGGTGCGAATCGACGCGATCAAGGCGAACGAAGCGAGTCCGGACGTCCTGGACGGACCACCGGTCACTGTCCCCCGCCTGCTCCCCGCGTTGCGCGATCCCCGTGCTTACGACCTGACAGCCATGCTCGCCCACCTCGCGCCGCTACCGCCCACACCACCGCCTCCGCCGAGACCGATTCCGCTCGAGCCCCCGGACGGTGCGGTCGTCCGCTTCACAAGAGGCGGGCACTACACCTACGTCGCGGTCCGCCGCGGAAGCCACTGGGAGACAACCTCATCGATGGGCGGTCCGATCGACGAGGTGATGGACTGGCCGGAACTGACATCCCGAGTCCGCACGTTCGACATCGCGACTGACTGGGCGCCGGTCGGAAAGCACGGCGACGCACGAGTCCGCGAACACCTTGCCGTCGTGCGCTTCACGATCGGCTCGAACTACCTGGCCGCCCTCAATATCGACAAGTACGGCCGCGCGGAGGGCGACTGGTACACCACGGTCACCCGACGCACCTCGTCCCACCTGCCCCTCGGCGACCTGGCCGATTGGTCCGATATCACCGAGCACGGCACGCACATTCAGGTGGCAACAGGTTGGCGACAACTCGAGTGAATCCGGCGGAACACTCCGCGACAAGCATGCCGGTCACGACGCCACCTACAGCCGACCACAGGCGAGGAGATCGGTAGAAGTGTCGCGGACCCGAAGCGGCCGGTAGCCGGTGAGTTCGGAGCCGGGCCATTTACCCATCCAGCTCAATCCGCATCGCCCGTTCGATGATCGACCGCGCCTGCCGCGCGCTGACGCTCACCTCGCCGACCGACTCGGCGCCATTGGCAGAAACTACAGAACCTATCGATATACTCTCGACGCGTCCGCGGTAGCCGGAGGGGGAGATCATGACGACAGGTGACACACCGCTGCATGTGGTGCCAGAGGAAGTGAAGGCGGTCGGCAGGTTCGCCTATGACGTGGCCGAGCAGCTGAGGTCGGGCTCGGTGTCGTTGGACCGTGAAGTTCAGGCGCTGTTCGGTAGTTGGAAGGGCAGCGCCGCCGATGCGTACCGCGCCGGTTGGGACGACATGCAGGACGGCGCGCTGAAAGCGTGGGACGCACTCACCGACCTGGCAGCGAAGCTCGGTGTCACCTCCTCGGCGTTTCAGAACCGGGACGACGCGAACGCGTCGTCGTTCAGCTCTCTGCAGTTGGACTGACGACATGTCCGCCCAGTTCGAGTTCGACCTCGATCACATCGACCAGGTGACCGCCCGCGCCCGCGGCTTCAAGGAGTTCTTCGCCGACCATCTCGATCAATTGGAAAGCCGCGTGCAGGACCTGGTGAACGCCGGGCGATGGACGGGTGAAGCAGCAGCAGCTTACGCCGAGGAGCATCAGGACTGGATGGCCGCGGCGCGTGAGTTGCTCGACGGACTGGAGCAGATGGAGCAGGCGGCACAGGCAGCCCGCGATTCCTACGCGAACGCGCTGGATGTGAACCGGCGAATGACGGGGGGATGACATGGCCGTTGTCGCACCGCAGTCGTACTACACCGCTGCGGACGCTTGTTACAAGCTGTCAAAGGAGTTTCAGGCCGCCTATAACCCGTTGCAGACAGCTCTTCTGGAAACCGGCGGTATGGCCGGAAGCTACCAAGCTGTGAAGGCGTGGTCCGTCAGCTATGACGAACGCGCCGGCGCCTTCACCACCGCGGCAACCAACTTCGCCAGGGCCCTGCAGCATTTCGGCGATATCCTCATCGCGTCCGGCTACAACTGGGAATGCGCCAACTATGCGGCCAATCGTGATCCGAACAAGGGGGTCGGCCCATCGTGTCCGCGAACGATTCCGTCCGAACTGCCCTATGGCGCTGGGATTGTCGTCGGTGTGGCGTCATCGAGAGACAACGGTAGTGGTCTCGAGTCCGAATTCCCCGAGTTGTACGAGAAGGTCATCGCCAAGCTTGCGGGCGGTGAGATCCCCGACGGCGACACCGACAAACTGGATCGTGCCGCCAAAGCATGGAAAGCATTCGCTGGCGACAACACGATCTTCGGAGCGGAAGCCCGGCTGCGCGCCGTCGCCGACGGGTTGGCCAAGTTCGACGCACCCGATATACAGAACCTGACCGACCACCTCAGGACATTGTCGAAGAACGCCGGCGAGATCAAGCTGGCGGCCGACGATCTCGCCGGTGCAACTGCCAGCCACCACGCAGCGCTTGTCGGCGTCCGTGCGGACATCAACACCCAGGTGGCGGCGACGCTAGTCGCCGCATCGGTCGTGATCGCTGTAACCGTGGTGTGGATTCGCAATCCCAGAGCCGCAACGGTGGAAGGCCCCGCCCTCGACAGCGCCGCGACGGCCATCGCACGTGTAATCGGAACGTTCTTCACGGCGTTGAGCGGAATCAAGTTCAGCGCGGCAGCACTGGCTACGACCGCGCTGGCCACCATCACTGGACTGACTATCCTGTCCATCGCCGGTGACGCGACGTTCAATTCCAACTACAAGCCGCCAGCCAATGCGTATGACCCTAATGGGCCGAAGGCCCCGGGCCGTCCGGGCGAGGCGGAAGGATTCGTGCCACCTAAAGACGGTGACAAGTGGGTCCCCAACCCGAACGGTAAGGGGTCCGGCTGGCTCGACGCGGATGGGCGTGTGTGGGTGCCAACCGGTCAAGGCTCGACAGCGCACGGCGGCCCGCACTGGGACGTGCAAGAGAAGAAAGGTGGTTATACGAACGTGTACCCAGGCGGGAAGGCGCGATGAACAGCACCGGCACCGTGGTCATCGAGGCCACCGGCGTCACCTACTACTCGCCGCAAGACGAGGCGGCGTTTTTCGGGTGGCTCGACAAGATCTCCTGCATCGAGTCCTACCAAGGACGGGTGCGCACCTTGTACCTCACCGTAGACCTCGATGCGGTCGATGAAGACGGGTTGCGCGAGCTCGTAGCGCTCTACCGCAGGTACAACATCAATCTGAAGGAATTACGGGTCCTCGACGCGGACCGGGTCGGCCCCTGGTTCAGCGACCCCGATCGCTGGTGGCACGCGGAAGTCTTCGAATAGCAGCCGATCCGGTTTTCGGTTCCGACCACCTTCTTGCCCGACGGTTGTCGGCGGCCCACCATTCCGACGGAAGACACCGCCGTCTAGCCCTCACGCCAGGGGCAGGATCTGTCGTTGATGAAGCACGTGTGGGTAGTGGTCGACTCCCCCTCCGGACACAGACATTGCGTTACGTCGCCCGCTCTACCTGCGCTTATGCAGGAAGGGTGCGAATGGCTTTGAGTCGCATTAGTGCAGAACCGCAGGTAGAGGCCCTGTGGGGGTTCAATTCGGGTTCAACTGAGAAAAGCCAAAGAAGCGGCGCGTGGACCGGCGGATCATGGGTAGTCATATCGCGGATGTCTTTCCAGCTCTCCGGATATCGGTCGAGACCCTCCCTTGAGATGCGGCCCCGCATCACGCGTTTATGTGGCTGGTCGGGTTGAGCGAAGTATCGGTCGCCCAGCTCGCGGCCGCGGCGCGGATTGTCGAGATCGCCAGTGTGCAGAACCTGTACAACCTCAGCGAGCGGCGCTCACAGGATGTCCTCGAATACGCCGAAAAGCACGAGATCGGCTTCATCCCGTGGTTCCCGCTGGCCACCGGAAACCTCACCGGCGGTGACAGCGCTGCGGGTGCGATTGCCCGCGACCGCGGTGTATCGCCGTCGCAGGTGGCGTTGGCCTGGCTGCTGGCGGCTTCGCCGGTGGTGCTGCCGATCCCCGGCACGTCATCGCAAGCCCACCTACGCGAGAACGTCGCTGCGGCGGCGATCCACCCCACCGGCGACGAGGTCGCGCGACTCGATGGAAAGGCTTAGAGCGGTGATCGAATCTGCAATATTGGTATAGCAGGTGTTGACGTCGTACATGACCGGCCGACACCGGTCGGGCTCCGTTCAGCGACGGTCGAACCGGAGGAGGCGCGATGCGACCGGGATCGTTGTGGGGACGGACCGAACTGATGACCCGCGCACTTGCTGTCGTCCGCAGTGCCCGTCGGCACGAGCTGGGCGCAGTGGTGACGATCGGCGGGCCGGCCGGGATCGGCAAGACCGCGCTGACAGCGGAGATCTGCCGCCAAGCCGCACGCACCGGTCTGCGAGTCATCGACGGGCGATGCGACGAAATACAGCAGGTTTCGCCGGGAGCTCCCTGATCGCGATGCTCCGGACCGGACGAGATCCGCTGATCAGCCGGTCGGCGTACGCGCAGCTGATCCGTGCGGCGCAGGAGCCGCTGCTGGCGGCTGATCACATCGCCGATCACCTGGAGCAAGCTACCGAGAGCGGACCGCTGCTCATATCGGTGGACGATCTTCACAATGCCGACGCCACAAGTCGATTCCTGTTGCGCGCGCTGATCCCCCGTACCGCTTCGATACCGATCGTCTGGGTGCTTGCGGGTCGCGACGACGCAGTCCTGGACGATCTCGTCGGGCCCGATTCCATCCGGGTCGAGCAGCTGCGTCTGTCGGTGCTTACCACCCCCGACCTGATCGCGCTGGCTGCCGACCGTCTCGGGCATGAACCCGGGGGAAGCCTGATTCGATACCTCGAAGCGACCGGTGGCAACCCTGGACTGGCGTGTCGGCTAATCGACCGTGTAGCCCGTGGGGAATCCGACTCCGTCCCCGCTGAATTCGCCGCCGCCGTCGCCGGTCGAATCGCCCAAACGGATGAGGCGGCTCGAGACGTAGTGCGCCTGCTGGCCATCGCCGACAAACCGCTGCGGGTGGGCGAGATCGCGGCGCTGCTCCCCGGGAGTGTCGACTATGAACGGTTGATAAGCGATGCCCTCGAATCCGGATTGCTCAGCGTGGCCGGCGAGACCCTGGTCTGTCGCCATGATCTGGTCCGGAACGCGATAGCCGATTCCATCCCTGACCGTGCGGCGCGGCCAGTCCATCAGGCGTTGGCGTCGTACTACCTCGCCGATGTCGACCGCAGAGCTCGCCGCGGCGCGAAACCCGGGGGTGGCCAGTTTCGTGGACGCGGCCGACATCGCTGCGGTCGTGGCCGAGACGCTACTCGCCCCCGAGGTCCATGCGGGGCCCGGTACGCGCCCACCGGCCCGCAGGCCCTCACGGTCGGCGAAGTCGCCGACATCATCACCGCCGTGACCGGACAGTCGGTCACGCACCAGGACCTCGACCCCGAGGCCTGGATCGGCGGTGCCGTCGCCGCCGGGATCGTGCCCGCCGACTACGCGGTGATGCTGCGGTGGCTGACCGCCACCATCCGCACCGGCCACGGCTCCACACCCAATGACGACATCGAGAAAGTCACCGGCCACCAGGCGAGCACCACCCCGAGGATTTCGCGGCCCTCGACCCGTTCTTCCGGATCATCCAGCAGGGCCTCGCGGGCCTGGTCGATGGGGAGCACTTCTTCGACCTCCTGGCAGAGGACGTCGTTGTCGAATACGTGGTCTCCGTCCCCGGCTAACCACGCCGAGTCGAGGGACGCCGCGCGGTCGCCGACCTCTACCGCGGGTACGGCGACGCGATAGCCCTGACCAGCGCGGACGAGCTGGCAGTCCATCACGACCACGATAAGTCAATGGTCGTGCTGGAGTACGCCGTGCACGGGCTGACCGTCCACACCGGACACGCCTACGACAACCACTTCGTCTCCGCCATCACCATCAAGGACCGCCAGGTGACGCACTGGCGCGACTATCTCGACCCCGTCGCCGTCTTCCGAGCCCTCGGATGGCCGACAGAGCCTAACTGACGAGGCGAGCTCCGGCCCCGCTGTGACGCACGAAGTCAGATAGGTCCATCGGGCTCCGAATCCGACGAGGGCGACGGCGAGGGCTGGCTCACGGTGTGGACGGACGCGTTTCGGTCCAGTCGACCATGAGTCGGCGTTCCGCGAAGAGCCACTCGTCTGCTTGCTTTACGAACTGGTCGAGGTAACGGATGGAGGCGATCATGAGGCTGCGTTGGCCCGCTTCGTCGAACGAGATGTGGTGCGCCAGGCAGTAGCTTTCTCCGGTGGCGCGATCACCGTCCAGCTCGATCGTGCTCTGTCCGTTGAAGTGCGTGGTCGTCGCATAGGTGTTCAGGTTGTCGAATACCGGGACGATGGCGTCGCGTCCACGCAGGTCCTGCGCCGGTTCGGAGGATGTGGCGTCCATATACACCACGAAGTGGGTGTCAGGGGTGAACAGGGCCAACTGTCCTTTGGAGTCACGGCGGTCGGCGCAGTGGGCGTAGGCGTCGATCAGTTCGCCGATGGCGAGGCGGTCCGCCGCTTCCTGCGTCGAGATCGTGGGATGCACGCCCATGAGGTTCCCTTCCTGCCTGGCGAAGCACTATTTGACAGATGTACGAGCGGGCATTACTCGGGCCACGGTCTACAACCATTGCGACGGCCCCACCGAACTGCTCGTCCGGGTGCTGTACGCAGATCTCGAGCGCGGACATCGGCTCGAGGCGGCCCAGCGCTCCGAAGACCGGTATTCGGCCGCCGAGTTGACGCGGATGGCCACCGACGAAGTCATCGAGCACGTGCTGCGTTCGAGGCGATCTATCGGCGAGCACTCGGTGATCCCGCCGATCGTATCGTGTACGAGGCTCTGGTACAGCAACTTCACCGAGTATGCGATGGCTCATATCGCCCACTGCGACCATCCCAGCCTTCTGTCAACCAACCGGCACCTGATGGCGAAGTTCGTTGCTCACGGTTTGCCGGCGCGATCACGGCATGGCTCGCCGACGACACCGCCACCAAGGCGGACCTGGTCGACGCGGCCACCGCCTGTGCGCCCCTCTGGTAGGACTGACGGCGCGGGTGGCGTTCGTTTTCGAGTTCGAAGGGGTTCCGGAAGACCCGCCGTGACGAGAGAAGCCGCAGTTGACGGCTGGTGTGGCGGACGGATCGTTAGTGCTCGACCGATTCGGTGGAAGTGCGCGCGGTGTTGCAGCGCGATGAGTAGTGTCTCCTTCGTCATTGCGCTTACTACCCGCCGCCAGCAGCCTGCTGTGGATTGTGTGGCCTTCGGCTGGAGAAATGGCGATAGGCCGAATTCCTGTGCGCACACGATGACAGCTCGCTCGGCTTGCTGGCGCCTGCTGGCGAAGGGAGCTGTCGAGTTCTATGACCGAGAAATCGACCGTGCACAGCGTGACATACGAATTGTTGAGGTCGCTGGATCTAACGACCATCTTCGGTAATCCAGGATCCACCGAGGAGACCTTCCTCAAGAACTTCCCGGACGACTTCACCTATGTGCTGGGTCTGCAAGAAGCATCCGTTATCGCCATGGCCGATGCCTTCGCCCAGACCACCCGGCGTCCGGCACTGGTGAACCTGCACTCCTCCGCGGGTCTCGGCAATTGCCTCGGCAACCTGGTCGCGGCCTACCACGGGCACACCCCACTGATCGTCACCGTCGGCCAGCAACACCGCGAACTGCTGATCGGCGAGCCCTACCTGGCCAACCGCGACGCCGCGAACATGCCGAGGCCGTGGGTGAAGTGGTCCTACGAGCCCGCGCGCGCCGAGGCCGTCCCCGAGGCGTTCATGCGCGCCTACGCGATGGCGGTGCAACCGCCCGCGGGACCGGTGTTTCTGTCCATTCCGCTCGACGACTGGAACCAACCGCTGGAAGGGCCAGCGGTCGTGCGCGATGTCAGCACGGTCTACGCGCCTGATCCCGAGCGGCTGCGGCGCTTCGCCGCGCGCATCAGCGGCAGTCAGCGGCCGGCCCTGATTCTTGGGCCCGACGTCGACCGCGCTCGAGGATGGCAGGCCGGCATCGCGCTGGCCGAGAAATTACGGGCCGCGGTCTACAGCCTGCCACTGCCGGACCGCCTCGTTCCCCGAGGACCACCCCTGTACCAGGTTTCGGTCGGCATGTCGGTCAAGGCGGTCGGCAAGCGGCTGGCCGGACACGATCTCGTGGTGGTCATCGGGGCCGAGGTCTTCCGCTACTACCCCTACGTGCCCGGCGACATCCTCCCCGCTGGGACGGAACTGCTGCAGATCACCGACGACCCAGCGGTCGCCGCAGCCGCCCGGACCGGGAACAGCCTCCTCGGCGATGCCCGGCTGTCGATCGAACTCCTCACCGAGTTGGTCGGTGACGGCAGCGGCCGTACGCAGCCCAAGCCCTTGCCACGTCCCAGGGAGTTGCCGGAAAACCCGAGCAGTCCGCTGACGCCGGCCGAGGTGTACGCGGCGCTGAGCATGGTCCGTCCGGAGCACGCCGTCTACGTCAACGAGTCCACCTCGACGATGGCCCAACACGCCGAGTGGCTGCCCACCATCGAACCCGACTCGTTCTTCGCCACCGCCAGTGGGGGAATCGGCTGGGCTGTGCCTGCCGCCGTCGGCGTCGCGTTCGGCGACCGAAACCGTGGTGTGAGTCGTCCGGTCATCGGTTTGATCGGGGACGGGTCGTTCCAGTACTCGGTCCAGGGGCTGTGGACCGCGGCACAGCACAACCTGCCGATCGTGTATGTCGTGATGCGTAATCACGAGTACTCGATCCTCAAATCCTTCGCCGACCTGGAACAGACACCAGGTGTGCCCGGGCTCGACCTACCCGGCCTGGACATCGCCTCGGTGTCACGGGGACTGGGCTGCCACGCCGTCGACGTCACCTCCACCGGAGACCTCGAAAAGGAAGTCCAGCTCGCACTGGAAGCCGGCACCACCACAGTGATCGTGGTGACCACCCAACCGGAGAAGGCCACGCTTTGACATGCTCGTCTACACCTGCACCACTCGTTCGCGGAAGCGTTCCGGTGAGATGTAGAACGTTCGAAGGATCACTCCGCACGGAAGGAAT
>NZ_BAFR01000108.1 GCF_000308435.1 Nocardia araoensis NBRC 100135 | reverse complement strand
GGGAATGGTGTGTCCACCGAGGTGGGTGCTCAGCTGCGCGAGGACCACGCCGACGACCGCGGCCGACACCGTGGTGCCGATCGAGCGCATCAAGGTGTTGAAGCTGTTGGCCGACGCCGTTTCCGACAGCGGCACCGCGCCCATGATGAGCGCGGGCATCGAGCCGTAGGCGAGGCCGACGCCACCGCTGCACACACAGGTGACGATGAGCAGGCCCCAGGTCGACCCCATCAGGGCGACCGACGAGCCGTAGCCGAGGGCGATCACCATGCTGCCGATGGCGAGGGTCACCTTCGGCCCGCGCGCGGCCGACAGCCGGGCGCCGAGCGGGGAGACCGCCATCATCACCAGTCCGGCGGGGGCCATCCACAATCCCATCGCCAGCATGGACTGCCCGAGCCCGTAGCCGGTGGCCACCGGAAGCTGCAGCAGCTGCGGGATGATCAACGACTGCGCGTACATGGCGAACCCGACGACGATCGAGGCCGCGTTGGTCAGCAGCACCTGCGTGCGCGCGGTCACCCGCAAGTCGACCAGCGGGTCCGCGGTGCGCAGCTCCCACCAGCCCCAGACCGCGAGGACCGCGACCGCGACCGCGAACAGACCGAGGACGGTTCCGCTCGTCCAGCCCCAATCGGCGCCCTTGGACACCGCGAGCAACAGGCACACCAGCGCCGTGCCGAGACCGAGTGCGCCGGGAACGTCGAAACCGCCGCCGCCGCGCGCCGGGATGGCGGGCACCAGCAGCCAGATCAGCGTGGCGACACCCGCGCTCAGCACGGCCGAACCCCAGAACAGCACGCGCCAGCTGGCGTTCTCGGCCACCGCGGCGGCCAGCGGAAGACCCAGCGCGCCACCGATGCCCATCGACGCGCTCATCACCGCGATGGACGTGCCGAGCCGTTCGGCGGGCAGGACGTCGCGCAACGCGCTGATGCCGAGAGGGACGACACCCATGCCGATGCCCTGCAGGCCGCGCCCGGCGATCATCGGCACGACCGAGCTCGCCATCGCGCAGACCAGCGATCCGGCGATGAGCGGAACCGTGCACGCCAGCAGCATGCGGCGCTTGCCGTAGAGATCGCCGAGGCGACCGGTGATCGGGGTGGCGACCGCACCGGCGAGCAGCGTCGCCGTGATCACCCAGGACGCGTTGGACGCCGTGGTGCCCAGGATTCGGGGCAGGTCCCCGATCAGCGGCACCACCAAGGTTTGCATCAATGCGGCCACGATGCCCGCCGCCGCGAGTACGCCGACGATGCCCTCGGGCCGAGCTGCCGATGGTGCTGTCACGCGGGTCTCCCTCTCTCTTCGATTCTTGTGCACGGTACATATGAATTGCACTATGCACAAGAGTCGTATTATGCAAATGTTCTGGTTGGGCAATGGGGGTGTGATATAGGTGCGGAAGATGAGCCCGTAGCTGGCGGATATCGGCAGGAGCGTTGTGTGGACAAGCCCGTATCTTCGGTGGAGTTCGAGACCATGCTGCTGGGGCGGCACAGCCTCAGCGCCAAGGCCCGCCGGGGCCGTGGTCATCTCGACCGCAGCGCCTACACGGTGTTGAGCAGGCTGCGAGTGCAGGGCCCGATGTCCGTGGGGGAGCTCAGCGACGCCTTCGGACTGGACACCTCGACGCTGCACCGGCAGACGACCGCGATGCGCGGAGCCGGTCTGATCGAGCGCATTCCGGATCCGGAAGGCGGCATGGCGCGCAAATTCCGTATCACCGCCGAGGGTGGGCGTCAACTCGACGCCGAGCGCGCCTACAACGTCCGCGCGCTCGAGAACGTGCTCGCGGACTGGTCGGCGCAGGACATCGCCGCGTTCGCCGAATTCCTCAAACGGTTCAACACCGACATCGAACGCATCGACAAGCGTCCCTGGCCCCGGCCGTGAACGCCGGCTCACGGTCCCGGATGCACACGGAATCTCCACAATCGCCGCAGGATCTCTCCACTGGCGATGGCTAGGGTTCGGTGCATGGAACACAGCGCACCGGCGCGGGCCGCACGGCGAATCCTGGTGGTGGACGACGAGATCACCATCGCCGAATCCGTCGCGGCACGCCTGCGGGCGGAGGGATACACCGTCGACCTCGCCCACGACGGCCCCTCGGCCGTCACCGCGGCCGAGACGGTCGGCCCCGACCTGGTGGTGCTCGACGTCATGCTGCCGGGTTTCGACGGACTGGAGGTGTGCCGCCGCATCCAGGCGCGCCGCCCGGTGCCGGTGCTCATGCTCACCGCGCGTGCCGACGAGACCGACCAGCTCGTCGGATTGGGGGTCGGCGCGGACGACTATCTCACCAAGCCGTTCTCGCTGCGCGTGCTCGCGGCCCGGGTGCACGCGCTGCTGCGCAGGCTGGATCGGGCGGCCGACCGCGATGGCGCGACGATCCTCGTCGGTGACCTGCGGATCGATCTCGACCAGCGCCGGGTCTGGCGCGCGGAGGTGGAGGCCCTGCTCACGCCGCTGGAGTTCGATCTGCTCACTCGGCTGGCCCGTCGCCCGCGCACGGTGCTCGCGCGCGAGCGACTGCTCGAAGACGTCTGGGACTGGTCCGACGCGGCGGGCACCCGCGCGGTCGACAGCCACATCAAGGCGTTGCGCCGCAAACTCGGCGCCGACCTGATCCGCACCGTGCGCGGCGTCGGATACGCCTTGGAGGCCCGATGAGTTCCCGGCCCGGGCGCGTATCCGGAGTGGAGCGCGAATTGTCGAGTGGGCCTGCTTGTTTCGCCGTGGTGCGCAGGGTGAGCGACCGGATCGCCGAGCTGTTGCCCCGGCCGTTGGACCCGGTGAAGTCGATCAAACTGAAACTCGCCATCCTCATGCTGTGCTCCGGCGGCGTCGCGTTCGGATTCTTCCGGTTCAAGATCGGATGGTTGCCGCCGCGCACCACGCTCACCGCGGTGGCGATCGCGTTGCTCACCTCGCAGTTCCTCGCCCACGGCATCACCAGGCCGCTGCGGGAGATGACCGCGGCGGCGAAACGGATGGCCCAGGGCGACTACACCCTGCGGGTGCGGGCGAGTTCGCGCGACGAAGTCGGGCAGCTGGCCGAGGCGTTCAACCAGATGGCGGCCGACCTCGCGGCGGCCGACCGGCAACGCCGCGATCTCATCGCGAACGTCTCCCACGAATTGCGTACGCCCATCACCGCTTTGCAGGCGGTGCTGGAGAACCTCGTCGACGGCGTCTCCCAACCCGACCCGGCGACCCTGCGCACCGCGCTCGCCCAGACCGAACGGCTCACCCTGCTGGTCTCCGAATTGCTCGATCTCTCCAGCATCGAAGCGGGCGCCTTCCCGCTCGATCGCGAGGAGTTGCCGATCGCGCCGCTGCTGGCCGACGTCGTCGCCGAAGCGGAGGTCATGACCGCCGCGCTCGGGCGCGGTGTGCGCTTCCGCACCGATGTGCTGCCCGGCGCCGCCCGCGTGTACGCCGACCGTGCGCGTCTGCATCAGGTGCTGCTCAACCTGCTCGACAACGCCGCTCGCCACGGCCCCGCGGGCGGTGAGGTCCGCTTGGCCGCGCGTGCCTCGCAGGGCGAGGTCGTGATCGACGTCGAGGACGACGGCCCCGGCATCCCGCTCGCCGAACGCGCCCGGGTCTTCGACCGGTTCACCAGGGGCGGCCGTACCACCGGCGGGGGAACCGGGCTCGGCTTGGCCATCGCCCGCTGGGTGGTCGACCTGCACGGCGGCAGCATCGCGGTCGCCGAGCCGGGCTCCCGTATCCGGGTCGTTCTGCCCGGCCGCTGACCTGTCATTCCTCCCACCCGGACCGCCAGGACGGTGCCGGGGTGATTCCGCACGCCTATCGAAGGG
>NZ_BAFR01000109.1 GCF_000308435.1 Nocardia araoensis NBRC 100135 | reverse complement strand
ACGAATCATGATGGCCACCCTCGATCACGGCGACGGGTTGTCGCGCGCACTGACCCCGGACGCCGACCTGCTCGCCGCGCTGCACGCGCGACTGACCGCCGAGGCCGCCGCGGCGGGCCTGCTCGATGTCGCCTACCGCCTGCTGGAGACCCCGGTGGGGACGTTGCTGCTGGCCGCGACGCCCGCCGGACTGGTCCGTGTCGCCTACCCCACCGAAGACCACGACGCGGTACTCGCCACTCTGGCCGCGCGGATCAGTCCCCGGATCCTCGCCGCGCCCGCCCGGCTGGACACGGCGGCCCGGCAGATCGAGGAATACTTCGCGGGCCGCCGGACGCGTTTCGACCTGCCGCTGGATCTGCGGCTGGCCGCGGGGTTCCGCCGCCAAGTGATCGAGCACCTGCCCGCCATCGGCTACGGGCAGCGCGCGAGTTATGGGGCGGTGGCGGCGGCGGTCGGCAACCCGCGTGCGGTGCGCGCGGTCGGCTCCGCCTGCGCGCGCAACCCGCTTCCGGTGGTGATCCCGTGCCACCGGGTGGTGCGTGGGGACGGGACCATCGGACAGTACGTCGGCGGCGTCACCGCGAAGCACGCACTGCTGGATCTGGAGGCGGCGGCATGAGTGAGCCGAGCATCGCCATGGCTCGCCCCGCGAAGCCCACGGCGATTCCCGGGCGGGCCGCCGCTTCTCTGACGGACCGCGTCGACGACCAACCGTGGCCGACACTGCTCGCCGAAGTCGACGCCTACGGTTGCGCGGCGACCGGTCCGATCCTCACGGAGCAGGAGTGCGGCGAGTTCACCGCCATGTGGGACGACCTCGCGCGCTTCCGATCCACCGTCGACATGGCGCGCTATCGATTCGGTGAAGGCACCTACCGCTACTTCGCGCATCCGGTGCCCGAGCCGATCATGCGGCTGCGGGCGGCCTTCTATCGAAAACTCCTGCCGCTCGCCCGATCCTGGGCCGAACGTCTCGGCGACCCGGCGCCGTGGCCGGAGGAGTTCGGCGATTGGCTCGATGCCTGCCATGCCGCGGGGCAGACCGAGCCGACCCCGATCCTGCTGCGCTACCACGCCGGTGACTGGAACGCCTTGCATCGCGACCTGTACGGCGAGCTGGTCTTCCCGCTGCAGGTCGTCATCGGATTGGACCGATCCGGGATCGACTACACCGGCGGGGAATTCCTGCTCGTGGAGCAACGCCCGCGCGCTCAGTCGAAAGCGACCGTGTCGGTGCTCGAACAGGGGCACGCGTTGGTTTTCACCACCCGCGATCGGCCGACGCCGTCCAGTCGCGGCTGGTCCCGCGCCCCGATCCGCCACGGTGTCAGCCGCGTGCGCAGCGGTGTGCGGCACACTCTCGGTCTCGTGCTGCACGACGCGGAATAGCCATCGTGTACACCGACGCGATCTCCGCTGGTTACCGACCCTGTGCGGTCTGCATGCCCGCGCGGTACGCCGCGCGGAAGAAGGCGCGCTGATCGCGGATCGCGCCAGAGCCCGCAGCGCCGATTCGAACAGGGGCCGGCTGCTGTGCGGGTCCTGCCGCCGGTAACCCCAGGATCGGGTGCCGCTGGTGCGGAGTAGCTACGCCTGTTCCGGTGAGCCGGTACGCGCGGGCTCGTCGCGGACCCACGCGTCGGTCTGGGTGAGCCAGAACAGATAGGCCAGGGCGGGCAGGACCGTGACGGCGGCGACGGCGACGACGGCGAGCAGTCCCATCAGGGTGGCTCTTGCACCCGCGGCATCCGCGATGAGCAGGTGATCGACGAGGATCCATGGCGTCTGCGCGACCGCCCACCCGATGACGATCGCGGCGACCGCGACCGTCGCGGGAACGCGCGCCCACCCGAATCGGCGGCGGTACACCAGGGCCAGGGTGAGCACGCCCGCGGCTGCCGAGAGTGCGATCAGCGGAAGGGCGCGCCCGAGAAGTCCGGCGCCGAGAGTCGGTGCGTCGTGCCGGATCGGCACGATCGCCGCGATCGCGACCGCCCCGGTCACGCCACCGACGATCAGCGTGCGCGAGCGCAGGTATCCGGCGAGTGCGTCGTCGCCCGAGCGCGCGGCATCGGCGGTGAGGAAGACGCCGGCCAGGAAGGCGGACGTCCCGACCGCCAGCACGCCGCCCAGAATCGAGGTCGGGTTCAGCCAGGACCGCATCCGGTCGCCGTACCCTTCGGCGGGCACCCGGCCGGAGGCGATCGCGCCGACGGCGGTGCCGAAGAAGAACGGCGTGATGAGCGACGCGCCCGCGAACAAGGCGCCGAACAAGCGTGCCTGGCGCAGGCTCGCGGAGTACTTGCGGAACGCGAAGTTGGCCCCGCGCAGCACGATACCGAGCAGCGCCAGGCTCATCGGAATGAACAGTGTGGTCATGATGGCGGCGAACGCCGTCGGGTAGGCGGTCCAGAGGAACACCAGGATGTAGATCAGCCACACGTGATTGGCTTCCCAGACCGGTCCGATGCTGTGGTCGATGAGCACTCGCAAGCGGCTGCCGCGCCGGGGCCCGCCCGCGGTGAGGTCCCAGAATCCGGAGCCGAAGTCGGCGCCGCCGAACAGCGCGTAGAGCACCACCCCCGTGAACATCGCGGTCGCGACCACGTCCGAGAGATCCATCGGATCACGGCTTTCCGACGCTGCGGGCGCGCTGCGCCTGGTCGACCGGCGAGGCGCCCGGTCCATAGGGGGCGGTGATGGTCGCGGCGCCGGTGCGCCAGCGCCGCGCCATGGAACGCAGGACGACGATCGCGCCCACCGTCATCCCGACATACACCAGCAACACGCTGACATAGCTCCACCACAGACCCGTGCTCGTGCTGGCGGCGTCGGTGGTGCGAAGCACCTGCCACACCGTCCACGGCTGACGGCCCACCTCCGTGGCGATCCAGCCGCATTCCAGCGCCAGGATCGCCAACGGTCCGGCGGCCACCGCCGCTGTCAGGAACCAACGTTCGGTCAGCAGGTCGTTGCGCCGCCAGCGCAGCAGCCAGAAGACGATCACCAAGAGCGCGAGCAGGGTGCCGATGGCGACCATGGTCTGGAAGGCGAGGTGGGTGAGGTTGACCGGCGGCCGATCCGCCACGGGCACCGAGTCCAACCCGGGCACCGGAGCGGTCAGCGAGTTGCGGGCGATGATCGAACCAAGCCGGGGTATATCGAGCGCTCCCCGCACCTCCCCGTCGACGAGAACGCCGCCCAATCGCAGCGGGGCGGGTCCTTCGGTCGTGGCGGCCAGTTCGAACGCGGCCAGCTTCGACGGTTGCGTGTCGTGCACCCGCATCCCCAGCACGTGCCCGAGCAGTGGTTGGGCGAGCGCGGCGACGGTCGCGAAGACGAACGGGACGGTGAACCCGAGCCGGTGATGCGGGTCGCGACGGCCCCGCAGCAGACCGGCGGCGTAGACACCGGACACGAGGAATCCGACGACCATGAAGGCCCCGACCCACATGTGCGCGAACTGCAGGTACACCCCTCCGTTGAACATCGCTCGCCACGGATTCACATCGGTCACCTCGCCGTCGGCGAGCCGGAAGCCGGTCGGGTTGTTCATCCACGCGTTGACGCTGACCACACAGAAGGTGCCGACCACGCCTGCGGCCGCCATCGGCACGAGCATGGCCAGGTGGCGGCGCGGCGGCATACGACCCCATCCGTAGAGGTAGATGCCCAGGAAGATCGCTTCGATGAAGAACGACAGCCCTTCGAAGGCGAACGGCAACCCCAGCACGTCGCCGAAGCGGCCCATCAGCCCCGGCCACAACAGCCCCATCTCGAAACTGAGCACGGTTCCGGAGACCGCACCGATGGCGAACAAGATCGCCGAGACCGTCGCCCACCGCTTCGCCAAGCCCAGGGCCACCGGGTCGTCGTGGACGATGCCACGGCGGTGCACGACGTAGATCATGGCGGGAAAGGCCACGCCGAAGCAGGCCAGCACGATGTGCCAGCCCAGCGAGAACGCCATCTGCTGGCGCGCGGGCAGCAGACCGGGCGGTCCTTCGCCCGACGCCTGGTAGAGCGCGGCAAGTGTGGTCGACACCATGACGGCCCCTTCTCTCGGTCTCGATAGCCGCATGCCTGCGCCAGGCACACTCGGCTCTCCGCCGGGGTATCCGCTTCGCGCCGTGTCAAGCCGGTGAAGGCGTCGAGCATCGATGCGGGTTGGGCCGGATCGAAGGGTGGGGTCGGGGGCTTGCGCAGATGTCAAAGGAGTGATAGAAGAAATCTGTGTTGGCTGACAGAGATAATTGGAACACCAGGGCAGTGAAAGCGAGGTGATTGCTGTATTCCAAGGACACGACGATTGTCGAATCTCTCGTTCTCGACTCTTCCTCACAGGTGGGCTCGGTGGGATCCGAGCCCACCCCGCCCTCGAACCGGAATTCATCTCGGAGGAGTGACGAATGACCACGATCCCGCTCTACGGTGACGGTGACCTGGCCGACCAGCAGACCCCCGTTGCTGTCGACGACCATGACATCGGACTGGACACCGGCGGGTTGCACCCGCTGACCGAGCGCATCCGTGCCGCGTTCGACACCGCCGATATCAGCGACCGCATCGATCAAGCCTGGATCACCCCTACCGCCGATGACGACTACGATTGCCTCGCCTACTGACAGCACCGTTCATCCCGACCCGCACACCGGCGCCGCGGAACTGCCGCGCTGGCAGCACGGATGCGTGGCCTGGTTCAACAAGGAAAAAGGCTTCGGGTTCCTGACCCCGGACAACGGCGCTGAGGCGGTGTTCGTCCGGTACACCGCCATCTGCGCCCCCGGCTACAAGACGCTCACTGCTGGGCAACCGGTCGTGTTCACGGCCGCCGACACCGACCGCGGACCCGAAGCCACCCAGGTGCTGACCTACACGCGCACCCACACCACCCCCTCGCCGCACGACCTGCCGCGACCGCATCGATCCAGCCGCCGATGCCGTTTACGGCTACGGCCGGGGCGATAGCCACAAACCTTGTCGTGGCTACAACTGGGCCCGCCCGCATCGAAGATTCGACGGTGCGGGCGGGTCGCTCCCACCTGGTTCTCGCAGTATGGCGGCGCTTGTGACCGGATCGGTGCGACCCCGCTTCGTCAGCGAAGAAGCTGTTCGCCTTCAGCTATCTGCTGAGCAGTGGCATACGCGAGGTGCAGGAAATCGGCACCCGCCAAGGCGGCCGCGGCGTCGGTCAGCACTCGCGTCACCCGCGGCGCGAAAACGTGTCCGATGGTCAAACCGGTGATCGCCCATACGTCGAAACAGAACGGGCAGCTGAGCAACTCGCCGATGCTGTGCTGGATACCGTGGGTCGCCTTCGGCTCCTCGGCGACCTCTCCTGGCCCACCGTCAGCTGCAACCGGCCGCGTGAACGCCGCGCGTACCGGCGCCGTCACCGCGGCCTTCGTCCCCAAGCGAGACAGCTTGTGCGTGGCGAACGCGGTCACTACCAGATCGCGGATGGTCATATCGCGCGGAAGCTTGCGACCTGTCGCGTTCCCGAGCAGTGCGACCGCCGCCACTACCGTCGCGTAGGCGACCATCGTGGCGGCATAGCCACCCACGGGACGAGAGTTGGCGGTCACCGCCGGAATTCCGCGGGCATATCGTGAACGATCAGAAGCGCGCGTCGCATCACAGCCTCCTCTTGGCACCCTGATGAATCTCTCCCGGCCTACCCTGGCCGCGGCCCGGCAAACCGCCGGTGGGAGTCGGGGGAGGGGTCTGCGGTCCCTCCCCCGATCAGGAGAAGAGTGACGTGACAACGAGAGGTCGTTCCTGCGGCGAGCTGTCATCCCTGCGTGCCACACGGTGTGGCGGTGCGCGTGGAGCGGTTGCTCGCTGGTGCTCGCAAGCGCCTGGTGCAGGGGGCGGCGACCGCCTCGCCGCGGAACCCGTTTCTCAGTGGGATGCGGGCATCACCTCCTTCCTTCGACTTCACAGTGCGCTGACGGTTGTGCGGAGGACCGCGTTCGGTGGCAGGCCCCGCTTCGGGGTGCCACCCGTGCGTCCCGAGCTCGTCCCGGCCGGGACGGGGGCTCGAGGCGCGCCGCGGTCCCGGCGCCGGGATGGACGGGTGCGCCCGCCCGCGTAACCGGGCCCGTGCCTCGCACAGGATCGCGTCTACCTCGGCGAACAATCGTTCGAGGTCGGGATCCAGCAGCCAGGCGTCGCACTCGTCGAGTGACCGCGGACGTACAGCCGAATCGGGCATGACGGCATCTCCCGTCCCGGGCTCAGGCGTCGATCGCCTTGTGCCCGTCGCCCCGAGCGACCTCGATCTTGCGCGGCTCGGGCCGGTCCGCCAGCGGGATCGTCAGACGGAGCACGCCATCGGCGTAGTCGGCACGGACCTGGTCGATGTCGAGGTCGTCGCCAAGGAACAGCTGGCGGCTGAATTCGCCGTGCGGCCGCTCGGTGGCCACCATCTCGCGATCGGCGTCGAGTTCCGGCCTGCGCGCCCGAACGGTCACGACGTCGCGCTCGACGTTCAGGTCGAGAGAATCCCGATCGATGCCGGGGGCGTCGATCTCGACGACGAACTGGTCGCCCGCACGCCAGGCGTCCATGGGCAGGACCGCGGGGTGGGCCGCTGTGCCGAACACCTGCTGCGTCCAACGTTCCAAATCGCGGAACGGATCAGTGCGCATCAGCATGGTCGTCACCTCCAACTCACTCTATTCTGCATAGAACGAATCAGATAAGTTGTGCCATAGGGCACAGATTTCTTATAGCACTGATTTGAGTGCCGCGCAAGTACTCAGTCGAGAAACCCGGCAGATAGCCGGTTCCCACCCGTTGCCGCACATCCGCAGGCGCGGCCCCGCACCACCCTCGGCGCGTCCGGCGTATGGCGTGGGGACCCGGAGCCGAAGCCGTCACCGGCCACCCCATCTCGGCCGAACGCGTGGCCGGCGCTACGCACGATGTGATGTGGCGCTGCGACGGTCCTGCCTTGCGGACCGGCGGGGCGAGGAATGTGGTCCCTCGCCCCGCCGGTCCGAGTCGATGTACCGCCCTGATGCGGATCAGCTCGCGGCGCGGTCCGGGAAGTGGAGTACGAGACCCGCGTCCCAGGCGCGGTCGATGATGTCGGCGACATCGATGTCGCGTATGCCGCCGAACGCGGGGCCGGTGAACAGTTCCTCTATGTAGCGCAGGACGTGCTCGGCCACCGTGGATTCGACCCGGCCGATGCCTCCGACGACTCGGGAGGTGAGGTCGCGAGCGCGCATCCGGATGGTGAGGTCGTCGGCGTGGACCTCGTCGGTCCGCAGGAACAGTCCGCAGGGTTCGCGGGGAATCAACGCGAGCCGGATCAATACGCGGGCCGCGCCGATGTATCGCAGCGTTCGGCCGGGCAGGCGAACGCGCAGGCGCAGCAGGATCGGCACCGCGATCGTCATATCCCAGGGTCCGCAGTCGCATCGCACGGCGTGTACGGGTCCGGCTTCGGCGATCGCGGTGGCGCGCACGAGTCCGTTCAAAGCTACCGGCACCGGGCCGATCTCGATGCGCTCACCCACGATCTGCGCGACGACGTCGGCGATTCGTTCCGGAGTTGCCGCGGCACGTAACACTCTGTCGGCGAAGTCCCTGCGCGACAATACGTTTGCCGGCACGCTGCCGGGTGCCGTGTCGTGCTGTTCGGCCATGTCGCTACCTCCGTCGTGCGCGGTCACCGGAATCGGTGGCTACACCGCATGTACGTGGCATCTACCCCGCTGTCGCGATCTCAATCGAGGGCCGCCGCACCGGCCACGACGGCTGGCCAGCCGGTGTCCGATCGTTTGGGTATGTGCGAAGGGGGTACGGCCCGAACACATTCGCTCGCTCCGTGGACACGCACGCAGGCAAGTCGCCTGGGTGGATCGCATCGGCGTGGAACGGGCGGCTACCACCTAGGTTTCCCGGCCGATGTATCGAAGGGCGTGATCACGACCATGGACAACCATGTACCCACTGTCGGTGTCGAAGAGGAATTCCTGCTGACCGACCCGGTGACCGGCGCCCCCACACCAGCGAACATCCGAGTTGCCGAAGCGGCGAAGAAAGCCGGCATCGACCTGCAACTCGAGCTGACCAGTTGCCAAGTGGAGACCAGTAGCGGGGTGCATTCCGATATCGGCGACCTGCTCACGGAACTACGCACGCTGCGTCGGACCGTCGCCGAATGCGCGGCCGCCGATCGAACTCGGCTGCTCGCCGTCGCGGTCCCCCCGACCGTGCCCGAAGGGTTTCCGGTCACCGACACACCCCGATATCGGCGGATCGCCGACAGCTTCGGCATGATCGCCCATGAACAAGGGCTGTCGGGATGCCATGTGCATGTCGGTGTGCCCGATCGTGAGACCGCGATACTGGTCGGCAATCACGTGCGTCCGTGGCTGCCGGTATTCCTCGCCTTGACCGCCAATTCCGCGATCTACCGTGGCAGCGAGACCGGATACGCGAGTTGGCGCAGCATCCTGTGGCGCCGCTGGCCCAGCGCGGGACCGCCACCGTACTTCGCCTCGGTCGAGGACTACGACGCGATCGTCGCGACGATGCTCGCCAGCGGAAGCATCCTCGACAACAAGATGGTGTACTGGGATATCCGGCCCTCGGAATCGTTTCCCACCGTGGAAGTACGGGTCAGCGACGTGCCCGCCACCGCCGAGGAAGCCGCACTGCTCGCCGCGTTGATCAGGGCCACCGTCACCATGGGCCTGCGAGCGATCGAACAGGGTGAGCCCGCCCCGCCCGTTCCCGCCGAAGTACTTCGCGCCGCCTACTGGAACGCCGCGCAGTCGGGTCTGGACGGTGACGGCCTCGATCCCGTCGAAGGACGCGTGGTCCCACACCGCGACTTGCTGGACAAACTCGTCGGGCGGATCGAAGCCGCGCTGCGGGACGCCGGTGACGGAACCTTCGTCGCCGAAGCGATCGCCGCCCTCGACAAGCGTGGCAACGGCGCCCGGCGTCAGCTCGAGGCGATGCGCGCCCGCCGTGAAGTCGGCGACGTGGTCGACGCACTGGCACACGCGACCCTGGAAGGGTGCGTCTGAGGGTGCGTTCCGCATGCCCGAGCGGTACGCCGCGTGGAAGATGTTCCGGACCAGCTAGCGCAGAACGGATTCGAACAACGGCCAGCTGTTGTGCAGGTCCTGCTGCCAGTAGCCCCAGGAGTGGGTGCCGCTGGGGCGCAGAGCGAAGATGGCGGTGACCCCGAGTTCATGGAAACGGTCACGTAGGGATCGGGTGCAGTGGTCCGAGACGGCTTCGAGTATGCCGCCTACGGCCAACCGGTCCACCATTTTCGCGGGATCGCCGTCGATTCCCGTGCTGTGCGGCTGGTCCAGCGGGCCCGCCTGCCCGTTTCCGGCGGCCACGTAGATCGTCGTGCCGCGCAGTCGGTCCGCGTGTAGGTAGGGGTCGTTGGCCGCCCAGGCCGGATCACTCGGCGGTCCCCACATATTCGTCACCGTGCCGCCCTCGGCGGTGACGATCGTGGCCACCATGGCCTGTCCGGCAGCGTCGCTGGTGCGCACGCAGCCGCTGTAGGAACCGATGGCCCGGTACAGACCCGGTGCGGCCATGGCCAATTGGAACACCGAGGTGCCCGTCATCGAGACCCCGGCGATGGCATTGGCACCGGTGCCGCCGAAAGCGGCGTCGATGAGCGGCGGGAGTTCGCGGGTGAGGAACGTGGTCCAGCGCGGACGGCCCAGAACCGGGTCGTCGGCGCGCCAGTCGGTGAAGTAGCTGCCCGCGCCTCCGACCGGCACCACCACGGTCACCTGCTTGTCGGCGAAGAACCGGTCGACGTCGGTCCGGTCGGTCCAGGCGTCGCCCGCGGTGCCGCCGTCGATGCCGTTGAGCAGATACAGCACCGGAGCCGGACGCGACGGGTCCGGGCGGGGCAGCACCATGAGCGACACCGGCGCGGCCATCGCGGGAGAGAAGACGGTCAGCTCGACGGCTCGCCCGTGCGCGGGTCGCATCGGAGCCGGCTCGGCGTCCGCCGGGCTCGCGGAGCCCATCAGCATCAGCAGTGCGAAGACGCCTGCGCGCCAGGCTGTTCCGCGCGACGTGCGGCACAGTCGAGGGGACGGCATGCGCTCGACGCTAGATTCCGCCGCGGCGGGACGGCAACGGTCCCGCGGCGGTTTGGGAAATCCGGTAAATGGTCGCCGAGGCGAATTGGTAGGAAACACAGAATCGTACGAAAACCCGGCGGCCGGGACGCGCGATGTTATTGACTGCGAATTCGAGCCCTCCTCCCTGGGCCAGGAGTCGACATGCCCGGATTTTCGCATCGAACAGGCGCGGTGCTCGCCGCGGTCCTCATTTCCATTTGCGCGATGATCGGCGCACAGCCGGTCCGTGCCGACCCGCCGCGACCCGCCGCGGCGGCAGACGGATCGCGAATAGTGGAAGCCCGGCTCGAATCCGACCGCCAATCCGAACTCGAGGTGTACTCGGCCGCGATGAACACCACCACGCGAATTCGCCTGCTGCGCGCGGCCGATCCGAACACACCGGCGCCCACCTTCTATCTTCTCAACGGCGCCAACGGCGGTTCGGAGGGCAATTGGCTCGACGGCACCGATCTGGTCGATTTCTTCCGCGACAAGCAGGTGAACGTGGTCATCCCCTTCGGTGGTGCGGGTAGCTATTTCACCGACTGGCGCAGCGACGACCCCGTCCTCGGCAGGCAGCGCTGGTCCACCTTCCTGACCAAGGAGCTGCCGCCGCTCATCGACACCGCCTTCAACGGCACCGGAACCAACGCTATCGCCGGTATCTCGATGGCGGGGACCTCGGTCTTCCAGTTGGCCATGGCCGCACCGGGTCTGTACCGGGCCATCGGTTCCTACAGCGGCTGCGTGCGCACCAGCGACCCCGCGGGCCAGGCGGTGGTTCAGGCGGTGGTCACCCAGCAGCGCGGCACCGTGGTCAACATGTGGGGGCCGCCGACCGATCCGGCGTGGCGCGCCAACGATCCGTACCTGCACGCGGACCGGTTGCACGGCACCGCGATCTACGTTTCCGCCGGAACGGGCCTGCCAGGGCCGATGGACAACCTCGAAGGCGCGCGCGGAGACCTCACGCACCTGCTCTACCAGCTCGTGATCGGCGCCCCGCTGGAGGCGGTGGCGAACCTGTGCACCCACCAATTGCAGGACCGGCTACGCCAGCTGGGTGTCGCGGCGACCTTCGACTTCCGGCCGAACGGCACCCACTCCTGGGGCTACTGGCACCAGGACCTGCGCAATTCGTGGCCGCTGATCGAAGCGGCGATGCGATGACCCGCAAAGAGGCGGCGGTGGCGCTCGGATCGTTCGGGGCCTGTCTGATCTCGGTCTTCATGCAGATGATCGATGTGACGATCGTCAACACCGCGCTCCCGGTCGTCACCGCGGAGCTGCGGGCGTCGCGGTCCGAGCAGTTGTGGGTGGTCGCCGGGTACTCGCTGGCGTTCGCCTGCGTGCTGCTCACCGCCGCTCGTGTCGGTGCGATCGTCGGACGCCGCCGGATGTTCCTCTGGTCGGCGGTGGCCTTCACGGCGGCCTCGGTGTGGTGCGGAATGTCCACCACGGCGGTGGAACTGGTGCTCGCCCGGATCGTCCAGGGTGTGGCGGGCGCGGGCATGGCGGCACAGACCATCGCCATCATCACCGCGAGCTTCCGCCGCGAGCACCATCAGTACGCCTTCGCCGTGTACGGCGCGACAGCGGGTTTCGCCGGAATGCTCGGCCCGATCCTGGGCGGCGGGCTGATCACCCTGGATCCGTTCGGGCTCGGGTGGCACGCGATCTTCCTGATGAATCTGCCGCTGGGCGTGACGGCGATCGCGCTGGCCGCGGGCTACCTGCGGCTGGGCCCGGCGACCGATCGGGAACCACTGGATCTGCGCGGGGCCGCGGTGGCCACCGCGGCGCTGTTCGGGCTGCTGTTCGCGCTGTCGGACAGTCAACAGGCGGGCTGGCGTCCGCTGCACGGGGTGTACCTCGCGGCCGCGGTGGTGCTGGGCGCGGTGTTCGTGGCCCATGAGCGCGCGACGCGTCGCCGCGGCGGCCGCGCCCTGGTACGGCTGGACCTGTTCGCCGACCGCGGATTCGCGGTCGGATCGGCACTGGTGGCGATCTTCTTCGGCCTGTTCACCGCGTTCGTGTTCACCGTATCGATCCTGCTGCAGGACGTGCTGCGATTCTCCGCCCTGCGTACGGGCGTCGCCATGACGCCGTTCGCCCTCGGCGCGGGCGCGGGCGCGGTGCTGTCACCGGTTCTGCTGCGGCGCTGGGGAACTCGAGCACTGTCCGCGGGTATCGCCGTTTTCGGCGGATGCGTCGCTGTCGGAGTGGGATATCTGTACGTGGGTGACGGGGCCGTGAACCTCCCGCTGGTGCTGGGCCCGACGTTTCTCGCGGGCTTCGGAGTCGGGGTGTTCGGCGTGCCGCTACAGCCGCTGATGCTGGCGGATTTGGACGACCAGGCCATGGGCGAGGCGTCGGGCGTACTCCCCACCATCGAGCAGATCGGCAATTCGGTCGGACTGGCGGTGCTCAGCGCACTGTTCTTCCGCGCGCACACGCTGTCGGGCAGCATGATCATGCTCTCGGCCATCGTCGCCGCGGCCCTCGGCCTGGCCGCGCTCACATCGGCCCTGCCGGACCGCGCGCGGGCGGCCAGCAGTCCGTGGAGCTGGTCGACCGCGAACTGAGCCTGCGCGATATCGCGGCACGGCACCGCGACCGCACCGGGATCGACTACCGGGTCTGCGGTATGCCGCATCCTGCGAACGCCGCAGCTGGCACCGGGCGCGGCTCGCGCACCTACCGCTGCCGCGGTGATCCGTTGGGCTCGATCGACAGGCGTTCGGACTCGCCGGTGCCGAGGGCGACAGCACCACCACCGAAGATGTCGCGATGCCCGCGCGGTGTCCATGTACTCGCGAACCCGGTGGATCAGGCCGTCGCCCTGCGGACAGCTCAGGGGCGTTCCGAGCCCCGGACGGCTTCGCTGCGAGGCTCCTCGCGTTCGGGAGAGGTCCGGTGCGGCCCGCCGCGTTGCGTGACGCGTCGCAGCCAGGACGGGGACCACCAGCAGGCGTCGCCCAGCAGGCGCATGGTGGCGGGCACCAGCAGCATGCGCAGGATGGTCGCGTCGATGAACAGCGCCGCCACCATGCCGTAGGCGATGTACTGCATCATGACCAGATCCGACCACGCGAAGGCGCCGGTCACCACCAACAGGATCAGGGCGGCGGCGGTGATGATCCAGCCGGTGCGGGCGATGCCCGCGCGCACCGCCTCGGTGGTCGTCGCACCCGCCGCCCGCGCCTCCACGATGCGGGCGAGCAGGAATATCTCGTAGTCGGTGGACAAGCCGTAGATCACGGCGACGATCAACACCAGCACCAGCGCCATGATCGGCTGCGGGGTGAACTCGAGCAGATCCGCGCCGTGGCCCTGGACGAAGATCCAGGTGAGGATGCCGAGCGTGGAGCCGAGCCCGAGCAGATTCAGCAGCGCGGCCTCGAGCGGCAGCACCAGGGAGCCGAAGGCCAGCACCATCAGCACGGTGGTGACGAGAAAGACGAGCGCGATCATCAGCGGCATCCGGCGCAGCAGCGCGTCGACACTGTCGCGCTGAACCGCGGGCTGTCCGCCGATCAGCACCGTCGTTCCCTTCGGTACCGGCATGGAACGCAGATAGTCGATGGTCGCGTTCGCGTCGTGCGCATCCCGCAGCGCGGTCGAGGTGGTGAAGACGGCCGGGTGCGCGGGTCCCTGCACCGCGGGCGGGAACGGGGCGATGAGCCCGGGAGCCCGGCCGGCCTGGGCGACCACCGCGTCGATATCGGCGGTGTTGTGGGTGATCAGCACCAGGTCCACCGGGTTGATCTGGCGCAGCGGGAAGACCTGGTCGAAGTGCTGCTGCGCCGTTCGGGCCGGATGCAGTGGTGGAAGGAAACGCTCGGAAATGCCGCCGAAGGCCACGCCGCGCACCGGGGTGATGAGCAGCACCAGGACGGCCACCACCGGAACCGTCACGGCCCATGGCCTTCGCATGACCCACCCGGCGACGCGACCCCACGGGTTGTCCGCATCGCGGTCACCGGCACGTCGCGCGTGGAACCGGTTGAAACCCAGCCGGTCCACGCGCGGTCCCAGCACGGCCAGCATGGCGGGCAGCAACGTGATCGAGATCAGCGCCGCCAGCGCCACCGTCACCATCGCGCCCACGGCGAACGAGCGCAGAAACCCCTGTGGGAACAACAGAATGGCGCCCGCGGCGACGACCACGATGGTCGCGGAGAACACCACGGTGCGCCCGGCGGTCGCGACCGTGCGCCGCACCGCCCGGGATACCTCGCGGCCTTCGGCCAGCTCCTCGCGGAACCGGCTCACGATGAACAGGCCGTAGTCGATGGCCAGGCCGAGTCCGACCATCGACACCACCGGCGAGACGAAGGAGTTGACCTCCATGACGGTGGTCATGGCGCGAATGATCCCCCATGCTCCCAGCACGGTCAGCCCGCCGACGATGAGCGGCAGCGCGGCCGCCACGACGCCACCGAACAGGAAGAACAGCAGCACCGCCACGGCGGGGACGGCGAACAGCTCCATGCGCCGCTGATCGTGGGCCATGGTGTCGTTGAGGGCGGCCGCGACCGGCTGCCCGCCCGCGACCTCCATCTCGATGCCGGGTATCCGGAACTGATCGGCCACCCTTCGATAGTTGCGCATGATCTCCGTGTCGTCGCTGCCGCGAATGGCGATGGAGGCGAAGGCGTAGTCGCGGTCCGCGGAGCCGAAGATCTCCGGCAGGCGCACCCCGGTGTCGGTGGGCCAGTAGGTGGCGTTGATCTTCGTGATCTGGCCCGGAAAGCGTTGCGGCAGGCTGTTCAGGTGACCCACGACCGTGGCGGCGAAGTCGGGGTCGTCGATCGTCTTGCCCGCCGGGGCGCGATACAGCAAGAGCACGTCGGCGATGTGGTCGTGGCCGAATGCCTCGTCTTTCAGCCGGGCCGCCCGCGCCGATTCCGAGGTCGGATCGTTCCACCCGCTGACGCTGAGGTGGTCGTCCAACCCGACGCCGTAGGCACCGAGCGCGAGCAGCGCGGCGACGACGCACCCGATGACGGTGAATCGCCGCCGGACGAGCGTATCGGTCCAGTGGGTGAACTCGGCGAACAATGCCGCCTCCTAACCGATGACATCGTATTCCGGTGGGCGCCCGGAACAGCTGAAACCTAGCAATGGCAAGGTATTTCACCGGCGGACGATCCAGAATTTCGACAAGTGACAACCCGGTTCGCGAGTGGATTGTGAAGTCTCCCTGAGCCCGCGACGGCCGGTGTGGCGGCCGTTACGCTGAGCCGAACGCCAGCTGCGCACAGGCTAATTCGTGAATCGCCGGAAAAAGAATGGCGATCGAACTTGATCCGACCCGGAGGATGTGCATGTCGGATATTGCAATTGTCGGCATCGGCTGCAGGTTTGCGGGCGGAATCGACTCGCCCGAAACTTTTTGGGAATTCGTCCTGGACAAACGCGACGGTGTGGTCGAGATGCCGGCCGATCGCTGGGATTACCGCCGCTATTACGATCCGGAACCGCGTACGCCGGGACGCAGCTACACCAAGCGCGCGGCGTTCATGACGATCGACCCGTGGGAGTTCGATCCGGACTTCTTCGGCATCTCCGCCCGCGAGGCGACCGTGCTGGATCCGCAGCAGCGACTGATGCTCGAGGTGACCTGGGAGGCGCTCGACGACGCCGGGATCGCGCGGCGCGCGGCGGGCGGGTCGATCGGCGTCTACGTCGGCGGGTTCGTGGTGGATCAGTCGGTGATCGGCGTGGTCGGGCCTGCCTTGTTCCACACCGACATGCACACCCCGGCCAGTGCGTCCTACACCATGCTGTCCAACCGGATCGCCTACGCGCTGAACCTGGTCGGTCCCGCGCTCACGGTCGACACCGCGTGCTCGTCGTCGCTGGTCGCGTTCCATCTCGCCTGCCAGGCGCTGGAGAACGGCGACTGCGAGGTGGCGCTCGCGGGCGGCGTGAACGTGATGCTGCAACCGGAGACCTTCGTCCTGATGTGCAAGGGCGGCTTCCTTGCCGCGGACGGCCGCTGCAAATCCTTCGACGCCTCCGCCGACGGCTACGGGCGCGGCGAGGGCGCGGGCATGGTGGCGCTGAAGAAGCTCGACGACGCGGTCCGCGACGGTGACCGGATCTACGCGGTGGTGAAGGCGACCGGCTCGAATCAGGACGGCCGCACCACCGCGATCACCGTGCCCAACGCCGAATCGCAAGAGGCGCTGGCCCGGTCGGTGTGCCGCCGCGCCGGGCTCGCACCGGACGCGATCACCTACGTGGAGGCGCACGGCACCGGCACGCTGGTCGGCGATCCGGTCGAGCTGCGGGCGCTGGGCCGGGTGTTCGGCGCGCCCGCGGGGCGCACGCGCTCGCTGGGCGTCGGCTCGGTGAAGTCGACACTCGGTCACACCGAGGCCGCCGCCGGTATCGCGAGCGTGATCAAGGCGGCGCTGGCGATCCGGCATCGCACCATCCCGCCGCAGGGCTGGCTGGACAAACCCAATCCCGACATCCCGTTCGACGAATTGGGGTTGCACGTCCAGCTCGAGGCGGAGGTGCTGCCCGCCGACGCCGAGCCGATGACGATCGCGGTCAACGGCTTCGGATACGGCGGCACCAACGCCCACACCATCCTGCGGGAGTTCCGGCCGGACACCACTGAACGTGTCTCGCCACCGAGGCATTTCGGTGTCCTGCCGATCTCCGCGCGCAGCACCGGGGCTGCACGGGCGCTGGCCGGTCGATTCGGCGATCTGATCGCCGCGGGCGCGGACCCGCACCGGCTGGCCGAGGCCGCATGGACGCGCATGGCGCACCATCAATACCGCACGGGCATGCTCCTCGGCGACACCGCCGACCTGGTCCGCGATCTGCGCTCGTTCGCGGCGGGCGAGGGCCGCGACGCCGCGCGGACGATCGTGGCGCGCACGGCCGAACCGGTGTTCGTCTTCTCGGGCATGGGTCCGCAGTGGTGGGGAATGGCGCGCGAATCGCTCGGCGGAGAGGGCGCCTTCGCCGATACGGCGCGGGCGATCGACGCGGAGTTCCGATCCATCGCGGGTTGGTCGATCATCGAGGAACTGCTGCGGCCCGAGCGGGAGTCCCGGGTGACCAGCACCGAGGTGGCGCAGCCTGCCAACTTTCTCGTGCAGGTGGCGCTGGTGCGGGAGTTGGCCGAGTACGGTATCCGGCCCGCGGCCGTGGTCGGGCACAGCGTGGGCGAGGTGTCGGCGGCCTATGTGAGCGGCATGCTGTCGCTGCGCGACGCGGTGCTGGTGGCCTACCACCGGGCCCGGTTGCAGGCGACGACCGCCGGTTCGGGTGGCATGCTCGCGGTCGGGATGTCGCCCGGGCAGGCCCGCGAGCTCGTCGGCGACGACCAGCGGGTCGATGTCGCCGCGATCAACAGCGCGAGCTCGCTGACCTTGGCCGGTGACATCGACCGCCTCGACGAGATCGCCGAAAAGCTCACCGAGGACGGTATCTTCGCACGCCGACTGCGCGTCGAGGTGCCGTACCACAGCCGGTTGATGGACCCCATCCTGGACGAGCTGCGCGCGGCGCTGGCCGGGCTGACGCCGATGGCGCCGACCGTGCCGCTGTACTCCTCGGTCACCGGCGAACCGGTGCTCGGCCCGGACTGGGACGCCGAGTACTGGTGCGCGAACGTGCGGCAGCCCGTCCGGTTCGCCGACGCGGTCACGACGTTGATCGGCGCGGACAGCCGGGTCTTCCTGGAGGTCGGCCCGCACCCGGTGCTGTCGGGCAACATCCGCGAAGCGCTGCTCGGCGCGGACGTCACCGGCACGACGGTGCCGACGCTGGATCGCAAGCAGCCGGATTCGGTGAGCATCCGCCGCACCCTCATCGGCCTCTACGGCGCGGGCGTCCTCGACCTCGACGAGCTGTTCCCGCCGCGGCACCCGGCCACCCCGCACGTGCCGCTGCCGCGTTATCCGTGGCAGCGCACCCGGCTGCACGCGGCGCTGCCGCTGTTCGAGCAGGCCCGGTTGGGCACCCCCGGCGCCTACGCCATGCTCGGCGATCCCGACGTCGAGGGCAGGCCGGACTGGCTGCTGCAGGTCGGCACCGAGCTGCTGCCGTGGCTGTCCGACCATGTGGTCAACGGCGTCAAGATCATGCCGGGCGCGGCCTACCTGGATGCCGCGCTGAGCGCGACGGCCGCCCGCCTGGGTGTGGAACGGGTTGCGCTGGAACAAGTTCGATTCGTGGCCCCGCTGATCATGGGCGCGCCGGACGTGCCGCTGGTCGCGCTCACCGTCGAGGAGGCCAGCGGCCGGTTCCTGATCCGATCGCGCTCGGCGACCGGCACGGCGTGGACGGTGCACGCGTTCGGCCGCACGCTGACTGGCAGCCACAAGCCGACGAAGGTCACGGTGCCGACCCTCGACGTCGGTCTCGACGTCGACCCGCGGATGTTCTACAGCGGCTTGGCCGCGGCGGGGTTGCAGTACGGTCCGGCCTTCCGCCGCGTCACCTCGGTGCGCGTCGGCGCGGACGCGGTGGTGGCCACCGTCGACGGCACCATCGCCGCCGACTCCGGCCATCTCGCCCACCCCGCGGTGGTCGATGCCGCGATGCAGTCCGCGGCCCTGCTGTTCGCCGACGCCCGGATCGATGAGGGCACGCTGGTGCCGGTCGGTGTCGCGGCGGTGCGGCTGGTGGCGCCGCTGCCCGAGCGGATCACCGTGGTCGCGCGGCGCGATCCCCGGGCGCGGCTGCGCGCCGACGTGGATCTGCTCGACGACGAGGGCAACCTCGTGATGCGGTTGAGCGGCCTGCAGATCGGTGCGCTCGCGCCGGGCCGGGATCCGCTGCATCGGATGGTCGATTTCTACTACGCCGAGACGCTGGAACCGCGCGATGCGCTGGATCCCGCCGCGTTGCCGCAGGATTCGGTGTCCACGGTGATCGTCGCGCTGGGCAATGACTGTCGCCGCGCGGGGCAGCTGGCCGCCGCGATCCCGGGCTCCCGGCTCTACGTGGCCGGCGTGGCGGGCCGCGAACTCGCCGCCGATCTGGCCGCGACACTGGCGGCCGCCGAAGCGGAGGGCGCCGACCGGCTGCACGTCTGCGTGGTCGCGGGTGCTGTCGAGGACGATGTCGCCGATCTGTGGGTGCTGGAGCGGATCGCGGTGGCCCTCGACGAGTTCGTCCACCCGGAGGCCACCGAACAGGGGCCGCAGAGCGTCTTCGGTGACGGGTGGTGTCATGCCACCCTGGTGACCGAGCGGGCGTTCGCCCTGCCGGACAGCCGGATCCCGCCGAATTCGAGTCATGCCGCGCTGGCCGGTGCGCGCCGGGTACTGCTCAACGAGCAGTCGGCGTTGCGCTGGCGGCTGATCGACGTGGAACCCGACACCGAGATCGGCGATCTGCTCGAGGAATTGGCCGTGCCGGGCGCGTTCTGGAACGACAACCTCGACGAGGTGGTGCTGCGCGCGGGCAAGCGCTGGGTTCCGCTGGTGACCAAACCGCTCCAGGAACGCCTCGACGCCTTCGATACCGCCGAGCCGCTGACCGACCCGGAAGCCAACTTCGCATTGGAGATGCCGCGGACCCGCCTGCTGTCGGCATTGGCGTGGCGGCAGTGCCCGCGGCCGGAACCCGGTCCGGGCCGGATCGAGGTGCGGATGAAGATCATCGGCCTCAACTACAAGGATCCGCTCAAGGTCATCGGCCTGCTCGGTGAGCGCGAACTGGCGCCGACCTATTTCGGCACCGTGCCGGGAATGGAGGGCGTCGGCGAGGTGGTGCGGGTCGGCGACGGGATCACCGACGTCGCCGTGGGCGATCTGGTCGCGGTCGCGGCCAAGGGCATGATGCAACGCTACGTCGTCGTCGACCGGCAGCTGGCCATCCCGCTGCCCCCCGACGCCGATCCGGCCTACTGCACCAGCACCATCGCCTTCGGCACGGCCGAATACGCGCTGCTGGATCTGGCCCGGCTGGAACCGGGCGAGACGGTGCTGATCCACGGCGCCGCGGGCGGCGTCGGCACGGCCGCGATCCAGGTGGCCAAGGATCGCGGCGCGCGCATCATCGGTACCGCGAGCACCGACCAGCGCCGCGCCCACGTGCTGGCCCTCGGCGCCGATCACGCGATCGACTCGCGCTCGCTCAACTTCGTCGACGACGTCCTGGAGCTGACCGGCGGCAAGGGCGTCGAGGTGGTGCTCAGCAGCGCGCCGGGGGAGATCCTGCGCCAGAACTTCAACGCCGTCGCGGAATTCGGGCGCATCGTCGAGGTCGGCAAGGCCGACATCTACACCGGCGGCCTGCTGGAGATGGCCAACTTCGACAAGAACCTGGCGTACTTCTCGATGGACTTGGACCGCCTGGTCGCCGTCGACGCGCAGCGGCTGGCCCGCCTGTTGCAGCGGGTCTACGAGAAGGTGCTCGCCGGCACCTACAAGCCGCTGCCCTACCAGCTGTTCGAGACCGACGAGGTGGGCCGGGCCTTCGAGGAGACCATCCGCTCGACCGGTCTGGCCCGGATCGCGCTGCGCATGGATTCGCCGACCCCGGCGGTGCGGCCGTACCTGCCGGAGATCGAGATCGACGGCGCCGCGACCTATCTGGTCACCGGCGGATTCGGTGGGTTCGGGATGGCCATCGGCCGCTGGCTGGTACTGCGCGGGGCACGGCGGCTGGTACTGCTCGGCCGCGGCGGCGCGGGCACGGAAGAGGCACGCCGCCAGCTCGAGGCGTGGCGCACCGTCGGCGTCGAGGTGGTCGAGGAGCGGGCCGACGTCACCGATCCGGCGGCGATCGCCGCGATCGTCGCGCGGGCCCACAGCGCCGAGCACCCGCTGCGCGGGGTGTTCCACGCGGCGGGCGCGGTGGCCGACAACCGCTTGGCCGCAATGCGATTCGACGAATTGGTCAGGGTGTATCGCCCGAAGGTGCACGGCGCCCGCGTGTTGCACCAGGCCGTGGCCGACGCCGGGATCCGGTTGGACATGTTCGTCCTGTGTTCCTCGGGCGGCTCGATGTACGGCATCTACGGTCAGTACAACTACTGCGCGGCCAACGTGGCGGTGGAGTCGCTGGCCGAGGAATGGTCCCGGGCCGGCGAGCGGGCGCTGTGCGTCGGCTGGGGGCATCTGTCGGGCGCGACGGGCGGCATGGCCGCCGACGAGACGGCCCTGAAGTACCTCGACCTGGTCGGCTTCGATCCGATCGACATGGCAGATGCCACCGCCTATCTCGAGCAGACGCTGCGCCTGGGTGTGGCCCGCGCGGCGATCATCCCGACCGACTGGGCCAAGCTGACCGGCACGTTCCCGCAGCTGACTCGCACGGGCCGCACGACCGCGCTCGCGCAGGCCTCCGCCAAGGACACCTCCGAACTGGCCCGGCTGCGCGCGGAGGTGGCCGCGATCGAAGAGGGCAAGCGCGGGGCCTTCGTCGCCCGCAAGATGGCCGAGGAACTGGCCGTGGTCATGGGTGTGCCGGTCGAGTCCATCGACATGACCGTTCCGGTGCCCGAACTCGGACTGGATTCGCTGATGGCGGTGGAACTCGGCGCGCGGGTCACCAAGACCCTCGGTATCGACCTGATGTCGCTGCAGATGGGCCGGTCGTTCAGCCTGGAGCAGGCAGGCCCGAAAGTGGCGGAACTGATCTTGGCCGCGGATTCCGGTCGGTCACAGCCGGTCGCGGATCCGGCGGAGCCGACCGCTTCGAACACCGCCGCGGCCGAACCGGCTCCGGCGCTGGTGGCGGCCGGGGCCAGGCCGTGACCGACCGCCGTCGTCGAAACGAGGTATTCCCGTGGTCCGTTTCGGGCTGATCGATGAATGGGAGCCGGGGCCGGGCCGGCTGGTCAGCTGGGTGGCGTCACCGGAATCGGTGGCGCGCGCCCGGCGGGCTCCGGTGCACCCGGCCCCGCCCTCGCACCAGCAGGAGCAGTACCTCCGGCTCGCGGATCGGCACGCCGACGCGGATTTCCGGTACTCGGGCCTGTGCCTGGTGACCGCGGAGATCCCGACCGGCGGCCTGGACCCGGCCGCGATGACGCGGGCGGTCAACGCGTTCCTGCTGCGCCACGACACCTTCCGGACCTGGTTCCGGGTCGACTCCGCCGGCGCGATCGAGCGGCACCTCGTGCCCGAGGAGGACGTCGACTTCGTGCCGGTCGACCACGGCCACGTGGACGAGGCCAGGGCCATCCGCGACCATGTCCAGAAGACGACGCCGGGGCCTTTCGACTGGGACTGCTTCACCTTCGGGGCGATCGAACGCGAGGATTCGACCACGGTCTACCTGGCGGTCGACCATCTGCACACCGATGGATTCGGCCAGTACCTGTCCGGGTTCGACCTCGCGCTGCTGTATCTGCGCGAGGTGTGGGAGGACGTCGGCATGCTGCATCCCGCGGCCAGCTATCTCGACTACTGCACCGCCGAGCGGGAGTACACCGGCCGGATGACGCTCGCCTCGCCCGGCGTGCAGAAGTGGCTGGAGCTGATCCGCGGGAACGACGGCGAACTGCCCTCCTTCCCGCTGGATCTGGGCAGGCGGACCGATGTGTACAACCGCAGCGCGCACCGCACGGTCACCCTGTTCGACGAGGCCACCGCGCTGCGATTCGAGCGGGTCTGCCGCGACAACGGCGCGGAATTCGTCGGCGGCATCTTCGCGGCGGCGGCGCTGGCCGAGCGCGAGCTCATCGACAGCGACTACTACTTCGGCATGACTCCGGTCAGCACCCGAGGTTCCGCGGCCGAACGCGCCTCCGTCGGCTGGTATGTGACGCTGCTACCGGTGGCCTTTCCGATCGCGCCCACGACCACCTTCGCCAGGGCCGCGGCCATCGCGCAGCGCGCGTACGAGAACGGCCTTCGCCTGGCTCCCACTTCGTTCCAGCGCGTGGTGGAACTGCTGCCCGCCGATTCCGATCTCGACCTGGAACCGGGCTGGTCCATGCCGATGATCTCCTACGTCGACGCCAGGGAACTGCTCGGCAACGAGTTCTTCGACCTGGCGTCGTGCGGGTTGTACGCCAATCGCGCCGCCTCCGAACAGGTGCTGATCTGGATCAACCGGCTCGCGTCGGAGACCACGCTGAGCGTCATCTACCCGGACACGCCGGTCGCGCACGGTTCCGTCGAGCGCTACGTGGCCACGCTCGAAGCGGTGTTCGCGGCGGCGGCCGGGGACACACCTTGAGGAGGACATGTGCGTACCGCCTTTCGTGATCCGGGGATCCCCGACGGAGAGAAGTCCGTCTACACCGTCACCGTCGCCGATCGGCCGCCGAAGCTGGACCTGATCAGCGTGGTGTCGCACGACGGCGACGGTTACCGCTCGATGCTCGAGGTCGGCCTCGGGCACGCGAATTTCGCGATGACCATCGAGCAGCGGTTCCGGCGCTGCGGAGACCGGTTGTCGGCGGAGCGCTACCGCGCCGAAACCCGCTCGGGCCCAAAGGTGGTCACCCGAGAGGAGGCCAACTTCGTCGGCACCGCCCATCTCCAGTTCGGTGGCGGGATCGCGCCCTTTCCGGCCAACGTGATGCCGCTCGCCGGTGGCCTGACGCTGCTGCGCGGCCTGGACTTCACCGAGGGCGCCGAGGAGTGCGTCGACCTGTGGCTGGCCTTCTCGGCGCACATTCCGCTCGGGGCGAAAGTGGAGCAGCGCACCGTCGTCGACGTACCGGCCGGTCGCATCACCAGCTGGCAGGTACGGCTGCGGCCGCGCTTGTCCGGGCTGAACACGATGGTGGAGAAGGTGATCGGCGGGTTCCTGCCACCTGCGGTGGCCCACTTCGACGCGGCCGCGCCGCACCGGCTGGTGCGGCTCGGCTTCCCGACCGGGCCGATGCCGTGGGACCCACGCGGCCTGCTGGAACTGGTCGCGTAGGACTACACGTCGAGCGATGGATGTGGTCGGCCGTGCGCGATGAAAGAGCCGCCCGGCTCGCACTGCTCGCGCGCCGGGCGGCTCGATGTGTCAGCTGATCTGGGTGCCCGACCAGCCGAAGCTGAAGCTGTGGCCCTTCGAAGTGCACAGCAGGGCGCCCCGGCCGCCTCCGGTGCAGCTGGCGCCACCGTTGGTGAGGGTGCCCGCGATCGGCGGGCTGCCGGGGACGCCGTGCGAGCCGGTGAGTCCGAAGGTCGGGTGGGCGGGCAGGAACGGCAGGTCGATCGCCAGATCGTAGACCGTGAATCCGAACAGATTGGTGCCGAACGGGATATCGCAGCCGACGTCACCGTTCGAATGGATCGAGCAGTTCGAACTGGCGTAGCTGAAGTACACGGTGCCGTCGTCCACGGTCTGCGCCGGGGTGGCGCCGGCGACCGCGCCGCCCGCCATCGTGAGCGCAGCCGCGAAAACCGCAGGTAAGGTGAGTTTACGGAGATTCATACCATGAATCTAGTCAAAGTGATGGTTCAGCAAGATCTTTCGCGCAAATGACAGGCGGAACGAACACCTTCGCCACCCTCTGCTGCGCCATATGTTGCAAGACCTCGAGTTAAGTTCTAGGCGCGCTGCCTCCTACGCGTCCGAGGTCGTGGCTGTCTCTTCGGTGGTCACCGGCTCCTGCCCACCGGATGACTTGGATGGCGGCGACGGCTTCGACCTGCCTGGTCTGCTTTTGGGGGAAGCGTCCCCGCAGCCCGCCGAAGCTATCGAGCAGGTCGGTCCGGTTCGAGTAAGTTCCCGCCATCTCCACTGAGGAGGCTCCTCGCCGGATAGCCGGATGGGAGTGGTTCGTTCTGGTTCTCGACGCCGTCGCTGGTCTGTGGCTCCATTGATTCGGTATGCCCTGAATGCGACATCTGAGTAATCTCAGGACCGATCTTGCAGGTATACTGCCCAAAAGGCCTTTCAACTCGGTCTCGGGAGGTGGCAGATGCTTCGTAGTTTCAGGGTCGGCAATCATCGTTCGTTCGCGGACGAGAACGAACTGTTGTTGATGCCTGCCGCTGACGATCGGCCCGCGGTTCCGGTTGCCGCAGTGTACGGGGCGAACGCCTCGGGGAAGTCCAATCTCTTGGATGGGCTCCGGTTCATGCAGCGGGCGGTGACCCAGTCGTTCTCCCAGTGGGAGCCATTCGCGGGTGTTCCGCGCGCACCTTACAGCTTCCGGACGAGTCACATATTCTCTGTGGCGTCGACTTATGTCGTCGAGATCGTGGCCGACGGGGTTCCGTGGACGTATGGGTTCACAGTCGATAACGAGCGGGTGCTCGAGGAATGGCTTTTCAGCTATCCGGAGAAGCGTAAGCGGGTGTTGTTTCAGCGGACCGGGGACGAGTACAGCTCTGGGTCGGCGATGGCAGAGCATCGGGCTCAGCTCAAACTGTTGCAGGAGCTCACACGACCCAATGCCCTGTTCCTGAGTGCTGTTGCCCAAGCCAGGCCGGATATGTTCCAGCCGGTACACCGCTGGTTCCGTGAAACGCTGATTCTGCCCGACGGGCGACGTGCTTCGACCGCTGCGATCGCTCGTCGCCTGCGTCGAGTTCTACTTCATGGTTCGGCGGCGGAGGGGGCTCGTCTGGTGGAGCTGGTTCAAGAGGCAGACTTCGGCATTGCCGCCATCGATACACCTGTTGTTCCCGAGGCTCTGCTCGACTCCATCCCGCCAGGGCAACGGCTCGACATCACAGGGCTGAAAATGCTCGATGAGTTCGCTTCGAAAAGTGAAGCGCAAATCGATGACGCGACGGAGGGTGTGCCTGCGGTGCCCGATGTGTACGCGGATAGTGTTGCTCGCGCCTTGCCTCCGCTGGTATTCGTTCATCATGGCAGTGAAGGGGCCGCGCTTCCGCTGGAACAGGAGTCCGCGGGTACCATCGCCTGGCTCGAAATCTTGCCCGGAGTGCTGGACGCACTTGATCACGGGCGGGTTCTGGTCATTGATGAGATCGACACCAGTCTTCATCCGTTGCTCACCGCGTCGCTGATCGAACTGTTCCAGTCGGACGAGACCAATTCTCGTGGCGCGCAACTGATCCTGACTACCCACGACTCATCCCTCCTCGGTACGGTCGTTCGTCCCGACGGATTGCTGCGCCGCGATCAGGTGTGGTTCGTCGAGAAGGACGACAACGGGGCCAGCTCCTTGTATCCGTTGACCGATTACAAGCCGCGCAACGAGCACAATCTTGAACGTCGATATCTCGGAGGCAGTTTCGGTGCGATCCCGCAGGTCGACTTCCATCGACTCGCGGAGGTTTTGCGGCATGGCCACCCGGCGTGAGAACTCGCGCCGTCGACGGGCGCCGTTCCGCGATCCGGTGACGCTTATTCTGATCGTTTGCGGAGGCGAAGTCACCGAGCCCGCGTACTTCCACGGTCTACGTCGCCACCTGCGCAATCCGGCAACCAAGTCCGCGGTGGCGGTGCGTCCCGAGGATCCCAAGCGCGTCGTTGCCTTCGCGGCCAGACAACGCGCAGACTACGACCAAATCTGGTGCGTTCTCGACGTCGACGAGTTCGACTACTCCGAAGCGATCCGAATGGCACGGACATCGAAAATCGATCTGGCGGTGTCGAATCCGTGTTTCGAGTACTGGCTGCTGCTTCATTTCGAGAATTGCGATGCGCCCTTGACCGGTTTCAGAGACGTCGAGAAGCGCCTCAAAAAGCACCTTCCGGCATATGACAAATCTGCGCTACGTTTCGCGGACTACAACGAGCGTGTTGAGGAAGCCGTGCGTCGCGCGAAGTCGCGGAGCGTGGACGGCGGCGATGATCATCGTGCCAATCCGTCGACAGGTGTGTGGAAACTGGTGGAACTTATGCTGCCTGAAGTCCCGGAACGGTAGCGACTTCGGACAGTGCCGGATTCCACGGGCGGCGGGAGAGAATGTCGACTCCTAGCAGGGCTGAGGATTCAGTCTCACGGTCCCAACCCATAATGGTTCAGTTTCGCCGCCTCAGGAAGTGCCGAGAGGCGAGTGGTGCCAGCGTTACACCAACTCGGCCCTCGTACCGGACGGCTTGTGACGCTCGGGTTCGCCGGAACCGTCAGCCCGCGGACGTGTGTTCCCGGATGCGGCCGACGGTGGCCGGGACGACGCGCCTGCGCCGCGGTGACCACCAGTTGGCCGGGCCCATCAGCTGGACCAGCGCGGGCACCAAGAGCATGCGGACCAGGGTGGCGTCCACGACGAGTGCGATGATCATGCCCAGGCCGAGGAAGCGCATGGGAGTCAGTGGGGACAGGGTGAACGCCCCGGTGACGATCACCAGCAGGGTCGCCGCGGCGGTGATCACACGGGCGGTCCTGACCGTGCCGACGCGCACCGCCGCGGCGGTGTCGGCGCCCGCGTCGTGCGCTTC
>NZ_BAFR01000110.1 GCF_000308435.1 Nocardia araoensis NBRC 100135 | reverse complement strand
CGCCGGTGCATGTGCATGTAGGAGCTGTAGAACAGCGGATCGCCCGCGGCGAGCAACGCGACCGACCGGCCCGCGGCGAGGTGCTCGGCAAGCCGGGCGGCGGCCTGTTCGTAGAACTCGTCGATCGCGCCCTGATAGCCGCCGGGGTGGTCGGTGGTCTCCGTGGTCACCGGGTAGACGAGATGCTCTTCCAGTTGGCCGGGGCGCATGTACGGTGCCGCGATACGGCGGGAGATGCTGCGGCCGTGGCGCGCGCTGTGGAACGCGATCACGTCGGCCGCGCCGATCACGTTGGCCGCCTTGACCGTCACCAGTTCGGGATCACCCGGACCGAGCCCGACGCCCCACAGCTTGCCCGGAGTGCTCATTCCTGTTCGCTCGCAATCGCGTTCAGCGCGGACGCGGTGATGGCGCTGCCGCCGCGCCTGCCGCGCACGGTGAGGTATTCGACGTCGCCGAACTCGATCAGCGCGTCCTTCGATTCGGCCGCGCCGACGAAGCCGACCGGGATGCCGAGCACGGCGGCGGGCCGGGGCGCTCCCGCGTCGAGGAGGTCGAGCAGATGGAACAGCGCCGTCGGTGCGTTGCCGATCGCGACGACGGCGCCGTCGAGACGGTCGCGCCACAGTTCGAGCGCGGCGGCGGAGCGGGTGGTGCCCCTGGCCGCGGCCAGCTCCGGCACGCGCGGGTCGGCGAGGGTGCACAGCACCTCGTTGTCGGCGGGCAGTCGTTTCCTGGTCACGCCCGAGGCGACCATGGTGGCGTCACAGAGAATCGGAGCGCCCGCGCGCAGCGCCGCGCGTGCCGAGGCCACGACGCCGGGGGAGAAGGCGATGTCCGCGGCGAGATCCACCTGACCGCAACCATGGATCATCCGCACCACCACCTGCGCCACGTCCGGCGGGAATCCGCTCAGATCGGCCTCGGCGCGGATCGTCGCGAACGAGCGACGGTAGATCTCGGCCCCGTCGGTCAGATAGCTGGCACGTACGTCGGACATGCGGTCAACCATATGGGTGCGGCTCCGGACAGATCGGTCCGGGTCGGGCGCTGCACATCCCGGGTCCGGACGGCCGGACGGCAAGGGGCAGGGTCGCCGGATCAGGTCCGCGGACGCTCGAGAATCCGGGACATGACGATGGCGCTGCGGGTCCGCCCGACCCGCGCGTTCTCCCTGATCCGTTCCACGGTCACTTCGATCTCGGCCATGTCGGTGGCCATCACGTGCACCAGTGCGTCGGCTTCGCCCGCGATCGTCCACACGCCGACCACCTGGGGGATCGGTTCCAGGCTGCGTTTCAGTTCGGCCGGGGAGATGTTGTCGCGGTAGTACACCTCGACGTAGGCCTCCGTCTTCCAGCCCAGCGCGGCGGGATTGACCAGCGCGGTGAACCCGGTGATCTGCTTGCCCGCGACCAACCGGTCGACCCGTCGCTTCACCGCGGGCGCGGACAATCCGACCGCGCCGCCGATCTCCTGGAACGACGCCCGCGCGTTCTTCAGCAGTTGTTCGAGGATCCGCCGGTCGAGGTCGTCCACGTCACACCATCTCTCATCCCGCGCAACGATTCGCTGATTTTTGCCGACTATTCGCAACAAATCATCATTTCTGGCGCAATGCTATGCGACTTACCGTCGTGGCAGTCGAAAGTTCACGCTCACTGCCGGGAGTTCCGTTGACGTCCGTAGCCACCCTCCCCCTCGAATCCGCCGTCCGCCGTTCGTCGCCGCGCCGGTTCGTCATGTGCCGTCCCGACCACTTCGACGTCACCTACTCCATCAATCCCTGGATGAATCCCGCCGAGCCCGTCGACCGCTCGCTGGCCATCGAGCAGTGGGAGAGGTTGCGCGCCACCTACGTCGAACACGGGCACACCGTGGAGGTGGTGCCCGGTGTCGCGGGCCTGCCCGACATGGTGTTCGCCGCCAACGGCGGGCTGATCGTCGGCGACCGCGCCATGTCGGCTCGCTTCACCCACCCCGAGCGTGCCGCGGAAGGCCCGGCCTATCACGCCTGGTTCGCCCGGTGCGGGCTGGCGAACCTGGTGGCCGCCGCGGAATGCAACGAAGGCGAAGGCGACTTCCTCCTGGTCGGCGACCGGCTACTGGCCGGAACCGGATTCCGCAGCTCACCGGCCGCGCACGAGGAGGTGTCGCGCCATTTCGGTCTGCCCGTGGTGTCGCTGGAACTGGTCGATCCGCGCTTCTACCACCTGGACACGGTGCTGCTTCCGCTGGACGCCGAGACCATCGCCTACTACCCGCCCGCCTTCAGCCCGGCGGCGCGCGCGGTGCTGGCGGAGCTCTATCCCGACGCGATCGTGGCCACCGACGCGGACGCGGCGGTGCTCGGGTTGAACGGGGTCTGCGACGGCGCCAACGTCTTCCTCAGCAGCGCGGCGACCGACCTGAGTGAAGCTCTGCGCGCTCGTGGCTATCGTCCGGTGGGGATCGAGATGTCCGAGCTGCTCAAAGCCGGTGGCTCCGTCAAATGCTGCACCCTCGAAATCCATGGCAGGTGACCTGCCCGGATCTCATGGCTCGCGGGGCGGCCGGTCGATGCGATAGCCCTCGTCCGTGGCGACGATGTCGGTCACCGCTCCTCGCGGGCGGCCGCAGCGGCGATCGCACCCGGACCAGTGCTGGCGCCCGGCCACCGCGACGTCCGCGGCGGGCATCGTCCTCGGGAGGTCTACCGGATCGGCCAGTACGCGGCCGGCGCCGACAGCGTCGGCGGCGTCGGCTCGGACATCGGTGTGCGACTTCGCGCAGCCCGGCTGCCCGGCGCAGGCGCTGACCAGCAGCCAAGGCGAGTCGGCGTCGAAGATCAGGCCCATCGGCGCGAGCACCCGCACCACCTGCTCGGCGGTCCACTCCGCCAGGTCGGTGAGCACCAGGCTGCGCCACGGCGTGACGAACACCGGTCGCTGGACCGCGGCGAGGAATTCGGCGGTGCGGGCGGGCAGGCAGCCGAGGCGCACGCCGATACCGAGGCCGACCGCTCCGTCGTCCTGCTCCAGCCAGCCGATCGGAACGCTCGGTGCGGTGGGGAATTCGAGTCTTTCGGTGCTCGGTCGCAGGCCGAGGCGATCGACGACGCGTTCGGCGCCGTGTTCGATTTCGTGCAACCGCCATCGGCCGGGGTCCGCGCCGCGCAGATCCAGGAATGCGTGTGCGGCGGCGAGCATGACGTCCACCGCGTCGGCGGGGGACAGCCGCAGGCCGCTGTCGCCGCCCGCCAGCAGCAGCGCGAACTCCTCTTCCCCCACCGCGTGCACGCCGATGTCGGGGCCGAGCCCGCTGACGTCGCCGCGCCCGTCGTCGAGTGTGAACAGCACCCGGCCGGGCAGGTCGGCCAGTCGCGGCGCCGCGAGCAGGCCGGTGTCCAGCGCGGCGACCAGCGGATGCACGTCCGCCAGGCCGCCGATCCGGCCGGACAGCGGCGAGGCGATGATGTTGCGCACCCGTTCGTGCGTGGCGCTCGGCAGCAGGCCCGCGGCCACGAGCCGATCGGTCATCGCTTCCGCATCGGTCACCCGGCGCAACTGGACGTTGCCGCGCGAGGTGAGTTCGATGTTGCCGTCCGCCAAGTCGCGCGCGGCGTCCGCGAGCGCCTGCAGTTGAGTGGGCTCCAGGCGACCACCCGGCACGCGGATCCGGGCCAGCGGCCCGTCGGCGGCCTCGTGCAGCCGCAGTACACCCGGGCAGGAATCAGGAGCACGTCGTGTCATAGCGACTCCAGCCTACGGACGCGGGTGCCGGGCGGAACGGCCGGTCACGCTCCGATCGAACGCACCCAGTCGACGACGGCGGCCCGATATTCGGCGGTGTTGCGGGCCAGATTGACCGAATGCCCGCTGCCGGGCAGGACGAAGGTGCGCAGTCGCGCCGCCGGGCCGAAGAACGGCGCCTCGGTGGCGCGCAGTGTCTCGGCATCCGCGCAGACGGCGTACGCCGGGCCGCACGAGAGCCGGTCCAGGCTGCCGTTGACGACCATGACCGGCACGTCGATGAAATTGGTCATCGGCGGAAGGGTGGAGGTCAGGCCGTCGGGATACTCGGTCGGCGAGAAGACTTCCTTGGTCGCCTCGTCCACCGCGAGAACCTCCGGGTCGGCCGTCTCGGGGGCGAAGAAATTGGCAGCGCGGGTGCCGGGCCGCGTCGCCAGATAACCTGCGTCGTAACCGCGCCCGGCGAATTGCGGGTCCTCGGCGGCTTGGTGGTATGTGGAGATGACGCCGAGAACTTCGGACACATTGAGCGCGTGGGAGAAACCGGTGAGCAGGACGCCGTCGACGTCTTGGTAAGTGGTCGCCTCCAGGACATCGATGCCCGAGCTGAGGGAATGGCCTCCGGTGATGACCTTGCCGAACGGGGGCGCGCCCGCCAGACCCGCGCGCAGGGACCGGACGATGTCGTGCAGGGCGCGGGCGGACACCGTCGCCGTCACCTGCGTGCTCGGCGGACGGGTGCTCGCACCGTTGCCGAGCCGGTCGACCACCAGCGTCGCGATGCCCGCGGCGTTCATCGCCCGCCGGAAGCTGTAGGTCTCCGGGGCGTAGGGGAAATCCCAATAGGTGGCGTTGTAGTTGGAACCCGCGATCAGCACCATGACGGTGTCGGCGGCGCGCGCCGTAGGGGTGCACAGGGAACCGGCCATCTCACCGAGCGGAACGGGAATGGCGACCGCTGCGCAACGACCCGGCGCAGTGTCCTCGGCGTGGGCAGTGCTCGGAGTCAGGCAGAGAAGGATCGCCGCCGCGGACGCGGCGATCGACCGTAGCGAGATTCGCACGCGACGCAGGCTATGCGCGAACTTCGCCGTGCGCAATACTCGGCGCTACGCGCGACGGCCGTATCAGCCTTTCCGGCAGCGGATTTCGGTGTGCGAACCCGTCCGCCGCGCATGAGCGATCGTCGGCTCCATCGTCTCGGACAGATTGCGCCCTTGCGGTTCCGGCGAACGGCGATACCGCGCACAATGTTCCGTGGCTATCGCATAGTTGATGCCGCACGCGTGCACCCGGCCGCGCCCGATGTCGCTTCGGGAGAGCGGAGGTCCGGGATGCCGCGATGGACAAGGAGCGCGGGAACGTGGGTGCGACGGGACAAGGGGTGGGCATGCGAGCGGTGCACTTCGTCGGAAGCTTTCCGGCCGAGAGCACGGACGTCGCGATGCGGGCCATGTTGGACAGTGCGGGGGAGCGGCTGCGTACCCTGCCGACCGGGGAGACCCGGCGCTACGAGTTCTACATCCAGCCGATCATCGAAGACCTGGTCGAGCAAGGTGCCCTGGCGGTGAAGAAGCCGGGAACGTGGGGCTCGAGCAGGCAGCGGACGATCCATCGGGTCGCTCGGGGCGCCGAATTGCACGGCGAGAAGATGGATTTCGGTTATCTGCGGGAAGCCGAGGAGGCGCTGCCGATCCTCCGCGCACTGCGCGTCGAGCGCGGCTTGCCCGGTCTCGCGCTGCAGATCGGCATGCCGACCGATTTCACGCTGACGTTCATCGCCATGGGGGTCGCGGGTCTGCGGCGGCATCGCCGAGCCTTCTTCGACGCCACCGTGCGTGAGATCACCGCCATCCGCGAACTCGCCGGGGACGACGTCGTCGTGCAGGTGGAGGCCACCGCGGAACTGGTGCTCATGGCGAAGGCGCAGCCGTTGCACCGGCAGGTCGATCGGGTGCTGGGGCTGGGCGAGGGGATCGCCGCGCTGGCCGGGGCCGCGCCCGAGGGAACCCGTTTCGGGGTGCACCTGTGCCTCGGCAGTCTGCGCAACAAGGCCCGCGGCAAGCTGCGGGATACCCGGCCGCTGGTCGATCTGGCCAATTCCGTGGTCCGGCAGTGGCCGCGCGGGCGCGTCCTGGAGTACGTGCACGGTCCCCTCGCGGCCGGCGATGTACCTCCGTCGGAGAATGCCGAGTTCTATGCGCCACTTGCGGGGCTGGCACTCGATGCGGGTACGAAATTCTATGCCGGACTGGTGCACGACGGTCCCACGGAGGCACAGCAATTGCAGACGCTGCGGGTCGTAGAGAAGGCGCTGGGACGCCCGGTGGACGGAGTCGCCTGTGCGTGCGGCCTCGGCCGCCGCCCCCGCCAGGTGGCGGATGAGCTGATGGCGCGAGCGGAGGTACTCGCGGTGGGCCGAGCGCCCGGCGAGTGAGTCCCTGCGCGGCAACGTCATTCGGTACGCCGATGTTTCTGGTGCGCGGCGACGGAACGTGACTTTTGTTAGGCTCCTGATCGGGGCGATCGGGAGGTACGGTGTCCGGCATGGAGCGAGCACCGCGGGGCGTCGATCCGAACCTGCCCAATTCCGCCCGGGTGTACGACTATCTTCTGGGCGGCAAAGACAACTACGAGGTGGACCGGGCTGTCGCGCACCGCATGCTGTCCATCGCCCCGGATACCCGAACCTTGGCGTGGTTCAGTCGCCAGTTCCTGGTGCGGGCGGTCCAGTCGGCCGCCGAGGCGGGGATCCGGCAGTTCATCGATCTGGGCGCGGGTATCCCGACCTCGCCGAATGTGCACGAGGTCGCCCACAAGGTCGATTCGTCGGCGCGGGTGGTGTACGTCGATTTCGACCCGGTCGTCTACGCGCACTGCAATGCCCTGCTGGCGCACGCGGACGGCGTGACGGCGATGCTCGGTGACGTTCGCCGTCCGGACGACATCATCGACCGGCTGCGCCGCGACGGTTCGATCGACTTCGCGGAGCCGGTCGCGATCACGCTCGTCGGGGTGCTGCACTTCGTGATGGACGACGAAGGCCCGGCCGAGATCGTCGCTCGGCTGCGGGAAGTCATGGCTCCGGGTAGCTATCTGGCGTTCACGCACGGCTCCGACGACAGCGACGCGGACTTCATCGACCAGTCGTCGTCGGATACCGCCAGATCCTCGGCCCAGGTGGTCTATCGATCTCCGGCCGTGGTCGAGTCGTTCTTCGAGGGGTTCGAGATGATCGAGCCCGGCGTCGTTCCCTTGCAACAGTGGCTCGGCGACGACCTGCCGCGCACCGGGCTGGTGCTGCTCGGCGGGGTGGTCCGCAAGGCGTAGGACGCGCGCGGCGGCTAAGGTCGGCGTATGTCCGAGATCTCCACTGTCGCCGACCGGCTCGCCATCGTCGATGTCATCACCAGAATGTTCGTGTACACCGATCAGAAGCGCTGGGAGGACTTGTCGGCGGAGGTCTTCACGCCGACCGTGGATTTCGACGGCGGGTTCGGCGGGCCGGTCGGGGAGCGCGCCGCGGCCGACATCATCGCGGATTGGCGCACCGGGCTCTCCGATCTCGACGGGATACACCACCAGTCGGGCAACCATCTCATCGATCTGGACGGTGACACGGCGCGCGTGCACGCGGACGCCATCGCGGTGCACGTCAAGAATGCCGCGACCGAGGGCAAGACCCGCACCTTCGTCGGCAGCTACTCCATCGGCGTCGAGCGCACCCCGCAAGGGTGGCGGGTCAACCGTTTCCACTACCACCTCAAGGTGATCGACGGGAACGCCGACCTGGTCTAGGCCGGCGGCCAAATCGGTTGTCGCACAAGCGTTTACAACGCTCGGCAGGTCACGCGGTCGTGGCCGTGCCGATCGCGAACGATCGTCACGGTGTCGTCGTCGGGTGCGTCTCCGGTCGAGTCGCCGCGGATTCCGCCGTCGCGCGGGACCGTCCCGGCGCCCATACGCCGATCAGGACGGCGGCGACGAAGGTGACTATGCCCAGCGCGAGCGCGGACTGCCGAGCGCCGTGCACGAAGGCCGATTCGGCGAACTCGGCCAGGGGCGCCGCTTGCGGCCCCATCCGTTCGGTGACCTGGAGCGCCGCGGCCAGCGAGTCGCCGACCGGTTCGCGGATCTGTTCGGGCAACTGCGGCAGGGCGGGTGCGATGCGGTGGCTGTATCCGGCCGCGAGGATGCTGCCCGCGATGGCGATGCCGACCGCCGCACCCACTTCGCGCGCCGCGTCGTTCACCGCGGCGGCGACGCTGTGTTTCGCCACCGGGGTGCCCGCGATGATCGCGGCCGTCGCGGGTGCGGTGCACAGGCCGGTGCCGGTGCTCATGATCAGGAACGGCCAGAGCAGGTCGACGTAGGTGGTGTCGACGTCGACGCGGGAGAGCGCGACGAGCGCCGCGCCGATGATCACCAGCCCGCCCGCGATCGGCAGGCGCAGTCCGACCCGTTCGGCGAGCCGCGGCGCCACCGCCGAGACCGCCACCATCGGCACCATCATCGGCGCCATCGCCAGCGCCGACACGATCGGCCGGTATCCGAGAATCAGTTGCAGGAACTGGACCATCAGCAAGAAGGTCCCGAAACAGACGAGGAATTGCAGGGTCACCGACGCGGTGCCCGAGCCGAACCCTCGATCGGCGAACAGGCGCAGATCCAGCAGGGGATGCGCGACCCGCTTCTCGATCATCACGAACGCCGTGGCCGCCGCTACCGCTGTGACGGCGGCGCCGATCACCATCGGATCCACCCATCCGCGCTCGGGCGCCGCGATCGCCGCCACTACCAGCGATCCGACGGCAGCGGCAGAGGTGACCGCTCCCCACACGTCCAGCCCGGGTCGATCCTGGTCGACCGACTCCGGCAGCGTGCAGCCCGCGATCACCAGCACCAGTCCCGCCACGGCCATGGCGAGAAAAATCGACACCCACGACCACTGTTCCAGCAGCAGGCCCGAGCCGAGGATGCCGAGCACGGCGCCCGCACCGGCGACGCCCGCCCACAGCCCGACGGCGCTGCCCCGGCGTGCCTCCGGAAATCCGGCGGTGATCAGCGACAGCGTCGATGGCATGACCAGAGCGGCGCCGACTCCGGCCACCGTCCGGCCCGCGATCAACCAACCGGGCGTGTGCAGCAGCGCCGGCGCCGCCGAGCCCGCCGCGAACACCAACAGCCCTATGACGAGCACGGCACGCCGCCCGAAGCGGTCGCCGAGCGCGCCCGCGGGGAGAACCAAGCAGGCCAGCGCCAGGGTGTACCCGTCGACGACCCAGGTGAGCTGCTGCTGACTGGCGCCGGTCGCGGCGGCGATCTCCGGGAGCGCGGTGTACAGCGCCGCCATCGACGCGATCACCAGGGCCACGGTGAGACACGAGATCGTCAACATCCATCGCTGAGCGGCCGACAAACGTGTCGCGGTGGACTCCACGGCGCCTCCCCGAGCTGAACAAAACTGCCAGTATCGCTACGCTACTATCAGTAGCATAAGTAGCCGGGTGGCGATAGGCGCGGCGGAGGAGGAATGTTCGACCCATGACCGGTGCCGCCGACCCGACTCTTCCTGACGACGACGTCGACCCGCGCAGGGCGCGCTCGCGCGCCAGGCTGCTCGACGCCGCCACCGCGCTGTTGAAAACCGGTGGGCTGGAAGCGGTTACCGTCGAGGCGGTCACGACCATGTCCAAGGTCGCGCGCACCACGCTGTACCGGCATTTCGACAACGCCATGCAGTTGCGCGCCGCCACGCTCGAACGCCTGCTCCCTCCGGTGATCGAGGCGCCGCCCGCCGGTCCGCTCAGGGAACGGCTGATCGAATTGCTCAGCAGGCAGGCCACGGTCGTCAACGAGGCCCCCTTGCAGATATCCACGCTGGCGTGGCTGGCCACCGGCGAGCGCGGCTTATCCGGGGCGGGTCCGGACTTCACGTCGTTGCGCCTGCGGCTCATCGAGCAGTACCGCAAGCCGTTCGACCAGCTCTTCGGTGATCCGGATGTGCGCGCCCGACTCGGCGATCCGGACGTGACGTTCGCGCTCACCCAGCTCGTCGGCCCGATCGTCTTCGCCAGATTGGTCGGACTCGAACCGATCACCCCCGCCGACTGCGCCCGGCTGGTGGACGACTTCTTGGCCGCGCGGTGCAGCGACCGCGACCGCCGCGCGGCCGATCCGGCGGGACGCGTGGACGAGGACGCTCCGGACGGCAGGTAGCATCGGCGTGCTCGGCGGACGACGAGGAAACCGGTGAAAGTCCGGTGCGGTCGCGCCACTGTGGAAAGCCAGACCCTCCCCGGCGAGCAGCGAACCCCCGATGGGCGCGTCACCCGAGGAAGGCTGCCACCCGTGATTGTGCTGTTGTCCACGTCCGACACCGATCTGCTCAGTGCCCGCGCCAGCGGCGCCGACTATCGGTGGGGAAATCCGGCTCGCCTGCTGGTCGAGGACCTGCCCGGCCTGCTCGACGGCGCCGATCTGGTGATCGTGCGCATCCTCGGTGGCAAGCGGGTCTGGGAGGACGGGCTGGAGGCGCTGCGCGCGAGCGGGATTCCGCTCGTCGCGCTCGGTGGCGAGATCGCCCCGGACGCCGAGCTCATGGAATGCTCCACCGTCCCGGGCGGCGTCGCGGCCGACGCGCACAACTACCTGGCCGCCGGTGGCCCGGAGAATCTGCGTCAGCTGCACAATTTCCTGTCCGACACCGTGCTGCTGACCGGACACGGCTTCGAGCCGCCGATCCAGTTGCCCAGTTGGGGCGAGTTGGATCGGGTCGCCGCCGCGCGGACCGACGGGCCGACCGTGGCGGTGATCTACTACCGCGCCCAGCATCTGGCGGGCAACACCGCCTACGTCGACGCCCTGTGCGGGGCGATCGAACAGGCGGGCGCGCGGGCGCTGCCGCTGTACTGCGCGTCGCTGCGCACCGCCGAACCCGAGCTGATCGATACCTTGCGCCGCGCCGACGCGCTGGTGGTGACGGTGCTGGCCGCGGGAGGCACCAAGCCCGCCACCGCGTCCGCCGGGGGCGAGGACGAGGCGTGGGATGTCGGCGCGCTCGCCGACCTGGACGTGCCCATCCTGCAAGGGCTGTGCCTGACCACCGGGCGCGCCCAGTGGGAGGCCAACGACGACGGACTGTCCCCGCTGGATGTCGCCACCCAGGTCGCCGTGCCGGAATTCGACGGGCGGATCATCACCGTCCCGTTCTCGTTCAAGGAATTCGACGCCGACGGCCTGTCCACCTATGTCCCCGATGCCGAGCGCGCCGCCCGCGTCGCGGGTATCGCGACGCGCTACGCGCGGCTGCGCCACATCCCCGCCGAGCGCAAGCGCATCGCCGTCATGCTCTCGGCGTACCCGACCAAGCACGCCCGCATCGGCAACGCCGTCGGCTTGGACACCCCGGCCAGCGCGATCCGTCTGCTCACCGAAATGCGCGCCGCCGGTTATGATCTCGGCGCGCCCGGCGAGATTCCCGGCCTGGACGAACAAGACGGGGACGCCCTCATCCACGCCCTGATCGCCGCAGGCGGCCAGGACCCGGACTGGCTGACCGCCGAGCAGTTGGAGGGCAATCCGATCCGCATCGGCGCGGCGACCTACGCCGCCTGGTTCGACACGCTGCCCGGCGACCTGCGTGACGCCGTCGTGGAAGCATGGGGCCCGCCGCCGGGCGAACTGTACGTCGACCGCTCCGCCGACCCGGACGGTGAGATCGTCATCGCCGCATTGCGTTTCGGCAATGTCGTGCTCATGGTGCAGCCGCCGCGCGGTTTCGGCGAGAACCCCGTCGCGATCTACCACGACCCCGATCTGCCGCCCAGCCACCACTATCTGGCGGCCTATCGGTGGCTCAGCGCGCCCGAGGGTTTCGGCGCCGACGCGATGGTGCACCTGGGCAAGCACGGGAATCTGGAGTGGCTGCCGGGCAAGACGCTGGGCATGTCGGCCTCCTGCGGCACCGATGCCGCTCTCGGCGATCTGCCGCTGATCTATCCGTTCCTGGTGAACGATCCCGGCGAGGGCACCCAGGCCAAGCGCCGCGCGCACGCCACCCTGGTGGATCATCTGATCCCGCCGATGGCTCGCGCCGAAACCTACGGCGACATCTCGCGTCTGGAGCAGTTGCTCGACGAGCACGCCAACATCTCGGCCCTGGATCCGGCCAAGCTGCCCGCCATCCGCCAGCAGATCTGGACGCTGATGCGCGCCGCCAAGATGGACCACGACCTCGGCCTCACCGAGCGTCCGGACGAAGAGTCCTTCGACGACATGCTGCTGCACGTCGACGGCTGGCTGTGCGAGATCAAGGACGTGCAGATCCGCGACGGCCTGCACGTGCTGGGCCGGGCCCCGGCGGGGGAGAGCGAAGTCGATCTGGTGCTGGCCATGCTCCGCGCGCGTCAGCTGTGGGGCGGCGAGCGCACCGTGCCCGGCCTGCGCGAAGCACTCGGCCTCGACGAGTCGGGAGGCGAGGCGCGCGAGCGGGTGGATGCGGTGGAGGGCCGGGCCCGCGCGCTGGTCGCGGCATTGCAGGCGGCGGACTGGTCGCCGGAGGCGGTCGACGCCATCACCGATGATCCCCAGGTGCGCCTGGTGCTGCGATTCGCGGCCACCGAGGTGGTGCCGCGCCTGCGGCAGACCGAGGTGGAGATCGACCGCGTCCTGCACGCGCTCGACGGCGGGTTCATCCCGGCAGGTCCGAGCGGATCGCCGTTGCGCGGCCTGATCAACGTGCTGCCGACCGGACGGAATTTCTACTCGGTCGATCCCAAGGCCGTGCCGTCGCGGCTGGCCTGGGAGACCGGCCAGGCCATGGCGGAATCCCTGCTGGAGCGCTACCGGGCCGACCACGGAGAGTTCCCGCGCTCGGTGGGTCTGTCGATCTGGGGTACCTCCGCGATGCGCACCTCGGGCGACGACATCGCCGAGGTCCTCGCGCTGATCGGCGTCCGGCCGGTCTGGGATGAGGCGAGCCGTCGCGTCCGTTCGCTCGAAGTGATCTCGCTCGCGGAACTCGGCCGCCCCCGTATCGACGTCACGGTGCGCATCAGCGGCTTCTTCCGCGACGCCTTCCCCCACGTGCTCGCCCTGCTGGACGACGCGATTCGCCTGGTCGCCGACTTGGACGAGCCGGAAGAGGCGAACTACGTTCGCGCGCACGCGCAAGCCGACCTGGCCGAGCACGGCGACCGGCGGCGCGCCACCACCCGCATCTTCGGTTCCAAGCCCGGCACTTACGGGGCGGGCCTGTTGCAGCTGATCGATGCGAAGAGCTGGCGCACCGACGACGACCTCGCCGAGGTCTACACCACCTGGGGCGGTTACGCCTATGGGCGCGATCTCGACGGGGCGCCCGCCGCCGAGGACATGCGCGGCGCGTATCGCCGGATCGCCGTGGCGGCCAAGAACACCGACACCCGCGAGCACGACATCGCCGACTCCGACGACTATTTCCAGTTCCACGGCGGCATGGTGGCGACGGTGCGCGCGCTGACCGGCAAGAACCCGGAGGCCTACATCGGCGACAGCACACGCCCGGACGCGGTGCGCACCCGGACGCTGTCGGAGGAGACGGCGCGGGTGTTCCGGGCCCGCGTGGTGAACCCTCGTTGGCTCGAAGCCATGCGCAGGCACGGCTACAAGGGCGCGTTCGAAATGGCCGCGACCGTCGATTATCTGTTCGGCTACGACGCCACCACCAACGTGGTGGCCGACTGGATGTACGAAAAGCTCACCGAGAGCTACGTTTTCGACGAGGTGAACCGAAAGTTCATGGAGCAGTCCAATCCCTGGGCGCTGCACGGGATCGCCGAGCGGCTGCTGGAGGCGGCCGAGCGGAAACTGTGGGAACATCCCGAACCGGACACGCTCGATCGGCTGCGGCAGGTCTATCTGGAGACCGAAGGGGAGCTGGAGTAGCCGCCACGGTCGTCCCATATTCCGGATTCGTCCCGAAATGCCCTGCCGTGCAGGATATTTCGGACGACTTCTACCGCCCGAACCAGTGATGCGGAACGTCTATAATCGCTACTGTTTCACGGCTGTACCCAGGTAACGACAGATCGAATCTGCTGAGGATGGGAAGGCTCATGAAGTTCAGGAAATTGGTAGCGACCACGCTGCTGACCATTGCCGCCACCGGTGTCACCGCGGCCACCGCGTATGGGCAGGCCGAGGTCTACGAACCCACGTCCGGCGGAGTCGACGACGTTGTCGCCTCCTCCGTCACCGTCGCGCCGGACCGGTCGAGCGCGACCATAACGCTCGATTCCGGCACGTTCGCTGTCACACCCGACATGATCACGGTGCTGGCGCCGGACGGCGAAGTGGTGGCGACCGTTCCGACCACACTGCGGTCCGCGCTGGGGCAGGAGGTCGCCGTCTACCCGGAAATGGACGCGGACGCAACGACTTTGACCCTTACTCCGGTCGGCGCGGCCATTCCGGAGCCGGGCGCACCCCAGTTCGTCGGTGACGCGGGGAGCGCACTGGGCGGTGTGCTGATCGGCTGCGCCATCGGCGCCGTGGTCGGTCTGATCTTCCTCATCATCGGCGTGTTTCCCGGCTGCGTGCTCGGCGGCCTCATCGGCGGTGTCGCGGGCGCGGTCCGGTAGTACTTCCGCGTGAACTGTGCGATCGGCCCGCTCCCGGTATCCGTCCGGTGGCGCGGCCGATCGCCCTCTCGACGCCTGCTGGGTGCTGTCGGACGTAGTCCGTCTTCAGCCCGCGCATGGCCGGAGCGAAGGTGGAGGTACGCCTAGCCGGCCTGGGTCATGCAGGGCTCGACGGTGAAATCGAGGCCGAAGTTGTTCAAGGTCACCGGCAGGGGAGCGTCCGGGTTGGGGCGCGGCGTGGACCGCAGCCGGAAGTCGGCCGAGGTGAGCAGGTGTGCGAGCAGCGTGCTGGTGACGAACAGCACCAGGTTGCGGCCCGGGCAGTCGGCGGGGCCGGCGCTGAACGGGACGAGCTGGGGGTACTGCTCCGCGCGGCCGTCGAGCCAGATCTCCGGCACGAACTGGTCGGCGAACGGCAGTAGATCGGCATCGCGGTGGAACGCCGGGACCGCGATCATCAGGGCGGCGCCCGCCGCGATGGTGAAGCGCTCCTCGCCGTCGCGCCACTCGGTGTCGGCGGTGATGTCGCGCAGCAGCATGGGCGTGGTCGGCCACAGCCGTACCGACTCGAGCACGCAGGCGCGCAGATAACCGCGCAGGTCGACGCGCTCCGGATCGACGGCGTCGGCGAGCGCGCGGGCGTGGTGCTCGGGATGGGTGCTCAGCACCGCCAGTGCCCGGCTCAGCGCGATGCCCGCCGCGTCGAAGGCGAACAACCAGTGCGGTATCTGCCCGACCGGATCGGTGGCGCCGCCCGCGGGCACCGCGGCCAACGCCCCCACCAGACTGTCCGGGGGAGCCGACTCCACGTGGCGGTACAGCCGATTGGTGAACTGGTCGCGCTGCCTGCGGTGCGCGGGCGCCAGGAACGACCAGTTGCCCGCCGAGCGCAGCCGGGAGAGTTCGTCGGTGAGCACGGTGTCGTCGCGTCCTCGTTCGCCGAGCACGATCCATCGCACCAGCCGCCACCACCGTGTGGTGAACTGCCGCGCGTCCAGGTGGCCGCGGTGCAGGGCCGACAGGATCAGCTCGCGCGCCTCCTCCGCGATCGCCTCGGCGAACGGCCCGGCCAGGCGATGCAGCGGCTCGGCCGAGTCCAGTGCGGCCTCGTTCACGGCGCGGCGCTGGTCGCGGATCGGTCCCTCCGAGAGCAGCACACCGTGCGGCTGGAACTGGCGCAGCGCGGCGCGCTTCTCCCGATTGGCCGGGCTGAACGGCGTCGGCGCGTCGGCCAGCACCCGTCCCACGTCATGCGGATCGAGAACGACCACGATCCGGCGTCCCGGCACCACGAGCTCGACCGGGCCCGCGCCGAACTCGCGCCGCAACTGCCGGACGCGCTCGATCGCCCTGGCATCGGCTCCCGTGCGTTCCAGCAGGCCCAGCACCGGCCGGCGCCGCGCGATGACGCCCGAGGCGACCGAGGCGAATCCGAGATCCGCCAACGCCGCCACCGCGGGCACTCCCACCAATCGGTGTTCGCGGTTTTCTGCCATACGGCCTCCTCCCGGTGCGCACAGATCGGCACGGTGCCGACGACCGGTCAGATACCCGGCGAGGCGGGGTCGAAACCGCGACGGGGGCTGAGCGGCACCGATGCGGTGCCGGGAAGCTCAGTTCGGGGCCTGGGTCTCGTTCACCGTCTCGTTCACCGCGAGCGCGTCCTCCACGGAGTCGAACACCGTGAGCAACCGGTCCAAGGAGGTCACCTCGATCGGCCTGCGCGCGGCGTCGCTGGGGACGACCCGCAAGCCACCGGAGCCGGTGGCCTCCGAGGCCGCCAGCAGGACGCTCAGTCCGGCGGAGCCGAGGAACCCGACGTTCGTCATGTCCACCACGACCGCGGCGGGCGCGTCGCGCAGCGCCTCGTCGAGTGCCGATTGCAAGCGTGGCGCGGACGCCATGTCTATCTCGCCGTGCACGGTGACGACCACCGTGTCCTGCGCCGACCGCACCTCGACCTCCAGCGCCCGGGGCGCGCTTTCGGAACTCACCATCCACCTCCCGTGCCGGCGACGCGTCCTCGGCAGTACGCCACGTCGACCTCCGCTCCGGTTCACGTCTCTTGCGCACGGGTTCTCGGCGCAGAGAGCGACCACTCCGCGGCCAACTTACCCCATCCGGGCCGGCGCCGATCACAGTGTGCGCCGGCCCGCACCTCCGACCAAGCGGTATCGGGCGGCCGGACAAGCCCGTCGCGCTGGTCCCGGAACCGGCGCCCCCGGCCGTCGCATGACGGGAGGCGTGACGGAACCCGCCCACCTGCGCAGGCCGTCATGACCGGCGGCGGTGGGTCGAACGGCCGCTCCGGAAGCAGGCGTACGACGAAGCTCGACACGGAGCCCGATCGTCGCCCTGGGGGAGGTGGGCGGCGGCAGGACGACGACTGTGTGCGGACGCACACCGAAAAGCCGCCGTGACTCGAGCAACGTCGAGTCACGGCGGCTTCCGTTTCAGCCGCGGCGAAGCGCCGCTTTCGCGCGGTGGCGCTATTCCGGCCAGGTGCCGGTGAGCGATTCGTAGCCCGTCGCGCCCGCGCGGTCGATCGCGGCTTTGACCAGGCCGAACACCGCGCCCTGCAACGCCGCGGCGAACAGCACCTCGCGCCAGGAATGATCCTGCGCGGTGGACGTCGGAGCCTTCGGCTCGCCGGTGATCCGCTTCCACAGCTTGGTGAACACGGCATTCGCCGCGAGGCCGCCGAGCACACTGATCAGCAGGCCGAGGGGTTTGTAGAGCGTCTTCATCGCCGCCTCCGCACGATCTGCCACACCACGACCGCGACCACCGCCGCGCCGAGGGCGGCGGGGATCGGATAGGCGCGCAGCGCGCCACCGGCCTGCCTGCCGCGTTCGACCACCGGCTCCGGTGTCGCCGCGGCCACCCGGTGGGCCAGTTCTGCCGCGCCCGTCCTGGCCTGCTGGGCCTTGTCCGCTACGGTGAGCGCCGCCTCGGACGCCGCGTGCTGGGTCGCCTCGACGGCGTCGTGCGCCTTCTCCTTGCTTCGCGCGGGCACATCGAGCTTGTGGCCGAGTTCCTCGACCGTCCGGCCGAGATCGGCCCTGGCCTGATCGCGGTCACGCCGCAGGGCCGCGACGTCGTCGGTGGGCTGCTCGGCCCCGGGTCGGCTGTCACTCATGCCCGCCTCCTGTCCTTGATCGCCTCGATGTCCTCGCGCACGCCCTCGACCGCTTCCCGCGGGATCGGCGGATTCGCGTCCTCGACGCTCTTCTTGCCTGCCAGGCCGAGTACCGCCGCGATCACGAGCAGCGCGCCCGCGACGATCAGCGCGGACGCCCAGCCCGGCAGCACCTCGGTGAGCCCGAGTACCGCCGCGGCGACCAATGTCGCCCCGCCGTAGAACGCCAGCAGCGCCGCCACACCCGCCAGGCCCGCTCCGAAGCCGAACCGTTTGCCCTTCTCGCGCATCTCGACGCGCGCGAGCTGGAGTTCGTCGCGGATGAGCCGGGACACCTGGGTGGTGGCGTCCTCGACCAGCTCGGTGACCGACCGCGAGTTCGCGGGCGGGCGAACCTGTGTCGTCTCGGTCATGAGACCTCCTTCGGCATGTCACACCTCCTGCCCGGCGACTACCCGCGCGCCCGGATTCCAATCGGACGCGCGGCCGGTCACGGCCGGTAGGGGTGTGCGACGCGCGCAACGGCCGCCGCGGAATCGAAGCTCGCGACGGGTCGGAAGCCGTTGCGGTGCAGGCGGATCGCTACGAACTCAGGTGAGGTGAGGGCCGATCTGCGGAATGGCATCCACCGGGTGCCGCGCTTGCACGCCCGCGCCGACGTCCTGGAAGTGCCAGGCGCCGTCGGCGCGGCGCACTCGACCGAGTACCAGGCCGGTGTGCGAGCCGCCGCCGGTCAACTCGTGGCGGGCGAGCTGGGTACCCGCCACGGTGTCGATCACCCGGCAGTAGGCGTTCGCGATCCGGTCGAAGGTCTGGCCGGTGTAGCAGGTGATGAGGAACAGCACCGTCGTCACCTGCGCGGTGAGGCGGGACAGGTCCACGCTGATGATCTCGTCGTCACCCGCGCCTTCCCCGGTCATGCTGTCGCCGTGCAGGCGGACGGCACCGTCGGTCGAGCTGAGCTGCTCGTGGTACACCACGTCGACGAGCCGGTCCGCGGCGAAGAGCAGGGCCGCGACGTTGAGATCGATCTCCTCGCGCCGACCGAAGAAGCGTGAACGCGGGGCCGGATCCCAGCCGAGCGCCACGGTGACGTGTTCCAGCGGGACGCCACGCTCGTCACGGAGCTCGGTGCGCATCGATGTTCTCCTCTGCGTCGGAAGATGGGACGGGTGCGGGGTCCCGCCGCGGCCGCCGACCTTCGGTCCGAGACCATCGGAACTCGGCGGACGAAGAGAGTACCCGTGTTCGGGTGGAATATGGCGAGAATCCAATCCGCGAGGCGGTGCGCCGCGAAGTGAAGGCATGCGGGTTGGCGCAGAGCACATGGGCCGAGACCGCGGCGCAGGTCGGTCCACGCACGGTCGTACGGCTGCGGAGTCCCCGCTCCGTCCGGGCATCGAGATCGCGGCGAGGCCGCGGTCCACGGCGCGTCCCTGGCTTGCGGTCGGGCCGGTCGACGGTGACCGGCGATGACGGGCATCGAGCCGTGTCGCGCGGATCTGCTCGATCTGGCGTACCCGTACGCGATGGACGCGGTGGCCGAGATCGAGCGCAGGCGCATCGAAAATCGGCTCGAGACAGCTGATTCCGGCACCGTCGCGGCATTCCGGGCCACGGTGCGGCGCATTCGGGAGACTGTGGCGGCGCTGAGCGCGACGGCCGCGGTGAATCCACCACCCACCCTCGAGTCGAGAATTCTGCGGGCCATCGCCGACTCGGATCCGAACGCACGGCGCCGCCGCCGTGAGTCGAGCGAGCTGTCGGGCCTGCGCCGCCTGGCCCGGGTGGTACTGGCCGCGGATCGTCGCGGTCGGCAACCCGGCGGATAGCCACCGTCCTGCTCAGTTGAGCGGCGCTCCGGTCACCGGCGTCGCACGGGAACTTCCTGGCTGGTCGCAGCCTTGCAGGGTCGCGCGCGCCACCTCTTCGACGACGTCATCGATCTCCCCGCGCACCCGCAGCGCCGCGACCTGCCGGTGCGCGCCGTTGCCGCGCGCGAGCAGGCGGCCGAACGCCTCGTCCACGAACCGGCGATCGCCCGCTTCGTCCAGTGCGGGCGCGGCGTGGTCGATCAGCCGCGACAGCAGGTCGCGCACGGGCGCCACCGTGCCGTCACGAGGGTCGACGCCGTCGCCGGCCAGTCCCGAACGCGCCGCTTTCCAGTACGCCGCCCGCAACATCTCGGCGGGCACCTGCGGCGCCGCCTGCCCCGCCGCCAGCGATCTCTCCGCCATCACGACGATGGCGCGCACCAGCGCGGCCAAGAGCGCGGTTTCCTCGACGGTGGCCGGAATGTCGCTCACCCGGATCTCGACGGTCGGGAACGTGACCGAGGGACGGACATCCCAGTAGACCATCTGCTTGTCCAGGATGCTGCCGCTGTTGAGCATCATCGCGACCATCGCCTCGTAGTGACGCGCGGATTCGAAGTACGGCGGTGGTCCGGCGCTGGGCCAGCGCCGCCACAGGATGCTGCGCCAGCTGGCGAAGCCGGTTTCGGTGCCGCGGTAGATGGCCGAGTTCGCGGTCATCGCCAGTAATTGCGGCAGCCACGGCCGTAGGTGGTTGCTGACCTGGATCGCCGTTTCGACGTCGGGGATGCCGATGTGCACGTGACAGCCCGACAACCCCTGCTCATGGGCGAGCATGCCGAAGTTCTCTTCGATGCGTTGGTAACGCGGGGTATCGGTGACCGGGAACTCGTGCGGGACGGTGGGCGGGATGCCGACCGCGAGCAGGCGGGCGTCGTTGCGCTCGGCGCAGGCGGCGATGCCGCGGCGCAAGTCGCGTAACTGCCGGTGCAGCGCACCGATATCGGTGTGGACCGCGGTGCTGGTCTCCACCTGGCAGCGGGTCAGTTCCAGTTGCAGGTCGATGCCGAGTTCCTCGGCGGTGCGCGCCACCTCGACGTTGCGTGCCAGCGGTTCGCCGGTACCCGGGTCGACGAGCAAGAACTCCTCTTCGACTCCGATGGTCAGCCGCCGATCGTCCATGTGTTTGTGATACCCAGGGCCCGGCGGGCTAGTCAGTCGGACGCGTGCGTTCGCCAAACGGTTGCCGCCCGCGTTCGGCGCGGTTTGAACGGCCGGAGGACGGCAACGCGAACGACAAGGGGCGCTGGAGAAGGAGTTGTCACATGTATCGGATCGCTGCACGTCTCGCCGCGACCGTGGGCTTCGCCGTGATCGCCGCCGCCGCCGGCGCGGGGGTGGCCGCCGCAGGGCCGACCCTGTCGGCGGACACCCAGGAGGAGGGCACCATCGCGGTGGGCAGTCAGCCACCGTCGGAGAGCTGGAACTGTGTGCTGATCGGCTCGGCCGAGGCGGCAGGCCCCCGCGTGGACATGGCGGGGACCGGCGAGAGCCGGGGCGGTTTCGCGGAGGGCAGTACCGTGGCCGCGGCGTGCGCGGGGCCGCAGTGGCCGGTGGTGGCCGTGACCACCGGTGTCACGTCGCTCGACGACGCCGACTGATCCGTGCCTCCCACGGGCGGTGCTGCGGGAACGGCGCGGGGTCCGCGCGGCTGGATAGTCTCGCTCCCATGCGGATCGTCGTCCTCGGCTCGGGCATCTCGGGTCTGTCCACCGCGGCCGAACTGCTCCGGGCCCGGCACGAGGTCATCGTCGTCAGCGCCGATTCCATCACGGCGACGACCTCCTTCCTGGCCGCCGCGGTGTGGTTCCCGACCGCCGCAGGCCCCGCCGACCGCGTCATGGCTTGGAGCGAGACGACTTTCGAGCACTTGGCCGGACTGGCTGCCGCCGGTGCGCCGGGCGTGCGGATGTGCGCGTCCATGGCGCTGTATCGCGAGGAGCCCGCGATTCCCGCGTGGTCGCGGTCGGTGCGGTCGTTCCGGTCGGTCGATCGGGCGGACCTGCCTCCCGGCTACGGATTCGGCTTCTGTTTCGAAGTGCCCTTGGTGGAGATGCCGACCTACTTGCCGTTCCTGAGCGCGCAAGTGGACGCCGCCGGTGCGCGACGCGTGCTGCGCGCGGTGCGGCGCCTCGACGATCTCGCCGATCTATCGGCCGACGTCGTGGTCAACTGCGCCGGTCTGCGGGCCGCCGAGCTGGTGGGCGACCGGGAGATGTATCCGATCCGCGGCCAGATCGTCCGGGTCGTGAACCCCGGGTTGTCGGTGTCGGTCCGCGACGAAGCCCATCCGCTCGGTCGCGCGTACGTCCACCCGCGCGCGAAGGACTGCGTCTTGGGCGGTTCCCTGGACGACGGCGAATGGGACACCACGCCGGACCCCGACCTCACCCGATCGATCCTGCGGCGCTGCCGCGACCTGGTACCCGGCCTCGACGGCAGCGAAGTCCTGGAGACCGTGGTGGGACTGCGCCCTGGTCGCCGCGAAGTTCGTGTGGAACTCGATACCGCGGTGCTACCCGGAACGCCCGTCGTCCACAATTACGGCCACGGCGGCTCCGGTATCACCATCGGCTACGGATGCGCGCTGGAGAGCGCCGCGCTCGTCGCCGCCCTGTGAGCGACGGCCGGGGATCCGTCGGGATCAGTTCGCGTAACTCCGGGCGACCACCGAGTTCAGCGCCTCCAGGAATTCGCTGAGCACGCCGGGCTCGACCCGGTCGCGCGCGGTGCGCCGCTCGGGGCAATCCGTCGCGGGCACGGCCAAGCCCGCGTCGACGCTGTCGCGCAGAACGGCGTGCACCGTCTCGATCGGGATGCCCGCCTGGGCGCATCGGGTGGCCGCGTGCTCGAACCGGCCCAGGGCGAGACTGCCCGCCGCCTCGGCCGCGTCGACCAGAACGAGGGCCAGTTCCAAACCCATTCTGATCAGCGCGTCGGGACCGCCGCGATGGGCGCCACGAGCGAATCTCGCGGACACCTCGGTGCTGTCCCGATCTTCTTCGTGCGGGCCGATGTTCATGGCCCTCCCTCCGCGCGGCGACCCTGCTGTCACCGACGTTACGACGGGGATCGAAAGAATTCGACCGCGCGGTTACGACTTGTGAGGCTTCACAGACGCGCGTCGCGAGGTTCGGGTGGTGTCCCCAACCGCGGGCTCGGCACTCGGCACGCCGACCGGGTCAAGTTACCGTGGAGTACTTTCCGCGATCGGGGAGGGAAGGAGTCACATGTCCATCACCGATTCGGCAGGCCCGGATCTGACCCTGTCGGGCCGACCGGCCAGTTCTTCACTGCGAGACGTGCGGAATCTGTCTCGCAAAATGGTCGGCCACTTCATCGAGACCGTCGCGCACTGCCGGACGCTCCCCGGTGAGGCGCTCAACGGCGACATCACCAACATCACCCGCCTGTGCCTGGAACTTGCCGTCAGCATGCTCGACGGCAGCGATATCCCCGAGAAGACCCTCCTGCTGCGCAACGCCGCGGCGGGCTGGGCGCGGGAAGGCATCCCGATCGATACCATCCACCACGCCGTGCACGAGGGATTCAAACTCGGCTTCGACCTGATCGTCGCGAATGCGACCGCCGCGGACTTCGACAGTCTCAAGGAGATCAGCCGCCGTCTGCTGGAGATCCTGGACACCATCACCTCGACCGTCTCGCGGGCCTACGTGACCGAGTTGCGTGCCGTGGTCGGTGAGCACCACACGGCCGCGCACACCCTCGCCTCGGCCCTGCTCGGTGGGCACCCCACCTTCACCATGGCTCGCGAATGCGGCATCCAGATCGCCGACTCGTATTCCGTTGTCGCGTTGGCCATCCCGCCGCACCCGGAGGAGCGCAACCCGCATCTGGACGGTGCGGTCGTGGCGCGTCGGAAGCTGCGCCGGGTGCAATCCGAACTCGCCACCCGCTGCGGTGAATCGGTGCTGTCGCTGCTGAGCGTCGACGGCGGCACCATTCTGCTACCGTCCGCGACGCCGGAGGACAAGGCCCTGGACGAACTGGTGGACAGCCTCGGCCGCGCCGCGCAGGTGCCGATCGTCGCGACGGTGATCGCCGCTACCCCGGTCGAGGTGCCGACGGCCGCCGACCGTGCGCACGAACTGCTGGACATGGTGCAACGGCTGAGCTGGACCCGCGGTCTGTTCCGTTTCGACGACCTCGCACTGGAATATCAGCTCACCCGGCCAGGACCCGGACTGGAAACCTTGCGCACCCTGCTCGATCCGCTCGACGAGCACCCAGAACTACTCGAGACGCTCAAACGTCACATCGGCACGAACCTGAATCGCCAGCGCACCGCGCGATCGCTGCACATCCACACCAACACCGTGGACTACCGGCTCAAACGCATCGGTCAGCTCACCGGTTTCGACCCGGCCCAGGCATCCGGGGTGTGGTACCTGCGTGCGGCGCTGGTCGCTCGCAGCTACCGGGACTCCGAGAACGGATCGCCGGTCGGTGCGTGGGCCGGTGCGGCCGCGGTCTCCTCGTAGGCTCGGCGCACCGACCGGCCGTCGCCGAGCAGGGCACGGACCGTCTCGGGGGTCCAGCGCCGGTCGGCACCGGGACGAGTGGCGAGATAACCCGCGGTCGTACGGGCGGACCAGCCGTGCGCCGCGTGCAGGCCCGCCGCCAGATAACGCAGGTAGGCGGCGGCGGGCGGATTCCCCCGCACGTCGCGATAACGCCAGGGCGCGGTGAAGGTGAGCACCGGGTACCCGGCGTGCCTTCCCGCGTACACCAACGTTTCGTAGCGGCCCGGGCCGAGCGTGGTCGTCCCGTTCGCGATCGCCTCGCTCAGGTCCACCTCCGTCCCCGGGGCGCGATACATCTCCTGCGCCGCGATGTCGGAGAACTGTGCGGTGGTCAGCAGATGGGCGTGCACGGCGATCTCGCCCGGGCAGCCGGGGTCGTAGAACGCGCGGCCGCCGGTCCAGGTCAGCGATTCGGTGGCGAAATACAGCACGCCCCGGAGCAGGAGGGGCGTCGAGCGGAGCGGGTCGGCGTGGTCGCGGCAGCCCGGCAGGGTGAGGGTCCCGCCGTCGGGCCTGCCACCGCGAAGATAGGTGCGCAGCCTGGCCAGGCTCATATTCGAGCCGTACGCGGCATACCAGACCAGATCCGTGCGCCGGGGCGCTTCGCGCCGGTACGCGTCCGGCCGCGTGCGGTGCGCCGTCGCGCCGCTTGTGCCGTCGGTTCGTCGCACCGTCATGGCATTCATTGTCGACTGTTCGCGCCGCCGCGCCCACCCGCGTCCCCGCGGTCCCGAATGCGAGGTGCATGTTTCACCTCTTGCGCGCACCGCGTCGGACGCCGCCCGCGGCGTATCGGGTCAGGAGTTCCGCTGGTCCGGACGGGGGCGCTTGACGGCGCCAGATGGCGCGGAATTTCCGGGTGAGCACGACGGAGTCCGCGGTCTTCGCCTCGACCAAGGCGCCGCTGTCCACATCGGGGCCTGCGATCAACCGGCTCAGCACCGCCGGTGCGACTCCGGCTCGGGCGGAGGCGAGAATGGCTGCTGCCGAGCCCAGTTCAGCGGCTGGGCGGGCGGGCTGGCACTCCGCACCGAGGATTTCCCATACGGTATCCCGGGTGCCGGACCCCGGCTCGCGCCACAGCAGGGGAGTGGTGGCGAGGTCGCGCAACGTCACCGGTCGGCGGCGCCGCGCCCACGGATGGCCGGGCGCCACCACGACGACCAGTTCGTCCGTGCCGAGCACCCGGCCGCCCAGGCCGGGCGGCGGGTGCGGCCCCTCGACGAAACCGATGTCCGCTCGCGCGGCGCGGACCAGTTCCTCGACCTGCCGGGTGTTGTCGACCTCGAGGGATATCGCCACCTCGGGATATACCTCGCGTAAAGCATTGAGCCACTGCGGAATCCGGTGGTCGGCGATGGTCTTCGACGCGGCGATCCGCAGGTGTGGCACCTGCGCGGCGTGCAGGGCGGCCACGCCGGCTCCGAAGGCTCGCGCGGCCTCGAGCACGGGTTGCGCATGGCCGACGACCGCGCTTCCCGCGTCGGTGAGCGACGATCCGGTCGGGCCGCGATCCAGCAGCCGTAGCCGGAGCCGTCGTTCCAGGGCGCTGATGCGCATGCTCGCGGCCGGCTGGCTGATGCCGTGCCTGCGCGCGGCCGCGCCGAGGCTGCCCAGCTCCGCTACGGAGACGAGCAGGTCGAGCACCTCCAGATCGGGTGTCCCGGGCGGCAGCGTCATGGGCAGATTATGAGCCGGTGGCCGCCGCGGCGTTCCTCCAGGCCCATCAGCGCGGCTTATGGGGTGGTGTCGTGACGACGGCTACCCGAACAGATCGTTTGCCGCGATCGTCTTGAAGATGACGCACATTCGCCGGTATGGTCCGGGCTTTTCTGCAGCGGCGGCGATCGCCACCGTCGCGACCTTCCTCGGCACGGTGTGGCCCGTCCTCGGCGCGCCCGTGATCGCGCTGGCCGGTGGCGCGGTGTTCGGCGTGTTCGCGCGTCGCGCCGGGGACGAGCGTTTCGCTCCCGGGCTGGCCTCGGCTCAGCATCGGCTGCTCGGCGCCGCCATCGTTCTGCTCGGTCTCGGGTTGCCCGTCGGCGCGGTGGTCGGCGTGGGCCGCGCCACGATGGTCGTGCTGGTCGGCACGCTGCTCGTCGGCGCACTGGCCGCGCTGGTCGTCGGCAGGCTGCTGGCCCTGGACCGGGAGTCCGCCATCCTGGTGGCGGTGGGCACCACCATCTGCGGCGCCTCCGCGATCGCGGCCGCCACGGCGGTCATCAAACCCGACCGCGATCGGGTCGCCTACGCTCTCGGCACCATCTTCGTCTTCAATGTCGTCGCGGTGCTGGTCTATCCGCCGCTCGGCCGCCTGCTCGGCATGTCCGAGGAGGCGTTCGGCCTGTGGGCGGGCACCGCCGTCAACGACACGTCCTCGGTGCTCGCCGCCGGGGTGGCCTTCGGCTCCGTCGCGGCGCAGTTCGCCGTCATCGTGAAGCTGGTGCGCAGCCTGGCGATCATCCCGCTGTGCGTCGGATTGCAACTCGGAGCGCGGCACGACTCGGGCGACACGCCACTGTGGCGCACCGTTCCGCTGTTCCTGGTGTTGTTCCTCGTCGCGTCGGCCGCCGCCGCCACCGGTGTGATCCCAGCTTCGTCGACGACAGCCCTGCGCCACCTCAGCGCCTGGCTGATCGCCGCCGCCTTGGCCGCCGTCGGCACCACCCTCACCGCGCAGCGCCTACGCACCGCAGGCCATCGCCCCTTGCTCTTCGGCGGCATCCTTTCCCTCGCCCTCGGAATCTCCAGCCTCGCCCTGGAATTCGCCACCGGCTGGCGGTGAGAGGGCGTCCCGCGGGCGTGGCGCTACGTGCGTACGCGTAATCGCGAACCGTTCCGCGGTCGGATGTCGCCGCCGTCGCGCGGGCCTACCGTTTCCCTATGACGTGGAACGAGATGAGTCGGAGCAAATTCGTACAGCTGACCACCTTCAAGAAGGACGGGACGCCGGTCGGCGCACCGGTATGGGTGGCCCCGGATGGTGACCGGATCGTCGTGTGGACCGATCCCGGGAGTGGGAAGGTCAAGCGGATCCGCCGCAATCCGGATGTCACGCTGCAGGTGTGCGACGGGCGTGGGCGGCCGACCGCGGAGGAGGTGCTGCGAGGCAGCGCGCGCATCCTCGACGCGGACGGCACGCAGCATGTGCGTGACGTGGTCGCGGACAAGTACGGGATCATCGGCAAACTCGCCATTCGCGGGCACAAGTTGCTGCGCGGCGCGGACGCGTCCGTCGGGATCGCGATCGTTCCGAGTGCGGCGGGCGATCCGTCCTAGGCGGACTCGGCCAGTCCCGCCGAGCGCCAGATGTCGGCGAGATCGTCGAGCGGTAGCGCGAGCGCCTGTGCCAATGCCACCACGGTGCCGAAGGCGGGGGAGGGCAACCGGCCGGTCTCGATCTTGCGCAGCGTCTCAGGTGAGATTCCGGCGGCCCGAGCGACGTCGGTGAGCTCGCGGTCCGCGCGGGCCGCGCGCAGGGCGGAGCCGAGGCGGCGGCCTGCCTCGACCTGCGCTGGAGTCAACGGAAGACGGACCATTCGCTCAGGCTACGGACGGCGGTTGGCCGCCGCAAGACGGGTTGGTATAAAAATACCGTCGCGGCTAAGCTGGTATTAAAATACCGGCGTACTGGAGGAATGATGGTCGAGCTGAAGAGCCCCGCGGAAATAGCGCGGATGCGAGTGGCGGGGCGCTTCGTCGCCGACGTCCTCGCCGAGTTGCGCGAGCGGGCGCGGGTGGGAGTGAACCTGCTCGACCTGGAAGCCCACGTCCGGGAACGCATCCGCGAGCGCGGAGCCCAGTCGTGCTACTGGGACTACGCGCCATCGTTCGGGCGCGGACCGTTTCGCAATACCGTCTGCCTGTCGGTGAACGACGCTGTGCTGCATGGACTTCCATTCGACTACGCCTTGCGCGACGGCGACGTGCTGACCATGGACCTCGCGGTCGGCGTCGAAGGCTGGGTCGCGGACGCGGCGACCACGGTCGTGGTCGGGTCGGCCGCGGACGAGGACGTGCGGCTGGTGCGGGCGACCGAGGAGGCGCTGGCCGCGGCGATCGAGGTCGCGGTGCCGGGCAACCACATCGGCGACATCTCCGCCGCCATCGCCGGGGTGGCGCGTGCGTACGGCTATCCGGTGAACACCGAATTCGGCGGTCACGGCCTCGGTCGCACCATGCACGAGGACCCGCACGTGCCCAACGACGGCCGCCCGGGGCGCGGCTATCGGCTGCGCCCCGGACTCACCATCGCGATCGAACCGTGGTTCGCGCGCACGACCGACCGTATCGTCACCGACCCCGACGGCTGGACCATCCGTTCGGCGGACGGCTCCCGCACCGCGCATTCCGAGCACACCGTCGCGATCACGCCGGATGGGCCGCAGGTGCTGACCGCGGCCTGACGCGCCGCGTCTATGTCTCCGACAGCCAGGCGGACAGGTCGTCGGAGGCGCGCAGCTCGTCGGCGATGGACGCGCGTTCCTCGGCGGACAGCTCCATCGCGCGCAATTCCGCCCGGAATCGATCGGCGCCGCCGGGGTCGCCGGTCGCGACGGCCAGTTCGGCGAGCGCCGCCAGTGCCCGCGCCACGTCGCGCCGGGGCGCCTCGGCGCGGAACCGGCCGAGGCCGACCTCGAGCACGCGGAACGCGGCCCTGTCGTCGTTCTTGAAGTCGCGCAGGATGCGGGCGTTGTCCAGCACTCTGGCCAGCCCGTCGAACTCCTTGGAGCCGCCGTACTCCACCTTCGGTGGTTCGTCGCGCTGGATGTAGATCACCTGGTTGCCCGCCGGATCGATGACGGTGAACCGGGACTGCCCCGGCCGGAAACGGGTGATCCGGGGCAGTCCTTTCGCGGGGACCTTTCCGTAGCGGCTGCGCAGCGCCGCGGTGAAGGCCTGGTGCCTGGCCTCGATGTCGTCGACCATCACGAGGCAGCCGGCGCGTTCGGCGGGGATGTCGCCGTCCTTCGGAGCGGGCACGAAGTGCAGGGCGCAGCCGCGATCTTCCACGGCGCCGTAGACGTAGGGGCGGGTCTGCTCGTGGGTCACCGTGTAGCCCAGTGTCCGGTAGAAGTCCAGCGTGCCGGCCAGGTCGCCCGTCCAGAGCTGCGGTACCGCCGTGTCGGCCATAAAACCTCCCAATTACCTGCGGTAGTCAATTTTGACTAGCTGAGACTAGGGGCGGTTTCCGTGGGAAGTCAAACTTGACTACCATGCGTCCCTGGACGAAAGGAACGCGATGTCGGTGGTGCGCCTGCTGGTGCTGGGGGTGATGCGCCTGCGTCAGCCCGTGCACGGCTACGCGGTGCGCCAGGAGCTGCTGTCCTGGCGGGCCGAAACCTGGACGAACGTCAAGCCCGGCTCGATCTATCACGCCTTGAAACAGCTCACGCGCGAGGGCAAGCTCAGCGCGTTCGGCACCCAGACCAGCGACCAGGGTCCGGGGCGCACGCTGTTCGAGCTGACCGAGGCGGGGGAGGCCGAGTTCCGCAGACTCATGGACGAAGCGCTGGTCAGCATCGACATGGAGGAACTGGGCGCTGCCATCGCCTTCATGGACGCCCTGCCGAGGGCGCACGTCATCGAGAAACTGCGCGAACAGCGCCGCCGCAGCGAGGAAGTGCGCGCCGACCTGCTGGCCATGATCCCGGACTTCCCCGGACGGTACGAGGCGCCGCACGCGACCGATCTGCTGGAGTTGTGGAGCGGCGTGTTCGAGAATCTGTCGAAGTGGACCGAGGGAGTGCTGGGCCGCCTGGAATCGGGGGAGTACCGGATGCCGGAGTGAACGTCCGGCGAGGCGCGCACGAACCCGCCGTCGTTCCCGCGTCGCTCACCGTGCCGGGATGCGGGATACGCTGCCCGCATGACGAATTCGCTGGACGCCGTCACCAAGGCCGACTACGTGCTGCTGACCACCTTCCGCAAGGACGGCACGCCCGTCGGCACCGCGGTGTGGGCGGTGTCCGAGAACGGCAAACTGTACGTCTGGACCGTGACCGACAGCTGGAAGGTCAAGCGCCTGCGCCGCAATCCGGCGGTCACCGTGCAACCGTGCAGCGCGACCGGCAAGCCGCACGGTGAGGTGATCGGAGCAACCGCACGGATTCTCGACGCCGAGGGCACGGAGCGGGTGCGCAAGCTGCTGCGCCGCAAGTACTGGCTCACCGGTCCGCTGGTCATCCTCGGCAGCAACCTGCGGCGTGGCAAGGCGGGCACCATCGGCATCGAGATCGATTTCGCTGCCTGACCAGCCGTGCTCAGGTCGCCTGACTGACCGACGACATATGGAAGTCGGGAACCCGCAAGGGCGGCATCGCGGTGCGGGTGAACCAGTCCTTCCATTCCCGGGGCAGCGTCAGCTCGGTCGCACCCGCCTCGCTCACCCGCCGGAGCAGGTCCAGCGGGCTCTCGTTGAACCGGAAGTTGTTCACCGCGGCGGTGACCTCGCCGTTCTCCACCAGATACACCCCGTCCCGGGTCAGGCCGGTGAGCAGCAGTGACGCCGGATCGACCTCGCGGATGTACCACAGGGTGGTCAGCAGCAAGCCGCGTTCGGTGCGCGCGATCATGTCGTCGATCGTGGCGTCCGAACCGCCGGTGAGCAGCAGATTGTCCCCGGGAACCGTGGCGGGCGCGTCGAACTCGGCGGCGGTGGCGCGCGGATAGATCAGTGCGGAGATCACGCCGTCGCGCAGCCAGTCCACGCGCTCGGCGGTCAGGCCGTTGTCGAACACCGACATCGATTCCGACGACGCGGTCGCCGCCACGAACGGCTGGTATTCCAGCCCCGGCGCGTGCGGATCGGAGTAGAGCGTGAGCGGAATATCGCTCAAGCGCTCGCCGACCCGGGTGCCGCCCGCCCGCGCGAACGCCGTATGCCCTTCCTGCGCGCCCCGGCCCTCCATCGACCAGGTCAGGTAGATCATCAGATCGGCCACGGTGGAGGGCGGCAGCAGCGTCTCGTAGCGGCCCGCAGGCAGCTCGATCTTGCGCTTGGCCCAGTCCAGGCGGCGGGACAGGTCGGTCAGCAGGCCGGATACGTCGACGTCGGTGAAGTCCGCGGTACCGACCCCGACCCACGCGCTGGCCAGATCCGAGCCCTCGCCGCGTTTGCCGTTGATCTCCACCGAACCGGTGGGCTGCACGAAGCGGCGCCGGATGCCGGTCGAGGTGCCCAGCCAGGTGGTGTGCATCTGATGATGGGCGAAGCCGTAGAGGCGGTCGGCGCGGTCGAATCCGGCGGACAAACCCTCGGCCAGATCGGTGAACACCTCGATGCCGGTGCCGCCCGCCGGGGCGGACCAGTCGTCGTCGACGGCGTCCGGCTCCAGCAGCGGCATCGCGTCCCGCGCGGGTTCGGCGCCACGCGCCGCCGCTTCGCTGGCCCGCACAACGGCCTCGATATCGTCCGGGTCGACGCTGGTCGAAGCGATGGTGCCGACGCGGGCCAGGGTGGGCCCTTCGCGGAACACCGAGATCACCGCCCACTTGCGCGACACCGACGACCCGTTGGTGGTCATGGAGTTGCCCGCCCAGCGCAGCGACGCCTCGTGCTCGTCGCGGACGATCACCATGGCCTCGTCGGCGCGCGACAGCGCCAGCGCGCGCTCCACGGTCACGCCTGCGGGGAACAGATCCTCGCTCACTGGCCTGCCTCCGTCCGGGTGTTGAGAATGTTGACGCCGCGCACCAGGACCGACGGGCAGCCGTGGCTGACCGCGGCGACCTGGCCCGGCTGCGCTTTGCCGCAGTTGAACGCGCCTCCGAGCTGCCAGGTCGACGGCCCGCCGACCGCTTCCATCGCGCCCCAGAAATCGGTGGTGGTGGCCTGGTAGGCGACATCGCGCACCTGGCCGTCGAGCTTGCCGCCGCGGATGCGGAAGAACCGCTGGCCGGTGAACTGGAAGTTGTAGCGCTGCATGTCGATCGACCACGACCGGTCGCCGACGATGTAGAGGCCGTCGTCCACCCGGGAGATCAACTCCTCGGTGCTGGTGTCGCGGTCCGGGTCGGGTTGCAGCGACACATTGGCCATCCGCTGGATCGGCACGTGGTGCGCCGAGTCCGCGTACGAGCAGCCGTTGGACCGCTGCAGGCCGAGGCGCGGCGCGAACACCCGGTCGAGTTGATAGCCGACCAGGACGCCCTCGCGGACCAGATCCCAGCGCTGCCCGGCGACGCCCTCGTCGTCGTAGCCGACCGTGGCCAGCCCGTGCGGTTGGGTGCGATCGCCGGTCACGTGCATGATCGGCGTGCCGTAGCGCAGCGACCCGAGCAGGTCCGGTGTTGCGAAAGAAGTACCCGCGTAAGCGGATTCATAGCCGATGGCCCGGTCGTACTCGGTGGCGTGGCCGATGGATTCGTGGATGGTCAGCCACAGGTTCGTCGGATCGATGACGAGGTCGGTCGGCCCGGCCTGCACGCTGGGCGCCTTCACCTTCTCGGCCAGCCATTCCGGAATCCGCGCGAGTTCGCCGTCCCAGTCCCACACACCGTCGGCGCCGGTCACGTACTCCCATCCGCGGCCGACCGGGGCGGCCAGCGTGCGCATCGTCTCGAACACCCCCGCCGCAGCGTCCACGGTGATCGCCTCGAGAGTCGGGTGCAGCCGCACCCGTTGCTGGGTGATCGAGGAGCCCGCGGTGTCGGCGTAGAAGGTCTGCTCCTTGACCTGCAGCACGCTCGCGGTGACGTGATCCACACCGTCCGCGTGCGACAGGCGCTCCGAATAGTCCTGCAGCAGCGCGACCTTCTCGCCGGTCGGCACGGTGAACGGGTCGATGTCGTAGGCCGACACCCAGCGCGCGTCGGTGTAACGCGGCTCGCCGGCCAGCTCGACGCGTTCCCGGTTGAGTGCCCGCAGCGTGGTCGCGACGGTGACGGCGGTGCGCGCCACCTGGGCGGCGGTACCGGGGGTGAGCGCGGCGTGCGACGCGAAACCCCATGTGCCGTCCACGATCACCCGGACGGCGAAACCGAGTTCGGTGCTGTCGGTGACGGACTCGACTCGCCCGTCGCGCAACCGGATCGATTGGGTCACCAGGCGGTGCACCCGCAGGTCGGCGTGCTCGGCGCCTGCCGCCGTCGCCGCGGCGAGGGCAGCGTCGGCGAGCGCGGCCAGTGGCAGGTCGAGGAACTCGGCGTCCACGTCTCTGGAAGTCGCGATGCTCACCCGCACCAACCTAGTCGGGAACATGCCGGTGCGGTGCACACGCGCCGCGTGAAAGCGCATCGCGTGCCGATTTGCATCGGATGCGCGGTGGCGGTGCGTGCACGGCGCGCGCGACACTCGGCCTTACCGCGTGTTGCTCGCCGGATGCTTTACTGTGCCCGCGTGCCGCCATCCGCCCTGCGTGACCGTAAACGCGAACGTACCCGCCGAGCCATCCTGGAAGCCGCAGCCGAGCTGTTCGAGACGAGCGGCTACGAGGAGACCACGGTGGCCGACATCGCCGCGGCGGCGGACGTCGGCACCCGCACGTTCTTCAACTACTTCGCCAGCAAGGAAGAGTTGCTCTTCCCGGAATCCGACGAGCGGGTCCGCTCCGCGGTGGCGGCGATCGCCAGCAGGCGTCCGGGGGAACGACCGGTGGAGGTTCTGCTGCGCGCGTTGCGCGCCGCCGGTGACAACCCCGGCGAGCACCTCGTCGACGACCTCCATGCCCGGATCGGGGCGCTGCGCGCTCAGGTGTCGCGGACCGTGCCCGCGGTGAGCGGCCGCGCCGCGCACGCCCAGTTGGTCACCCAGCGCGAGATCGCCAGGCAGTTGCACAAGGCGTTCCCCGCCGAACTCGACGAGGTCGGCGCTGCCGCGTTGGTCGGCGCGGTCGTCGGAGCCGTGTCGGGCGCGTTGACGGTGTTGTTCCAGCGACCGTTCGCGGGCGTCGAGGACGGCGAGCGCCTGCAGCGCGAGATCCACGAGACCACCTCGCGGGTGCTGCAACCATGGCTGGCCACCCAGCACGCCCAGCCGGTGGGCTGATCAGCCGAACTGCTGCCAGCCCAACCTGATCACCATCCCGATCACCACCACCAGCAGCACGATGCGGACGAACTCGGCGCCCTTCCGCAGCGCCATGCGCGCGCCGACCACGGCACCGAGGACATTCGCGACGGCCATTCCCGCGCCGAGTGCCCAGAGGATGTGCCCGGTCGCCCCGAAGAAGAGCAGGGCGCCGAGGTTGGATCCGCAGTTGATCACCTTGGCCATGGCGGCGGCGCGCACGAACTCGGTGCCGAGCAGGGTCGCGAAGGTGATGATCAGGAACGTTCCGGTGCCCGGCCCGAGCAGGCCGTCGTAGAAGCCGATCAACCCCGCCGCCAGCGCCACCGTGAGGACGACCTTGCGCCTGGTGGGCGGATGCGTCGCCAGGGTGACGCCGATCGACGGACGCAGCGTGACGAATACCGCTACGCCGACCAGCACCACCATGACGATGGGAATGAACAGTTCGCGGTCGATCAGCGAGACCGCGGCCGCGCCCACCGCCGCTGCCGCCGCGGCGATCACCGCCGCGGGCAACAGCACCCGCCAGCGCATCGGCACCTTGCGCGCGAAGGTCAGCACCGAGGCGCTCGTCCCGGCGACCGCGGCGAGTTTGTTGGTACCGAGGGCGGTCTGCGGCGCGATACCGGGGGCCACCACGAACAACGTCGGCAGCACGATCAGCCCGCCGCCGCCCACCACCGCGTCCACCCAACCCGCCGCTGTCGCCGCCGTCAACAAAACCGCCCAGTCTCCGATCTCCACCCCGCCAGACAACCAGACCGCGGAGCCGGACCCTGCCCGGTGCCGGGGACGGCAGTCGTCGGCTGGGCCCGGTCGCCCGTGCGCCGAGGCCACTTACTCTGATCCGGTGCGTCGTTTCAGTCTGTGGCTCCGGGGCAAGCCCGTCGTGGCCGACTCGATGCTGGCGGCGATCTTCGTACTGCTCGAGATCATCGGCGTCGGCAACGCGCACAACAAGCTCGCCTACCTGGCCATCGGCGTGCTGCTGCCGCTGCCGCTCGCCCTGCGGCGGGTGTATCCCCGGGCCATGGCGGCCACCACTTTGGCGCTGTCGCTGACCGAGACGCTGGTGGGCTTCCTGGCCCGGGACGACGCCGACCACATCGCCCAGCTGTCCCACGGCATCATGCTCTACACGCTGGTCGCTTATGTCGGCAGGCGGGAGGGACTGTGGTACGGGCTCGGCCTGGTGGTGGATCTCGCGTTCTCGATCGTCGCGATCGGGAAGCCGTCCGGGTCCGACAGCGTGTTCACGGCCATGTTCTATGCCTTGTGCTGGACGCTCGCGGAGTTCATCGGCGCGCGGCACGCCTACGACGCCGAGGTGGCGGCCCGGCTCGCGGTCGCCGACTACGACAAGGAGCGTCGCGCGCACGACGCCGTGGCGGCCGAACGCACCCGCATCGCGCGGGAACTGCACGATGTGGTCGCCCACGCGGTGAGCGTGATCATCGTGCAGGCCGACGGGGCGAAGTACGCGCTGCGCCGCGACCCGGACGCGGCCGAGCAGGCGCTCGCCACCATCGCGAGCACCGGCCGCGAAGCGCTGCGCGAACTGCGCAGAACCGTGGCCCTGCTGCGCACGGAGCACGCGCCCGACCAACTGCCCCAGCACGGCACCGCCGGCATCGCCAAGCTCGTGGAGATGATGCGCGGCACGGGTCTGGCCGTCGAACTGGAATTGACCGGCGAACTCGACGACATCGCGCCGGAAGTCAGTCTCGGCGTGCACCGCATCGTGCAGGAATCGCTGACCAATACGCTGCGGCATGCCGGGCCGCACCCGAAGGCGTGGGTGCGGGTGCGCCGCACCGATACCGACGTACTGATCGACGTGACCGACACCGGTGGGGCCGCGCCGCCGGAACCGGGCGCGCGCATCCAGGGCAGCGGGCTCGGCTTGGTCGGGATGCGCGAACGCGTCGCGGTGCTCGGCGGCAACCTGGACGCGGGCCGCGACGCCGACGGAGCCTGGCGGGTGCGCGCCGACATCCCGCTGCGATCCGAACCGGTGGACTGAGCTGGGTCCGCAGTCGATCGCGCTTTGCGAAACTTATTGATCCACAGGCAGATTCGACTCCCACCGACGGGGCGGGCGAGGCCGCCGCCGCAGATGCCGCCCGGCGCGTCGAAGCGGTCACGTTACATTGGGAACGTGCCGATCACCGTGCTCGTTGTCGATGACCAGGAACTCATGCGGATGGGATTGAAGATGGTGCTCGGCGCGCACCCCGACATCGAAGTGATCGGCGAGGCGGCCAACGGCGCGGCCGCGGTCACCACGGCGGCGGAACTGCGCCCCGACGTGGTGCTGATGGACGTGCGTATGCCCGTGGTGGACGGGGTGGTCGCCACCACCCGCATCGTGGAGGCCGGGCACGGCAGCCGGGTGCTCGTCATGACGACCTTCGATCTCGACGAGCACGCGCTCGGCGCGCTGCGGGCGGGAGCGAGCGGATTCCTGTTGAAGGACACTCCGCCGGAGGATCTCGTCTCGGCCATCCGCAGCGTCGCCGCCGGCGACGCGGTGGTCTCGCCGAAGGTCACCAAACGTCTGCTCGATCGGCTCATCGCGGAAAACCCTGCGCGGACCCGCGATCCGGGCGTGCTGGACGTGCTCACCGCCCGGGAACGTGAAGTGCTCGAGCAGATCGCGGCAGGCCGCTCCAATGCGGAGATCGCCGAGCAGTTGTACCTGTCGGAGGCCACGGTCAAGACGCACGTGGGCCGGGTGCTCACCAAACTCGGTCTGCGCGATCGGGTGCAGGCGGTCGTGCTGGCCTACGAGACCGGGCTGGTGCGGCCGGGCGGCTGACGGCGGGGCTCTCAGCGACCTATCAGGCGGATCGGGGAGAAAAACCCGGGCGCGGGACGTTGACCCGGTAGATCGTCCGAAAGGATCGCCATGCCCGCCCTGTTGTTCGTGCTGTACGTCGTCGTGGAAGTCGCCGCGCTGGTCGCGGTCGGTCAGCTGATCGGCGCGCTGCCGACCATCCTGCTGCTGATCGCCGGATCGGGGGCGGGCATGCTGCTGGTCGGTTCACAGGGCCGGCGGGTGTTCGAGCAGTTCCGCCGGGCCGCGCGCGGGGAAGTGGCGCCGGGGACCGCCGTGGCGGACGGTGCCCTGGTCGCCGCGGGCGGTGTGCTCATGTTCGTGCCCGGCCTGGTCACCTCGCTGTTCGGTCTGCTCCTGCTGCTGCCGCCCACGCGGTTCCTGGCGCGTCCCGTGCTCGCCGCCGTCGCCGCACGGCGCTTCCGCAGGCTCGTCGCGACCGCGCCTTACCGCGGGGTGGTCGTCGACGGTGGCGAGGTGGTCGAGGGCGTCGTCATGGGGCAGTGGTACGACGACGGCCAGGGCAACGCGCGCCGCGCGATCACCTAGAACTCGCCGCAGCCGGTTCCGTGCGGCGGCGCGAAGGGCTATCGTGGCGCGATGGCCACCGAGCAACTCACCGTGACGGTGAGCGAAGAGCTGGCCGCCGCGGTGAAACGAGCGGCGGCCGCTGCGGGACAGTCGATTTCCGGATTCACGGCCGCGGCGCTGCGGCTCGAGCTGATCGCCGTGGAGGCGGGTTGCCTGCCCGCGGCGGCCGGGGGAACCGGTGGCGCGCCGCCGGAGTACGCGGAGGTGATGGCGGTGCTGGCGCAGCCGGAGGATCTGGTCGGCCGCCCCGTGCTGAACGGCTGACCGAAACCGCCGAACCGGGTATGGGGCAGACTGGTGCCTCGTGAGTACCCAGTTGCTGATCGGCGGCCGTTTCTACAGTGCCAGTTCACCCGATGCCACGGCGATGGCGGTGAGCGACGGGACCGTCGTCTGGCTGGGCGCCGAGCAACCCGGTCGCGCGCTGCATCCGGACGCCGAGATCGTCGACCTGGACGGCGCCTTCGTCGCGCCCGCGTTCGTCGATCCGCATGTGCACGTCACCGCGCTGGGGCTGAAGCTGACCGGGCTCGACCTGTCGGCCGCCCGGTCGCTCGACCACTGCCTGCGGCTGCTGCGCGAGTTCGCCGGGGCGCATTCCGACGGCGCGATACTGGGCGACGGCTGGGACGAGACCGCCTGGCCGGAGGGACGGCCGCCCACCGTCGAGGAGATCGACGCGGCGGTGGGCGCGGGCAGGCAGGTCTATCTGTCGCGGGTGGACGCCCACTCCGCGGTGGCGTCCTCGGCCCTGCTGGACGCGCTGCCCGAGCTGGCGGCGACCGATGGATTCACCCGAGGCGAACCCGTGCGCGCCGCCGCCCACCACCTGGTGCGCGCCGCCGCGCTCGCCGGTCTGTCTCGGGCACAACGGGATCTAGCGCGCGCCGCCGCACTGGACCACGCCGCCGCGCGCGGTGTCGTCGCGGTGCACGAATGCGCGGGCCCCGAGATCGCGGGCCGCGCCGACGTCCGCGAACTGCTCGAATTCGAGCACGGCGTCCAGGTGCGGGCCTATTGGGGCGAGGCGGTGCGCAGCGCCGAGCAGGCCCGCGCCCTGATCGACGAACTCGGTGTGCACGCGCTCGGCGGCGACCTGTTCGTCGACGGCTCCTTCGGATCGCGCACCGCGTGGCTGCGTGCGCCCTACGCCGACGAAACGGGCTGCGGCCGAAGCTATCTCGACGCCGACGCGATCGCAGAGCACGTCCGCGCCTGCACCGTCGCGGGCATCCAGGCCGGATTCCACGTAATCGGCGACGCCGCGATGGACGTCGTGGTCGGTGGTATCGAACGGGTGGTCGCCGAACTCGGCGGCCCCGCCGTCGCGTCGCTCGGGCATCGCGTCGAACACGCGGAACTCCTCGACGCCGAGCACATCTCCCGTCTGGCCCGCTGGGGCGTGATCGCCAGTGTGCAGCCCGGATTCGACGCCGCGTGGGGCGGCGCCGACGGCATGTACGCGGCGCGGCTGGGCGCCGAGCGCGCCGCGGCGCTGAACCCGTTCGCCGCCATGGCCTCCGCGGGCATGGCCCTGGCGATCGGTTCCGACGCTCCCGTCACCCCGCTCGATCCGTGGGCGGCGGTGCGTGCCGCCGCCGAGCACCGCACACCCGGCCACGGCCTGTCCCCACGGGCCGCTTTCGCCGCGGCCACCCGCGGCGCTTGGCGCGCGGGCGGAGTTCGCGACGGCGTCGCGGGCACCCTGGTACCCGGGGCGCCCGCCTCCTACGCGATCTGGGATGCCGGCGAACTCGTCGTCGCCGCGGCCGCGGACTCGGTGCAGCGCTGGTCCACCGACCCGCGCTCACGCGTCCCAGGGTTGCCCGCGCTGGAACCCGGCGCGCCGCTGCCCACGTGCCTGCGCACCGTGCACCGGGGAGTGACGATCTATGCGCGATGAGCGGAGGACGGTAGTGCTCGCGTCCGATCGCGGT
>NZ_BAFR01000111.1 GCF_000308435.1 Nocardia araoensis NBRC 100135 | reverse complement strand
GGTCGTGCGGCACGACCCGTCCGCGGCGTGGGCGCCGCTCGGCGTACGGCAGGTGCTGAAGACGATCTCGGCGGACTATTACGTCGAGTCTCGTCCGGCCGGCTGACCGCGCCGTCCGGCCGCGGTCTGTTCGCCCACGGTGGCCTGACCGCCGGTCGTCGACGGGACGCGCGCCCATCGTGCCGGCGATATCGGAATGCGTGCGCGCCCCGCGGTCGCTGGACCGGCCTCGGACAGCCACCTGATTCGGTGACGAACTCCGCGAGTGCGGTGCCGCCCCGGGCCGGATGCCGAGAACGGAACACGTGCGGCCCCGGCATAGGCGGCCGGGGTGGCCGGGCCCTGTCCGGCAGGCAGAAGGACCGCGTCTGCACCTGTGACCGTGGAGGACGGACGCGAGCCGTTTTCGGCGGCTACGTGTCGGGAACCGAGTCGCTGGTGTGGCTCAGCACCGAAGGAGACAACCCGAACGTCCGGCGGCAGGTGCGGGTGAGGTCCGCGCCGTCGGAGAATCCCGCCGCGTGCGCGGCCGCCGTGAGATCGTCTCCGGCCAGCGCGCGGGTCCGCGCTATGTGCAGCCGCAGCCAGAGGATGTAGCGCCGCAACGGGATTCCCATCTGCTCGGTGAACAGATGGGACAACCGAGGCGCGGGAATGCCCAACTGCCGTGCGACATCCGCGCCGCGCACCGACCCGGTGCGCACCAGAGCGGGCAGCAGTTGCAGGGCCGCCGTGATCACCGCGTGCCGCTCGCCCGACCCGGAGGCGCCGTCTTGCGGCAGCAGATCATCGACGACCGCGGTGACCTGCGCGGTCAGGTCCCCATCACCGGCAGCGATGCCGAGGGTGTCGGCGCTGTCGACCCAGCCGTTGACGTGGGCTCTGCGATCCGCCGCCGCACCGGCGGCCGTCTCGGGATCGAGGTAGACGGCCGTGCCGTGCGCGGCGCCCACGTCGATCCGGTGCGGTGCGTCGGTCGGCACGATGACGTGGGTGCCCTGCCTGCGGACACCGCTACCGTCCACCACGACGATCGGTGTGCTCGCGGCGACGATCTGCACCGCGTGATGCGCGTGTAACTCCGTCGGACCGATCGATCCGGCGACGGCCAGCACTCCCGGCCTGAGCAGCGCGAGACCCGCTCGCGCCGGTTCGTCCGCCGCGCTTCCGGGCGACATGGAGAAGCCGTTGGTGACCAGAGCCTTCATCATGGGATGCTCCCGGCTGAGACACTCGCGCTGAATCCTGGGATGAGCGTATCGGTTTCACCCGGGCGGTATTCCCGATTCCTCCGATTGCCGCCGGTCGTAGGCAGCGGGCGGGCCACGCCGCCGGCCCCGCCCGCCGATCGCCACCCGGTCGCGCCTACGACCCGATTCCGGGATCGATCATGAGTTCGCCGCTCGATTGCTAGCAGCGAAATAGTGCCGTCAGTTCTCGGTCACCTCGACGCCGCGCCAGAACGCGACGTAGTCCTTGATCTGTGCGGCCTTGGTCTTCGGCTCCGGGTAGTACCAGGCGGCGTCGGAGTTGCTGTCTCCGTCGACCACCACGGTGTAGTAGCTGGCGGTGCCCTTCCACGGGCAGTAGGTGTGCGTGTCGGAGGGCTGGAAGAACTCCGGCCGTATCGAGTCCGGCGGGAAGTAGTGATTGCCCTCGACGATGATGGTGTCGTTGCTGGTCGCGAGGACGCGGCCGTGCCAAGTTGCCGTTGCCATACTTCGATTCTGCCCCGGTCGCACCGATGAGCGCGGAGCGAATATCTGGGGCGGGACGCCGGGTCACTCGGACCGGTGGAGTTCCACCGCCAAAGCGACGAGTTCGCTCAGGTGCTCGCCGTCGGATTCGGCCCGTCGCATCGCTTCGGCCACGGGAAAGGTGCGCACCTCGAGGATGTGCTCGGCATCATCGGGATTGGTCGGTGCGGAGTCGAGCACCACGTCCGCGGTGCACCACAGCCACGCCTTGTGCGGATGGGGCTGCCACTCGCGGTGCGGTACGGGGCTGGTGCTCGTCGCATGGTGGGCGCCGAACCATCGGATCGGTCCGACCGGGCGGGCTCCCGCCTCCTCCCGCAATTCGCGGCGCGCGCAGGCGTCGATCGACTCGCCGCGTTCCCTGGTGCCGCCCGGAATCAGCCAGACATCGCGATCGTCGCGACAGAGCACGATCTCGTCACCGACGAAACAGACGACGTGGATATTGGTGATCAGTTCGTCGGACGGGAGCGTGGTGGAGAACCGCACATCCAACTCGCCCCATGCCCAGTGGGCCGGTGTGTGCAGCAAGGGGTAGCGGTCGGCGAGCGTCACAGCACGACGGTAGCGGCCACCGGGCGCCATGTCCGTCGGATCGCCCGAGCGGCGGCGTGTGCCGCTGCGACAGCTCCACAGCGACAACTGCCCGCATTCCGGCGCACCGGGATGCGGGCGGGCACGGCGGGTTCAGCGTTCCCGGGCCAGCGTCCGGTAACTCACGTTCCAGAACCACTCCACCGGCCCCCGCTCGAAGCGTCGCAGCCACAGGTGCGCTCCGCCGGCGATGATCACCGACACGAGCACATAGACACCGATGGTGAACGGCACACGGTCGTCGGGCGAGACACGGGCGGCGAGCCCGAAACCCCAGCCGTAGCACAGGACCGATGCCACCAGATTCTGCAGGACATAGCAGCTGAGCGCGGTGCGGCCGATCTCGGTGAAACGCCGTCCGGCGAAGCCGGCACCTGGACGCCGCAGATACCACTCGGCGACTGCCGCCAGGATGCCGAGAGATACGAACGGCGCGCTGCCGTACCGGGTGAACAGGATCAGGTCGCCACCGCCCAGGATGCCGACGCCCAGGTCGATCGGCGCGGCCACGCCGAAGCCGAGGACCATCAGCCGCTTGCGCAGCCGCGCGCCTTCCGGGCCGAACACTCCCGCCCGGAACAGCCGGGCGCCGGTCAGGAACAGCGCGACCGACATCGCGAAGACGAAAATCGCCTCCACCCGGAACAGCCCGGCGTTGCCGAGCCGGAACAGCGCCAGTTCCCAGAACGAGCCGTCCGCATACGGATTCGGGTCCAGCGCACGCCGCGCCGCCGCATCCTGGCGCGGCGCGAACGCCAGAGCCAGCGCGATCAGCGTCAACAGCGACACGTGCACGGCCGCCGCGCCCACCAGCCACCGTCGCTGCGCCCGCTCGCCGGTGGCGAGCACGAACGCGACCACCAGCCCGGTCACCGCGTAACCCATCAGGACGTCGAACTCGGCGACGAAGACGAAATTGACCAGACCGTCCAGGAACAGCAGTCCCGCGCGCCAGGGATACTTGCCCGGCCAGCGGCGCCCGGCCTTGGTCGCGGAGCGTCGCTGGATGGCCAGGCCGATCCCGAACATGATGGTGAGCAGTCCGAGGAATTTGCCCTGCGCCAGCTGCTGGAGCACGCGCTCGGTCCAGGTCCATCCACCGGCCTGCCCACCCAGATCGTGCAGGTAGCCGACCAGCCCTTCCGGGTTGGTGATGATCCAGATGTTGGTGGCGAGGGTACCGAGGATCGCGATCCCGCGTAGCACGTCCAGCGCGACGAGCCGGGCGGGTGCGGGTGGCGGCGGAAGCGCCGCGCGGTGCTGTTCGGTGGTCTCCACGCGGCCGGCCGCGATCGATTCGGACATGTCCCGACTATCGCGCCGACCTGCGCCGCGACGGGTCCTCCGGAAGTACCACCTGCGGTATGACATTGGACTCCGCCGGTCGCGGCGGGTTCGGCCGGGTGCGTGACTTAGGCTCGATGCCATGCAGCGCATCATCGGAATAGAGGTCGAATACGGCATCTCGACCCCGACCGAGCCGTCGGCCAACCCGATCCTCACCTCGACCCAGGCGGTCCTGGCCTACGCCGCGGCGGAGGGCGTGCCGCGCGCCAAGCGCACCCGCTGGGACTACGAGGTGGAGTCGCCGCTGCGCGACGCGCGCGGATTCGACCTGAGCCGGATGAACGGGCCCGCGCCGGTGATCGACGCCGACGAGGTGGGCGCCGCCAACATGATCCTCACCAACGGCGCCCGGCTCTACGTCGACCACGCCCACCCGGAATACTCCGCGCCCGAAGTCACCGACCCGCTGGACGCGGTGATCTGGGACAAGGCGGGCGAGCGGGTGATGGAGGCCGCCGCACGGCATGCCTCGAGCGTGCCGGGTGCCCCGCGGCTGCAGCTGTACAAGAACAACGTCGACGGCAAGGGCGCCTCGTACGGCACCCACGAGAACTACCTGATGAGCCGGGATACCCCGTTCAACCAGATCATCGTCGGGCTCACGCCGTTCTTCGTGTCCCGCCAGGTGGTGTGCGGCTCCGGCCGGGTCGGCATCGGCCAGTCCGGCGATCACGCGGGCTTCCAGCTGTCCCAGCGCTCGGATTACATCGAGGTCGAGGTCGGTCTGGAGACCACGCTCAAGCGGGGCATCATCAACACCCGCGACGAACCGCACGCCGATGCCGACAAGTACCGCAGGCTGCACGTCATCATCGGTGACGCCAACCTGGCCGAGATGTCGACCTACCTGAAGGTCGGCACCACCGCTCTGGTCCTCGACTTGATCGAAGCGGGCGAGGACCTGTCGGACCTGCAGCTGGCCCGCCCGGTCACCGCGGTGCACACGATCAGCCACGACCCCACGCTGCGGGCGACCGTCGCGCTCGCCGACGGCCGCGAACTCACCGGCCTCGCGCTGCAGCGCGTCTACCTGGACCGGGTGATCAAGTTCGTCGACCGCACGGGCAACGACGACAAGCGCGTCCAGGACATCATCGAGAACTGGGCCATGGTGCTCGACCTGCTCGAACGCGATCCGATGGAGTGCGCGAACCTGCTCGACTGGCCCGCCAAGCTGCGCCTGCTCGAGGGCATGCGCAGCCGCGAGGGACTGGGCTGGGCGGCCCCCAAGCTGCACCTGATGGACCTGCAGTACTCCGACGTGCGCCTGGACAAGGGTCTCTACAACCGCTTGGTCGCCCGCGGCTCGATGAAGCGGCTGGTCACCGAGCAGCAGGTCCTCGACGCCATGACCAATCCGCCCACCGACACCCGCGCCTACTTCCGCGGCGAATGCCTGCGCCGCTTCGGCGCCGACATCGCGGCGGCCAGCTGGGACTCGGTGATCTTCGACCTCGGCGGCGACTCCCTGGTCCGCATCCCCACCCTGGAGCCCCGCCGCGGCACCAAGGCCCACGTCGGCAAACTCCTCGACGGCGTGACCACCGCCGCGGACTTGGTGGAGCAGCTGACGACGTAGTCTTCGGCGCGCGCCCGACCGAGTTCCACGCGCCGCCCGGTCTCCGGACGGCACCGCAGCCCGTTCGATGGCACCGGGTCGAGCGCCGACGCCACTCGGATCGGGCTCGGCCCTGCCGGTTCAGGCCTACCGCCGAGTTAGGTAAGGCAGTGTTCGATCCGTACCTGAACGGCCTGTTCGGCAGCGAAGGCGAGTCGTCGGCAGTGCCGTCCATCGCCTTACGCAACCACACCGGCCCCACCACGGGTTTCGAGCGAAGCGAGATCGGGCATTGTCCGTTCGCGGCCCCGCGAGCCACAAGGGGGCCGCGAACACGCAGCGCCGCAGGCGCTGCAAAATGAACACAGCCGCGCTGCGCCGAAGGCGCGGCCAAACCAAAATAGGCACACTGTCGGTGCTGGTAGGTAGTGTTGAGGGACGAGCACGGACAATGCTCATGATCGGGACCGTGCTCACCATGGGTCCCGATCATGGTGAGGACAGAGGAGGTCGGCTGCCATGGCACAAGAGCAGACCAAGCGCGCCGGGGGTGGCGACGAGGACGAGGGCCCCGACGGTGTAGACGCCGCCGGTCAGGAGCGCCGCGAGAAGCTGGCGGAGGAAACCGACGACCTGCTCGACGAGATCGATGACGTGCTCGAGGAGAACGCCGAGGACTTCGTCCGCGCGTACGTGCAGAAAGGTGGCCAGTGACAGTCGGTGACCCCTCGCGTCTCCACTTGGGGTACGCCCTTTCTTCCTTCTCCGACTATCTCCGCATGCATGCTCCGGATTTGTTGCCCAGCAACAGGTTCGGACAGGGTGCCGCCGGAATCCCCGGCGGCACTTCCGCGAAGGAGATCGCTCCGCACGGCACCACCATTGTGGCGGTGAGTTATCGCGGCGGTGTGCTGATCGCCGGTGACCGGCGTGCCACGCAGGGAAACCTGCTGGCCAGCCGGGATATCGAGAAGGTCTACATCACCGACAGCTATTCCGCGGCCGGCATCGCAGGCACCGCGGGCATGGCGGTGGAGATGGTGCGGATCTTCGCGGTGGAGTTGGAGCACTACGAGAAGCTCGAGGGCGTGTCGCTGACCTTCGACGGCAAGGCCAACAAGCTGTCGAAGATGGTGCGCGAGAATCTGCCTGCGGCCCTGCAGGGTCTGGCGGTGGTGCCGATGCTGGTCGGCTACGACCTGGATGCCACCGATCCGGACAAGGCGGGCCGCATCGTTTCGTTCGATGTGGTGGGTGGACGCAGCGAGGAGCGTTTCGGGTACGCCGCGGTCGGTTCCGGCTCGATGTTCGCGAAGTCTTCGCTGAAGAAGTTGTACGCCAAGGGAATCGATCAGGATCGCGCGTTGCGCATCGCCGTCGAGTCGCTGTTCGACGCGGCCGACGACGACACCGCGACGGGTGGCCCGGATCTGGTGCGCGGCATCTTCCCGACGGCGATCGTGATCGATGAGGAGGGTGCGGTCGAGGTGAGCGAGTCGCGGCTGGCGGAGATCACCCGCGGTATCGTCGCCGACCGCGAGGCCGCCGAAGAAGGGAGCGCCTGATCATGACGTTGCCGTACTACGCGTCGGCCGAGCAGATCATGCGCGACAAGACCGAGCTCGCGCGCAAGGGTATCGCCCGTGGGCGCAGCGTCGTGGTCTTGACGTATGACAAGGGTGTGCTTTTCGTCGCGGAGAACCCGTCCGCGACGCTGCACAAGGTGAGTGAGCTCTACGACCGCATCGGGTTCGCCGCGGTCGGCAAGTACAACGAGTTCGAGAACCTGCGCAGGGGCGGCATCCTGCAGGCCGACATTCGCGGGTATCAATACGACCGCCGCGACGTCACCGGCCGGGCGCTGGCCAATGCCTACGCGCAGACCCTCGGCACGATCTTCACCGATCAGCTCAAGCCGTACGAGGTGGAGATCTGTGTGGCGGAGGTGGGGTATCCGGAGCAGGCCGCCCAATCGGTGCTGTACCGGATCACCTTCGACGGGTCGATCGTGGACGAGCGGGAGTTCGTGGTGATGGGCGGCACGACGGAGCCGATCGTCACCGCGTTGAAGTCGTCCTACCAGCCGGGGCTCGACCTGGCCTCCGCGGTCGGCGTCGCGGTGCGCGCGCTGCAGGCGGGCGTTCCGGAGGGCGCGGAGAAGGAGAAGCGGGTGCTGGGCGTGAGCTCGCTCGAGGTCGCGACCTTGGAGCAGGCGCGTCCGCGCCGGGCGTTCCGGCGAGTGCCCAACGCCGCGCTGGAGCGTCTGCTCAGCCCGGCGGAGGCGGCCGAGAAGCCCGCGGCGGAGGAGACCGGCTCCGAGTCGAAGGATGAGAAACCGTCGGCGAAGGAGACTCCGTCAGCGGAGTGATCCGGCGGGAGTGATCAGCGGGGCCGACGAGCTCGACGGCCCGCGAACGGCGCCAGGTTCGCGGGCCGTACCGGCATGTCCGGCGCGGGCCCCGCACTGTGCATCCTCCGGCGAAACCGGCGTTTCACCCGGGCAAATTCCGACAAAGCGGGCCAAATTGTTGTGAAGACGTATGCATACGGGTTGTTCGGTGCCCCACGCAAGACCTCGACATGGCTGTAATGTCGATGGTGTGCAGCGACGAATTATGGGGATCGAGACCGAGTTCGGTGTGACATGCACCTTCCACGGTCACCGTCGACTGTCCCCCGACGAGGTGGCCCGGTATCTGTTCCGCCGGGTGGTGTCCTGGGGCCGTAGCTCGAACGTGTTCCTCCGCAACGGTGCTCGGCTCTACCTCGATGTCGGGTCCCATCCGGAGTACGCGACCGCGGAGTGCGACAACCTGGCGCAATTGGTGACCCACGACCGTGCGGGCGAGCGGGTCCTCGAAGAGTTGCTGGTCGACGCCGAGCAGCGGCTGGCCGAAGAAGGCATCGGCGGCGACATCTACCTGTTCAAGAACAACACCGACTCCGCGGGCAACTCCTACGGCTGCCACGAGAACTTCCTCGTGGTGCGCGCGGGCGAGTTCTCCCGGATCTCCGATGTGCTGCTGCCGTTCCTGGTCACCCGCCAGCTGATCTGCGGCGCGGGCAAGGTGCTGCAGACGCCGAAGGCCGCCACCTTCTGCCTGTCGCAGCGTGCCGAGCACATCTGGGAAGGCGTCTCCTCGGCGACCACCCGCTCGCGGCCGATCATCAACACCCGCGACGAGCCGCACGCCGACGCGGAGAAGTACCGCCGCCTGCACGTGATCGTCGGCGACTCGAACATGTCCGAGACCACGACCATGCTCAAGGTCGGCACGGCGGCCCTGGTGCTGGAGATGATCGAGGCGGGCGTCTCGTTCCGCGACTTCGCGCTGGACAATCCGATCCGCGCGATCCGCGAGGTCAGCCACGACCTCACCGGTCGCCGTCCGGTGCGCCTGGCAGGCGGCAGGCAGGCCAGCGCCCTGGACATCCAGCGCGAGTACTACGCCCGCGCCGTGGAGCACCTGCGCAATCGGGACCGCGATCCCCAGATCGACCAGGTGGTCGACCTGTGGGGCCGCACCCTGGACGCGGTGGAGGCGCAGGACTTCGCGAAGGTCGACACCGAGATCGACTGGGTGATCAAGCGCAAGCTGTTCCAGCGCTACCAGGACCGGTACGGCATGGAGCTGTCCGATCCCAAGATCGCTCAGCTGGACCTGGCCTATCACGACATCAAGCGCGGCCGCGGCGTCTTCGACCTGCTGCAGCGCAAGGGTCTGGCCAAGCGCGTCACCGAGGACGAGGCCGTGGACGCCGCGGTCGACACCCCGCCGCAGACCACCAGGGCCAAGCTGCGCGGTGACTTCATCACCGCCGCCCAGGAGGCGGGCCGCGACTTCACCGTCGACTGGGTGCACCTGAAGCTGAACGACCAGGCGCAGCGCACCGTGCTGTGCAAGGACCCGTTCCGCTCGGTCGACGAGCGCGTGGATCGGCTCATCGCGTCGATGTGACAGAGCCCGCCTGGTGACAGGCATGATCGAGACATGATCATTGCCTTCTCCGTCACACCGCTCGGGACCGGCGTCGACGTCGGGCGCGCCGTGGCCGAAGCGGTCCGCGTGGTGCGGGCCAGCGGACTGCCCAACCGCACCGACGCCATGTTCACCACCATCGAGGGGGAGTGGGACGAGGTGATGGCCGTGGTGAAACAGGCCACCGACGCCATTCTCGCTGTCGCGCCGCGATGCAGCCTGGTGCTGAAGGCCGACATCCGGCCCGGGGTGACGGATGCGATGACAGCGAAAGTGGAGAAGGTCGAGCGCTACCTGGCCGAGAACTGATGGCCCGGGCGCCGCGGGCGCCGGCGAACCGACACAGAACACGCCGCGCGAACGCGCGGCCGAACTAACACCTCCCGGCCGCGCAGATTACCCTCTATCGGGTGGCGATATCCAAGGTCGAGCGGCTGATGAATCTGGTCATCGCGCTGCTGTCGACCCGGCAGTTCCTGACCGCCGAGCGGATCCGGGAGAGCGTGGCCGGCTACGAGGACTCCGCCAGCGACGAGGCGTTCAGCCGGATGTTCGAGCGGGACAAGAACGAACTGCGTGATCTGGGCATTCCGCTGGAAGTCGGTCCGGTGAGCCGGTACTCGACGATGGAGGGCTACCGGATCAACCGCGACGCCTACGAGCTACCCGACATCGATCTGACCGATCAGGAAGCCGCCGCCGTCGCGGTGGCCGTGCAGATGTGGGAATCGCCGGAACTGGCCGCCGCCGCGGAGGGGGCGCTGCTCAAACTGCGTGCGGCGGGCATCCACGTGGAAACCGACGCCGCCGTGGCGTCGGTGCCCGCGGTGCCTGCCCGCGCGCGCGGCTCGGAACCCGTGCTGGGAAAACTCCTCGCCGCGATCGATGCAGGTCAGGCGGTGCGATTCGAGCACCGTGGCGCGATCGCCGCCCCGTATCTGATGCGCGACGTCGAACCGTGGGGTGTCGTCACTCATCACGGCCGCTGGTATCTGGTCGGGCACGACCGCGACCGGGACGCGGTGCGCAGTTTCCGGCTGTCCCGGATCGGCGACGACGTGACCCCGTACGGCCCGCGCAACGCCGTCCGCAAGCCGGAGGGTGTCGACCTGCGCGCCATCGTCGACCAGGTCACCAGTACCGCGCCGGTCAGCGGCGCGGCGACGGTGTGGGTGGCCGATGGGCGCGGGCGGGAGATTCGCAGGATCGGTCAGGTGACCGGTGAGCGCATCGTCGGCGGCCGTGCGGGCGTCGTGGTCGAGCTTCCGGTGCGATCCCGCGATTGGCTGGCCCGGCTCATCACCGGCCTGGGCCCCGACGCCGTGGTGCTCGCCCCCGAGTCGCTGCGTGCCGATGTCATCGCGCGGCTGCGTTCGGTGTTCGACCGCACGGAGGTGCGGGCATGAGCTCGCGGCTTTCGGTCCGGTTGTCCCGGCTGCTCAATATGATCCCGTACTTCATCGCCCACCCCGGCATCAGCGCCGCCGAGGCCGCCGCCGATCTGGGCGTGACCACCAAGCAGTTGATGAGCGACCTCAATCAGCTGTGGATGTGCGGGCTCCCCGGGTACGGTCCCGGCGACCTGATCGACTTGTCGTTCTCCGAGGAGAGCATCGAGGTCACCTTCTCCGCGGGCATCGACCGTCCGTTGCGGTTGACCTCCACCGAGGCGACCGCGCTGCTGGTCGCGCTGCGCTCGATCGTCGACATGCCCGGCATGGTGGACCCGACCGCGGCCCACGCGGCCATCGCGAAGATCGAAGCGGCGATCGCGGGCGGAGCGGAATCCGCCGAGAACGGGCGGTCTCGAACGCCGCCGCAGGAGGCGCCCGCGGTGGCCGCCGTGCGCTCGGCGCTGGCGCTCGGGCGGGCGCTGCGGCTGGTGTACTACTCCGCCAGTCGCGACGTGGTGTCCGAACGCCTCGTCGACCCGATCCGCATCGTTCTCGTGGACGACAACAGCTACCTGCAAGCGTGGTGCAGGCAGGCCGAAGGAGTGCGGCTGTTCCGCTTCGACCGGATCGAGGCCGCGACCGAGCTGGACGAGCCGGCCCGCCCGCCCGTGCATGCCACCGACGCGACGGCGGGCCTGGACCTGTTCCAGGACGATCCGGCGGTTCCGTTGGCGCGCTTGCGGATTCATGCCGATTACGCTTGGGTTCTGGATCAGTACCCGATGCATCGGCTGGCGGTGCATCCCGACGGCAGCCTGGAGGCGACCATGCGGTTCGCCACGCTGGACTGGATGGCCCGCCTGCTGCTCGGTTTCGGGGCGGGCGTCACCGTCCTCGGCCCGCCGGAACTGGTGGCGGCGGTGCGCGAGCGGTCGAACGCCGCGCTGGCCGCCTACGAGGAAGCCGGATATCTGGAGGCCAGATGAGGAAGGCAGAGGCCCTACCGGCATGAACAGTCGTGTGCTGGTGGTAGGTGCGGGCAGCATCGGCAACTTCGTCGGCGGCAAGCTCGGCGTGGCGGGCGCAGAGGTCACCCTGGTCGGCCGTAAGCGCGTGCTCGACGAACTCGGCGCGTCGGGGCTTCGGCTCACCGACCTCGACGGCGGCGACGACGCGTTACCGCCGGATCGATTCCACCGCGCCACCGAACCGGATGACGTCGGCTCGGCGGATCTGGTGCTGGTCACGGTGAAATCGGCGGCGACGGCGGAGGCGGTGCGCGAGCTCGCGGGCAAGATCCGGCCCGGCACCGTCGTCCTCAGCCTGCAGAACGGCATCGGCAACGACTCGGTGATCCGGGAGATCCTGCCGCATTGCGTGGTGCTGGCCGGAATGGTGATGTTCAATGTCGTGCACCACCCCGGCGGGCGGTTCCATCGCGGCACCGAAGGCGGACTCGCGGTCCAGGACGATCCGGCCCTGGCGCCGTTGCTGGACGTGTTCGAGCGGGCGGGGCTCGGCTTGCGCCGGTATCCCGACCTGCGTCCGGTGCAGTGGGCGAAGCTGCTGCTGAACCTGAACAACCCGATCAACGCGCTGTCGGGGCGCCCGCTGCGGGAGGAACTCGCCGACCGGGACTACCGGCGCTGTCTCGCGCTCACCCAGCGCGAAGCGCTCGCGGTGATGAACAAGGCACGAATTCGCCCCGCCCGGCTGACCCCGCTGCCGCCCCAGGTGATGGCCGCGCTGTTGACCGTTCCCGACGGCCTGTTCCGGCGGGTCGCCGGGCAGGTGCTGGCCATCGATCCGATGGCGCGCTCGTCCATGGCGGACGATCTGGAGTTGGGCCGCACGACCGAAATCTCCTGGTTGTGTGGGGAAATAGTCGAACTGGGCGCGATGGTCGGGATGCCGACGCCGGTGAATCAGCGGTTGATCGAATTGATCGTCGCGGCCGAGCAGGGTGGCCGCCGCGCGTGGACCGGCCGCGAATTGCTCGGCCAGTTGCGGGCCGCCGCGGCGGCCGCCGTGCCCGAACGCAGGGCGAACGAGCGGTGACGGCCGCGTTCGCGCACGTCACCCTCCGGTAGCATCGAAACATCACAGTCTTGGGAGGTAGATCATGGGCAGTCTGAGCATCTGGCACTGGCTGATCATTGCGGTGGTCTTCGTGATGTTCTTCGGTGCGAAGCGGATGCCCGATGCGGCCCGCAGCCTGGGCCGATCGTTGCGCATCTTCAAGAGCGAGGTCAGTCAGATGCAGAACGAGAGCAACGCGCCCAGCAGTGGCGCGCCTGCTCAGCAGCCCGCACCGCAGTTGCCCGCCGCGCAGCAGCAGGCGCCGCAGGCCACCGAGCCCCGCACCGAGCAGAAATCGGTCTGAGCGGATGCGCTCGCGCCGGAGTGAGGAGCGACTCACTCCGGACTCAGTGCTGTTGCCGAGCCGTGCGAGGCACGTGAACCCAGGGGCGATCACCAACCATGCGAATCCCGTTCGATCCGCGGCGCAGTAAGCGCAGGACCAATCCCGACGGCACCATGTCGTTGGTCGAGCATCTGCAGGAGCTGCGTTACCGGTTGCTGGTGTCGATCGCGGCGGTGATCGCGACGACGGTACTGGGATTCCTGTGGTACGCGCACGGGTTCCTGGGGATCGACAGCCTCGGTGAAATCCTGCGCGGACCGTATTGCTCGCTGCCCGCGTCGGCCCGTGCGTCGCTGACGCCGGACGGCGAATGCCGTCTGCTCGCGACCGCGCCGTTCGAGCAGTTCACGCTGCGGTTGAAGGTCGGCCTGACCGCGGGTGTGGTGCTGGCCGCGCCGATCTGGCTGTACCAGTTGTGGGCGTTCATCACGCCCGGGCTGTATGCGAAGGAACGCAAGTACGCGGTCGGATTCGTGTCCTCGGGCACGGTGTTGTTCGCCGCGGGAGCGGTGCTGGCGTACGTGGTGATCGCGCACGCGTTGAGCTTCTTGCTCACCATCGGCGACAACGTGCAGATCACGGCGTTGAGCGGATCGCAATATTTCTCGTTCATCATCCAGTTGCTGATCATCTTCGGCGTCAGTTTCGAGACGCCGTTGTTGATCGTCGGGTTGAACCTGGTCGGCGTGCTCACCTACGAGCGCCTGAAGGCGTGGCGGCGGGGGATCACGTTCGGTTTGTTCGTCTTCGCGGCGATCGTGACGCCGCAGGATCCCTTCTCGATGCTGGCGCTGGCCTTGGCGTTGACGGTGTTGTTCGAGGTGGCGATCCAGTTCTCCCGGATCAACGACATGCGCCGGGCGCGCAGGGAGCGCGAGGGCTGGGGTGCGCTGGCGGACGAGGAGGCTTCCGAACTCGGCGCCCCGCAACCGATCGATCCGGCCGGGCCGGTCGGTACGCCCGCGGAGAAATCCGCACGACCGGTGTCGGACTACTCGGATACGCTCTGACGAGTGACAGTTGACCGGTCGCAGACAGGCGAGTTGGCCGTATTCTCCGCCGAGCTGAAGTTCCGGCTCGATCCATTCCAGCGCGAAGCCTGTGCGGCGCTCGAGGAAGGCCACAGTGTCCTGGTCTGCGCCCCGACGGGCGCGGGTAAGACGGTTGTCGGCGAGTTCGCCGTTCACCTCGCGCTGGCGGCGGGCGGGAAGTGCTTCTACACCACGCCCATCAAGGCGTTGTCGAACCAGAAGTTCGCCGACCTCACCGAGCGCCACGGCCGCCAGCAGGTCGGACTGCTGACCGGCGACCAATCGATCAATCCCGACGCACCGGTGGTCGTGATGACCACCGAGGTGCTGCGCAACATGCTCTATGCCTCCTCGGACGCGCTACGCGGGCTGTCCTACGTCGTGATGGACGAGGTGCACTACCTCGCCGACCGGTTCCGCGGCGCCGTGTGGGAGGAGGTCATCCTGCACCTGCCCCCGGACGTGCGGCTGGTGAGCCTTTCGGCCACGGTGAGCAACGCCGAGGAGTTCGGCGCCTGGATGGAGACCGTGCGCGGCGACACCGCCGTGGTGGTCGACGAGACCAGGCCCGTTCCGCTGTGGCAGCACGTCATGGTCGGGCGGCGGATGTTCGACCTGTTCGACACCAAATCCACCGAACAGAAAGTGCTCGTCGACGAGGACCTGGTGCGGTTCATCCGCCACCGCGAGGCCGCCGACCGGATGAACAGCTGGGGCCCCCCGCGCAACGGCCGCGGCGGCCCGCGCCGGGATTTCCGCCCGCTGCCGCGGCCGGAGGTGCTGGCCAAGCTGGACGAGGAGGGATTGCTGCCCGCGATCACCTTCATCTTCAGCCGGGCGGGGTGCGATGGCGCGCTCGCCCAGTGCCTGCGGTCGCGGCTGGACCTGAGCCGTCCGGAAGAGCGCGACGAGGTCGACGCGATCATCGACAAGCACACGGGTGACCTGCCCAAGGCCGATCTCGAGGTGCTCGGCTACTGGGAGTGGCGCGAGGCGCTGCACCGCGGTCTCGCCGCGCATCACGCCGGGATGTTGCCCGCGTTCCGGCACACCGTCGAGGAGTTGTTCGTCAACGGGTTGGTGCGTGCCGTCTTCGCCACCGAGACGCTGGCCCTGGGCATCAACATGCCCGCGCGCACCGTGGTGCTGGAACGGCTGGTCAAGTTCAACGGTGAGTCGCACGCCGAGCTCACGCCAGGGGAGTACACCCAGCTGACCGGGCGTGCGGGGCGGCGTGGCATCGATGTCGAAGGCCACGCGGTGGTCCTGTGGCAACCCGAGGTGGACACCAGCGCGGTCGCAGGCCTGGCCTCGACGCGCACCTATCCGCTGCGCAGCTCGTTCCGGCCGGGCTACAACATGTCGATCAACCTCATCGATCGGATGGGCGCCGACGAGTCGCGCGCCCTGCTGGAGCGATCGTTCGCCCAGTTCCAGGCGGACCGATCGGTGGTCGGGCTGGTGCGCGGCATCGAGCGCAACGAGGGGGCGCTGCGCAAGCTGCGCGACCAGCTCGGCGGTACCGAAGGCGGATTCCTCGATTACCTGTCGCTGCGGGAGCGGATCAAGCAGCGGGAGCGGCAGCTTGCCCAGCAGAGCCGCGCCGACCGGCGGGGCGCCGCGGTGGACGCGCTCGGCGCATTGCGGCGCGGTGACGTGGTGGCCATTCCGTCCGGCCGCCGCGCCGGGCTCGCGGTGATCCTGGAGCCGGACGCGACGCCGGGCGATCCGCGTCCGCTGGTGCTCACCGAGGACAAGTGGGCCGGACGGGTGTCGGTCGCCGATTTCCCGGTGCCCGCCGAGGCGCTCGGGCACATGCGGCTGCCGCGCCGGGTGGATCACCGTACCGCGCGCACCCGCCGGGATCTGGCTTCCGCGCTGCGCAGCACGGGAATCTCGGTGCCGGGCAGACCACGTCGCGGTCGGCATTCCGCGGCGGCCGACGATGGGGAACTGGCCACCTTGCGCCGCAGCCTGCGCGCGCATCCGGCACACTCCCGGCCCGATCGTGAGCAACTGGCCCGCGTCGGCGAGCGCTACAACCGCTTGCTGCGCGAAACGGAGGCGATGCGCCAAAAGGTTGCCGCGACTACCAATTCGTTGGCGCGCACGTTCGATCGGATCCTCGGCCTGCTGGAGGAACGCGGATTCGTGCACGAGAGCGAGGTGACCGCGGACGGACGCCGGTTGGCGCGCATCTACGCCGAGAGCGATCTGCTGGTCGCCGAATGCCTGCGGAAGGGATTGTGGCGTGGCCTCGGCGCGGCCGAACTGGCCGGTGTGGTGTCGATCCTGGTGTACGAATCCCGCCAGGAGGGTGGGTATCTCGGCGCGACCGGACCGACGGCACCGATCCGGCGCGCGATCGGCGCGACCATCGGCGTCTGGTCGGAGTTGCGCTCCGACGAAGCGCGGCACAAACTGCCGCCGACCAGGGAACCCGATCTCGGTTTCGTCGACGGCGTCTACAAATGGGCGCGCGGCGACGGGTTGGCCGAGTCGTTGCTCGCCAGCGGCGACCAGGGCGCGCCGCTGTCGGCCGGTGACTTCGTGCGCTGGTGCAGACAGGTGATCGATCTGCTCGACCAGATCCAGGGCACCGCCGACGATCCCGAGGTCGCCGCCACCGCGGCCAAGGCGGTGCGGGCGATCCGGCGAGGTGTCGTGGCGGTGGACGCCGCCTGAGCGGTGTGCGCGGCGGGCGGCAATATCAACACGGCGGATTCGATTGTGATTTGATTTCTTTCGCGTACCGACCGTGGCGGAGTAGTCGTGTCATGCGACGAGGCCCACGCGGGGGGCTACCGTGTGTACAACGATGCGAGTGGAGGCAAGCAGATGAGCGGCCCTTACGGACCGAACGACCCCGGGGAGGGACGCAACGATCCCACCCAGCAGTGGGGTGGACAGCAGGCGCCGGGTGGGGCCGGTCCCACGCAGCAGTGGGGCGGTCAGCCGCAGACCCCGGCCTCGGCGCAGCCGACCCAGCACTGGGGTGAGCAGCAAGCCCAGCAGCAGCAGTGGGGACAACCCCAGCAGCAGTGGGGGCAGCAACCACAGCAGCCTCAGCAACCGCAGTGGGGTCAGCAGCCCGCCCAAGGCCAGCAGCCGCAGTGGGGCCAACCGCAGCAGCAGGACTGGGGCCAGCAGGGGCAGCAGCCGCAGTGGGGGCAGCCGCAGCCGCAGTGGGGCGCGCCGGGACAGCAGCCGCCGCAGCAGGGCGGCAAGAACAAAGGCTTGATCATCGGGCTGTCGGTGCTCGGTGTCGCGGTGGTCGGCGCGATCGTGGCGCTCGTGCTCGTGTTGACCGCCAAGGACCAGCTGGACCAGGCCGCCGTGCAGGACGGCGTGAAGAAGGTGCTGTCGGACTCCTACGGCATCCAGGACATCAGCGACGTCTCCTGCCCCTCCGGCCAGGAAGTCAAGGTCGACGCCACCTTCGAATGCAGCGTCAAGGTCAGCGGCGAAGCCAAGAAGGTGACTATCAAGATCACCAAGGACGACGGCACCTACGAGGTCGGTCGCCCCAGCTGAGCTGTGTTGGTTTTTCCAGCGCCTGCGGCGCTGGGTGTTCGCGGCCCCTGTGTGGCTCGCTTTTGCGCGACCGCCGCTTGCTCCTTCGTCGCCTACGCGACGGCCACGCAAACGCGAGCCGGGCCGCGAACGCGGATGCTCGGTCTCGCTTCGCTCGGAACCTGTGGTCGCGGTGAGCCGGGCGTGTCGGCGTCGGCGCGCGGACCTCAGGGGTGGTTTCAGCGACCGTGCGACCTTCGGATCAGGCGGTGCGGGCCGCTAGTGCCGTGATCAGGCGCGTGACCGGGCTCTCTGCGTTGTAGGCGGTGGCGAGGGCGCGCAGGCGGTCGGGATCGGCCGGTTCGGCGGGGAGGACGTCGTCGCGGGACAAGGTCACTTCGGCGTCGCAGACCACCCGCACGACCGGTGCGGCGGCCTTCAAGTAGCCCTCGGCGGCGCGCAGCTTGGCGCGCACGCCTTGCGCCAGGTCGGCGCCGGGATCGTCGACGGCGGCGACCAGGGCGTCCAGGGAACCGAAGCGGGAGATGAGGGTGGCGGCGGATTTCTCGCCGATGCCCGCCACTCCGGGCAGGCCGTCGGAGGCGTCGCCGCGCAGCGTCGCCATGTCGGCATAGGCCGGGCCCGCATTCTGTTGCGGCACACCGTACTTCGCCGATACCTCGGCCGGGCCGAACAATTCCGCCTTGGCCAGCCCCCGTCCGGCGTAGAAGACCCGCACCGCGGGAGCGGGCTCGTCGCGGACGAGCTGCAGCAAGTCGCGGTCGCCGCTGACCACCACGACCTCGTCGGCACGCTCGCGGGTCGCCAGGGTGCCCAGCACGTCGTCGGCTTCCAAGCCCTCCGCGCCGCCGGTCGCGATACCGGCGGCATCCAGCACCTCCAGGATCATCTCGACCTGCGGGGTGAGCGTGTCGGGGACCGTCTCGGCGCCGGGCGCGGCCTCCGGTGACGTGTCCAGCCGGTGTGCCTTGTAGGACGGGACCAGCTCGACTCGATACGCGGGGCGCCAGTCCAGATCCAGGCACACCACCAGCCGGCTCGGGGCGAACCTGGTGATCAGCGACGCCACCATGTCGGTGAAACCGCGCAGCGCGTTCACCGACCGGCCGTCGGGCGCGGTGATCTTGTCGGGTATGGCGTGGAAGGCGCGGAACCACAGACTGGCTCCGTCCAACAGCAACAGGGGCCCACCGGCAGCAGAGGTCACGGGCTGAGGCTACTCGGTCGCACCGACACCGCCCTGGCGAAGTTCGGCGTTCACCGAGGGCGCGCGGCGGGTAACGTCGGACGAATGAGCTCGCATACGGATTCGAGGTTCGCGGCGGACGTCTACGGTGCACGGCTGGAGCGAGCGGTGGAGCTGATGCGGGCCGCTCACCTCGATGCCCTGCTGATCACCCCGGGCCCGGACCTGCGCTACCTGATCGGTTCGGCGGCCGAGTCGTTCGAGCGGCTGACCTGCCTGGTGATCCCTGCCGACGGCGCGACGCCGTCGGTGGTGATCCCGAAACTGGAGCTGGCGTCGCTGGAAGGGTCCGCGGCGGGCGAACTGGGTCTGCAAGTGCTGGACTGGGTCGATGGCACCAATCCGTACGCGCTGGTGAAGTCCGCACTGCACGTGGGTTCCCGGGTGGCCGTGGCCGATGGCATGCCCGCGTTGCATCTGCTGCCGCTGGCCGAGTCGTTCACCGGCCTGCCGGTGTCCGCCACCCCTGTCCTGCGCGAACTGCGCATGATCAAGGATCCGGCCGAGGTGGACGCGCTGCGCCGGGCGGGCGCCGCGATCGACCGGGTGCACGCGCGGATGGGCGAATTCTTGCGGGTCGGGCGCACCGAGGCGGAGGTCGGTCGCGATATCGAGGCCGCGATCCTGGCCGAGGGGCACACCGAGGCGGCGTTCGTCATCGTCGGCAGCGGTCCGCACGGGGCGGACCCGCATCACGGCGTGTCCGAGCGCCGGATCGAGGCCGGCGACGTGGTGGTCGTCGACATCGGCGGCCCGGTCGAGCCCGGCTATTACTCCGACTCCACCCGGACCTACGTCCTGGGCGAGCCCGATCCGGAGGTGGCCGCCCGGTACGCCGAACTGGAACGCGCGCAGGCGGCGGCGGTCGCGGCCGTCCGCCCGGGCGTCACCGCGGCAGCGGTGGACGCCGCGGCGCGAAACCCGTTGACCGAAGCCGGTTTCGGGCCCGCCTTCGTGCACCGCACCGGCCACGGCATCGGCCTGTCGGTGCACGAGGAGCCCTACATCGTCGCGGGTAACGACCTGGTCCTGCGGCCCGGCATGGCGTTCAGCGTGGAGCCCGGCATCTACTTCCGCGGCGAGTGGGGCGCGCGCATCGAGGACATCGTGGTCGTCACCGAGGAGGGCGGTGAGTCGCTGAACAAGCGGCCGCACGGCTTGACGGTGGTGTAATCGACGGCTGACGGCGGCGAGGAAGGCTTCCAGCGGAAGCGCTACGCTCCTGCGCCGTTCCCGCTCGCCGCGCCGTCCGCGGCCGGTGCGACGAGCGTGCTGCTGGACAGGACGCGCCGGATCTGGATGGCGATCACCACGCGCGTCGGGTTCTCCCGCGGCACGCGATAACGACCCGCGTACCGCTCGACCGCCTCGGCGACGTCGTCCGGGGCGTCGAGCACGGTGGCCGGGCCCTCCAGCGTGAGCCAGCGAATCCCGTCGACCTGGCTGACCGCCGCGTAGCCGGAGCGGCGCACGTTGCGTACCTTGACCGACCCGTCGTTGGTGATCACGCGCGCGATCCCGGCCTCCTGGTCCCAGGTGAAACCCACCGCCACCACATGGGGCGTTCCGTCCGCGCGCAAGGTCGTCAGCGTGGCGAGGTGCCGTTCGGCGACGAACTCGAGGGCGGCGGGCGACAGCTCAGCAGTACTCGTCGGCATCCCCCGACCGTAGCCTTCGGCGCCCGTCGAGGCCGCAGCAGCCCGGCCCGGGGCACGGGCGCCGGAGAGCGATGACAAGGCAGGCCCCTGCCAATGACAGACTTGGGCGCATGGGAACGCGTGGTTTGTCCGACGGGACCGTACTGCTGCTGGGCGGGCGGAGCGAGATCGGACTCGAGGTGGCGCGACGGCTGGCACCGGGTCGAACGGTGGTTCTGGCGGCTCGGCGCAGCGGTGAACTCGACGCGCAGCGGGCGGAGATCACGGCCGCGGGTGCGAGCGAAGTGCACACCGCCGAATTCGACGCCGACGACATGGCGAGTCATCCGGCGTTGCTGGAGAAGATCGCCGCCGAGCACGGGCCGATCGGGATCGCGGTGCTCGCCTTCGGTGTGCTGGGCGATCAGCAGCGCGCCGAGCGGGACCCCGCGCACGCGACCGCGATCCTGCACACCGACTTCGTCGCCCAGGCCGGTGTCCTCACCACGCTGGCGAATCTGCTGCGTGCGCGAGGTGCGGGACAGATCGTGGTGTTCAGCTCGGTCGCCGGCGTGCGGGTCCGGCGCGCGAACTACGTCTACGGTTCGGCCAAAGCGGGACTCGACGGCTTCGCCTCCGGCCTCGCGGATGCCCTGCACGGCAGCGGCGTCCGGTTGCTGCTGGTCCGTCCCGGGTTCGTCATCGGGCGGATGACCGAGGGGATGTCCCCGGCGCCGTTGTCCAGCACGCCGGATCAGGTCGCCGACGCGGTGGTGAAGGGTCTGCGCCGGGGCGCGAGCCGAGTGTGGGTGCCCGGGCTCCTGCGACCGGTCTTCTTCGCGCTGCGCCTACTGCCACAACCGATCTGGCGCCGGATGCCCCGATGAGCCCCACGCCCGTGTCGTGGGCGGGTACGCCGGTCACGGTCGTCGGAATCGGCGCCGACGGCTGGGACGGCCTCGGTCGCGCCGCGCGGGATGCCGTCGGTGGTGCGGACGTGCTGTTCGGCTCCGCGCGCCAGCTCGCGCTCGTGCCGCCTGCTGTGGCGGCGCAGCGGGTGAGCTGGCCGTCGCCCTTGCTGCCCGCGCTGCCCGGCCTGCTCGAACGGCACAGCGGGGCGCGGTTGTGCGTCCTGGCCAGCGGTGATCCGATGTTCTACGGAATCGGCGTCACCCTGGCCCGGTTGCTCGGCCCGCAGGCGGTGCGGGTGCTGCCGCAGCCGTCGTCCGCCTCCCTGGCCTGCGCCCGACTCGGCTGGCCGCTGGCCGAGACACCGGTGGTCAGCGTGGTCGGGCGTCCGTTGGCGACGGTGCTGCCGGAGCTGGCCGACGGCAGGCGGCTGCTGGTGCTCAGCGCCGACGAGCACACGCCGCGGGAACTGGCGCAATTACTGGATCGCCATGGTTTCGGCGGTTCGGAGTTGACGGTCCTCGAGCAGCTGGGCGGTTCCGCCGAACGGCGCCGCGCCGGAATCGCACAGCAGTGGGAACATCCGCCGGGCGATCCGCTGAACATCGTGGCGATCACCTGCTCGGCCGACCCGCGCCTGCCGCGCGCGACCCGCTTGCCCGGCCTGCCGGACGAGTTGTTCGGCGGCGACGGCCAGCTCACCAAGCACGAGGTCCGCGCGCTGACGCTGGCGGCGCTGGCGCCAGCTCCCGGGGAAGTGCTGTGGGATGTGGGCGGCGGTTCGGGCAGCATCGCCATCGAATGGTGCCGGGCGCATCCGGGCAACCGGGCCGTCGCGTTCGAGCGGCTCGAGCGCAGACGGCGTCAGATCGCCGACAATGCCACGGCTCTGGGCGTGCCGCACATCCAGGTGCGCGGCGAAGTCCGTGCCGAACTCGCCGACACCGAAATCGACCGACCCGACGCGATTTTCCTCGGTGGTGGCCTGACCCAGGATGGCGTGCTCGAGACATGCTGGGCGCAGTTGCGTCAGGGTGGCAGGCTCGTCGCGAACGCGGTGACGGCGGAATCGGAATCGTTGCTGCTCAGCTGGTCGAGCGCCCAGGGCGGCAGATTGCGAAAGTTCCAGATCTACCGCGGGGAACCGCTGGGTTCCTTCACCACCTGGCGTCCCCAGCTTCCGGTCACGCAGTGGTCGGTGGTGAAAACCGCGCGGGCGTTCCCCGCGGAGGGGTGAACAGGTTACTGGTCACGCGGTAGGGTCGGGCCGAGTTCCGATCATTGCTCGGAAATCCGAATCCTGTTGGGGAGATAGATGAGATACAAGAAGTTCGCCGCTACCGCATTGCTGGCTGTCGCCGCCACCGGAGTCGCCGCCGGTACTTCCTACGCCGCCCCGGTGCCGCCGGCGGCGCAGGACCAAGCCGCGGTGACGCCCACCGTCACGGGTACCGATCAGGGGGTCGGCTACGCGCTGCAGCTCGCCGACGCGGGCAAGTCGGTGGTCACCAGCGTGACCGGCGGCGCGTTCAGCGTCGACACCGACAACCGGTCGGTCACGCTGAAGAACTCCGCGGGTGACACCGTCACCACCATCCCGCTCACCGCGACGGCCAAGGGCCAGGAGGTCCGGATCGCCGCCGCCGTCGCCGACGAGGGCAGGCAGCTGACGCTGACGCCACAGGTCGCGCCGACCGCGAACGCGCCGGTCGCCGCCGAGTTCATCGGCGCGCAGGAGTGGTTCTTCGCCGAGTTGCAGCGCGCCTCGCTGGGCGCTCTGGTGGGTGGCCTGATCGGCGCCGCGATCGGCATCGTGTTCTTCGGTGTCGGCATCCTGCCCGGCGCGGTGCTCGGCGCGCTGATCGGCCTGGCCGTCGCGGGCGGGCCGTCGCTGCTGAACGCGGGTATCGCCTACTTCAGCGGTCAGCCCTGAGAGTTCTGATTCTGGGCGGCACCCGGGAAGCGCGGGAGCTGGCCCATATCGCTTCCGGCGAGCGAGGATTCGAGATCGTGTCCTCGCTCGCCGGTCGCGTGCGCAAGCCTTTGCTGCCGGAGGGAGAGGTCCGTATCGGCGGCTTCGGGGGCGCCGAGGGACTGCGCTCCTGGCTCGCGGCCAACGACGTGGCCGCGATGGTCGACGCCACCCATCCGTTCGCGGCGGCCATCAGCCTCAATGCGGCAGTCGCCGCGCGAGTTTCGGGTGTGCCGCTGGTGCACCTGCGTCGGCCAGGGTGGGCGGAGCGGGCCGGGGACCGCTGGATTCGGGTGCCCGATCTCGCCGCGGCCGCGAGGGAAGTCGCCGCGCTCGGCAGCCGTGTGTTTCTGACCATCGGCAGGCAAGGCGTCGACGCGTTCGCGGGACTCGACCGGCCATGGTTCCTGATCCGTGCCATCGACCCGCCGGAGGGCGCGCTGCCGCCGCGGTACGAATTGCTCCTCGCCCGTGGGCCGTTCGCGTTGGAGGGCGAAGCGCGGCTGCTCGCGGAGCGTCGGATCGACGTGCTCGCCACCAAGGACAGCGGCGGGGAGCAGACCGAAGCGAAACTCGCCGCCGCCCGCGCCGCGGGAATCCCCGTCGTCGTGGTGGACCGCCCGCCGCTGCCCGAAGGCGCGCGAATCGTGGAATCCGCCGCGCAGGCGCTGGATTGGCTGCGCGGAACCCGGCGCGGTTGACACGTTCCGGGTCGCGACGGAGGAGAGATCAGCTGCCGAGAAGTTCCGGCAGTTGATCGAACCAGTCCAGCACCGCCCGCTCGTAACGAATTCCGAAATCCAAAGTGGCGCGGGCGAACGCGGACTTACCCGCCGGATCTTCGGCGAGATACCGGGTGAGCCGGGCCTGATGGATCTTCCGGTTGGCGGCGATGATGCCGTCGAGCCGATCCCGATCGAGATGCTCGCCGAAGGAAAGCGTGAGCAGCAACGGCACCCGGATGGTTTCCCCGCCGGGATCGCGGGCGACCCATTCCAGGAACGCTTCCCGGCCCGCGTCGGTGATGTGGTAGGGGGTGCGCTCCCTGGCGCCGGTCTCGCCCTTTTCGACGAGTCCCGCCGCGTCCATGGTGGCGAGTTCCCGGTAGACCTGGCTCTGTGTGATGGTCCAGAAGTCGCCGATGCGCTCCTGGGCCTCGGTCACCAGGTCCCATCCCGACATGGCGCCTTCGTGCAGAAATCCGAGCAACGACGCCGCCGTCGAGTTGAGTGGCTTGCGCTTGGTCGCGGTGTTGGTCAACGACTGCTCCCTTCGCTCTCAACATTCCATAGTGGAATGTTACCTGAACGGGGTGGGTCAGGTGTCGCCGGTCAACTTGTCGAGCCGGGCGAGCACCTGTGCCATTCCCTGCTCCAGCCGTGCCTGTCCTTGTTCGAGTTGCTCCTGACCGCGGGCGAGCGCGGCCTGGCCCTGTTCCAGACGAACCTGTCCTTGTTCGAGCACGGTGACCCTGCGGTTGAGCTCGCCCACATTCTCGCGCAGGTCCCCGACATCCCGGCGCAGCTCGCCGACGGCCTCGCCGATGGTTTCCGCGCGCCGGTCGATCCGGCCGATGCCGTCGAGCGCCTTCCTGGTCAGCGCCGCGAGTTCGTTGAGGACCTCGCCCTGCTCGTCGAGTGCCTGTTCGCTCGCGGTGGCCCTGGCCTCCAAGGCGCGTGCGCGTAGCGTCAGCTCCGACAATGTCGCGGCCAAGGTCCCTCCGATCTTCGGTGCGTCAGGCGATACTACGCGCCGCCGACGGCCGCGTCGCGCGCGCGATCGTAACGGCGAGAGGTGTAGACCCGGGTACCCGCATCGGTTTCCAGCGCCGTGGTGGTCGACGCGCCGATGATCAGCAGCGTACGCATGTCCACGTCCGCGGGGTCGAGATCGCCGAGGGGCACCACCCGGACCGACTCGGTGGGCCCGCCGACATCGCGTCCGACGACGACCGGTGTGTCGGGCTTGCGATGTTCCAGCAGCAGGTCTCGCATCGCGCCGACCTGCCAGGTGCGTTGCGAGGACGCCGGGTTGTAGATGGCGATCGCCATGTCGGCCGCCGCGACGGCGGAAAGGCGCTGTGCCACAACCTCCCACGGCTTGAGCCGATCGGAGAGCGAGATCATCGCGTAATCGTGCCCGAGCGGCGCGCCCACCCGGCTGGCGACCGCGTTGGCCGCGGTGAGTCCGGGCAGCACCCGCACGGGCACTCCGCGCCACTGCGGGTCGGCCGATTCCTCCAGCACCGCAGCCGCCATCGCGAAGACCCCGGGATCGCCCGAGGAGACGACCGCGACCCGCGCGCCCCGCTTGGCCAGATCCAACGCCATGGCCGCGCGCTCGGACTCGACCCGGTTGTCGCTGGCGTGACGCCGCTGGCCCGGGCGGTCGGGCACCCGGTTCAAGTAGGTGGTGTAGCCGACCAGGTCGGTGGCCTCGGCCAACGCCGCGCGCACCTCGTCGGTGGTCCACTCGGGCGCGCCGGGGCCCAAGCCGACCACAACGACCTCACCGACCCGCTCGGCCGGGTGGGTGTCGCGGTCGCGCTGATCGCCGGTATCCCCTTCGAGGCGGGGCAGCGGCGTGGTCGGCTCGGGACCCGGTACGAGCGTGATGGCGAAGTAGGGCACCTCGGCGTCGTCCACCGCGGCCGCGTGCAGCACACGCTGGTCGCCGGTGCTCGCGCGCTCGACATAGTAAGCGCCCGCGAGTCGGCCGGAGTCCGAAAGCGCCTGGCGCACACCGGGATAGGTGCGTCCGAGTTTCATGATCGCGGCGGCGTCGGTGCTGCGCAGCCGCCGGGTGAGCTCGTCGACCGGCATGGTGCCCGGCAGCACGGTGAGCACCTGCTCGCCTTCGACCAGCGGCGTTCCCAGCGCCGCCGA
>NZ_BAFR01000112.1 GCF_000308435.1 Nocardia araoensis NBRC 100135 | reverse complement strand
GGTGTTGACCTGCGCGATCGCTCGCGCCGGTGCGGGGAGGTGGCTGTGTGTCGGGTGGATGTGCCATTGTCGAAGGCGTTGTAACTGCATCCGGAGCAGTCGGCGGATGCGTTCGCGTCCCTGCTCAGTGGTGCAAAGCACCTCGGCGCGTACGCCTTCGGGTTCCTTCCGGGCTTGCGCGTGGAGTGCGAAACGGCTAGGCGCGCAAGTAGGAGAGGCACACCACCATGACGGCGGATCGATTGATCGCGGGACGGTACCGGCTCACGGATCCGATCGGCACCGGCGCCATGGGTGTGGTCTGGCGGGCCACCGATGTCCGGCTGCAGCGGACGGTCGCGGTCAAACAGGTGCTCCTCGGTCCGGGACTCACCGGATCGGCTGCGCTGGAAGCGAAACGGCGTGCCATGCGGGAGGGGCGGATCGCGGCGCGACTGCACCACCCGAACGCCATCACCGTGTTCGACGTGGCCGAGGAGGACGGCCAGCCCTGGCTGGTCATGGAGTACATGGACGCGCCGAGTCTGGCGACCAAGCTGTCGGGCGATCGCACGCTGCCGCCGCTCGAGGTCGCCCGGATCGGTGCGCAGGCGGCGAGCGCACTCGCCGCCGCGCACGACGCGGGGATCATGCACCGCGACGTGAAGCCGGCGAACCTGCTCGTCGCCGACGACGGCACGGTCAAGATCACCGATTTCGGTATTTCGCGCGCGGTCGGCGACGTGACGGTCACGGCCACCGGGTTTCTCGCCGGAACACCGGCCTACCTGTCGCCCGAGGTCGCGCGCGGCGAGGATCCGGAACCGGCTTCCGACGTCTTCGCCCTCGGATCGACGCTGTACGCGGCGGTGCAGGGCGCCCCGCCGTTCGGCGAGGGCGACAACCCGCTCGCCCTGCTGCACGCGGTGGCGCGGGGCGAGATCCCGGCGCCGGAGGCGGCGGGCGCGCTGGGGCCGGTGCTGATGTACCTGCTCGCACCGGCCGTCGCCGACCGCCCGACCATGCGGGAGGCGAAAGCGGTCCTCGAAGCCGTCGCGGCGGGGCGGGATGTGGAGCTGCCCGCATCGGTGACCAAGGTGATTCCCGCCCCCGCCGCCGCGACGACCGTGCTCCCGAACCAAGCCGCTGCCCTATCGCCGGAGCAGTCGGACGACACCGGTGTGACCGCGGTGGTACCGCCCGCCGTGGCGGGTCCGTTCGCGCCGCAATCGGTTACGCCACCGCCGGTGCCGAGGCGGGCCGGGTTGGCGGCGACGTTGCGGGGCGCCGTGAGCAGCCGCAGGCGCGGCCGACTGATCGCCGTGGAAGTCGCCGCGGTGATCGGGGTGCTGATCCTGGTCGGCGTCATCGCAATGCTGGCCGGAGTGGACGGCGAGGGCGGCGCCGCGCCGACGTCGCCGGTCGTGCCTCCGGCCGCCGAGGTGCCCGAGAACGCGCCGTCACCGGCCGACGCGACCGGAACCGAGCCGCGGCAGGCCCCGGCGCAAGCGCCCGCTCCAGCTCCGGCGCAAACCTCCGCCGCGTCGGCGACCGCGCCCACATCCGGGCCCGTGCCGGGGCCCGCGACGACATCAGCGGGTGCCCCGCTGCCCCCGCCCGCCCCGGGAACCACCCCGCCGGCGCAAACGACCCCCGCGCCGAGCACCACCGCGCCGCCCAGCACCACGCCGCAGCCCACGTCGAGCGCTGCCCCGACCACCACCGGCCCGGCCACCACCGCGACGACCACCCCTTCCGGTCCGCCGACGCCCGACCGGATCGCCTCGTTCATCCAGGGCTACTACGGCATGCTGCCGACCAACGTGTCCGGCGCCTGGACCCAGCTGGCCCCCGGATACCAGGCCAAGACCGGTTACGACTCCTACGTGAACTTCTGGGGCACGATTCGCTCGGTGAGCGTGGGCTCGGTGACGCAGAACGGTGCGAACCGGGCCGTCGTCGCGCTGACCTATACCTTGAAGAACGGCACGACGACCTCGGAGAACCGCTGGATCGAGGTCGTCGGCGACAGTGCCAAGTTGCAGATCGCCGCATCGGGTACCTAGGGGAGACCGAACCCATCCGGCGGTTGCCGGACCGGAAAGCTTGCCGCACAGCGGACGGAGCGCCGAGCGGCGCCCATGGCATGAACGAGATCGAGGAGAAGGACCGACACGTGACAGCGCGACTGGCTGGAGTGCTCTGGGACATGGACGGCACGCTGCTCGACTCGGAGAAGCTCTGGGATGTCGCGGTGCGGGAACTCGCGCGCGAGCACGGCCACGAGATGACCGATGCCATCCGGCACGCGCTGATCGGGGCGTCCGGCCCGAACGCGCTGCGGATCATGTTCACCGGCCTGGGCATCGAGCCCACGCCCGACTCGCTGCGGGCTGCGGGCGAGTTCCTGGAGCGGCGGGTGACCGAGTTGATGACCGGCCCCATCCCATGGCGGCCGGGTGCGAAGGACGCGCTCGCCATGGTGCGGGCGGCGGGGTTGGCCAGCGCGCTCGTCACCAATACCAAGCGGTCGCTCACGGAGTTCGGTCTCGACACGCTGGGGCGAGACTTCTTCGACGTCTCGGTCTGCGGCGACGAGGTGGCGCACGGCAAGCCGGAGCCGGATGTGTACCTGCGCGCCGCCGCGCTGCTGGGTCTCGACCCGGAACATTGTGTGGCGATCGAGGATTCGCCGACCGGAGCGCGGGCGGCGCAGGCCGCGGGCTGCGCCCTGCTGGTCGTCCCGTGCGAGATCCCCGTGCCGGACGCCCCAGGCCGGGTGTTCCGGGATTCGCTGCTCGGGCTGACCGTCGCGGATCTCGAACACGCTCTGCGCGTACGAACTTGAGCCGCCCGGGTGATCCCGGCACGCGGCATTCGCGCGCCGTGCATGCCGAGAGTTACTGTGCCGCAACGGGTGTGCGCGCAGATGATAGGTGTGACCGTGATCACCGGCAATCTCGCCGAATCCCGGGCGTGTCGGCGAGCGCTCCACCAAAATGACGCCATGGCAGCGTTGGGCGTCCTCGACGAGATCGTAGATACCGGACGGTATCCCCTGGCGGATCCGGAAGGCCCCGCGCTGCGGGAAGCGGTTCGGCGGGCCCGTGCGGAACTGGCCGACACCGGCTGCACCGTGCTGCGCGGCTTCATCCGCCCGGAACTGACCGAGACGCTGCGGGCGCAGGGGGAGCTGATGGCCCCGCACGCGCACTACGAGGTCGAGCGGGTCAACGCCTACAACATTCCGCTGAACGCCGACCTGCCGGAGGACCATCCGGGCCGGATCGTGCTCGAGCGGGGCAACGCCTTCGTGCCCCGTGACCGCATCCCCGCCGACGCGCTGATCCACCGGCTCTACACCGACGAGCTGTTCCAGCGATTCGTCGCCGACTGCTTCGGCCTGCCCGAGTTGCACGAGTTCGCCGATCCTCTTGCGGGACTGTGCCTCAACGTCGTGGCGCCGGGTATGTCGCATCCCTGGCATTTCGACACCAACGAATTCACCGTCTCGATGCTGACCCAGCCTGCCGAGGAGGGCGGCGTCTTCGAGTACTGCCCCAACATCCGCACACCCGAGGCGGAACATCTCGACGACGTCCGCGCCGTGCTCACCGGCGCCGGCGAGCGTTTCGTCCAACGGCTCGAACTGCGTCCGGGCGACCTGCAGCTGTTCCAGGGTCGCTTCTCGTTGCACCGCGTCTCACCCGTCGGCGGTGCGCGTCAGCGCCATTCGGCCATTTTCGCCTACACCGATCGTCCCGGGATGGTCGGCACGGTGGAGCGCACCCGGCAGTTGTTCGGCCGCGTGCTACCCGACCACCTAGCCGCCGCGGCCGACGCCGTCCGGGGCGATCGACTGCTCGACTGAGCCGAACGGCTCGACTGACCGAGCTCGACCCGAGAGGACCGACAGTGCCAGTGCCGTTAGACACCACCGGGAAAGCGTCTTTCGACGATATCTACGTCCGCCCCGATCCACGCGCCTACTACGCGCGCATGTCCGAACTGGACTACCGCATTCCGGAACTGGCGAAACCGTTCTTCCAGCAGCAGATCCGGGAATTCCGCGCCTCCGCCCGGGTCGCCGTGCCCACCGTGCTCGACCTCGGTTGCTCGTACGGCGTGAACGCCGCGCTGCTGCGCCTCGACACCACGATCGGCGAACTGGCCGAGCACTACGCCGCCGCCGACATCGATCGGGCCGCTCTGATCCGGCGCGACCGAGACCGCGTCGCGGCGCGTGCCGCGGCCGAGGACGTCCGCTTCCTCGGCATGGACGCCGCGCGCCCGGCCCTCGAGTACGCGCGGGAGGCCGGGCTCCTGCACGACGTGGTGCACGCCGATCTGGAGTCCGGCGAACCGACCGACGAGCAGCGCGCCCTGCTGGCGACCGCCGATCTGGTCGTCTCCACCGGCTGCGTCGGATACATCACCGAGAAAACCTTGAGCCGAGTGGCCACCGCGCACCCGCGCAGGCGGCCGTGGATGGCACACTTCGTACTGCGCATGTTCGACTTCGCACCGATCGAGGCGGAACTCGCCGCGCTCGGCTACCGGACCGAGCAGGCGCCGGGGTTGTACGAGCAACGCAGGTTCGCCTCCGCGGCCGAACAGGCGCAGGTGCTGAACACCCTGTCCGCCAACGGGATCGACACGACCGGCCGGGAAGACCAGGGCTGGCTGTATGCCAACCTGTACGTGTCCAGGCCGCTGCCGAAACATCACGCCGACACCGAGGACTCGCATTGACCGAACGCACCTTCGCCGCCGACGACCACCTACCCCGGGTGCCCCTGCCGACGCTGGAGGACAGCTGTGGCCGGTTCCTGCAGTGGTGTGAACCGCTGCTGACCGCCGACGAGATCGCCGCCACCAGGGCCGCGGTCGACGACCTGTTGCGACCCGACGGGCCCGGGCGCACGCTGCACGCGGCGCTCGCGGAGTACGACGCGACGCCCGGCGTCGGCAGCTGGCTCGACCTGTTCTGGCCGTCGCGGTACCTGGGCAGGCGGGACCGGATCGCCCTGAACGCGAACTTCTTCTTCCTGTTCCGGGACGACACCCCGCTCGCCGCTTCCACCGCAGTCACCCAGGTGGACCGGGCGGCAGGCGTCATCTCCGCCGCCGTCGACTACAAGCTGGCGCTGGACCGGGAGGCCGTCCCGCCGGTGACCCAGCGCGGACAGCAGCTGTCCATGTGGCAGAACAAGTACCTGTTCTCCGAGACCAGGATCCCCGGCGTGGAGCAGGACACGGTGCGCGTGCCCTACAGCGCGGAATGGCCGGGCCCCTCGCAGGCCCGGCACATCGTGGTGTTCTTCCACGGCAGCACGTTCCGGATGGACGTGATCGGCCCGGACGGCGCGCCGTATTCGCCGGAGGACCTCGCCGACGGGCTGCGCGCGGTGCTGAAGGCGGGCGCACGCCCGGCCCGCACCGACACCGCCGTCGGGCATCTCACCACCAAGGCCCGCGCGGAATGGGCGCAGAGCAGGCAGCGGCTGCTGGCCGAGCCCGCGAACGCCGCGGCGCTGGACACCATCGAGACCGCGCTGTTCGCCGTCTGCCTCGAGGACTTCGCCCCGCGCGACGAACTGCACGCCTGCGACGAGCTGTTGCACGGCGACAGCGCGAACCGGTGGTTCGACAAGTCGGTGTCCTTCATCGTCTTCGCCGACGGACAGGCGGGCATCAATGTCGAGCACTGCGGACTCGACGGCACCACCATCCTGTCGTTCGTGGACACACTGCTGGAAACCCCCGTGCAGGAACACGCCGCCCGCTCCGGCGCGCAGGCGCAGGGGCTGCCCGCGGTGGAGCCGGTCGAGTTCGTGCTGGACGAGGCGCAGCGCGGCGATATCGCCGCGGCGGCCGCCGACTTCGCCCAGTACGCCGCAGCCAACGCCACCCAAACGGTGTCGTTCCCGGACTTCGGCACCGCCCAGGCCAAGCAGCTGGGCATCTCGCCGGACGCGTTCGCGCAACTGAGTTATCAGCTGGCCCATCGACGCAGCAAAGGACTCACCGGCGCGACCTACGAGTCCATCGCGACCAGGCAGTACCGCAACGGCCGCACCGAGGCGATGCGGGTGGTGACCCCCGAGATGATCGCCTTCGTGGACGCGATGCAGGACCAGGACGCGAGCGCCGAGGCCCGGCTCGCCGCGGCGCGGACGGCCGCGTCCGCGCACGTGGAGCGGGCCAAGCAGTGCCAGGCCGGAGAGGCGCCCGAGCAGCACCTGTGGGAGCTGCAGTGGATCCAGCGCCGCCGCGGCGTGGAACTGGGCGTCACCGACCCGATCCCGCTCTACGACAGCCCCGGCTGGACGATCATGCGCGACGACTACCTGAGCACCAGCTCGGCGCCGTCGGTCAACATCCGCTACTTCGGTTTCGGCTCCACCAGCCCCCGGTGCATCGGCATCGCCTACGTCCTGCTGCCGGACCGCTGGAATCTCTACCTGGCCACCCCGAAGCCGGTCGCCGACCAGATGTACGCGTTCGCCGACCACCTCCGCACGGCGGTCGCCGACCTGCAGGCGCTGCTGGCCGGGAACTAGCCGCTTTCCGCCCGGTTCCTCCGCACCCGATCAGGGCGGAGGAACCGGGCGGTCGCCGTTACCGGCCATCGTGGGCCGGAGCAACAGGCCCGCATCCGGGTCTGAAACAATGGCTCATCGTGAAGAACTTCGAATCCCTGTTCGCCGAACTGCAGGATCGTGCGGTCAACCGCCCCGAGGGGTCCGGAACCGTTGCCGCGCTGGACGCAGGCGTGCACACCCAGGGTAAGAAGGTGCTCGAGGAGGCCGGCGAGGTGTGGCTGGCCGCCGAACACGAGAGCGACGAGTCGCTCGCCGAGGAGATCTCCCAGCTGCTGTATTGGGTGCAGGTGCTGATGGTGGGTCGCGGGCTGAAGCTCGAAGACGTGTACCGACATCTGTGACGGCCGTCCGACACCCCCGTTTCTCCTCCCGAAAGGACTCCCCATGCTGCGCGTCGCAGTCCCGAACAAAGGCGCCCTGTCCGAATCCGCCGTCTCGATCCTCGCCGAGGCGGGCTACCGCAAGCGCACCGATTCCCGTGACCTGACCGTGCTCGACCCGGCCAACCAGGTCGAGTTCTTCTTCCTGCGACCCAAGGACATCGCGATCTACGTCGGTTCCGGGGAACTGGATCTCGGCATCACCGGACGCGATCTCGCCCTCGATTCCGGCGCGCCGGTACAGGAACGGCTCGCCCTTGGCTTCGGCCGCTCCACCTTCCGTTACGCCGCCCCGGCCGGACGGGAGTGGAAGGTCGACGACCTCTACGACAAGCGCATCGCCACCTCCTACCCGAACCTGGTGCTCGACGATCTGCGCCGCCGCGGCATCGAGGCCGAGGTGATCCGCCTCGACGGCGCGGTGGAGATCTCCATCCAGCTCGGGGTCGCCGACGCCATCGCCGACGTGGTCGGCTCAGGCCGCACGCTGCGCCAGCACAATCTCGTCGCCTTCGGTGAATCGCTCTGCGACTCCGAAGGGGTGCTGGTCGAGCGCAAGGACGCGGATCGAAGCGACCGGGCGCGCAATCAGCTCGTCGCCCGGATCCAGGGTGTGGTCTTCGCTCAGCAGTACGTCATGCTGGACTACGACTGCCCCAAGGACCTGCTCGACGAGGCGTTCGTCATCACACCCGGGTTGGAGTCGCCGACCGTGGCGCCGCTGGCCGATACCGGCTGGGTCGCGGTGCGGGCGTTGGTGCCGCGCAAGCAGAGCAACGAGCTGATGGACAAGCTGGCCGATCTGGGCGCGAAAGCCATCCTGGCCACCGACATCCGCTCCTGCCGCGCATTCTGACGCCGGATTCGTCCGATACGCCTGATCCGCTCAGGCTGAGCGCAATCGGTGTGCACTGCGACCGGGTGTTGCTACCGTGCGGCCTCTCGATGAGGAAACGCAAGGAGCCCCCGTGTCGCAGCCATCACCCGAGGAGCAGTCGGGCAGCACATTCACCTGGAACGAGGACTGGCTGGCGGCGATCGCCGGACTGATCCTGATCGCGCTGGTCCTGCTCGGCGCGATTCCGGATTGGCTGGTGCCGTGATGGCCGAGACCGGCGCCGGAGCGGCCAAGGAACCGGAAACGCTGGCGGACACCGGAATCGGCGCCGAATCGGCCGGGATCCCGACGTCGGAGACCGAGGCGGTGCAGGCGACGTCTCGGCCGACCGCCGGGGCCATAGCGGCGGGCATCGCGGTCGTGATCGTGCTCGGTGCCCTCACCCGCTACTTCGAGACGCACGTCCCGCGGTGGGCGGTGGACACCCCGTTCCGGCGGATCGCCAAGTCCGTCGAATTCCCGGTGTACGCCATCGCCCTGGGTCTGCTCGGCAATGTCGTGCTGAGCAGACTCGCACTGCGCGACCGGCTTTCGGCGGGCTTCCGCACCGAATTCTTCATCAAGACCGGTGTGGTGCTGCTCGGCGCGTCGATCAACCTGAAGGTTCTGGTCACCGCGGCGGGCCCGTCGATTCTGCAAGCGCTGCTGCTGATCACGGCCGTGTTCGGCTTCACCTGGTGGCTGGGCGGACGCCTCGGGCTGGACGACAAACTGCGCGCGCTGCTGTCCTCGGCGGTGTCGATCTGCGGTGTCAGCGCGGCCATCGCCGCGGCGGGCGCGGTGCAGGCGCGGCGCGAGCAGATCGCCTACGCGGCCTCGCTGGTGATCGTTTTCGCGTTGCCCTCGATCTTCCTGCTGCCCTGGCTGGCGGAGGTGTTCGGACTGTCGGACGCGGTCGCGGGCGCCTGGATCGGGGGAAATATCGACACCACGGCGGCGGTCGCGGCCTCGGGCGCGATCGCGGGGGAGAAGGCGCTGCAGATCGCCACCATCGTCAAGACCACACAGAACGCGCTGATCGGCGTGGTCGCCATCGCGCTCACCGCGTACTTCACCCTGCGCGTCGAGCGGACGCCCGGTGCGGTACGGCCCTCGCCGCGCCAGTTCTGGGAGCGGTTTCCGAAGTTCGTGCTCGGCTTCGTCGCCGCCTCCATCATCGGCACGCTCTACCTGCAGACGGTGGACAAGAAGTCCGGCACGGCGCACATCGCGATCGTCAACGATCTGCGCACCTGGTTCCTGATCTTCGCGTTCGTCTCCATCGGCTTGGAGTTCTCACTGCGCGGACTGCGGGAAGCGGGTTGGCGGCCGGTCGTGGTGTTCGGATCCGCTGCGGTCGTGAACCTCGCTGTGGGCCTGGGCCTTTCGGTTCTGCTGTTTCACAACTTCACCGCATGAGGGGGCTTCGCGCCATGAGCGTCCGGCCCGACCTCCGTCCCCGATCCCACACTTCGGGATCGGCGACCGGGTACACGGAAATATCCTCCGGCCGGATTCGCGGATGGGCTCGAAAATTCCCGGGCCCATCGGGCAGACTGTCGGGCGTGCCGGAGAGGACCAACGACGAGAAGGCCGGGACGGAGCCGGGTAGCCGAGCGACTACCCCGACGGTCTGCGGCGTTCCCGAACGTCGCCCGGCGTGGACGCGGATACGAAATCTATCGGTCGTCGCGGGCGACGCGCTACTGGTCGCGGTTTTGATCGCAGCGGTCGTACTGCTCGGCGAGCGCGGGACCTCCTTGGACTTCCTGGTGGCCGCGCTGGGCCGCTAGCCGTCAATCCGAGACGGCCTCGGCCAAGGTCTCGTCCGGGGATTCGGCGACGCCGCCGCGCGGCCAGCCGGGGTAGGGCGGTGGCGTGCCGCCGAACGCCGGGCACAGTGGCTTGTAGTCGCAGTACGAGCACAGCCAGCCGGTGTTCGGCTGGAAGTCCCCGGTGCGGCCCGCCTCCAGGATGGCCGCCCACAGTGCCGAAAGGGTGCGCTCGAAGCGCAGCAACTCCTGCTCGTCGGGGGTGTAGGTGAGGATCTGCTCGTCGGCCAGGTAGATCAGTCGCAGCTGGGCGGGCACGAGGCCGCGGGTGCGCAACACCACCAGCGCGTAGAACTTCAGCTGGAACAGCGCTTTGGTCTCTTGCGTCGGCCCCGGTGCGCGGCCGGTCTTGTAGTCCACGACGCGCAGGGCGCCGCTGGGCGCGATGTCGATCCGGTCGACGAACCCGCGCAGCGGCGCGCCGTCGGCCAGTTCCACCTCCACTCGGGCTTCGCGCGATTCCGGGTCGAACCGCGTGGGATCCTCCAACCGGTAGTAGCGGCGCACCAGCGCGCGCACCTCCTCGAGGAACGCGTCGAGTTGCCCGGCGGCGATCAGTTCCGCCACCTCCGGTTGTGCCGCGTGCACCCGCGCCCACGCCGTCGGCACCAGGGCCTCGGCGCGCTCGGGCACCCGCTCGGCCGCGGGCAGCCCGTAGAGGTCCTCCAGCACCGCGTGCACGACCGTGCCGCGCACCGCGTGCACCGACGGCCGCTCCGGTATCCGATCGATCGCGCGGAACCGGTATTTCAGCGGGCATTGCTTGAAATCCATTGCCCGGGAAGGCGACAGCGCGGGCCGGGCGCGGTCGGCCGTCGCATCGGGCTGGGCGGCCCGTGCGTCGTCGGCAGGGGGCGTGGACACGGGCGAGCACATACCTGGCAGGCTATCCGGCGGCACCGACACGCCGGTGCGTGACAGCGCGGATTTCGACGAGTGGGACGGAGATTCATGACGGCCAGACGGACCGGGCCATTCACCATCGGTGACCGGGTGCAGCTGACCGATGCCAAAGGGCGTCTGTACACGGTGGTCTTGGAGCCGGGCAAGGAGTTCCACACCCATCGCGGTGGGATCAAGCACGACAGCCTGATCGGCGCCGACGAGGGCAGCGTGGTGCATTCCACCAACGGCACGCCCTACCTCGCATTGCGTCCGCTGCTGATCGACTACGTGCTGTCCATGCCGCGCGGCGCCGCGGTGATCTACCCCAAGGACGCCGCGCAGATCGTGCACGAGGGCGATGTGTTCCCCGGCGCGCGCGTGCTGGAAGCAGGCGCCGGGTCCGGTGCGCTGACCTGCTCGCTGCTGCGAGCGGTGGGGCCGCAGGGGCAGGTGGTGTCCTACGAGATCCGCGCCGACCACGCCGAGCACGCGATCCGCAATGTCGAGACGTTCTTCGGCGAGCGTCCGGCGAACTGGTCGCTGACGGTGGGAGACGTTGCCGACTACACCGGCGAGCCGGTCGATCGCGCCGTGCTCGACATGCTCGCCCCGTGGGACGCGCTACCGGCGGTGTCCAAGGCGCTCCTGCCCGGGGGCGTGCTGATCGTCTACGTGGCGACCGTCACCCAGCTGTCGAAGGTGGTCGAAGCGCTGCGCGAGCAGGAGTGCTGGACCGAACCCCGTTCCTGGGAGTCGCTGGTGCGGCCGTGGCACGTGGTCGGCCTCGCCGTGCGGCCCGAACACCGCATGCAGGGCCACACCGCCTTCCTGGTCAGCGCGCGCAGGCTCGCCGAGGGCACCGTCACGCCCAAGCCGCAGCGCAGGCCGTCGAAGGGCTGAGCGCGGCGGCCGGGCGGCCCGCGGCGGGTGGCCCGGCGCGACTCAGGCCGGGACGCAGGGCGCCTGCGCGAAGCCGAGCAGCAGACAGCCGCTCGCGTCCGACAGCTTCCAGGTGCCGTCGACGTTTTCCCAGCTCAGCGGCACGGCGGGGGCGGCTCCGTGCGGGGAGGTGATGGTCACCTGCGCGTTCGCGGTGTTGCCCTGGGTGGTGATGTCGGCCACGGCGAAGGTGAGCGCGTAGCCTTGCAGGCCCGCGTTCATCTTGTCGATGTTCGCCGTACGCTTTTCGCCGTCGACGATCAGCTTGGTCTTCTCAGCGGTGGGTACAGCCGGATCGGTGAGCTTCACCAGCACCGCCTGCAAGGTCTCGGCGGTCGGCGCCCCGGTCGCGTGGGCCGAGTGATCGTGGGTACCGGACGCGGCGGCGCTGGTGGTGGCTGAGGTCGCCGCGCTGGTGGAGTCGTCGTCGGAGCCGCACGCCGCCACCGCGCCGGAAATGGCCAGCGCCGTCGCGGCGGTGGCGAGGGCAACACGCAGGGTTCTCGCGGGAAGGAGCATGGTCGGCAACCTTTCGGCTCGAGCGGCGAGCAGGCTCGCCAGGGTCGGGTTAGGGCAGGCTAACATGGTGGTCCGGCCGCCGATCGCGGCCCAGATGTGATCACCACGAAACCATGTCGGAAAGCGAGAACGGGTCGCGCCCGGTAGCGTTGATAGACCGGGACTGGGAGGAGCAGCACATGAGCCCCATCGAGAATTCGGATTCGGCGGCCTGGAGAGAGCTCGAGGCAGTACGCGCCGAGGCGGCTGCACTCCGAAGGCAACTCGCCGATTCGCCGGATCGCACACGGGAATTGGAAGCCCGCATCGATTCGCTGACCATTCGCAACACGAAGCTGATGGACACCCTCAAGGAAGCGCGCCAGCAGCTGGTCGCGCTGCGTGAGGAGGTCGATCGGCTGGGTCAGCCGCCGAGCGGATACGGCATTCTGATCGGTGTGTACGACGATCAGACGGTCGACGTGTTCACTTCGGGTCGCAAGATGCGGTTGACGTGTTCACCGAACATCGAGACCTCGACGCTCGAATACGGTCAGACCGTCCGCCTCAACGAGGCGCTCACGGTCGTCGAGGCCGGGCACTACGACGCGGTCGGCGAGATCGGCACCCTCCGGGAGATCCTCGACGACGGCCGTCGCGCCCTGGTCGTCGGCCATGCCGACGAGGAGCGTGTGGTGTGGCTGGCAGGCCCGCTGGCGAAGGTCGCCGAGATGGACGACCTGGACGATCCCGATTCCCCCATTCGCAAGCTGCGGCCGGGCGACTCGCTGCTGGTCGACACGAAGGCCGGATTCGCCTTCGAGCGCATTCCCAAGGCCGAGGTCGAGGACCTCGTGCTGGAAGAGGTGCCCGACGTCGACTACAGCGACATCGGCGGTCTCGGCAGGCAGATCGAGCAGATCCGCGACGCGGTGGAGCTGCCGTTCCTGCACAAGGACCTCTTCCGCGAGTACGCGCTGCGTCCGCCGAAGGGCGTGCTGCTCTACGGTCCGCCCGGCTGCGGTAAGACGCTCATCGCCAAGGCGGTGGCCAACTCGCTGGCCAAGAAGATCGCCGAGGCGCGCGGTGAGGATGCCAAGGAAGCCAAGTCCTACTTCCTGAACATCAAGGGCCCCGAGCTGCTGAACAAGTTCGTGGGTGAGACCGAGCGCCACATCCGGATCATCTTCCAGCGTGCGCGCGAGAAGGCGTCCGAGGGCACGCCGGTGATCGTGTTCTTCGACGAGATGGACTCGATCTTCCGCACCCGCGGTTCGGGCGTCTCCTCGGACGTCGAGACCACGGTGGTGCCGCAGCTGCTGTCGGAGATCGATGGCGTCGAGGGCCTGGAGAACGTCATCGTGATCGGCGCCTCCAACCGCGAGGACATGATCGATCCGGCGATCCTGCGACCGGGCCGCTTGGACGTGAAGATCAAGATCGAGCGTCCGGACGCGGAGTCGGCGCAGGACATCTTCTCGAAGTACCTCACCGAGGACCTGCCGCTGCACGACGACGACCTGGCCGAGTTCGGCGGCGACAAGGTCCTGTGCATCAACGCCATGATCGAACGGGTCGTCGACCGGATGTACGCCGAGAGCGAGGACAACCGCTTCCTGGAGGTCACCTACGCCAACGGTGACAAGGAGGTCCTGTACTTCAAGGACTTCAACTCCGGCGCCATGATCCAGAACATCGTGGACCGCTCCAAGAAGTACGCCATCAAGGCGGTGCTCGACACGGGCAATCCCGGGCTGCGCATCCAGCATCTCTACGATTCGATCGTGGACGAGTTCTCCGAGAACGAGGACCTGCCCAACACCACGAATCCGGACGACTGGGCACGCATCTCGGGTAAGAAGGGTGAGCGGATCGTCTACATCCGCACGCTGGTCACCGGCAAGAACGCCAGTGCCAGCCGCGCCATCGACACCGAGTCGAACACCGGTCAGTACCTGTAAGGTTCCGCCGACCACGAGGGCCGCGTCTCCCCGGAGGCGCGGCCCTTCGGCTGTGTGTGCCGGTCACGCGCGGTCGGGAACGGCCGGCAGCTCGCGGGGGAGCCCGAACCGGGGATAGAGGGCGTCGAGGTGGAAGCGGGTGATTCTGCCGATGCGGTCGCCCGCGGGTGTGAGCACGATCAGACCGGCCGGGGTCGCGACCGGTCGACGTGCGTCGTCGAGGTAGCTGCCGAACGCGGGTAGCCCGTTGGCACGCGTCGGCAGCAGGTGGGCGCGGCGTTCGCCGCGGTAGGCGAAGGAGGCGGTGAGGAACGCCGCGATCGCGGCCGGGCCGTGGTACTCGTGCGGTGCGGGCGGCATCGACAGCCAGGCGTCGTCGGTGAGCAGCGCGATGACACCGTCGACATCGCCCGCGAGGTAGGCGGCCGCGAAGCGGCGCGCCAGGTCGTGCTCGCCCGAGGTACCCGGCCGCGGGGCGTGCCCGCGGCACCGGTCGAGCGACGCCCGTGCGCGTTGCAGGTTCCCCTTGACCGCGCCGGGTGTGACGCCGAGCAGGTCGGCCACCTCGGCGACCGGGAAACCCAGCACGTCGCGCAGCACCAGGCTCGCGGCCTGGCGGGGCGGCAGCCGCTGCAATCCCATGACGAAGGCGAGCTCGACCGCTTCGGCGGCGGCGTAGCGGGCTTCCGGGCCGGGTGCGGGATCGGCGAGGTCCGGCTCGCCGCCGGGGTAGGGCTGCAACCAGCGCAGTTCGCCTCGGCGGGTGGGTGCGGGCGGCGCGAACGGCGGCTCCGGCTCCTGTGGTAGCCGGCGCCGGGCGTCACGCAGCGCGTTGAGGCAGCGATTGGTGGCGATGCGATACAGCCAGGAGCGCAGCGAGGATCGCTGCTGGAACCCCGGCAGGCCCCGCCAAGCCGCCAGCAGGATCTCCTGGAGCGCGTCCTCGGCGTCGGTCAGTGAGCCGAGCAGGCGGTAGCAATGCAACTGGAGTTCGTGGCGGTACGGGTCGGTGAGGGCGCGAAACGCCGCCTCGTCGCCCGCGCGGGCGCGTTCCAGGATGCTCTGCCGCACGCCGCTGATGGTGCCAGTTCTCCGGCGATTCCACACGGGGCGTTCCATCCCGCCCGTTCGCGGTGTCACTACCTACAGCACGGCGACGCGCCGCTGCTCACCGGAAGGAGACACCATGTCGGAACCGACCGCCCTGCTGACCTCGCTGGCGTTCTATCACGCCTGGACCGGGCACGATTTCGCCGAGGCCATGAGCTATGTCGCCGAGGAGATCGTCTGCGACGCACCGGCCGGGCGGATCACCGGAGCCGCGGCGTTCCGCGACTTTCTCGAACCGTTCAGCCGGATCCTGACCGAGGCGACGTTGCTCGCGTCCTTCGGTGACGACCGCACCGCGTTGCTGATGTACGACACCGTGACCGTTCCGGTCCCGCACGCGCCGGGTGCGGAGTGGCACACGGTGGTCGACGGCCGCATCAGGCGTATCCGGATCATCTTCGACCGCGCTCCATTCGCCGCCGCCCGGGCCGCCGCTCGGTAGCGGGGCCTCCAGGCCGCTCGTGCTAAAATTTGGCCATGCGGCCAGAAAATAGTACGAGTGGCCAACGGAGGTCGTTCATCGAGGAGGCGCGGCGGCGGCAGATCATCGCCGCCGCGGTGGAGGTGATCTCGGAGGCCGGGTACGCGAACGCGTCACTGGCGCGGATCGCCGAGCACGCGGGCATCTCCAAGGGCGTCATCTCCTACCACTTCGAGGGCAAGGACGATCTGATGACGCAGCTGGTGGTCCAGCTGTACGTCTCGGCAGCGGAGTACATCGCGCCACGGGTCGGCGCGGCGACCGGACCGCGCGCGAGCCTGCTGGCCTACCTGGAATCGAACCTCGGCTTCATCGATGCCAACACCACGTATGTGGCGGCACTGGTCGAGGTGGTGACGAATCTGCGGGACGCGGAGGGCAACCCCAAGTTCGCCTCCGCCGACGGCGAACGCGACATCATCGCGCCACTGGTCGACATCCTCGCCGAAGGGCAGCGCACCGGCGAGTTCGGTGAGTTCGATCCGCTCTTGATGGCCAAGTCCATCCGCGACGCCATCGATGGCGCGGCCGGACGGGCGGTCCGGGAACCGGATTTCGCGATGGACGCGTATGCGGCGCACTTGTGCCGGTTGTTCGACACGGCGACCCGAAAGGCGGGCAAGGATGACTGAAGTATTGGACAGCCCGTCGCGCCGGGACGATCACGCGGAACCGTTGCCCCCGTTCGCCTTCGGCGGCGTCGGCGCGGTGGCGGCGCTGGCTGCTGCCGCGTTGCTGGTCTCGATCGGGCGGTACGGATTCTTGGGCGACGAACTGTATTTCGTTGCGGCGGGCCGCAGGCTCGCGGCGGGCTACGCCGATCAAGGGCCGTTGCTGCCCGCCCTTGCGCGGACAGCGGATCTGCTCGCCCCGGGTTCGCTGGTGGCGCTGCGCCTTCCGGCGGTGCTGGTCACCGTGGCGGCGGTGGTGCTTACCGCCCAGATCGCCAGGGAGTTCGGGGGTGGCCGCGCGGCGCAGGTGCTGGCCGCGGCGGCCTACGCCACCTCGCCGTTCCTGCTGGTGCAGGGTGATCAGCTGGCCACCAACACGATCGACACGGCGTTGTGGGTGGTGGTGAGCTGGCTGGTGATCCGATGGGTCCGCACCCGCCGCGACGGCCTGCTGTTGGCCGCGGCGCTGGTCACCGCGGTGGACATGCAGGTCAAGTGGCTGATCCCGTTCTTCTGGATCGCGCTCGCGATCGGGGTGGCGATCTACGGGCCGCGTGAGCTGCTGCGCCGCCCCGCTCTGTGGTGGGGCGCCGCGATCGTCGTCCTCACCTCGGCGCCCAGCCTGGTGTGGCAGGCGGCGCACGGGTGGCCGCAGCTGCGTCTGGGTGGCGTGGTCGCCGCGGAGCAGGCCACGATCGGCGGGCGCTACATCTGGTTGCCGCTCGCGCTCGCCGCCGCCGGTGTGCTCGGTGGCTTGCTGCTGGTGTACGGGGTGTGGGCGTTGTTCCGTGCCGAAAGCCTGCGCCCCTACCGGTTTCTCGGACCGATGCCGCTGGTGCTGGTCGTGGTCTTCATCGCGACCGCCGGCCGGCCGTACTACGCGGCGGGCTGCTACGGAGTGCTGATCGCGGTCGGTGCGGTGCGGTGGACGCAGAGCCGGCGTCGCTCGCGCCTGATCGTCACCGCTGTGGTGGCCGCGATCTCCGTTGCGCTGGTGGTCGTCTCGCTGCCGTTGCGTGCGGAGTCCGACATCGAGCCGGTCGAAACCCAGGCCGAGGCGGGCCTGGAGATCGCGCTCTACGGGCGGTTCGGCTGGTCCGAACTCGCGGCCGGGACGGCGGCGGCCTACGCGGCGCTGCCGGAGCCGGAGCGGGCGTCGGCCGTCGTGATCGCCGATTCCTATTGGCAGGCAAGCGCACTCGACCTCGCGCGCGCGTCCTACGGTCTGCCCGCCGTCTTCAGCCCGAATCGCGGCTTCGGCTACATCGGTACTCCGCCGGACACGGCGACGACGGTGCTGTGGGTAGGTGGCACCGAGGCGGACGTGCGCGCGCACTGCGCGGAGGTGACCGCGACCGGGCGGGTCGATGCCCGTCTCGGCTACCCGGGAGTCACCCGCGGCGTCACGGTCTGGCGCTGTGCGCAACCGCTCGTGCCGTGGTCGCGAGCCTGGCCGGACATGCTGCGGCTGAACTGACCGGGGCCGCCTCACCACCAGCCGAGGACCGGCGACAAGCGCCTGCCGAGTTCCGGCGCCAGCGACCGCGAATAGCTGGCGGTGAGGTGGTGCTCGTCGTGGTAGATCAGGACGTTGCCCTCGGTGACCGCGCACACGTCGCGTTCACACAGCGCGTCGGACAGATCCAGCGGGAACACGTTGGGGAACGAGGCGGCGAACTCCAGCGCCGGATTCACCTCGTCCAGCGCGGTCGCGCGTGGCATCCCGCAGCTGATCCGGTCGCCGTGCTGGGCGAGGCAATCGATGGCCCGGTATCGCACGCCGTCGCGGCGCAGCCACGGCGTGTCGCGGATGGCGAGCACGTTGAGTCCCCGGTCGGCCAGCCGGGTCCAGACGTCCAGGTAGTCGGCCGGGGTCTCGTCGCCCGCGCCGTCACGAGGGCGGGTCGCCGTCGTGAAGACCCACTCCGGGCGTTCGACGCCGAGGCGGTCGATCACCTCCACGGACCAGTCGCGGCAGTCCGGGTTCGCTTCGCCCTTGTACGTCGGTTCCTCCGCCACGGTCAGCGGGCAGCCCATCTTCAGGTAGACCTCGACTCGGAAGGAGTGCTCGCGGGCGAGCAGGTCGAGGGCGGGCACCCAGTGCTCGGCATGTGAGCTGCCCACCACCGCGATGGCGCGCTCCGCGTCGGCGTCGCCATAGGTGCAGGTGATGACGTCGCGGGTGTCCCAGTCCGCGATGCAGCCGTCGCGCGAGGGATAGGCGGCGTCGGCGGGCGCTTCGTACACGCTCGGCCGCATCGGAGCCTCGGGCGTGCTCGCGCCGTTGACCAGCGCTTCCGCGCCGGGATAGAGCCCCGAGTCCAGCGCGGCCACCGCACGCGGCGGATTCGCCCTGGTCGCCACCTGCTCGCCGACCGATGCCGCGAGTACCGCGATGCCGAGCGCCGCGACCAGTCGCCCGGTGCGGCGGGCGCTGGCGGGCGTCTGCCCGGCCGGACGGCCGGACCGCAACCGCAGCGGCTCCTCCACGAACCGGTTCGTCAGATAGGCGAGGACCAGCGACGCCCCGATGACGCCCAGCCCCACGCCGAGTCCTGCCGTCGCGGCGCCCGTCCGCGCCAGCACGAAGATCAGGATCGGCCAGTGCCACAGATACAGCGCGTAGGACAGTTCGCCGAGGCGTACCGCGGCAGGCGTGCCGAGCAGCCGATTGGGCAGCGGCTGATCGGCGGCGGCGAGATTGCCGCCCGCCATGATCAGTGCCAGTGCGGCTCCGACCGGGACCAGCGCGGCCGGACCGGGAAACACGTCGGCGCCGTCGATCAGCCAACCGCAGCTGAGCACCGCCACCGCGCCGAGGACCGCCGCCGCGACCCGCACCGGGCGCGGCGGCGACAGCCAGGGGGCGACGATCGCCAGCAGCGCGCCGGCGAACAACTCCCAGGCGCGGGCGAAACTGTCGTAGTAGTTCCAGCCCTGATGCACCGCGGTGCCGTGCGCGGCGTAGGCGAACGAGGCCGCCGCGCCCGCGACGAGCACGATCGCCAAGGTCGGGCGCACCGCCCCGGGGCGGGCGAACCGCAGGCACAGGCGCGCGACCGCCGCGACACCCACCAGCGCGAGCAGATAGAACTGCGTCTGCACCGCCATCGACCACAGGTGCTGCAACGGGCTCACCGACGGATCGGCGGCGAGGTAATCCGACCAGGACAGCGCGAGATACCAGTTCTGGTAGTACAGCAGTGACGCCAGCGTCTGCGCCGCCATATCGCCCCACTGGGTGAACGGGCGCAGGAGCACGGTCGCCACGACCACGGCCGCCAGCAGCGTCACGAGGGCGGGCAGCAATCTGCGTGCGAGTCGCCGCCCGATGTGCGCGACGCGGACCGTGCCGGTGGCTGCCACACCGCGCAGGAGGGAACCGGTGAAGAAGAAACCGGACAGCACCAGGAACACGTCCACGCCGCCCGACACCCGGCCGAACCAGATGTGGAACGCCACGACCAGCGCTATCGCCACGCCACGCAGCCCGTCCAGATCGTGTCGGTACTCTCCGGCGCTCGCCTGCGGCGCAGCCGCCGTGGGGGCGACCGCACCCGGCCGAAGCAACCGATTCACCGCTCGGGCGACGGTCACCGGACTCGCACGGCGCGGTCGTCGCGGAAACGGAACGCAACGGCTCGGCGACGGGACGATGTACGGGACACGTCATCTCTCTTACCACGGGCGGTGAACGGTGGTCCAACTCGCCGGGCCGGAGTGGCGTGCGGAAACGGCGGCGAATACGGACAATTCGGTCACCCGTCGGCCGGGTGCGGCGGGCCGGTCGATAGGGTGGGATCGTGAATGTTGAGGTGACACCCCTGCCGGGTATCGGTGTACGCAAGGATTTCCCGCTGACCAATACACGACGCCGGATAGGGGTGGTCGACCATCGCGACGGCACGATGGACCTCATCGTGAGCAAGCCGGACAATCCCGACGAGACCGAACAGGTACCGCTGACGGCGAAAGAGGCGGCCGTGCTGGCCAGCCTGCTCGGCGCGCCGCAACTGGTCGAACAGCTGCGCGAGGAACACCGTGAGTTCACCGGGCTGACCACCCGGCAGCTCTCCATCCCGGACCGCTCCCGCTTCGACGGGCGCAGGCTCGGTGAGACCCAGATGCGCACCCGGACGAAGGCGTCCATCGTCGCGGTGGTCCGCAGCGGGCAGCCGATTCCCTCGCCGGGGCCGGACTTCACCTTCACCGCCGGGGACGTGCTCGTCGTCGTCGGCACCGTGGAGGGCCTCGAGGCCGCCGCCAAGATCCTGTTAGACGGCTGAGCGCATGGTGGCACACGAGACCGCGCTCGCGCTGATCCAGCTGGGCGCGGTGTTCTTCGGCCTCGGCCTGCTCGGGCGGATCGCCGCGCGCATCGGCATGTCGCCCATTCCGCTGTACCTGATCGGCGGACTGGTGTTCGGCACCGGTGGCCTGGTCGAGCTGCGGCAGGTGGACGACTTCATCCACCTCGCCAGCGAAATCGGCGTCGTCCTGCTGTTGTTGCTGCTCGGCCTGGAATACAGCGCGCCGGAACTGGTCACGGGCATGCGCCGATCGTGGGCGGCGGGTGTGGTGGACATCGTGCTCAACGCGACGCCGGGTGTGCTCGTCGCCCTCGGGCTCGGCTGGGGGTTCACCGGCGCCATCGCGATGGCCGGGGTCACCTACATCTCGTCCTCGGGCATCGTCGCGAAGGTGCTCAACGATCTGGGCAGGCTCGGTAACCGGGAGACGCCGGTGATCCTGTCCATCCTGGTGTTCGAAGATCTGGTGATGGCCGGATATCTGCCGGTGCTGACCGCGGTGCTGGCCGGTGTCGGTTTCCTCGCCGGAATGAAGATGCTGGCCATCGCCTTGGCGGCGGTCACCGTCGTGCTGATCGTCGCGCTGCGCTACGGCCGCTACGTCTCCGCGATCGTCGACAGCGCCGACCGCGAGATCTTCCTGTTGAAGTTGCTCGGTTCCGCGCTGCTGGTGGCGGGCGCGGCCTCCGCGGTGCAGGTATCCGCAGCGGTCGGCGCGTTCCTGCTCGGCATCGCGATCTCGGACTCGACCGCGCACAATGCGACCAAGCTCCTGGAACCGCTGCGCGATCTGTTCGCCGCGTTGTTCTTCGTGCTGTTCGGCCTGAGCACCGACCCGGCGAGCATTCCTCCGGTGCTGGGCTGGGCCTGCCTGCTGGCACTGGTCACCACGGCCAGCAAGATCGCCACCGGATGGTGGGCGGCCAAGCGGGCCGGTGCGGGCCGTCTGGGCCGGGCGCGGGCGGGCACCGCCCTGGTCGCGCACGGCGAGTTCTCGATCGTCATCGCGGGTCTCGCGGTGGCCGCGGGCGCGGTACCCGACGAATTCGCCGCACTGGCCACCACTTACGTGCTGTTGATGGCGGTTCTCGGGCCGATCGCCAGCCGGTTCGTCGAACCTGCGATGGCGCTGGTGCTGCGGCGGCGGGCCGCGGTGTCCTGACCGATTCGTTCAAGCTCTTCTGCGGGCGGACGAGTCGACCGGTCGGCAGGACCGGACGGCCCACGTCCCGGGAGGTCGTGTTCTTCGCGAACCGGGCAGGCTGACGTCCGCGGTGGCGGCGACGATCGGACGCCGCCACCCGCGGGCGCGCGGAATTCAGTTGCGCACGGCGACGGAATCGAGCACCACGTCGGCGGCCGGTGCGCCGTCGGAGGAGCCGTCCTTGACGCCGGCGGCGGCGATGGCGTTGAGCACGTCCATGCCCGCGGTGACCCGGCCGAACGGGGTGTAGTCCGGGGGCAGCGGCGCGTCCCGGTAGACCAGGAAGAACTGGCTGCCGTTGGTGCCGGGGCCCGCGTTCGCCATGGCGATCGTGCCCGCCGGGTAGGTCGCGCCCGTCAGGTTCTCGTCAGGGAATTGGTAGCCGGGTCCGCCCATGCCGGTCGCCGTGGGGTCGCCGCACTGCAGAACGTAGATGCCGTCGGTGGTGAGCCGATGGCACTTCGTGTGGTCGAAGTACCGTTCGCCGGCCAGGAACGCGAACGAGTTGACCGTGCGCGGCGCGCGGGCGGCGTCCAGTGCGACGGTCACGGTGCCGCAGGTGGTGATCAGCGTCGCCGTGTAGTGCGCGTTGGGATCGATGGTCATGCCGGGTTCGGCGGGCCACTGCTTGCCGTTCGGCTGTCCGGCGGCGGGTACGCCACAGCCGGCCGGGCCCTGCTCCCGAGCGGGCGACGGGGTCGCCGAGACGACACCCGCCGTGGACGCCACAAGCGCCACACCGACGGCGAGGACCCCGAGGATCCGCAGCGATCGCCACGGTACGCCCCGGCGCCCAGCGCGCCGACCGTTGACGAGTTCTCGCGCTTGCACTTCGCTGCTCACCGCTGAAAATCTCCTTCACTCGGGGTTGCGCACCGGACGATGCAGCGCGAATCATTCCATCTCGCCCGACCGGGTGGGGGAGTACGGCTCGATTGCCCGGATGCGCGCGGTCGGGATGTCGCCGTAACCGCGGTTGCCACGGATTGGCTACAAAATGTTCCCCGGCAGTCGTCGGACCACGGATTCGGCTCCGGGTGACGTATAACGAGGCATGGGAATCGTTCGAGCGGCGCTGGTCCAAACGAACTGGACCGGTGACAAGGAATCGATGCTCGCCGCGCACGAGGACTACGCGCGCCGCGCCGCCGCGCACGGGGCGTCGGTGATCTGCTTCCAAGAGCTGTTCTACGCGCCCTATTTCTGCCAACGGCAGGACACGGCATTCTACGACTACGCCGAATCCGTCCCGGGGCCGACGACGGAGCGATTCGCCGCGCTGGCGAAGGAATTGCGCCTGGTGATGATCCTGCCGGTGTACGAGCAGGAACAGCCGGGTCTGCTGTACAACACGGCGGCGGTGATCGACGCCGACGGCAGCTATCTCGGCAAGTACCGCAAACACCACCTTCCGCACGTGCACGGATTCTGGGAGAAGTTCTATTTCCGGCCGGGCAACCTCGGCTGGCCGGTGTTCGACACCGCGGTGGGCAAGGTCGGCGTGTACATCTGCTACGACCGGCACTTTCCGGAAGGGTGGCGCGCGCTGGCCCTCGCGGGTGCGGAACTCGTGTTCAACCCGTCGGCCACGTCACGCGGGCTGTCCGGTTACCTCTGGAGACTGGAACAACCGGCGGCCGCGGTGGCCAACGAGTACTACATCGGCGCCATCAACCGCGTCGGCGCCGAGGAGTACGGCGACGACGACTTCTACGGCACCAGCTACTTCGTCGACCCCGAAGGCAAGTTCGTCGGCGAGGTCGCCTCCGACACCGACCCCGAGCTGGTGGTCCGTGATCTGGACATGGACCTGATCAAGGTGGTGCGCGACCGCTGGGCCTTCTATCGCGATCGCCGCCCCGACGCCTACGGGCCGCTGGTGGCCCCCTGAGACCGGGGAGAACGACATGGCGCGCGTCTTCATCCACGGCGGCACGGTGGTCTCCGCCACCGGAGCGCAGCCGCTCGACGTGCTCGTCGACGGCGAGACCATCGCCGCCGTCCTGCGGCCGGGCTCCGTCGCGCTGGGCGCGGACCTCGCCGCGTCCGCCGATCGGGTGCTCGACGCGACCGGCAGATACGTCATCCCGGGCGGCGTGGACGGCCACACCCACATGCAGATGCCCTTCGGCGGCACCGAAGCCTCCGACACCTTCGAGACCGGCACCCGCGCGGCCGCGTGGGGCGGCACCACCACCATCATCGACTTCGTCGTCCAGCGGCAAGGGGAACGGGTCCAGGACACGCTCGCCGCCTGGCACGCGAAAGCGGCCGGGCAGTGCGCGATCGACTACGGCTTCCATCAGATCATCGGCGACGTCGACGACGAATCCCTGAAGGCCATGCGCGAATTGGTGGCCGAGGGCGTCACCAGCTTCAAGCTCTTCATGGCATATCCGGGTGTCTTCTACTCCACCGACGGCCAGATCCTGCGCGCCATGCAATCCGCGGCGGAGCTGGGCGCGCTGGTGATGATGCACGCGGAGAACGGGATCGCCATCGACGTCCTGGTCGAGCAGGCGCTCGCGCGGGGGGACAACGCGCCGTACTTCCACGGTACGACCAGACCGTGGCAGTTGGAGGAGGAAGCCACCCACCGCGCGATCATGCTGGCCGAGCTGACCGGTGTGCCGCTGTACATCGTGCACGTATCGGCCAAGCAGGCGCTGGCCCGGATCGCCGCCGCCCGCGACGCCGGGCGCAACGTCTTCGGCGAGACCTGCCCCCAGTACCTGTATCTCTCGCTCGAGGACCAGCTCGGCGCGCCGGGGTTCGAGGGCGCCAAATGGGTGTGCTCGACGCCGCTGCGATCGAAGGCCGAAGGGCATCAGGACGAGTTGTGGCGCTACCTGCGCACCGGTGACGTCACGGCCGTGGGCACCGATCACTGTCCGTTCTGCATGAAGGACCAGAAGGAGATGGGGCTCGGCGACTTCAGCAGGATTCCCAACGGCATCGGGGGCGTCGAGCATCGGATGGATCTCATGTTCCAGGGCGTCCGGTCCGGCCGGATTCCGCTGGAACGCTGGGTCGACGTCTGCTGCACCACACCGGCCCGGATGTTCGGCATGTACCCGCGCAAAGGGGTGATCAGCCCGGGTGCGGACGCCGACATCGTCGTCTACGACCCGGACGGCCACACCAGCATCGGCGTCGGCAAGACCCACCACATGAACATGGACTACTCGGCCTACGAGGGATTCGAGATCGACGGTCACGTCGACACGGTGCTGTCCCGGGGCCGGGTGGTCGTGGACGACGGCGTCTACCTCGGGCACGCGGGGCACGGCCGGTTCGTCGAGCGTGGACTCGCGCAGAACCTGATCTGACTCTCGATGCTCGGAACGGAGAAGTGCCGCATGGACATCGGTGTGGTGCTGCAATGCACGCCCCCGGCCTCGCGCGTGATCGAACTGGCCAGGCTCGCGGAGACCTACGGGTTCTCCCACGTCTGGACCTTCGACTCGCATCTGCTCTGGCAGGAGCCCTACGTCATCTACAGCCAGATCCTGGCCGCCACCCGCAAGGTCGTCGTCGGTCCGATGGTGACCAACCCGGCCACCCGGGACTGGACGGTGACCGCGTCGACCTTCGCCACGCTCAACGAGATGTTCGGCAACCGCACCGTATGCGGGATCGGCCGCGGCGACTCGGCTGTGCGCACGCTGGGTGGCAAGCCCGCCACGCTGGCGACGCTGCGGCGAGCGATCGAGGTGATCCGCGAGTTGGGCAACGGTCGTAGTGCGCGGGTGGACGACATCGTCGTGCGGTTGCCGTGGGCGGCCGGCTCCCGGCTGGAGGTGTGGGTAGCGGGTTACGGACCACGCGCACTCGACCTGACCGGTGCCGTGGCCGACGGGTTCATCCTGCAACTGGCCGACCCGGACATCACGGCATGGACCATCGCCCGGGTGCGGGCCGCGGCCGAGCGCGCGGGCCGCGACCCGGCGGCGGTCCGGATCTGCGTCGCCGCACCCGCTTATGTCACCGACGGCACGGACGCGGCGCTGGCGCACGCGCGGCAACAGTGCCGATGGTTCGGCGGGATGGTCGGCAACCACGTGGCGGAGATGGTGGCGAAATACGGTACGGCAGGCGACATCCCGGCCGCCCTCACCGACTACATCGACGGCAGGCGCGGTTACGACTACAACCTGCACGGACGCGCGGACAATGTGCACGCCGAATTCGTGCCCGACGCCATCGTGGACCGCTTCTGCCTGCTGGGCACGCCCGACGACCAACTGTCCCGGTTGCGCGAGCTGGAGGGGCTCGGCGTGCACCAATTCGCCGTCTATCTCCAGCACGACGCGAAGAACGCGACATTGGCGGCGTACGGTGAATCGGTGCTGCCTCGTCTCGCTTCCCTCGTGACCGCGACCAAGTCGACCGAAGGGAGCAACTAGCGTGGCCGATCACGTCTTCTGACTCGCTGATCGGGGTGAACTCGCCTCGGGTGCGTGTTCATGGGGTCAGAGGGTACATCATCTGTTGGGGTATCTGGGCGCCAGGGGGTGGCGGACAGCGCGGGCCAGAGGGTGGGGTTGGCCGGTTAGCGCGACGAGCGCTTCGGCGATCTCGATGAGGCTCGCTTTGGTGTAGATGGGGGTCGCGGTGGTGCTGTGGATTTCGGCGTGGCCGGCATATGCGCGGGCGACAGCTTCGCCGAATTCTCGTTCGACGTAGGTGAGGGTGGTGTGGCGCACCCAGTGGATCGATACCTGGAGTCGCTGGGCCCAGGCCAGGTGCTGTTTGACGCGTTGAGTGAGGTAGTCGTAGCGGCGTGCGGTGATCGGCCGGCCGTTGCGGTAACGCAACAGCTTTTCCGTGGCGGCGGGACCTCCGCGCGTATCGATATGCTGTATCAGTTTGTTCATAAGCTGAGGTGAGATCGGGTGCCACCGCACGCGGTCGCCTTTCTCGTGCAGCCTGATCAGGCAGTCGTCGGGATCCAGATCGGAGACCGTCAAGGCGAGCGCTGCACCGCGGCGGCAGGCCGCTTCGATGTGGATGCGGACTATGAGAGCGTCTAGTTCGGTGTCGTCGCCCGTGGTAGCCGCTACGTGACCGATCGCGACGACTTGCTCTGTGGTGAGCGCGTGGCGGGGACTGGGCTGTTGTGGCGGTTTGCGGGTGTTTCTGGCTGGATTGTGGATCGAGCTGATGAGGCCATCGTGTTCGGCGTGTCGGTAGATGCACCGGATTGCGGAGACCATATTCGCGGCTGCTCCACGGCCCTGGCGAGAGTTGGAGCGGATGATCGCGTGGCGGCGGTGGTCCTCGACGAATCGGTTGATTTCGGTAGTCGTGGGTGCATCGAGGCATCGGTCTCCCCACGCCACTTCAACTCTCCGCCAGTACGATTCGTAGCTTTTGACGGTAGCGTTCGGCAGGGCGGTCCTGAGCTCCGCGATGTATTCGCTGAAGGTTGGAGTGGTGGCAGGGCGTGCAACGGCCTGGCCGAGCTGAGTGGCGATCAACTGGAGCGCGTTTTTGAGGTCGAGATCGTCGTTCATTATGCACCTGGCCAGAGGTCAGGGAGATAGGCTCGCAACGCTGCGGCGATGATCGGAATTGGAAGGATGAGGAGCTCGTCGCAATGGACGTCGGCCACAACCAGTGCTTTGTCGCCTGGAACAAGGTTGCACCGGTGGCGGTGTACGGCTGGGATGCGGAGGTAACCCGATCGGCCGACCGACCACCGACTCTGCCTGGCAGCGCGGGCTTTGATGCTACGGTGATCGCTGTCGAATGAAATGCTCTGTCCCGCAGACCATCCGAGTATTCTAATTGCCGACCTGTCGGACAGTCGGCTGTGGTCGTCGAGTGTTGTGGTTGCGCAATGCGCGACCGAGATCAGGATGTCGCTGTCTACCATGCCGGGGAACGCGAAAGGTATCGACGCCAGCTCTGTCGGTCGACGACGGGGCTGATACAAGTCGTCGAATACGGAGGCCACGGACTGATCCGGTTGTGCGCAAGCGTCTGAAGGTCCATCAGCACCGGGCCGGACCTTGGTGCTGTCGGCCAGTCGGTTCGAATCTCGGTACAGCTCACCGAACTGCAGGTCAGCTGCGCTACTCGCAACCGCTTCAGACGGCGGTTGCGCGCCTTGAGCGTCAGGGGCCAAAAGGTGAGAGTTGTTCGCCGCTGAGGCGGAGTTGTCTTGGGCATGAGGAATTGATGGCATCGGGCACTGCTTCCTGCCCGGCCTGCCGATTCTCCCTCGTCCATAAAAGCTGATCTTCGACAACTGCGCTACCCCTGGAGCCGGCGTGCACACCGTCGAAGTTCGCTTCTCCCGGCTCAATCGTCCTATAAAGTGCAACGTTTTGCCGAGGAAGGATGCCTGGTTTCAGCGCCATAGCTCCAGGACACATGAAGCATGCAGGGTTGGTTCGCTCTGGCAGGTGCGGTGACGGAGGCTTGATCACAATCGCCAGCCAGTACGTCTTACGGCTTGTGGATCGACGAACCGCATTGGCAGACCTCGTCCTGGAGCAGACGCAGGTCATCGCCCTTGAGGTAGACATGCGGAATCGAGTGTGGGAAGAGCGTCTGCTGGGGTGGAGCGGAGCTGTATCCGAGTGACCTCTTGCAAATACCGACTGGCCGAAGCACGTTGAAGGTCGCATGCAAAGCAGTTGGTGGCGCTGCGCGAAGAGGTCGATCGGCTGGGGCAGCCGCCGAGTGGACGCTGGGACCGTCTGCCGCATGCGAGTGCTAGGCCAGATGGGCGGCTGAAGAGCAGGGGATCCCGCGCTGCTCCAGGTAATCGGCGGTTGCCGCCTCCAGCGCGGCGATTGGGAGGGGACCGAACACACAGACGGTCTAGGTGCGTCTGGGGCCGATCGGTCGTCTGACCACTTGACCCCCAGGTCGGTGCTGGGGCTGAAATTGGGGCGCGGCACATCCCGGAGTGACGCCATAATCGCTCTTGACGCCGGTGGGCGCGAGAACATGATGCAGTCCAGCACACAGCAGGGCCACGCGGCCGAAGGACCGGACCTCGATGTCTACAGTCATGGCGTGACCATCAAGGCATGGCTCCAGGGCGACGCCATCACGCTTCAGTCGCTCGTCAGACTTCTTCCGGAAGGCGACATACGGGTCGTGAGGGATGGTGATCGCTACTATCTCTCATCCCCGCAAATCGACTCTCCCCCAGCGGGGGAGCGATTCTATGACGCCGCGTATCGGCTGGTGGACTATGTGAACGGCCTGAGCAAAGTTCATGAGCCGATGTCCCGGCCAGTGACCTTGGACGGGCACTTCGGAGACGGAGATCGACAACACGTCGTCGTGCGGGTGTCAGCGGCAGCGGCATACGCATGGGTGCCTACGCCCAAGATCACCATCGGCGATGCGGAAGCCTCCCCTCCGCCGTCGCCAGGACCCCAGCACGCCAGGGTCGCGCTGACCAATCCGCGCGTGCAAACAGTGTTGTCGATCATTGCTCAGTCGGACCAACTTGGTTGGGTTGACCTGTACAAGGTTTATGAGCTCATCAAAGATGAAGTGCCTAATCAGGTCCTGGCAATGGATGGGCGGATCACAAGAACGATGATTCGCCGCTTCACGGGTTCGGCCAACCATCCAGGGGACCAAGGGCAGTACCTGCCTGAAGTGCGTCATGCCGTAGGCCAAGGACCGGGTACCCAGAAGCGCCTTTCGCTGCCAGCCGCACGGCGTTTCGTCCGAGATTGGGTGATGCTCTGGCTCGATCACTTGGCAAAGACCCCCGGCAGTTGAGTGCCCCTCCGCCAGCACGCTTGTGGCGACGAATCGTCTCCGCGGCTTCGCCGTGTCTGGACCACTTGAATGGCCGTG
>NZ_BAFR01000113.1 GCF_000308435.1 Nocardia araoensis NBRC 100135 | reverse complement strand
CGCCCTCCGGCCAGCACGGCCGCAGCGACCAGCAGCGCCGTCGCGAGCGTCGCGGGGTGCGGGTGCGCGATGTATTGCCGCACCGCGTCGAAGGCCGCCTGCCACACCTTCTCGCCCGCGGTGTGGGCGATGCCGAGGGCGGACGGAAACTGTTGCAGGGCAATGACCACGGCGATCCCCGCCGTGAAGCCCTCGATCACCGGAGCGGGCAGGTATCGAACTGCCCGGCCGACACCGGCGAGCGCGAGCACGATCAGCACAAGACCGGCCATCATCCCCACGGCCAGCACTCCGCCGCCGCCGTGCTGGTGGAAGATCGGCACCAGGACGACGGTCATCGCCCCGGTCGGTCCCGACACCTGGAACCGGGATCCGCCGAAGACCGCCGCCACCGCGCCCGCGATGACCGCGGTCGTCAGACCGGCGGCCGCACCCAAGCCGGAGCTGATGCCGAATCCGAGCGCCAGCGGCAGCGCGACCAGCGCGACCATGAGCCCGGACATGAGGTCCGCGCCGGGCGCGCGGACCGCCGGACTCCAGTCCGACCACGACGGTAGGAGTGCGCGCACGCTCATCGGGCGGCGGCCAGGCGCAGTTTCAATGCCGCGAGCTGTTCGCGCAGCGGTTCGGGCAGCCGGTTGCCGCCTATGGTGGCGTACCACTCGTCGATCGAGCGGGTTTCGCTCACCCATTCCTCGGTGTCGACGGCCAGCGCCTGCGCGGCCGACTCCCGGTCGCCGTCATCGAGCCCGGACAGATCGAGGGCGTCCACGGTGGGCACGTATCCGATGGGCGTCTCCACGGCCTCCGCGGTGCCGTCCAGGCGGTCGAGAGCCCATTTCAGGATGCGCACGTTGTCACCGAAGCCGGGCCACAGGAATCGACCTTCCTGGCTGCGGCGAAACCAGTTGACCTGAAAGATCTTCGGCAGCCGCGCACCCTCATGGCGCGCCATCGACAGCCAGTGCGCGAAGTAGTCGCCGACGTGGTAGCCCAGGAACGGCAGCATCGCCATCGGATCTCGGCGCACCACACCGACCGTGCCTGCGGCGGCCGCTGTGGTCTCCGATGACAGCACGGAGGCGGTGAACACGCCGTGGGCCCAGTCGAACGATTCGGCGACCAGAGGAATGGTGGTGGCGCGGCGGCCTCCGAAGAAGATCGCCGAGATCGGTACGCCGGTCGGGTCGTTCCACTCCGGCGCCACCGACGGGCACTGCTCGATCGGGGTGCAGTACCGCGAATTCGGGTGAGCGGCGGATGTCGGCGTTTCGGGGGTCCAGTCCCGTCCCTGCCAGTCGATCAGATGCGCGGGCTTGTCGTCGGTCAGGCCCTCCCACCACACGTCGCCATCGTCGGTGCGGGCGGTGTTGGTGAAGATCGAGTTGCCGACGTTCACGGTGGCGATCGCATTCGGGTTCGTGGCGGCCCCGGTCCCGGGGGCGACGCCGAAGAATCCGGCCTCGGGGTTCACCGCGTACAACCGGCCGTCGGCCCCGAAACGCATCCACGCGATGTCGTCGCCGACCGTTTCGGCGCTCCAGCCGGGCAGCGCCGGTTCCAGCATGGCCAGATTCGTCTTGCCGCACGAGGACGGGAACGCCGCGGCCACGTAGTGCGTATTGCCTTGCGGTGAGGTCAGTTTGAGGATCAACATGTGCTCGGCAAGCCACCCCTCGTCACGACCGATCACCGACGCGATACGCAGCGCGAAACACTTCTTACCGAGCAGCGCGTTTCCGCCGTATCCCGAGCCGTAACTCCAAATTTCCCGGCGTTCGGGAAAATGCGAGATGTACTTGGTCGTATCACACGGCCATGCCGCGTCGCCTCGGCCGGCGGCCAGCGGCGCGCCGACCGAATGCAGGCACTTCACGAAGGTCGTCTCGTCACCGAGCCGGTCCCACACCAGCGTGCCGGAGCGGGTCATGATCTGCATCGACACCGCCACGTACTCCGAATCGGTGATCTGCACACCGAATTTCGGGTCCTCGGCATCCATCGGGCCCATGCAGAACGCGATCACGTACATCGTTCGCCCCGCCATGGCCCCGCGGTAGTGCTCGGTCATCACCGTGCGCATGTCCAGCGGGTCGACCCAGTTGTTGGTCGGGCCCGCGTCCGTCTTGTTCTCCGAGCAGATGAACGTGCGATCTTCGACCCGCGCCACATCGTCAGGATCGGAGATACACCAGAAGGAGTTCGGCTTCGCGGTCAGGGGCACGAACGTTCCCTTGTCCACCAGCAGGCCGGTCAGCCGGTCCCATTCCTCCCGCGACCCGTCGCAGAACACGATGGCCTCCGGCGCGGTGAGCTCGGCGACTTCCGCGACCCACGCCAGGATCCCCTCGTGCGTGGTCGGTGCCGAGGAGTTGGCGGGGGCGATGGGACGGGTCACGGTGGATCTCTCCTTTATGAAGATACAAGGTGATAAGTTTAGAAAATCTGCAATCAGTGGTCGTGTCTGTATCCCGATGGGTGACTTGCGCATCGGTTACGCGGGCTCTTCCAGGGCTTCGGCTTGTCCGGTGACGACGCCGGTGAGGATGGCGCGGGCGGTGGCGAGTAGTTCGGCGATCTCGGGGGAGGCGAGTTCGTAGGTGACCGACAAGCCCTCGCGACGGGCTGTCACCAGGCCCGCCCGGCGCAGAATGGACAATTGCTGCGACAGGTTCGCTGCCTCCACGCCGATCTCGGCCAACATCTCCGACACCGCGTGCTCACGCCGGCTGAGCAGTTCCAGAACGCGGATACGGACAGGGTGGCCCAAGGTTTTGAAGAAGTCGGCCTTCATCTGGTAGAGCGGCCTGCTCAGTCCCGGCATGGCGGCCACTCCCTTCTCCTGATGGGGCCGGTCCGGTGATGGTCACCAGACCCTTTGTTTGCGAAGTTTAGCAAACAGTATAATCCGGTGAACGACGCCTATCTGCGTGCGCGGATTCGGTGGTCTCATGCCTGTACGTGTGCCGCGGACCCCGAGCGTCGGTGTGCGTGCTGCTCGGCGCGCTGTTCGATGCCGTGCAGCATCCTGCGTTCCATCACGAGGCTGCCCGGCTCCATGACGAGTCGGTAGACCCGGCGGGTCAGGGGCGAGGCGCCGGTGCGCGCGATGCGGTTGCGGCTCACCAGCCGGGTGCTCTCTCCTGCCGGATACAGCCCGAATGCCCAGACCCAGCGGCCGTCATCCGAGGCGAAGACCAGCCCGCGTTCGGGTTCGATGGCCGCGACGCGCATGCGCGGGCCCGACTTCCCGAGCGCGAAGGTATCGCCGACGGTGAGGTTCTGGAACTGCGGCAGGATCCGGTCCGCACTGTGCATGTCGAGGCCGAGCAGATTTTCGATCCAGTCGTAGGTGTAAGCGCCGCCACGGCCGGGTCCCAGCTGAACCAGCCACGGCCAGATGGCGTCGGCACCGGTGTCGATCGTGATCGCCCGGGTCGTGACGATGTCGGCGTCGACCAGCAACTCGTCGCCGGGCATCGTCCGCGCGATCTCGTCCGCCGTGGCTCCCCAGGTCGAGGATCTGCTGCACCAGTAGGCACCGTAGACCGCGAGGCCGGTGAGGGCCGATGCACAGGTCGCGGCAAACACAGTTCTTTTCATGGCAGATCCACGGCATGCACGATCATCAGCCCGCGGTCGCGCTGCGAGGCGGTCTCGGCGGCCCTTTGCACGGCCGGGTCGGAGTTCTCGGAACCACCGGCGACGCCAGCAGACGATGCCAGGTGGTGAATGGTGCCGGTGTCAGAGGTGGACATACGTGGTGTGTCCCTTCGGGATGTCAGTCGCGCTCTGGTGCGGGGTGGACGACCACGACGGGGCAGGACGCGTGCTGCACCAGGTTGTTCGCCGTGGAGCCGAGCAGCAACCCTGCGAAACCGCCGCGACCGCGGCTGCCCACGACGAGCAGCTGCGCCTCCTTCGAACGCGACAGCAGGTGCGCGGCGGGGGCCGCCATCTCCACCTCGCGGATGACGCGCACGCCGGGGTACTTCTCCTGCCAGCCGGCCAGTCGTTCGGCGAGAATCGCGCGCTCGATGTCCTCGCGCACGGCGTCGAGCCGGCCGGCTTCGCCGCCGAACCGGCTGGAATCCCAGTCGCTCCAGACGTGCACGGCGACCAGGTCCGCATCACGGGCGGCCGCCTCCGCGAATGCCGCCGCGATAGCGGATTCCCCGACCGGACTGCCGTCCACACCGAGGACCACCGGGCCCGAGCGATGGACCGCTGCCTGCGTGTCGGGGTCGGTGCGCACGACGATCACCGTGCCCTCCGCGTGTGCGGTCACAGCCAGCAATGTAGAGCCGAGATGTGCCGATGTCCCTGAGTCGCCGGTCGCGCCGAGGACCACCGCGTACGCCTCGCGGCTGTGGTCGATCAGCAGTCGTCTGCCGGTGTCGGTGGAGGAACGCGTCGAAATGGGCAGGTCCGGCGCCACCGAAAGCGCCAGTTTCTCGGCGCGGGTGAGCATTTCCTTTCCCTGCCTGCGGACGGCGTCGACCACCGACGGCACCAGGACCTCGTAGTCACCGAGTACCCAGCTGGTGCCGACCAGGTCGAGTCCGTGCACGATCTCGAGTTGGCGTCCGCGGTCGGCGGCGAATTGCGCCGCCCAGCGCAAGGCCGTCCACGAACCCTCCGAACCATCCACGCCGACGACTACTTTGGCACCGGCCACATGATGCGGGTCGTCGAATTGCTGTTGGCCCATGGAACTCTCCCTACCCTGATCAGGACGTGCCTCGGCGGGCACCTCCGAAGCGTACGACCGGTGCAACGGTCTTCGGTGCGGCTGATCGTCACTTCGGGTGGGGCCGAAAGACCATGCCGCGAGGGTGGGAACGGGTCCCCGCAGTCTCCCGCATCCGGTCTCCACGCTGACGGCACTCATCGTTGCGAGTGGTCGAAATGCGAGGGTGATAGGCGAACCCGGTAGGTGTGGCGGCGGAATTCCCGATGCGGATGACTCGTGTCAGCAATCTCCTAGGAAACTTCTGTGGCAGGGTGGTCCACTGTGCAGACAATCCTGATCACGGGGGCGACATCGGGTATCGGACTGGAGTCGGCTCGGCAGTTGGCGGCGCAAGGGAATCGGCTCGTCTTGGTCGGGCGGAATCCGGAGAAGCTCTCCGCGGCGGCGAAGCTGGTCCGGGGCGCGGGGGCGGCGGGAGTCGACACACTGGAATGCGATTTCGCGTCGCAGTCGTCGGTCCGGCAGCTGGCCAAGGAGATTCTGGCCGGGTACGAGCGGCTGGATGTGCTGGCGAACAACGCGGGCGGCTACCACAAGACCCGAAGCGAGACCGTGGACGGCATCGAGGCCACGTTCGCGGTCAATCATCTGGGTGGTTTCCTGCTCACCGAACTGCTGACGGACCTGATGGTGCGCAGCGCCCCGTCGCGCATCGTGTTCACCTCGTCGGTCATGCAATTCGGCGCGACCATGGATTTCGCGGATCTGGAATTCGCCAAGGGTTATTCGGGAGAAAGGGCCTACAGTCGCTCCAAACTGGCGAACATCCTGTACACGCGGGCGCTGGCGCGGCGGCTGGAAGGAACCGGGGTAACGGTCAATGCCTTCCACCCCGGTGCGGTCGCGACCGGAATCTGGGATTCCATGCCGTGGTTCGGACAGCCCTTCGTGGCGCTCGCCAAGCGATTGTTCATGATCTCCGCCGCCGAGGGGGGACGAGCACTGACGTACCTCGCCACCGACCCCGAAGTCGCCGCGGTCAGCGGCTGCTACTTCCAGAACAACCGCGTCAAGGCTCCGTCGCGTCTCGCCCAGGACGACGCGCTCGGGCAGCAGCTGTGTGAAGTCAGCGCGACCTTGGTCGGGCTCACCGGGTAGGCGCACCTACCACCAGCGACAACCTTGTCGCGAAGCGACACGACAATCGACGCCGACTGAAGCGGAAAGCAGGGGAGCATGCTTCGTACTCGTTTCGAGTCGATCGGCGCGTACACGCCGACGACCGTCCGCTCCACCGAAGATCTGATCGCCGAGCTGGCTGTGCCGCGGTCGTTGGATCTGGAGCGCATCACCGGGATCAAGAACCGTCGCGTCTACGACTCGGATCCGGACCGGTACGAATCGTCCTTCGAGCTGGCGTTGCACGCGATCGAGGACTGTCTGTGGCATTCCGGCTATCGGGCCGACGAGCTGGACGTCGTCATCTCGGCCTCCATCACGCGTACTCGCGGCGCGGGAATCTTCTGCTACGCACCCTCTTTCGCGCTCATGCTCGGCAATGCGATCGGCGCGAACGCGGCTCGGCACTTCGATGTCTCGAACGCCTGCGCCGGGATGATCACCGGAGTGATGGTGCTCGATCGCATGATCAAGGCCGGCGCGGTGCGCAACGGCCTGGTGGTGAGCGGGGAGCAGATCACGCCGATCGCCGAGACGGCGCTGCGCGAGATCAGCAAGCCCTACGACCCGCAATTCGCGGCGTTGACGGTCGGGGACGCCGCGGTCGCGGTGGTGCTCGACGGCCGTGGCGACGACGACGACGAACTGCACTACGTCGAGTTGATGACCGCGGCCGACGGCGCCGAGCACTGCATCGGGATGCCCAGCGACCGCACCGGCGGCATCGCGATGTACACCGACAATCGCGCCATGCAGAACGAAGCCCGCTACCGGCAGGGCATCGACCGCATGGCCGACTTCCTCGCCGAGACCGGACGTACCTGGGAGAGCGAGAAATACGACTACTGGATTCACCATCAATTCAGCGCGCCCGCCATCGAGTACATCTCGGATCTGACCGAACGGCATTTCGGCACACCGATGCCGCAAGCCCTCAACGTGCTGCACGACTACGGCAATACCGCGTCGACCTCTCATTTCCTGGTCCTGCACGAGCACCTCGCGCGGCAGAAGATCCCGAAGGGATCGAAAATCCTCATGATCCCCGCGGCATCGGGAATCGTCTCCGGATATCTCGCCGCGACCATCTCGCGTTTGGCGGCATGAGCATGGCGACGACGATCGTCTCGGCCGCGACGAACCGCGACATCGACACCGGCAGTTACCTCGAACTGGCCACTCGCGCGGCACGGACCTGCGTCGAGCGCTCCGAGGTCGGCCTGCACGAGATCGGGATGCTGATCAACACGGGTGTCTTCCGGGACAGCAACATCTCCGAGCCCGCGGTGTCGGCCCTCATCCAGAAGCGGATCGGTCTCGGGCTCACGTATGCGGCCGGGCGCGTCCCGGTGCTGTCCTTCGACCTCATGCACGGTGCCTGCGGCCTGCTGCACGCCATCGCGACGGCGGACACCTTCCTCGCCACCGGCACGGTTCGGTACGCGTTGCTCGTCGCGGGCGACGCCCATCCTTCGACCGAGCGCGATGTCGCCGAATTCCCCTACAGCGCCGACGGCGCCGCCCTGTTGCTCGGAACTTCGCCTACCGCAGGGGGATTCGGACGCCTGCACACGCGCGACACCACCGGCCCGGTCGAGCCGATCGCCTGGGTGCCGCTGAACGATGTCGGCGCCGCAGGCCGTAGCGCGATCCGCGTTCGTACCGGTGCGGAGGACCGGGTGGACTCGGCGACCGCGGTAGTACGTGCCTGTCTGGACTCCGAAGGGCTCGACGGCCGTGACTTCGCCGAAGGCCGCGCACTGCTGCTGGCTCCCGACCAGGCCGCCGACTTCCGCGCCCGTTTGGCCGACGCGCTCGTCATCCCGGCGCGGTCGGTCGTCGGTTTCGATGCCTGCGTCGGAGATCCCTACACTGCCGGGCCGGTGCACGCCTATCTCCATGCACTGGCAGCGGGCCTGCTCGACACCGCACAAACCGTGGTCTTCCTCGCAGTGGACGGCGCATCGGCAGCCTGCCTGACCTACCGTCCGCGGTCGACGTCGCGCGCGGGCAGACAAGCGGACTGCCGAACCATGCGAGCCGGGACACCGACAGGCCCCGGCCCTGCTGCCCTCGCTCGGCAGTAGAACGCCCGCGGACCGCCGTGAGCGCCCCCGACCGATCGGTCCCGTGGGCTCGCGGCGATCGTGCGGACGCGATGGGCTCAGGAATCCCCGATGCCGGGCGCCGGCGCGATTTTCGCACCGGCCGACAGCAATTTCTCGGCCAGCGCGCGGCTGCGGTGCGCGAGGTCGGGAGGGTCGAGGATTTCGAAGTCGTGCCCGAGCAACAGCATGTGCACGAGCACGATGTCGAGGCTGTGGTCGGCTCCGCTGCGAACCTCGCAGCGATCGCTGCCGCACGGTAGTACGGCGGCGGCCGAGGCCGGGATCTGCGCGCGCACCGTCTCGGCGGAGGCGTGCACCAAGAAGCGGGCCCGCAGCGGGTAGACCCGGCTCGCCACGCCTTCCTGCACGTAAGCCGCCGCCTCGGGCGCCGCGCGCGGGCGGAAGCGCCAGGTCCGTGCGGCCACCTCCGTCATCCGGTCGACGCGGAAGCTGCGCCAGTCGTCGCGGTCGAGGTCGAAGGCCAGCAGGTACCAGCGCCGGTCGGAGGAGACCAAGCGGTAAGGCTCGACCCGTCGCCGTCGCACCTGTTCTCCTGCGGGGTAGTCGAAACCGGCCTCGACCTCGTCGCGGCAGGCCCTGGCCAGAGTCATCAGCACGTCGGGGTCGATCGGCGGCTGGCCTCCGCCGAAGGATTCCACCGAGCCGGAGAGTGCCTGCACTTCGTGCCGCAACCGGGTGGGCAGGACCCGGTCGAGCTTGGCCAGCGCCCGGAGCGCGGCGTCCTCGGTGCCCGCGACCGCGGCGCCGGCGCCGCCGAGGAGCGAGACCGCGGTGACGATGGCCTCCTCGTCGTCGAGGAGCAGCGGCGGCAGCTCCTGTCCGCGGCCGAGCTGGTAGCCGCCGCCGATACCGTGGCAGGCGTGTACCGGATAGCCGAGCGTGCGCAGGCGCTCGACATCGCGCCGCACCGTGCGCGGCGTGACGCCCAGCCGCGCGGCGAGCTCGGGCCCGGTCCAGACCTGGCGTTGCTGGAGCAGTCCGAGCAGGGTGAGCACCCGCTCGGTCGTGCCCCGCTCGCCACCGCTCCCCGTCTCCATGTCGCTCAGCTTGCCAGAAGCAGCGGACCGATTCTGTCCGCTAGGGGTGCCAGGGTGGCGGCATGGACGCAGACGCACTCGACTGGAACAGGACACTGCGCGAGCAGTGGGAAGCCCACTGGAATCATCAGCTACGGGACCGGCTGCACGGCCTCACCGACGAGGAGTACTTCTGGTCGCCGGTACCGGACGCATGGAACGTGCGGCCGCGCGGCAGTTCGACGGCGCCCGTGCAGGCCGGGGCCGGGGACTTCACGATCGACTACGCCTTCCCGGAGCCCGTCCCCACGCCGTTCACCACGATCGCCTGGCGACTCGGTCACGTCATCGTCGGCGTGCTCGCCGCGCGCAACGCGACCCACTTCGGCGCGCCCGCCGCCTCGTACCAGACCTGGGAGTACGCGGGCGACGCGGCCACCGCGCTCGAACAGCTCGAAGCCCAGCTCGACATCTGGCTGACCGGAGTGCGTGCTCTCGGCGAGGACGGCCTCCGGGTCCCGATCGGCCCGGACGAACCCTTCCCGGAGGCCTCGATGGCAGATCTGGTCCTGCACATCCACCGTGAGCTGATCCACCACCTGTCCGAGGTCTGCCTGCTCCGAGACCTCTACCTGCACACCGACGCCGTCAGGAAGCCCATGACCACGAATACGACCCGCCTCGACCCCGAAGAACTGCACCGCAACCCGGCCTTCACGCAGGGCGTGATCGCACCCGCGGGACGGACGCTCTACGTCGGCGGTCAGCTCGGTACCGACAGCACGGGCGCACTGCTCGATGGCTTGGAAGCGCAGACCGTGCAGGCCATGCGCAACGTACTGACCGTGCTGGCGGCTGGGAACACCGGTCCGGAACACGTCGTCAAACTCACGATCTACCTCGTCGACGCGGCCGACGCGCAGGCGGGATACGCGGCGGCGCGAACAGTGTGGGGCGACCACCGCACCGCCATCACGGTCGTCTCCACCGCGGGACACGCTCGGCCCGGCGCGCTCGTGGAGATCGATGCGATAGCGGCCATCCCCGAAGAGCCGCGCTCGTGATCCGCCGCCCGGTCCGCATCGCCGCGCGGTTTCGGGTGCCGGGCCTCGAGTAGGGCCGGGTCGGGAGACCGACGGCTTCGGTGTTCAGCGGTGCGCGGCGCCGATCTGGGACGCGACGATGCGGACCAGATCGCCCAGTGCGATCTCCACGTCCGTGAGATGCAGGCCCCAGGTCGCGTCGGGGACGGCATACAGCTCGGGGCCGCCCGGTTCCGGCGTCGCCAGCAGCGCCGTCGCGTCGCCGTCGCGCACACACCGGAGCCGGTACTTCTCGGCCGGGACCAGCCACGGGGTCGGCGCGGCGACGGCGGACGGTCCGTGGCGAAGCGCCAGTTCGGCGCCGAGTGGGCTGGGCACGGGGCCGGTACGGAGCACGGTGGTCGCGACGCGGGATTCATTGTCGCGCAACGAGGTCGGATTGGTGCAGGCGACCTCGTAGTCCGGGCCGTACGGATGAGGCAGCGGCTCAGGCGTCGTCGGGTTGCGGCCGAACCGGCTGTCCGGAGGCGGGGTCGCGCCGAAGGTCTGCCAGGCCAGGACGCACCGTGTCTGCTGCTCGCTGCGGCACAGCGGCAGGTACTGGAAATCGCCGCCGACGTCGCCGTGCTTCGGCACCACCACGTTGCCACCCAGCAGGATCGCCGACAGGATCCGGTCGCGCACCGCCTGCTGCGGCTCGATCTCCTCCCGGATCAGTTGGCGCAGCATCCGCGCACCCTGCGAATGCCCGACAAGCACTACCGGCCTGCCGCTTTCGCGCTCGGAGCGGAACTGCCGCCATGCGCGCAGGACGTCGTCGTACGCGATGCGCGCCATGTCGGCGCGCTGCTCGGGCGAATATGCCCGTTCCCGCGCCAGCGCGGTGATGGTCCGTTGCCGGTACACCGGGGCGAATACCTGACAGACCTGGGAGAATCGGGCGGCCTGCTGCTCGGCCACCGCCCGCACCTCGCGGGTCACCGCGGTATCGGAGTTGGGCGTCGGCTCCAAGGACACCGTCGGGTACACATAGAAGCAGTCCACCCCGGTATCCCCGGCCGGCGCTGGATCCTCGCGCGCATCGGGTTGTCCCGCTTGCCGCACCGTGGTCGCCGAGTTGCCTCGGCACGGGTCGTCCGCTCGATCCGGCCTGCACAACCACACGACACCGGTCTCACCGGCCGGGTCCGCCGCCGCACTCACCGACGATCCCGCCAGCAGCCCGACTCCGCACACGACGGATGCCACCGCCCGCCGCCACCGACTGTCCCGCATCGCGCATACCTCGCTCTTCCGCGCCCGACCGCTGCGGCCGGCCCCACCACACAGGACGGCCGTTCGGGCACCTTCGACGGCGTCAGCCTAATGGCGAACACGCCTGCTGCGACCCGAGATCGGCTCATGCACGCCGCACCCCGGCGGCGGAGACATCCCTCCTGGCGGCGGACGGCATCGAGATTTCAATCCCGCCGGGTGAGGCGGCCGCCGCCGTTGCGGAAACGCGCTCGGCCATCGCGAATCTCGTGGTAGGAGACGAGCAGTAGCCGCAGGTATCCGTCGAACGTCTCGAGCGGATATCCGGCGGGCGCGAAAAGGCCGGGCCGGACCGGCACGTAGCGCTGCGGAGGGGCGGCGGTCATACCTCCGGCGAATTCGGTGAAGATCCGCTCCTGCGATGCGTCCGCCGGTTCGTAGGTCACGCGCTCCTCGAGTTGACCGTCGACGACATCGACGTCGACGCGCAGCTGATCGGAACGATAGGTGCCCACGTAGGGCGTGAGATCGATGTCCTGTGCCGATTCGGTGATCAGGGCGGGTATCCGGACACCGAGATGTTCGCTCAGCAGCCATCGCAGGATCTGGTCGTGCAGCATGATCGCCCCGGGGGTGTTGCCGAAGGCGGTGAACACCAGGTCGTATTCGGGCACGACGCACAGGATGGACACGCCGCCGGGCGACGCGCCCGACATCGCCAGGACGGTCGTGTCGCCGAACGGGTACCGCACCCAACCCAGGCCCATCGGCGGCACGTTCGGGGTGGCCATGTCGTGCGAGATCTGCTGCATCAGCGCGGTCGACCCGGCCGAGAGCACGCGCGTGCCGGAGGGGGACACGCCGCCCGCCAGGTGGGTGCGCCCGAAGGCGAGCAGGTCCGCGACGGTGCCGATCGGCGTCCCGCCGGCCGGTCCCCAGGTGTCGGGCAGCGTGAACATGCCGGTGGGCCTGGCCGCCATGGTGTCCGGGTCCGGGAAATGCCCGATCGCGGTGCTGCGCAGCATCGCCCGTTCGGCGGAAGTGCTGGAGTTCGTCATGCCGACGGGTGCGTAGACGTCGCGCTCGAGCAGATCGGGGAAGGACAGCCCGGTCACCACCTCCAGCAGACGGCCCGCGACGATCATGCCGCCGTTGGAGTAGCTGAGCTGCTCGCCGGGCTCGAACAGGACACCGCAATTGCTCGCCAGGCCCTCGACGTAGATCCGCAGGGCGTCGCGCCCTTTCGCATCGGGGAAGAACAGGTCCGCATCGATGCCGTTGGTATGCGAGATCAAGTGCCGCACCAGGATTTTGTCCGCCGCGCCCGGCGCGGTGAGGGCGAACTCGGGCAGGTACCGCACCACCGGCGCGTCGAGATCGAGAAGACCCCGCTCGACCTGCTGGAGGACCAGCGTGGTGGTCAGTACTTTGGTCACCGAGCCGAAGAGGAAGCCGGTGTCCTCGCGCATCGGCGCCCCGGTGGCGATGTTCGCGGTGCCGTGGGCGACGACGATCTGCTCACCGGCGTGGTAGACGCCGGCGACGAATCCGGGGACCTCGTTGGACGCGCAGTAGGCGGCGGCCTGCTCGCGCATCCGGGCTTCGACGGTGTGCAGTGCGTTGTTGGTCATGCCGACCACCCTCCAACCTTGCCCTGGGGGCAAGGTCAAGGCCGAACGGCGGAGTGCGGCGCAGCTCGGCCTCGCGGGCTGCGTGGAGGGCTCGCGGTCCAGGTGGCCCACCACTGCCATCGGGCTGCGTCGACGCGTAGGGCGGTTCAGTCGACATCTACAAATGTGGAGAATGTGCATCAACATGACAAGGATGGACCGCTGGCGCATCGGTCCTATGACCTGCTCATATCGGTGATATCAGTCCATATTGCTCGTCAACCCTTCCGTATACGCGAGAATATCGACTAACATACGGCTCGGGTCGCGTCGACCGGTGCGTGCGATTGGGCACTTCCCTTCCGGTGGTGTCCACGGTTCGTGGGCCGCGGCGTGGATCGAAGCGAAAGGATGCATCGACGCATGCTCAAAAAGCTGGACCGAATACTCGGCTACGAGATGAAGCTCTCGGAGTTCCTCGGGACTCTGATCATCATCGGCGTTCCCTACGGCTCGGCCGGGGTGATCTGGACTCTCACGCACACCGGCCATCTGCGCGATATGCACGGCATCGATCTGCTGATGTCGTTTCTGGGATCGATCGTGTGCTGGCCCGTGCTGACCTTCTCGAATGTGTGCATGACCTGATGATGGCTCTGGTGTGGCTCATCGACGTTCTCGTGATCGTGGTGAAGATCCTCGGTGGGCAGATGAAGGTCAATCCCGTGCTCCGCTTCGGGCTGTGGGTGGCCGTACTCAGTCTTTTCCTGGCCGGCTGCGCGGTGCTCGTCGCACTCGCGATGCTGTTGCAACGTTGGCTGGAAGCCCTCTCCTAGTGGCTCGCCGGGTCGGCTCCGACTCGGATGCAGTGAAGAATGGGCGATTACTTACTGTTCGGATGTGTTGTTCGATGATGTAGCCTGTTCGCATCTTCGCATGTAGACGCAGTACAGATCGATCCTGCTGCATACTGCGTCGCGTCGCATGCGAGCCACGTGTCACCCAATGGGTGGAATAGTCAATAACTTATAACTTGTCTGGCCGCTGTGAGGTGTGCAACACTTCACACGCTCCGCGCCATCGAGGGGGCGGCCGCCGGCGCGGTGGACGAGAAATCGGAAAGGAACGGCTACCGGTGACTGCCTCGCTGCGAACGCCAGCCGACAAGCAACCGCCACTGGAACCGGGCGAGCTCGGGAAGATGATCGACAGCGCCTCGGGGTTGTGGCGGCGCCATCCCCAGCGGTCGCTGGAAACGCTGGGCAGGCAGGTCACTCTGGGCCGCGAAGCGGTTGTCCAGCTGTTCGTCTCACTCGTGCGGGGACGATTCCCCTACCGGGAATTCATCAAACAGTGCGCTTTCATGGCCAACGTGTCGGCGGCGCCGACGGTGTTCGTGGCCATCCCGATCGCCGTCGTGGTCTCGATTCAGGTCGGCGCACTCGTGAATCAAGTCGGCGCAACGACATTCATCGGCGCGGTAGCGGGGCTGGGCATCATCCGCCAGGGCGCACCGCTGGTGTCGGCGTTGATGGTCGCCGGTGCGGTCGGTTCGGCGATCTGTGCCGATCTGGGATCGCGGACCATCCGGGAAGAGATCGACGCGATGATGGTGATGGGCGTCGACCCGGTACGCCGCCTGGTCGCGCCCCGGCTCGCGGCGGCGGTACTGGTGAGCGTCCTGCTCTGCGGCTTCGTCGTTTTCGTCGGATTCGCGACGGCGTACATGTTCAACGTCTACGCCCAGTCCGGGACGCCCGGCTCGTTCATCAGCTCGTTCGCGTCCTTCGCGGTGGCGAACGACCTGATCATCGCCTTGGTCAAAGCCGCGATCTTCGGAGTGCTGACCGCGGTCATCGCCTGCGATATCGGCTTGCACGCCCACGGCGGCCCCGGCGGTGTCGCGAACGCGGTGAACTCGGCGGTGGTCAGCTCGGCGCTGATGTTGTTCGCCACCAACATCATTCTGACCCAGCTGTACAACACGCTCTTCCCGGCGAAAGTGGTGTGAGCATGGCGAGCAGCTACACACCCCCGGCGCTGCGGCCATTGCACGCCGCAGGGAAAGCCGCGCTGGCGCCCGTGCACGCCAACCAGCGTGTGGGACATCAGGCCATCACGTTCTTCCAAGCGCTGATCGCCATCCCGTTCGTCCTGAAGCACTACCGCCGTGAGGTGGCGCGGCTGACGGCCGATATCGGCTGGGGCAACGGCTCGCTCATCGTGGGCGGCGGCACGATCGGTGTGGTCGTCATCCTGTGCGCGTTCGGCGGCATCATCGTCGGCATGGAGTCGTTCACGGCTCTGAATCTGCTGACGATGTCCCCGCTCACCGGAGCGATCTCCGGGTTCGCCACCACCCGGGAACTCGCACCGATCCTGGCCACCTTGGCCTTCGCCATCCAGGCGGGATGCCGGTTCACCGCTCAGCTGGGCTCGATGCGGATCTCCGAGGAGATCGATGCGCTGGAGTCCATCGCGATCCGCCCGCTGCCGTATCTGATCAGCACCCGCATGATCGCCTCGACGCTGACCATCATTCCGCTCTACAGCATCGGTCTGGCCACCGCCTATCTGGCTACCAAGATCACGGTGCTGTTCCTGGGCGGGACGGCCGCCGGCACCTACGATCACTACTTCTTCCAGTTCCTGATCGGCCCGGACGTCTTCTTCTCCCTGCTCAAAGTAGTGGTGTTCGTGATGCTGTCGACGTTCATCCAGTGCTATTACGGCTACGTCGCCACCGGTGGCCCGGAAGGCGTCGGGGTAGCGGCCGGGCGTGCCATCAAGATGGTGATCGTCGTGATGGTGTTCGCGAATCTCTTTCTCACGTTGACGATCTGGGGCATCGATCCCGGGTTCCGGATTTCGGGGTAAGGCCGACGATGATTCTTGACCCGAGTGGTCGCGGACCGACCGCAAGGCAGTTGACCCTGGCCGGGTTGGCGGTGCTGACGACGGTCGCGGTCCTGTTGTATCTGCTCGCGCTGCGCTACACCGGCTACTTCGAGGACAAAGTCCCGGTGACCGTGGTGCTCACCAGCACGGGAGACGGCTTGCCCGGCCGGGCGGACGTCAAGTTCCGCGGCATGGTCGTCGGCCGGGTGGCCGCGGTGGACGTGGTGGCGAGAGGCGCCAGGCAGCAGGCGCGCGTGGATTTGAAACCCGGTGTGGCCGAGACGATTCCGGTGAACGTGACCGCCCGGGTCATCCCGAACAACCTGTTCGGCGTCACCGCGATCGAATTCGTCGACAACGGCCCGGAACCGAAGACGTTGCGCGCCGGTGCGACCATTCCGGAGGACACCAGCAGCGAGACGGTGGCGTTGCAGACGACGTTGAACGTGCTGCGCAACGTGCTGGAAAATATTCAGCCCGAGAAATTGGGCCGGGTACTGGCCACTCTCGCGGCGGCGCTGGATCCCGCGGCGCGCGCGCCCGGATCGACCGTGGAGCGTTTGGACAACTGGCTGACCGAGATCCGGGCGACGCCCGGGATCGACGCGCTGCTCGGCGATCTCGGGCGGGCATCCATCGCGTTGAGCCAGTCCGCTCCCGAGCTGGTCGGGGTGCTGTCGGAGTCGGTGACCACCGCGCGCACGCTGGCCGAACGACGGTCCGAGCTCATCGACCTGCTGGCCACCGGTAACGCGACGGTCGACTCGGTCAACGCGCTGTTCGCCCGCAACCCCGACGCGGGCAAGTTCCTGGTTTCCGGCCTGGACGATCTGTTCGGCGGCTTGGCCAGGGATCCCGAGGCCATCCCGTACACCGCCGCGAATCTGAACGTGGCGCTGCAACGGCTGGCGACCACGTTCCACTTCGGCCCGGCCGAACAGATGGTGTGGAAGATGGATGTCTCGTTCACGCCCTTCCAGCAGTACACGGCGAAGGACTGCCCGCATTACGGCGACCAGTACGGTCCCCGCTGCGGAGGAGTCACGGTGCCCGAGGTGGCGCCGGAGCAGAACTACCCGCCGCAGCTGATGCCGAAGTGGCTCGACGCGGCAGGGCCCGCACCCGCACCGGTCGCGCCCGCACCGCTGGGCGCCATGGGTCTGGTGCTGCCCGGCCTGCCCGCGATACCCGGTCTCCCGTTCATCCCGGGTCTGCCGTCCATCCCGGGTCTTTCGCCGGCGCCGAACACGGTGCCGCCCACCGAGCCGGACCCGCAGACTCCAGGCGTCCCGGCGCAGCCGATCGCGCTGCGCGGATCCGACGCCGTGGCGGCGATCGTCGGAGCACGGCCCACCATGGCCCAGTACCTGCTGCTGAGTCCGGTGCTGGCGGGCGGATCGGTCACCGTGACCGAGGCCGACCAAGGAGGGCCGCGCCGATGAAATCAGGAAAAGCGCTGGCGGGATTCAGCGTGTTCGCGGTGCTGGCGATCGCACTCACGGTCACCATCTGGTCCACGTTGCAGCGGTCGGTCGCCGGGGACACCCAGCGCTATTCGGCGGTGTTCTCCGATGTGCTGGGGCTGCGCGTCGGTGACGACGTGCGCATGGCCGGCGTGCGGGTCGGGCGGGTGGACAAGATCGATTTCACCGACGGCTACCGTGCCGAGGTCGAGTTCCGGATCGATGCGCGCCAGCATCTCACCACCACGACGAAGGCGCTGGTGCGCTATCAGAACCTGATCGGACAGCGCTATATCGCCCTGGCGCCGGGCAAGGAAGCGGGCACCGTCGTCGCGGCGGGCGCGCGGATTCCGCTGGAGCGAACCGAGCCGTCGTTCGACGTGTCCGCGTTGTTGTCCGGCTTCGAGCCGTTGTTCAGCGTGCTGCAACCCGATCAGGTCAATTCCCTGTCCGAGACGTTGATCCAGGCCCTGCAAGGAAACCAGGTGTCGCTCAGCAGCCTGATCACCCAAGCCGCGGATCTGGCGGGCACTTTCGGGCAGCGGGACGAGATCCTGGGGGAGGTCCTGAGCAACCTGAGCTCCGTGATCGGCGGCCTGGCCAATCGTAGCGGCGAGCTGGAGACGCTGCTCACCCAGGCCAGGGCGCTGGTCGAGGCGCTCTACTCGCAAGGCGAGAGTCTGAAGCAGTCGGTGGACCGCGTCGCGCACACGACCGACTCGCTGACCCAGCTGATCATGCAGGTCAAGCCAGGTTTGTCGAAGGCGCAGAACGATGCCACCACAGGTGTGGCATTGCTGCTGCTCAACGGCGCTTCCTTGGACCGGGCTGCGGTCGAACTGCCCGCCGTCCTCAACGGCGTCGCGCGCTTCACCAGCAACGGCGCCTACGGCAACGCGTATTTGTGCAGCCTCGACGTGTCGTTGTGGGGCGTGCTGTTGCCTCCGGGACTGTTCTCCCAGGTGGGCGGCAACTCGCATTCGGAGGTGTGCCGATGAGCAAGCGCATTCCGTGGCCGGGCTTCCTGCGGAACCGGTATCTGCGACTCGGTCTGATCGCCGCCGCGACGGTGGCCGCTCTGTTGATCGGCTCCAGTGTCCTGACCCAGGCCCGGTTGGGCGACAAAATGATGCACGCCGAATTCGCCCAGGCCGCGGGTTTGCGCCCCGGTGCGACGGTGGACGTGTCGGGAATCGAAGTGGGTGCGGTGCGCGCGGTACGTCTCGAAGGCACCAAGGTCGTGGTCGATCTCAAAGTGCGTCGCGATCTCCGTCTCGGCCCCGACGCGCGTGCGGCCATCAAGATGTCGACGATTCTCGGCCGCCTGCATGTGGATCTGGTGCCCGGTGACGGAAAGGGACTGCCGGGCAATCGCATCCGCATCGAGAACACGTCGGTGCCGTACAACCTGAGCAAGGTTATCCAGGACCCGAAGTACAAGAACTCCTTCGAACGCATCGAACGCCTCGATCCGCAGAAGCTACGCCAGGCGCTCGACCTGGTCGACCAGCAGATGGGGGATTCCCCGCAGCTGGCGGTCCAGGCGCTCGACAGCATCGGCGCGCTCGCCAAGGTCGTGACCGATCGCCGCGACGAAGTGGACTCGCTGCTGAAGAGCATGGACCAGGTGTCCCAGCTGGTCTCGGACAACCAGAACAGCGTGCTGTTGTTGCTGACCCGCGGCGAGGCGATCGGCAACGCCGTCCAGAAGCGGCAGGAGTTGCTGAAGCAGTTGCTCGACAACGTCGCGGCCCTGTCGAGGTTGCTCCAAGAGATGGGGCTGGAGAACGACGGCCGGCTCGCGCCGCTGATCCACGACCTGAACACCATGTCGGAGGGGTTGGTGAAGAACCGCGACAATCTGGACCGGCTCTACGAGAACATGCCCATCGCCTTGCGGCAGTTCAACAACGCCGTCGGCAACGGGCCGTACGGCGACGTCTGGGCGCCGTGGTTCTTCCCGGACAACTGGCTGTGCTTCGCTCGAGCCGTACAGGGGTGCAATTGATGAGAACACGACGATTCGCGCAGTTCGGCGTGCTGATCACGGCCGCGCTGGTCACCGCGAGTTGCGCGCTCGTACCCGACAGCCTGACCTCGCTGCCGAGGCAGTACCTCGGCGAGCACATCCGCATCAGCGCGGATTTCGAGAACGTCGCCGGGCTGTACGCGGGCAACGAGGTCGCGGTGCTGGGCGTTCCGGTCGGCCGAGTCGACACCGTGGAGGCCAAGGGCAGCTACGTCCAGGTCACCATGAGCCTGGAAGAGGGAACCAAGGTCCCGGCCGATGCCATCGCCGCCTTGGTGTCGCCACAGCTGATCACCAATCGCCATGTCGAACTCGCCCCCGCGTACAGCGGGGACGGGCCGGTGCTGACCGACGGGACGCACATCCCGCTGGCCAGGACGCGGACACCGGTCGAACTCGACCGCATTCTGCAGAACTTCGACCAACTCGGGGCCGCGCTCAAAGGCGACGACCAGAACGGGCCGATGGCCAGCCGCGTCCTGTTCCCGCTCCTGGACAGCAACGGCGACAAACTGCGCGCGACCTTGGACGCGCTGTCCTCGGCGTTCGAGGTGACCTTCGCCAACAAAGACCAGATCTCGAACACGATCATCAAACTCAACGAGATCACTCAGATCATCGCCCAGAACGACCAGACGGTGCGTGATTTCAGTGGCCGCCTCACCGAATTGGTGCAGTTGCTGGGTGATCAGGCGCCCGGCCTGCAGGCGGTGCTACAGCAGTTGGACCGTTTCGTCACCAACACCGCCACGCTGGTCGGCGAGAACTCCGATCAGCTCGCGGGTGCGCTGGAGCGATTCACCACCATCACCGAGCAGATGCGGGCCAACGCCCGCGGCCTCACCGAGATCGTCGACGTCGGGCCGTTGCTGTTCGAGAACTTGTCCAACGCCGTCAGCCGGGAACATCAAGCGCTGCGCCTGCACGCGCTGACCGACAAGGTCCTACTCGACAACGAGGTGGTGTCGCAGTTCTGCGAGCGCATCCAGATGCGCCTGGATGGCTGCCGCACCGGGAAGGTCCAGGACTTCGGACCCGACTTCGGCCTCACCGCCGCACTACTGGGGATTTCGAAATGATCGGCACGAACCCGCTTCGACGCACCGCGGTGGCGGCCGCGCTGGTCGCGGTGATGGGCACCGCGACCGGCTGCGGCGTGACGGTGGCGAACCTGCCGATGCCCAAACCCGGCATCGGCGCCCCCGGTTACACCATTCGCGCTGCCTTCCGCGACGCGCTCAATCTGCCCGACCACGCCCACGTGAAGATCGGCGGAACCGATATCGGCGTCGTCACCGCGATCAGCACGACCAACTTCATCGCGGAGGTGGAAATGCTGATCAGGGAAGACATCCAGCTGCCACGAGGTACCACCGCGGAGCTGCGTCAGGCGACGCCGCTCGGTGACATCTTCGTGGCGATGACCTTGCCCCCGACGACAGCGGGCGGCGATGATCTGCGCGCAGGCGACGTCATCGGCACCGAGCACACCTCGGCAGCCGCGTCCGTCGAGCAGCTGATGATGTCGGTCGCGATGCTGATCAACGGCGGCGGCATCAACCAGGCCGCGAAGATCACCTCCGAGATGGATTCGATGTTCGCAGGCCGCGCACCGCAACTGGCGCACCTGCTCAGCGAACTGACCAATGTCATCGCCGCGTTGAATCAGCGCACCGGCGACATCGACAGCGTCCTGACCGGCCTCAACGTGCTCACCGGGGAATTGGCGAGGCGGAAAGCCGAACTGGGCGACGCCGCGGATACCTTCCCGGGTCTGCTGGCTCTGCTCACCGAGAACAACCAGTCCATCGTGGATCTGCTCGACAAAGTCTCCACCACGATGACCGCGCTCGGCGATTTCACCGAGACGACCGGCCCGCAGGCGGTGAGCCTGTTCGACAGCATCCAGCGGTTGATGGCCGGCTTCACCCAGATGGGCGACGACTTGGGCGGAACGTTGAACGGCCTGCACACCCTGTACCCCTCGCTGATGGCGAGCCTGGACGGTCCCGCCCTGGCCGTCGCGGCGACGGTGTCCTATCTCAGTGTCGGGGCACTGACCGATCCCAGCGGCAGCAGGCTGCCCGAGATCGGCGACGTGCCCGCGTTCATCGGCAGTTTGGCGCAGGTGATCGAGAAGGTGATCGGCCGGGTCACCAGTCCGCCACAGCAAGCTCAGCAGCAAGGAGGAGGCCGATGAATCCCCCCTTGTGGCGATGGCTGGTACGCCGCCGCGTCGCGGTCGCGAACTTCGGATTGATCGTGGTGCTGGTCCTCGGCGCGGCCTATCTCGGCGCCGAGGTCCTGCGGTTCGATCCGCTGCGCGACGACTACACGGTGACCGTGGAGTTGCGGTCGTCCGGCGGCTTGTCGGCGGGCAACGACGTCACCTTCCGCGGCACCAGGGTCGGCCGGGTCCGCGAGGTGAAAGTCGCGGGCAGCGGCGTCGCGGCGGTGGCCCAGATCGACTCCGCGGCGAAGATCCCGGTGGGCGGCACGGTCGCCGTCGGCCGGTTGTCGGCGGCGGGCGAGCAGTACCTGGACTTCCGCCCGGATTCCGACACCGGCCCGTACCTCACCGACGGGGCGTTGGTGGAACGCTCCCAGACGACCGTCCCGGTGACCGTGCAGTCGGTGCTGACCAATCTCAGCGGCTTCATCGGGGGATTGAACCCGGACCGGTTGAACGTCATCGTCGACGAGCTCGACAAGGCGCTGGCCGGTGGCCCCGACCAATTGCGCAACATGGTGTCGGGCATCAGCCGCGCCATGGCCGGGTTGACCGATCTGCTGCCGCAGACACGACAGCTGATCGAGAACCTGGAAGTGATCGCGGAGACGACCTCGCATGCGCAGCCGGACCTCGCGACGCTCACGCGCACGGGCGGCGTGCTGTTCGAGCAGCTGACCGCGGCGGATCTGGAAGTACGTCACCTCCTGGACGAAGGGCCCGCGCAGCTCGGCACTCTCGGCGGCTTCATATCCCGCACCCAGGACCCCATCACGAACCTGGTGACGAACTTCGTCGCGATCACCAAGGCGGCAAAGCTGCGCACCCCTGCGATCGAGGCGCTGTTCCCCGCGCTGCGGGTCGGTTCGCAGGCGCTGGGCATCCCCGCCCACGACAACGCCTTCTACACGCTGGTCGACATCTGGCCGCGCCCCACCTGTGAATACGACACCATCCCCGTGGTGCCCACCGACAAGATGACCGACAACCGGGTCCGGCTCTACAACTACTGCGTCACCGACGACCCCGCCCTGCAGGTGCGTGGTTCGGCGAACGCGCCACGTCCCGCCATCCCGGACAACGGGGCCAACCGGCCGCCGGGCGTCCATGGCGACGAACTGTCCCGCCCGGTCCCCGGCAACTAGGAGATTCCGATGAAGAATGACGACGTCGATCCGGCCGGTGAAACCGAATCGCCTGCGGCGCAAGCGGATGAGAAGGTCGTCGAGTCGGCGAGAACCGACTCCGGCGACACGACGACGCCGGACGCGGACGCCAACGTGAATCCCGCCGCATCCGGCACAGCCGGTGATCGCCTGCGCCGCCTGCGCCGACTGCCGATCCGGCGTCCCGGTCCGATCGTCCTGCGTTCGGCGGCGGTGATCCTCGTCGGCGTGTCGGTGGCCATGGCCGGTTACTGGTACGTCCAGAACAACCACAGCGAGAATCTGCTGGCGGCGCAGGAGGACGCGCGCGCGGCGGCCTGCCGCTATGCGCCCATCCTGGCGAACTACGACTCGAAGAATCTCGATGCCTACTTCGCCGCCGTCAGCGACGGCGCCACCGGCGACTGGAAGAAGCAATTCGAGTCCACCAGCACGGAACTGCGTTCGGTGCTCGGCGAAGGCCAGGTCACTTCGGCCACCCGCGACGTGCAGTGCGCGATTCGCGCCGGTGACGAGCACTCCGCCGAAGCGATCGTGGTCATCGGCCAGACCATCACCAGTCTCGGCACCAAGGGCAAGCCCGCGCCGGGTCAGTTGTCGATGGTGATGCGCTTGGAGAAGGTCGGGGACCGGTGGTTGGTGAACAAGGTCAACTCGCCGTTGGCCTTACCCGCGCAACCCTGACGCCAGTGCCGTGAAGAGCGCCAGGACAGAATCCGCCGAGCCCGGCTCGGCACGGGTGGTGCGCCGACGCCCGCGTAACCGGCGGGCGCAGATCGCCGCCACGTCCGCGGCCGCGTTCGGCGCCCTCGGCTATCACGGCGTGAGCATGGAGGAGATCGCGGCCAAGGTCGGGATCAGCTCCGCGGCGCTGTATCGCCATTACCCCAGCAAGTATGCGCTGTTCCGCGAAGAGCTGCTCCGCTTGGGCCAGGTCACCGTCGACGCGGTGACCCTTCCCGCGCAGGCCGACAGCTGGAGTGCCGAGGCTCGATTGCGATACGTCATCGATGCCCTGATCGCCCAGGCCGTCACCAATCGCCCGACCGTGACTTTGGCGCGCTGGGAAGGCCGCTATCTGGACGACGAGGACGGCAAGACCCTCACCGAGCAATTCGCGACCTCGATCGCCGCGCTACGCAGGCTGATCGGTGCGGTGCGCCCAAGGCTGAGCAAGCGAGACGAATTCGTCCGGGCGGTGGCGGTGCTCAGCGTCGTCAGCAGCATCGGTGATCACCATGCCGCCTTGCCGACGAAATCACTTGCGGCGCTGCTGGCCTCCGCGTGCTGGACGGCGGTGCACGCCACGTTGCCCGCATTCGCCGAGTTCTCCGCCGTGGAGCCGGCTGCCGATCCGCCGACGCCGTTCAAACACCAGTTGTTGCTGGCGAAAGCCGTGGAACTGTTCCACGAGCGCGGATATCCGAATGTCAGCGTCGAGGACATCGCCGCCGCGGCGGACCTGACCGCCGCCTCCGCCGTCTACCGCTACTACCGCAGCAAAAGCGACCTGCTGACGGCTGCTTTCCGGCGCGCCGCCGACCGGGTGGCCGATGCCATCGGTCCCGCCATCGCCTCATCGGCCACTCCCGTCGAGGCGCTGACGGAATTGATCACGCTCTACGTCGCGGGTTCCTTCGCCGAGCGGGAACTGACGTTCGTCTACTACACGGAGTTCTCGCACGTCCCGGCCGAAGACCGGGTCGTGTTGCGCAACATCCAGCGTCTGTCGGTGGCCGAGTGGGGCAAGCTGCTGGTCGCCGTGCGTTCGGAGCTGTCCGAAGCCCAAGCGCGAATTCTCGTGCACGCCGCCTTCGGTCTGGTCGTCGACCTCGGCAGGGCACTGGGGGACGGCAGGCGCGGCTGTCCGCGGGAGGCCGTGGCGCGACTGATGGAGGTCACCTTGTTCGACACGGCGACGCAACTGCCCGAAGCGCGGAGATGATCCGGGTGTCGATCTAGGTCTGTTCAGGCAGAATTCGCATACACCTCAATCGACAAGAGGAAGCATGATTCCGCTTCATAATGGCAATTTGATTGCGTAACCTTCTTCATTTCGACTAGAATGATCAGTAACATACGGGGAAGGTGACCGGCCCGGGTCATCGAAAGCAGGAGAGTCCGATGCGCGTCGACGTTCTCGCGGAGGAACGGCCGAAGTGGGAACGCGCGGGGGTCGGGCGCACCTCGACTTCGCGGTCCGTGGGACGCCCCGACACGGTCGGATCCGGGTCATCGACCGTCGGTCGGGTGCTCGGCGCGGAGTTGACCGTGTTCGAGTTCCTCGTCGTGCTCTCCGCCGCCGGGCTGGTGTTCGGCGGCGTCCGGCTGACGTCGGCGCGACTGATTCGCCTGGTCGTACGACGTGTGAACGCAGATGGAAGGACATCCCGATGACCGCAGTCGCTCATCATCCCGAGCGCGATCACAGTGTGCCGCTGACAAAGGATCGCACCCGCATCGGGATCAGCGTCACGCATCGGCCTTACACCAAGCGACCGATCAAACTCACCGACGCTTTGGACTTCTGGTCTTTCGCCGGTGCCGCGGCGAACGTCGTCATGCAGATGGCCCGGCCGGGCGTCGGCTACGGTGTGGCCGAGAGCAAGGTGGAATCCGGATCGCTGATGAAGCACCCGTGGAAACGTGCACGCACGACCACCCAATATCTCGCGGTCGCCATCCTCGGCACCGACGAAGAGCGCGCGGCATATCGCGAAGCGGTGAATGTGGCGCACCGGCAGGTGCATTCGGCCCCGGGTGCCGCGGTGAAGTACAACGCCTTCGACCGCAATCTGCAACTGTGGGTCGCCGCCTGCCTCTACATCGGTTTCGAGGACACCTACCAGCTGCTGCACGGGAGAATGAACGACGAGCAGGCCGAAGCGTTCTACACCTCGTCCTCGACCCTGGGCACCACCCTGCAAGTCACGGGGGACATGTGGCCCGCCACGCGCGCGGAGTTCGACGAGTATTGGAACACCGCGTGTGAGCAGGTGGTGCTGGACGACTACGTTCGCGGCTACCTCGAGAGCCTGCTCAACCTTCGCATGATCCACTGGTACCTGCGGCTGCCTTTTCGGAATCTGCTGCGATTTCTCACCATCGGATTCCTGGCTCCGATTTTCCGGGAACAGCTCCGGGTGTCGTGGACCGACGCGGACCAGCGGCGTTTCGAGAACTTGTTCGTCTTCGTTTCCTTCGTCAATCGCTTCATTCCGCGCTTCGTGCGGCACGGCGGGTCGCACGCGCTCATGGTCGATCTGCGCCGGCGAATCCGTAAGCAGAAGAACCTCATCTGAGTCACCCGCGGCGATCCGGCTCCTCGGGTGTCGGATCTCCCGACGGATAAGAAGTTGCTCGTTGAACCATTCCGTCGTGGCCGCAGCCGGGTTTGGCGAAATCGCGTACAAGCCGGTACATTCGTACCGTCAAACTACCGAGCGATCGGTGGATAGGCACGAATACCCCCGAGCGAGCCCCGAATCGACGCACATCGATTCGGGGCTCGGTTGGTTTGCGCGCCTTTTCCGTCAATCGGGCCGGTGTGCGGCCGTACGGTCGTCGGCGAGAAAATCGCTCAGCAGTGACACCAGTTCCGTCGGTGCGTGGAGCGGGATGATGTGCCCGCATCCCGGAATCCGGTGGCTGGTCAGCTCCTCGGTGATGGGAGCCAATTGCCGGGCCAGCGCGTTGCCTACCGGATGGGCGCCGACGGCCATGGTGGGAACCGTGAGCCGAGCGGTGGCCACCGCGTCACGGATCTGCCGGGCGCTGGTCGGCATCGCACGGTAGTAGGAGAACGCGCATCGCAAGGCCACCGGGTCGCCGTATGCCTCGACGAATGCGTCCCGAATCGGCCCGGGCACACCGCGGCCCAGGGTACCTGCGGTCAGGAACCAGTCGATATACGCCTTCTCGTTTCCGGTGATGACCTTCTCTGCGAGGCCGGGCACCGCATGGAACCCGAACCACCAAGGCGGCCCGACGGACAGGAAGTCCTCGGCGCCGGGCAGGGTGCCCAGCAGCGACTCCATCAGCACCAGTCGCCGGACTCGGTCCCGGTGCCGCATGGCCAGCAGGAAGGCGGGCGGCGTGCCCGCATCGATGCCGACCACTGCCGCGGTCGGCTCACCGAGCGCGTCCAGCAGTCCCGCGGCGTCGACGGCCAGATTCGCCGCGTCGTAGCCGTCGGCCGCTCGGGTGCTCGCTCCGAGGCCGCGCAGGTCCGGTGCGATCACTCGGTGCCGTCGCGCGAGCGGACCGATCACCTCCGACCACAACTGCCAGGTGTGCGGGAACCCGTGCAACAGCAGTACCGCGGGCCCACGTCCGGCGACCGCGACATTCACCTCGATGCCATTGGTCGCGATGCGGCATAACGAGATGTCGGAAGACATGGAGGTCATCACCTACTCCTGGTAACTATTGGTTATCAGGTAACCGTAAGTAGGCTGTTCAGCGCTGCAAAGACCGCACTTTCGAATCAGGGGGTGAGCCCGAGGTGACTACCGATCCCCTGCGTAAGCACGCCGAGGCGGGCGGCGACCTGTTCGATCCCGCCTGTCCGACCCGGCGGCTGCTCGACCGCATCGGCACGAAGTGGGTCTCCATGGTGGTGAAACTGCTCGCCGAGGCCACACCGGGCGAGGTGCGCTTCGCCGAGCTCCAGCGCCGCATGCCCGGTGTCTCGCAGAAGATGCTCTCCGTGACCCTGCGGAATCTGACCGGGGACGGGCTGGTCGCACGTCGCGTGGAGCCCACCGTGCCGCCGAGCGTGTACTACCGGCTGACCGAACTCGGCCTGTCACTGGAAGTTCCGCTCGCGGCGCTGCGCGCGTGGGCCGAAGAGCACATGGCCGAGATCGACCGCGGCCGTCCGGATAGTCATTGACGCAACGGTGAACTCGAGAGTCCACGACATCCGATCCGGCCCCGACGACCGGCTCGGACGCGGTCAAGGCTGGGTCTGGACACGACGTTCGTGCGCGGTGAGCAGCACATGGTCGAAGCGGGTGCGGGTCTGCACATCCGCGCCGCCGACATCGATCAGCGCGGCCACCAGTTCTTCGGCCAGAACGCGCAATTTCGTATTCGTCTCCTGCGATCGCCAGGTGAGCACACGGAACGCCTGATCGGCCGAAATCCCGTACACCAGCATCAAGGCGCCCTTCGCCTGCTCGATCACTTCACGGGCGGCGACCATTTCCGGCAGCGTGGCGTCGATGATCTCCTGCCGTTGTTCGTCGACGGTGTCGGTGACGTCGATGTAGTAGCCCGTGGTGCCGACCACCGCGCCGGTGGCGTCCCGCATCTGGTCGCCCACGACCAGTACGTGGTGCATGACACCCGCGGCATCGATGATGCGGTGGCGTCCGCTGAAAGGCAGCCCGGTCCGCACCGCCGTCGCCAAGGTGTCGGCCACCTCGGCCCGGTCGTCCGGATGCTTGTGCGCCAGGAGCAGTTCCGTCGTCGGTGTCACCTCACCCGGCGTGTACCCGTGCAGGGCCGCGACCTCGTCCGACCATTCCCAGCGTTGATCGGCGAACCAGAACTGAAAACTTCCTGTTCTCTTGGAGATCGGGACCGTGGGCGCGGCCCCCGATGGCACATCGTCTATCACGAATCGGAGATTCCCCGCTGCTCGGTCGGTATGCGCGAGGTGTCCGTGCGGTGAGGCGTGAACCGCCTCACGAAGACGCGACCCATTCGCGGGCGAGCGTCACAGTTGCGCAAGCACCTGCGCTCCGGCCAGCCCGTTGGTACGCACGTCCTCGACGTCGAGCCCGATGACGGCGGCCTGGCGGGCGACATCGACGTCGTCGGTGGCGACGCAGGTGATCAGGCGGCCACGCGCGCCATGGCTCCGGCGGTGGGCACACTGTGCGAGGCACTCGATCGAATGTCACAGCGGCGCGGTCTGCTCCGTTTTCGCGGAGAGCGCGATCCGCGCCGCGGACTTATGCTGAGGCCGTGCGGATCGGACTGCGGCGGCGGGTGTACCTGGGCGCCGAGTACGCGACACTGTTCTTCGGCGGAGCGACCGCGTACAACGCGTTGCTGCGCGGCAAATCGCCGATTCCCGCGCTGCTGGCGCTGGCCGCGGGTGCGGCGGTGTATCTGCGGCGCTCTTCCGATTTCGATCGCGCCGCATTGTGGCGCAGCGAGACATTGCGCGCCCAGGCGCGGTCGATGGCGGCCGGGGCGGCAGCGAGCGCGGTGGCGCTCACCGCGGCGGTCGCGATGGTACGGCGGGAGGATCTTTTCGATCTGCCCCGGCGCAATCCCGAGATCTGGCTCGCGGTGATGGTGCTGTACCCCGTGTTGAGCGTCTACCCGCAGGAATTGATCTTCCGATCGTTCCTGTTCCACCGGTACGCGCCCGTCTTCGGGGAAGGCGCGGGTTTGGTGATCGCGAGCGCGGCGGCGTTCGGCTTCGTGCACATCGTCTTCGGTAGCTGGTTCTCGGTCGTCGCCAGCGGCGTCGGCGGCTGGATCTTCGCCTCGCGGTACCTGCGGACCCGGTCGCTGTTCACCGCGTCGGTGGAGCACTCGGTGTACGGGATACTCGTTTTCACCGTCGGTTTGGGCCGGCACTTCTATCACGGCGCCGTGCAGGCGGCCCCCGCCCGGATGATCGGCCCGGCGCCGGCGTGACACGGCGGCGCGTTCAGCGCCGGCTTCAGCGTCGATGACGCGGGTATCCGCCGCTGCGTGGCGGATTCTCTACGACGGGCGGTCAGCACGCCCCTGCTGTACTTCTTCATCCTCGGTGACATCCTGGGCGCGGGGGTCTACGTGCTGGTCGGGAACATCGCGCGGGCGTCGGGCGGTGCGATCTGGTTGCCGCTTCTGGTGGCTCTGGGCCTCGCCTGCCTCACTGCCGGGTCCTATGCCGAGCTGGCGACGAAGTACCCGAAGGCGGGCGGCTCGGCCCACTACGCCGGTCGCGCGCTCGGTCCGGCCGCCGGATCGCTCGTCGGTTTCTGCATGCTCGCCGCCGGTGTCGTGTCGGTGGCAGCGCTGAGCAGGGCGTTCGCCGCCGACTACCTGCGTGCCTTGGTGACGTTGCCGACCGCGGTGGTCGTGGTGGTGTTCCTCGTCGCGTCGGCGTCGCTCAACGCCTATGGCATCAAGCAGTCGCTCGGCGCCAATGTGGCCGCGACCCTGGTCGAACTCGGCGGGCTGGTCGTGGTCATCGGGCTCGGCGCGTGGGTGATCGCCCGGGGAGACGCCGAACCGTCGCGGCTGGCCCAGGTGGGGACCGCGGAGCAGGGCGTCGTCGGCGCGATCCTGGCGGGCGCGGTTCTGGCCTTCTACTCCTTCGTCGGGTTCGAGACCTCGGTGAATCTGGCGGAGGAAGTCGCCGAACCGCGCCGGTCCTATCCGCGCGCCCTCTTCGGGGCGCTCCTCACCGCCGGTGGCGTGTACCTGCTGATCGGGCTGGTGGCAGGTGCGGTCGTGCCCACCGATCGGCTGGCGAACTCGAGCGGTCCGCTGCTGGAGGTGGTGCGCGTGGCCGGTGGGGTGCCGGAGCGGTTGTTCGCCGTGGTCGCTCTGGTGGCCGTGGCGAACGGAGCCCTGCTGACCGGCATCATGTCCTCGCGGCTGGCCTATGGCATGGCTCGCGACGGGCTGCTCCCGCGGGCGCTGGGCCGGGTTCTGCCGGGCCGCCGGACACCGTGGGTAGCGATCGCCGTGACAGCGGCGGCGTCGTTGGCGCTCGCGCTGACCGGGGAGGTGGCCTCGCTTGCCGAGACATTGGTGCTGTTGCTGCTGGCCGTCTTCGCGGCGGTCAACGTGTCGGTTCTGATGCTGCGGCGTGAGCCCGGCCCTGCGCGGCATTTTCGCGTGCCCCTCGTCATACCTTGGCTGGGCCTGGCCTCCTGTCTGTTCCTGACCACCCGGGTCGACGCGGAGGTCTGGCTGCGGGGTTCCATCCTGATCTGCGTCGGAGCGCTGTTCGCCGCGGTGAACGCGGTCCGTGCCCGCCGGTCCGCCGCCGACGGTCGACCGGTCCGGCGCGAAGCGTGACGATTCGCTTTCCATCGCGCGACGACCCGAGGATGTCGTTGCACCGGATCGTGCCCGGTGGTACACGAAATCCTCAACGGCGCCACGGCGCCGGTCGCAGTACGGAGATCGAATCGGTACCCCTGAACCCACCCCCTTCCCCGGAGGTTTCCACGCGATGGCATTTCCCGTGCACGGCGGCTCCTCGCTCGGCCGAAGACTCCACGGCTACACCCCGCGGCGGCACAACCGGCTCGCGGCGCATCGCGTCCTCGCCGCGCCGGATCGTCCCAGCGAATGGCATCCCGGGATGCTGTGGTGGGATGCGAGCACGGTGCTGGTGACCTACCCGCGACCGGAGGCAACCGGGCGCTGGAATACCGTGCCGCACTTCGTGTTACCGGTCGACCACGGGCGTCTGGCCTTCCGGATCTCGTCGCATTCGCGCGAGGCTCGGCACCTCGCCCGCGAGCACCGGGTCATCGTGCAGGCCGGGAACTGGCGAGGGGAGCCCGCCCTGGGGTCTCGGCAGCACCAGGGCACGGCCGAATTGCTTCGTACCGGGCCACTGTTCGACAAGGTGCGAACCGGCATGCTGACCAAATACGGACGATGGCTCGGCTTGGCGCACCTCAGCCACAGGCTGGCCATGGGCGCGGCGCCCTATGGCGACCTCGTGGTCGTCGTCACCGTGCGGGAGAACTCGCGCTTGGGTAGGTGACGTCACCGGGGCGATTCCGCCGGACTGGACACATGCACGGATTGCTGTTGATGCCGCCCACCTTCGATCCCGGGCCGAACCCGTTCGGGGCGCCGCCGGTGCTGATGGGCGCGCTCGGACCGGTGATGACCCGCAAGGCCGCCGAGGTCGCCGACGGGCTGCTGGTGATGCCGTTCAACAGCGCGCGTCATTTCACCGAGCGCACCCTGCCCGCCATCGCCGAGGGCCTGCGCCGGTCCGCTCGGACCGCGGCCGAATTCCCCGTGATCGCTCAGGTCATGGTCGGTCGGGCGCACCGAAGAAGCTCTGGCCGCCGCGATGGGGGGCGGGCTCGTTGATCGCGTTCTACGGGTCCACGCCCGCGTATCGTCCGGTGCTCGAAGCCGAGGGATGGGAGGCGCTGCAGCCCAGGCTCAACGCGCTGTCCAAGACGGGCGGCTTCGCCGATATGCGGGCGTTGGTCACCGACGAGATGGTGCGCACCATCGGGGTGGCAGGCACACCGGAAGAGTGCGCGGCACAGATCCGGACCCGCTTCGGCACCGGGGTGGAGGAAGTGTGCTGCTGTCCGGCCATCCACAACGACTGATCGATGGCGTCGAAACCACGGGGAAGCATGACGCGCTCGTAGACCGCGACCGCGTCGCCGAGCGGCAGCCAACTCGCCGTGCTCGCCCGGCATATCGGGCTCGACGCAGGCTGAGCACATCGCGAAGGCGATCGGGAAAGGTGGGTGCATTCGGAGGGGATCGAGCGCACCCACCCTCGCGCCTCGGCGTCGGCTGCGCAGCCGACGCGGGCAGCGTCGGGACCGACCGACGGAGACGATGCGAAAACCCCCGGAAACCCCGACCCGTGACCGACCTTAACGCCGTCGTCCCGACAATGACAGCGAAAACGGGTTCCTGAAACGATTTTCAGGTGACTTCAGGCTGCCTTAAGCCACGTCCTGCGAAGGTGATCTTCATCTTCGAGATCACGACTCTTGCAGGAGGTTTCATCATGAAGGCCACTGTTGGCCGTGCACTTCCCGGCCGGCGCGGGCTGCTCGCGGCGACCGCCGTCGAACACGAAGTGACGGTCGATGCGAACAGCGGGGCCGTACTGGGCACGGTGAAGCAGGACTGACGGACATGGTTCTGCGCAAGATCGCCACGATATCGACGCTCTCCGTCGCGCTCGCCTGCGGCTCGGTCACGAACGCGGGCGCCGCGCCGCGGGAAGACGCTGGGCAGGTCGTCGCTTACACCGCCACCACCTCGGCCGAGAGCGTGGTCGTCCAGATCGATTCCGGCTCGTTGCGGGCCGAGAACGGCGTGTTCGCGATCGCGGCGGACGACGGCACCGTACTCGCGGGCACACCGCTGGAATTCCGTGTCGACGACCTCGTCTTCCCGATCGCGGCCGACATCGGCGGCCGGACCGCCACGCTCACACCGTTGTTCGACCTCGAGCACGCGCAGTACCGCCCGGTCGCCCTTCCCTTCGAGGACTCGGCGCGGTGGCGGACGCCCTACGAGCGTGAGGTCGCGGCGTTCACCCGGCTGAAGGACACTATCGCGACGGGCGCCGCGATCGGCACCGTCGTCGGCGGCCTCGGTGGCGGCCTGGTGGGCTGCGTGCTCGGCGGCATCGCGGGCGCGACCGTCGCGGCCGCGACGATCGTCGGCATGTTCGGCCCGTTCATCCCGGCCGCCGCCGTCGGCTGTCTGGGCGGCATTCTGGCAGTGGGAGCTCTGGGCACACTCGCCGGGCAGCTCTTCGTCACCGCGCCGATCGCCGTCGCCGCCCTGGTGCAGTACTTCACCACGGTCAATCAACCCTTCGTTCCGCCGACCCCGTAGCTCTCCGGCCCGGACGGATCTTGCGAATACGCGCCGCGCCAGGTCGTCCTGCCGGGACCTGGCGCCTCGAGCTGTTTGGCCTGTCCAGGACAGGGCAGCTAGGTGATGTGAGTATGCGATTGCGCCGTAGCCGACCGTATGACGGCGGACTCCAACGCGTCCGGCGCGGACGCGGATTCGGCTATCGCACCGTGCACGGCGAACCGGTGCGGGACGACGCGACCCTGGAGCGCATTCGCGGGTTGGCGATCCCGCCGGCCTGGCGCAAGGTCTGGATCTGCCCGCACGCGAACGGTCACATCCAAGCGGTTGGCGTCGATGCCGCGGGCCGGCGTCAGTATCTCTACCACGAGCAGTGGCGCAAGGAGCGAGACGAGGAGAAGTTCGACCGGGTCCTGGCACTGGCCGGGCGTCTGCCGGAGGTCCGCGCGCAAGTCCGGGAGGATCTCGCCTTGCGCGGTCTGGTTCGGCGGCGGGTGGAAGCGGTCGCCATCGATCTGGTGGATCGCGGAGTGTTCCGGGTCGGGGGCGAGGAGTATGCCGAGGAGAACGGCACTCGGGGGGTCGCGACGCTGCTGCGGTCGCAGGTTCGGGTGTCAGGGGAGCAGATGCATTTCGACTATCGCGCCAAGGGTGGTATCCGGCGACGCGTGAGCGTCCGAGACCCACTGCTGGCCGGTGCGGTTCGCTCGCTGCAACGCTGCAGGGCGGAATCCGATCGGCTCTTGGTGTACCGGGACGGCGACCGCTACGGCGAACTGCGCGCCGACGACATCAACGCGCGTTTCCAGGAACTCGCCGCCTGCGAGTGCAGCGTCAAAGACCTGCGCACCTGGCAGGCGACCGTTCTGGCCGCGGCCGCCCTCGGTGCGATCGAACGGCCGTCGAACCACCGTGCGCGCAAACGCGCGGTACGGGAGGTGATGGACGAGGTCGCCGCCGCACTCGGCAACACCCCTGCCGTCGCTCAGGCGTCCTACGTCGATCCACGGGTGGTGACCGCCTTCGAGAACGGAACGACCATCGCCACGGCACTGCGGCGCGCGAACCGGGCCGATGGCGCCGACGCGGAGCGGGCGATCATCGACAGCGCCGTCATCCGGATGCTTCGCCGGGCGCGGTGAGGGCGACCCACCGGGAACGCGACGCGGCAGAACTCGGCCTCGGTCATCGCTCGTCGAGCGAGGGGAGGACGGTCTCGCGCATGATCAGCAGGACGGCCGCGGCCACGGGTATGGCCAGCAACGCACCGATGATCCCGAGCAGCGCGCCGCCGAGCAGCACCGCCACCACGGTCACGAGCGCGGGTACGCGCACCGCGCGGCCGATGATGCGTGGCACAAGAACGTAGTCCTCGACCAGGCGCAGCGCGATGAAGAACGCGACGGTCGCCACCGCGACCGGCAGGGAGACGGTCAACGCGACGAGCGCGACGATCACCCCGGCCACCGTCGAACCGACGATCGGGATCAGGTCGAGCACCGCCACCAGCACGGCCAGCAGCAGCGGATACGGCACATCGAAGATGAGCAGCCAGATACCGGTCAGCACGGCGGTGATCAGCGAGATGACCAGGTTGCCCAGAATATAGCCGCCGACCTTGGCGAAGATCTCGTCGCCGATCAGTATCGCGCGGGGACGGCGCGAGCTGGGGAAGAGCCGGTACACCGAAGCGCGCACCCGGGTGAAGTTCGCCATGAAGTAGGCGGTCAGCACCGCGACGATGACCGTGCTGCTGACGATCGAGAACACCGCGCGTCCGGCGTCCAGTACCCCGGTGGTAACGCCGGAAGAGTCCGATTCGAGCGTTCGCCGCAGCCGGTCTTGTAGGTGGAAACGCTGGTCGAGCGTGCCGATGTAGGGATAGCGGTCGGCGAGATGGGTGACGTAGTGGGGCGCGTTGTGCGCGAGTGCGTCACCCTGCGTGATCAGCGGTGGTATCGCCGCGGCGAGAAATCCGGCGAACAGGCCGAGCCCGACCACGTAGACGGTCGTCACGGCGGCCCAGCGCGGGAAGCGAGGCCGGACCAGCCGGGACACCAGCGGTTCCATCCCGATGGCCAGGAACAACGCCACCAGGATGAGGATCAGCGTCTGCCCTGCGGCGAGCACGGTGCGAATGGCGGCATAGGTCACCGCGACACCGGCGGCTCCGGTCAGCCCGACCATGAACGGCGAGCGCCGATCGAAGGGGCGCCCGGGCCGGCCCAGTGGGAACGCCGCGCTGCGTGCCCGGGCGGCTTCGGCCTCGGCGGCGACGATCGGACCGGCTTCGTCGGTGCCGTGGGGTTGGGCGATGTCGCCGCTGTGTCCGGTGTCCGCGGAATCGCGGGCGGGATGTTCCTCGTCGGGAGTGTCTGTTTCGGACATGCCTTCCGTCCGATCGCTGGGTGAGCTGGTCCGGGATAGCCGTGCGCGGCTTACCCCGCTGCGCGACCGCCCAAACACGGCGCCCGGATCGGTGACGGCCCGGCTGTCGAGCAGCGAATTCGGCGATCACCTTTCGGAGCGCGGTACGCCGGGATCGCGTTGGCGCGGAGTCGCGGTTCCCAGCCACTGGCGAACACCGTGCACATCGGAAGCGGCATCGGAAACGGACTTTCCGCCACCGGAATCGGACGGGCCACACCGAATCGAGCTGCCGAAACACAAGCTGCACAGTCGGTTTCCGCATTCTCGCGCGCACCTGTCGGCCCGAATCAGCAACGTCGCAGCCATCGGCGGCCGATACTGATGGACAGCCCGTGCACACCTCGCGGTGACCCTACGAGCCGATCTATCAGCGACGCTCCGAGAATCGACAGGATCCGGCGATGCCCAAGATCAAGGACCTGAACCCGCTGCCGATGGCCGATATCGGCGGCTCGGATCTCTTCATCCCGTTCCGCATGCCGAGCGGTGAGATCGGATACCTGCTCGGCGACACGTTCGCCGGAGCGGAACCCGCGGTGGGCGGCCCGAATTGGCGTTCGCCGATGCTGTTGCGCAGCGGCACCCACGACATGTACCGACCGATCGAATTCCGGTCCGCGGCGCGGGAGGCCCGGCAACTGTGGGACTACGTACACGACAATCCGGAGTACTCCACGGTTCTGCCCTGCGACGCCATCACGATCGGCAGCCGGATCTATCTGTGGGTGATGGTCACCCAAGGATTGGCGAACGAGCGGTGGTGCGAGATCCGTTATTCCGACGACAACGGAGAGAGCTGGACCGATACCGCTGTTCGGTGGTCGACCAGCGCCTACGGCGGAAAACGCACGATGATCTCCTGGGAACGCGGCGGCGACGGCTATGTCTACATCATCTCCACCGGCGGGCTGGCCCGGAACAAGAACATGCTGCTGTGGCGAGTACGCGAGAGCCATGCCGCGCTCGTCGACCCGGCGGCCTGGCAAGGGTGGGGTTGGAACGGACAGGATTGGGGCTGGGGCCGGGATCCGGGCAGCGATCCGCGTTTCGGCATCCTGGCCGACGGCACGAGACTCGGCGAGATCGGACTGCGGCGCATCCAAGGCAATTGGGTGATGTCGGGGTTCGACGCCGGTGCCTACGGAGCCTTCGTCAAGGTGGCGGCGAGGATCACCGACAACTGGCGCGCAGCGTGGACCTATCGTCCGGTGAAAGGGTCGTTCTGGGCGCCCGGCGGTCCGGATATCGTGCCGCGTCTCTATGGCTGCTATGTCCACCCGGACAGCAGGTTCGACGGCGCATTCTGCATGATCGTCAGCGAATGGGCGGAATCGGGTATGCCGTATCGCGGCATGCAATTCCGGATCTACGGAGTCCAGCCCGCCGCTCCGCTCACCGCCGGGCGAATCGTCAGCCGGAAACGCGGCGGTTCGTCCCGCGCAACGGATTGGCCACGGGGAAGGTGATCGCGGGCAGCGTCACCGACATGCGCACGGTCGTGCCGGATTCCGAGTGGTCGATGTCGAGTTCCTCGGTCAGCGCGCGCATCATGTCGATGCCGCGGCCGCGATACCCGGGATCGGATGCCCGTGGCTTCCAGTCGCCGGTGTCGTTGACCACGATGACGACGGTGTCGATATCGCAGGTGGCCGACATCCGGACCCGACCGGTGTCGGCGTTGCGATAGGCGTGCTCGATGCTGTTGCTACACGCCTCGTTGGCCGCGGCGACCAGATCGGCGGCCAGGTCGTGCGGCACCGCCGCGGCGGCCAGCCAACCCTTCAGCGTGCGCCGCAGCACCGCGAGCTCGTCCGCGCGAGCGGGCACGTCCAGCCGCAGCGGCGCGGGCGGCTGGCGGTAGACCACCATGGCGACGTCGTCGTCGTAACCCATCGACGGCCGCAGGGCCGACAACACCGCGTCGGCCACTTCGCGTGGCAACCGTCCCGAGGTGTCGGCGAGCACCGCGGCGATCTTGGCGAACCCCTCGTCGATGTCGACGCCGCGCTGTTCGACCAAACCGTCGGTGAACAGCACCAGGGTGGAGCCCGGTGTCAGCGCCGTGGTCGCCTCCGGTCGGCGCGGCGGATCGAAGGTCGCCAGCGGCACCGAGCGCCCGCCCTCCAGCAGGCGGCCGGTCCTGGCGACGTCGGCGAGGATCGGTGGCATGTGACCGGCGCTGCTGTAGCGGACCAGGCCGCGTACCGGGTCCAGCACGGCGGCGCAGACGGTGGTGCACATGGCGCCGGGGATCCGTGCGGCGACGGTGTCGAGTTCGGCGAGCAACTGCGCCGGTCCCGCGCCGCGCAGCAGCAGCGCACGGGCGGCGGTGCGCAACTGGCCCATCACGACCGCGGCGGACAGGCCACGGCCGACGCAGTCGCCGACCACCACGCCGATGGTGCCGTCGCGCAGCGGCACCACGTCGTACCAGTCGCCGCCGATCTCCAGCGGCGGCAGCGCGGGCTCGTAGTGCACCGAGAAACGCGGCGGCAGTTCGATCGGGCCGAGCATGGCGCGCTGGAGGGTCAGCGAGGTGGCGCGGGCCTGGTCGAAGTTGCGCGCCCGCTGCACGGCGAGACTGAGATGGCCGATCAGCAAGGAGAACAGCGTCCAGTCCGCGGCGCTGATCGCCCGGGGCGCGGCGAAGCGCAACCACACCGCCGCGTCGCCGGTCTCGCCGAGCGGAGCGACGATGCCCTCGGAACTCTCGGCTCCGTCCGGGATGGCCAGCAGGCTGCGCGGCGGCCTGCGTCTGGCTCGATCCAGCAGGGCGCGCGACCCGTCGTCGAGGGACTCCGCTCCGTTGTGCGACGTGCGGTCGGCGCCGGTGCCGGAGATGTACACCTCCGGCGCCGCGGTGCGGCTGGGCCACACCGCCACCACCGCGGTTTCCGCGCCCACCGTGCGGCGCAACTCGTCGAGCCCGACGGCGAGCACTTCGACCACACTGGTGGCCGCGCCGACCGCGGTGGCCAGCCGGGACGCCGCCTGGTCGCGCGCCTGCGCGTCGTGTTCGGCGGTGATGTCGCGCAGTGTGCCGACGAAGATCCGCTCGTTGTCCTCCGGCTTGATCAAGGCGCTGGTGCTCACCGCGAGCCACACGTTGCGCCCGTCGCGGTGCCGGATCGGGATGACGAAGCGCTGTGCCTCGGTACCGAGGTCGGGATAGCGCGGACCCTCCGGGCTCGACCACGGATGTGGCAGCGGATAGGGGACACCCGAGGCGCCGTAGCCGGTCAGGGCGCCGAAGGCGGTGTTGACCTCGATGATCGTGCCCTGCGCGTCGGCGACGAAGAAGCCGTCCTGCAACGATTCCACCAGCGCGGTGCGGAACGCGTCGCGTCCGGCGAGATCGTCGGCGCGGGAACGCTGCTGCTCGTAGCGGCGGGTGCCGTCGAGATAACCGCGGGTGGCGATGTCCAGCGGAACGAGGGTCTGCAACAGGAATTCCAGCGCGGTCTCCGGGAGGCGCGCCGCGGGTTCGCCGCCCTCGGCGGCGGCCTGCTTCTGTCGCTGTTCCTCCACGTCCTGGACCACGCGGAAGTGATTCTCCGTGAGGTCGAGCAGGCTGATGCCTTCGACCAGGGCGCGCCTGCCCAGCTCGTACCCCTCGGCGAGGCCGGCCTGGGTGGGCGAATCCATGTGCCGCCGTAGCGCATCGCCGTAGTCGTCCAGGAAGTCGGCCAGCAGGGCGCTCATTTGGCCGCCCCTCCCGCACCGCGGTGCCGCGCCGCGAGCACCAGCGCGTCGTCGGTGTCCTTGGCGTGCCGGGCGAGCATCTCGGCGGTGATGTCGGCGGTGGACTTGGAAAGGTCGATGGCGGAGGTGGATTCGGTGACGATGCCGTCGGTGGACATCAGCAGCAGGTCACCGGGACGGACCGCGACCGACTGCGGCTGGAGATTGGCCGGAAGGCGGTAGCCGACGATGCCCGCGGTCAGCAGAACGGTGGCGTGTACCTTCGGGCTGCCCGCGGGGCCCGCGGTCAGCACCTGGGATTCGACATTGCCGACGCCGAGCCAGCGCACCGTGTCGCCCTCGTCGAACAGAGCCAGTGAGATCGCCGCACCTCGCGTGTCGGCCATCGCCCGATGGCACAGCACCATCAGCACGTCCAGCGGTTCCGCGCGGTTCTCCGACAGCACCCGCGCGGCGCGATCTGCCGCGTCCGCCGCGGCGGCGCCGTGCCCGAGCCCGTCGAGGACCGCGAACAGGACGGTGCCGCCACCGGCGTCCAGGACGACGCCGCGGTCACCGGAGACCTGTTGACCGGGTAGCGCGCGTCCGGCCACCGCCCACTCGATCCGGCCGATGAACCCGTCCTCACGCACCGTTCGGTACCCACTTCCACATCTCCACCAGCGTGCCGCGACCCGGCGCCGAATCCACGGTCAGCCGGTCCATCAATCGTCGGGCGCCGGGCAGGCCGAGCCCGAGCCCGCGTCCGGTGGAGTACCCGTCCTCCAGTGCCCTGGCGATGTCGATGATGCCGGGCCCCTGGTCCTCGGCCTGCACCACCAGGGCTTGCCGACCCTCCCGGTCGTCGACGAGCAAACGGATCTCGCCGCTGCCCGCGTAACTGGTGATGTTGCGGGCGATCTCGGAGATCGCCGTGGAGATCATCGTGCGGTCGGTCAGGGTGAATCCGAGCTTCGCTGCCAGTTCGCGTCCGGCTTGACGTGCGGTCACGATGTCCCCGGACACCCTGACCGCGATCACCACGTTCTCAGCGGCCACTGTCACGACCGTCTCGCTGGCGACGGGCTGGGATCTTCCGGTCCAACCACGCGAGCCCCTCTTCCAGATCGAGGGCGGTGTGCATGTCCTCGAAGGTGAGACCGAGTTGCACCATGGCGAACGCGACTTCCGGTTGCAGACCGACGATCACCGTTTCGGCGCCGCGCAGCTGCGTCATGTGCGCGATGGTACGCAACGATCTCGCGGCGAACGAATCCATCACGTCGATAGCGGTGACATCGACGATGATGCCGTGTGCCCGGTATTTGCTGACCTGTTTCATCAGGTCGTCCTGCAGGCGCTCGGTATCCGCGTCGGTCAGCGCCGACTGCACCGACGCGATCAGATACGTCCCTTGCTTCAGAATCGGAACCGGCATGTGGCGGGCCCGATCAGCGGCCGTCGCGTTCGGTAACCCGTTCGGTGACGCGGGAAACCTCGTAGCCCAACAGCCGTTCCGCTTCTTCGATGCCGCCCTGCAGGTCGCCGACCGCGTTCATCTTCGACAGATCGAGGCCGATCGTCACCAGGGTGAGCGCGATCTCCGAGGACAACCCGGTGATGATCACGTTCGCGCCCATCAGGCCGGACGCGTCGACGGTCTGCACCAGATGGTTGGCCACGGTGGAGTCGATCTGCGGCACACCGGTGATGTCGATGACGACGACCTTCGCCCGGTTGGCCCGGATCGCGCGCAGCAGCTGCTCGGTGAGCTGGCGGGCGCGCTGGCTGTCCAGCACGCCGATGATGGGCAGGATCAGCAGCTGCTCACGCACCTGCAGCACCGGCGTGGACAGCTCGCGGATGGCTTCCTGCTGCTGGCGGATGACGCGCTCGCGCTCCTGGACGAAGGACACGGTCACGGTGTTGGCGATGCGGTTGGCGGCCGGTTCGTAGGCGTCGAGCACCTTGTTGAGCAGTTCGAAGTCCGACTGGTACTTCTCGAAGAGGCTGCGTGCCAGCACGTCGCGCAGCAACAGCACGATGCCGATGACCTCGTCGGTCTCGACGCCTCTCGGGATGATGCGTTCGGACAGGTCGCGCGCGTACGCCTGCAGCGCCTCGACGCTACCGGTCTCGAGCACGTCGACGTAGCCGTCGTAGATCGAGGTGGCCTCGGAGAAGATCTCCTCCGGGGTCATGGCGGTGAGCAGTTGGGCGTCGGCGATGCGGCGGGCCCACTCTTCGCGCAGCGCGGTGCGGTTCTGGCGCAGGTGCTCGACGAGCTGCGGAAGCAATTGATCGATCGGTCCCGCGGTCAGGGAATCCGCCGAAAGGCTCATGGACACCTCGGACATGGACTCCTGCCCCTTTCGACGGTTCAGTCGGGATCTGTGTGCATCGGCGCTTGCCGATTCCGAGCCTAGTCATACCCCACCCGAGACGCCGACGAAACCTGCCGGTTGTTCGCCTGATGTTCGAGTGCGCGAGTACCTCACGGCACCGTAGCGAACCCGCGTTCCAGCGCTGCGAGCGCCTCGTCCAAATACACCGTGAGGTCCGCGTCCGCGCGGCTCAGCCAGGCGTCGAACGCGGCGCGCGCCGCCGCCAGCGTGGTCCGGCCGACGGCGAGCGGGATGAGCCCGTCCTCCGGTTCCCCGAGCCGGCCCGCCGCGAACGCGCTCACGGCGCGCTCCCAGGCGTCGTAGTGCGCGCCCGCGGTGGCGGCCAGCGCGGGGATGTTCGCGACCAGCTGCATCCTGGTGCGCAGTTCCGGGACGTCCTCGGCGCGATATTTGTTGGCGTCGACCACGACTCGGCGCACCGCGGTCATCATCGGAACGTCGTCCGGCACCGTCGCGAACGCGGCGCGCAGCGCGGCGACCTCGTCGTCGAACTGCGACCAGAGCACCTCCGCCTTGGTGGGGAAGTACCGGAAGAAGGTGCGTCCGCTGATACCGGCGGCGGCGGCGATCTGCTCGACGGTGGTCTCGTCGAAGCCCTGCTCACTGAACAGTCGCATGGCGATCAGTTCGAGTTCGCGTTTGGTGGTGCCGCGTGGGCGGCCGCGCGTGGCCCGGTTCTCCAGCATTGTTCGATTGTGCTCGGCCGCCGCGACCCTTGATTTTGTCAGTGACTGACGATAATCTCGCCGCATGTTGGCGGATCTCACCTGGCCCGAGGCCGGCGCCCGCGCCGCCGCGGGTGCGATCCTGACCGTCGCGATCGGCGCGACCGAGCAGCACGGCCCGCATCTGCCGCTGTCCACCGATACCGACGTCGCCGCGGCGCTGTGTGCCCGGCTGGCCGCGGTGCGGGCGGACGTGCTCGTCGGACCGGCTGTCCCGTACGGCGCCAGCGGCGAGCACGCGGGGTTTCCCGGAACGTTGTCCATCGGGCAGGCGGCGCTGGAACTGCTGGTGGTCGAGCTGTGCCGCTCGGCGAGCGACACCTTCGAGCGAATCCTGCTGGTCAACTGGCACGGCGGCAACATCGAACCGCTGCGCAGGGCCACGGAACTGCTGCGCACCGAATCTCGTGACGTGCGCCTGTACCTGCCGCGCTTCGACGGCGACCCGCACGCGGGCCGGTCGGAGACGGCGCTGCAACTTGCCCTCGCGCCGGAGCGCGTGCGCGGCGACCGCGCCGCGGCCGGTGACCTCCGCCCGCTGTCCGAACTGCTGCCACTGCTGCGCAGTGGCGGAGTGCGGGCGGTGAGCGCCAACGGCGTACTCGGCGACCCGGCGGGCGCGACCGCCGCCGAGGGCGCGGCTCTGCTCGATCACCTGGGCACCGACCTGCTCGACCGAACCCGGCTCTGGTGGCCGGAGAACTCCCCGGAAAGGACCGGAACATGAATCCGTGGTTCGAGACCGTCGCCGAAGCGCAGCGACGGGCGAAGAAGCGCCTGCCGAAGTCGGTGTACGGCGCGTTGATCGCAGGCTCCGAGCGCGGCCAGACCATCGAGGACAATCAGCGGGCGTTCACCGAACTGGGTTTCGCGCCGCACGTGGCCGGGCCGATCGGTGAGCGCGACCAGTCCACGACGGTACTGGGACAGCAGCTTTCGATGCCGGTGCTGATCTCCCCGACGGGCGTGCAGGCGGTGCATCCCGACGGTGAGGTCGCCGTCGCGCGGGCGGCCGCGGCGCGGGGCATCGCGATGGGCCTGAGCTCGTTCGCCAGCAAGCCGATCGAAGAGGTGATCGCGGCCAACCCGGCGACGTTCTTCCAGTTGTACTGGTGCGGCGGCAAAGACGAGATCCTGCGGCGGATGGAGCGGGCCGAGCGGGCGGGTGCGGTCGGGTTGATCCTGACGCTGGACTGGTCGTTCTCGCACGGGCGGGACTGGGGCAGCCCGGTCATTCCGGAGAAGCTGGATCTGCGCACGATGCTGAAGTTCGCACCGCAGACCCTGGCGCGTCCGCGGTGGCTGGCGACCTATGTGCGGTCGGGCAGCATCCCGGATCTCACCGCGCCCAACATGGCCGTCGGCGACGCGCCCGCGCCGGGTTTCTTCGGCGCCTACGGCGAATGGATGGGCACGCCCGCACCCGATTGGGCGGATGTGCGCTGGATCTGTGAGCAGTGGAAAGGTCCCGTGCTGCTCAAGGGCGTCATGCGGGTCGACGACGCCCTGCGCGCGGTCGACGCGGGTGTGGCGGCGATCTCGGTGTCCAACCACGGCGGCAACAATCTCGACGGCACCCCCGCCGCGATCCGCGCGCTGCCGGTGCTGGCGGACGCGGTTGGCTCGCAGATCGAGGTGCTGCTCGACGGCGGCATCCGCCGCGGCAGCGACGTGGTGAAGGCCGTGGCGCTGGGCGCGCGGGCGGTCATGATCGGGCGCGCCTACCTCTGGGGTCTGGCCGCGAACGGGCAGGCCGGCGTGGAGAACGTGCTGGACATCCTGCGCGGCGGCATCGATTCGGCGCTGCTGGGCCTGCGCAAGACGCGCGTCACCGATCTGGATCGCTCGGACGTGGTGCTGCCCGCCGGGTTCGAGCGAGCGCTCGGGCTGCCCGGAAACCGCTCCGCGGCAAGCGATCCGGTCGCGCACGCGGCGACGACCGCCTGAGCGGTCAGTTCTCGGTCGCCATCCGCCGGTGGTGGGCGAGCAACGTGTCGTAGATGTCGGCCAGGTCGGCCAGCTGCCTGCGATCCAGGATGTCGATCATGTGCCTGCGCACGCTCTCCACGTGCGCGGGCGCCGCGTCGGTGAGCACGTCGGCGCCGCGCGGGGTGAGCTTGGCGGCGGTGCGGCGGGCGTCGTCGGGGATCGGCTCGCGGACGACCAGCTCGCGTTTCTCCATCCGGGTGATCTGGTGGGAGAGCCTGCTCTGCGACCACTCGAGCTTGGCCGCCAGATCGGCGAAGGTCATCCGGTGGTCCGGCGACTCGGCCAGATAGGCCAGTACCGAGTATTCGACGTAGGTGAGGTTGGATTCCCTGGTGGAATCCCGCCCGACCGCCGCGGCGATGAGGTCGCGGGTGCGCACGAAGCCCAGCCAGGCGCGCATCTCGACGTCATCGAGCCAATGGGGATCGGTCACGACAGCGCTCCAAACTCCGACTTGTACCGAGATCGTTCCGCGTCGCGACGTGCGGCGCGCGAACGGTCCGCGCGCGGCCGGACTCGGACGCCCGGGCGCTTTCTCAGAGATGAGAGGTAGCATCACCGGGGTTGAACGTGCAACCTTTGCTGGCCAACTGTCCGAGATAGGGTTGCCTAACCGGCAGGGCGAGCGCGCCGGTGGCTAGGCTCGCTGTGCTCGTGACCAGCCCGGCCGTTCGCGGTGTTCGGGCCCGTTCGAAGGAGTGCGACTGGTGACCGCGCCGGAGTTCCGTTATTCAGACCTGCTGCCCATCGGCGCGGACGATACCCCCTACCGGCTGCTCACGACGGAGGGCGTCAGCACGTTCGAGCACAACGGGCGCACCTTCCTACAGGTCGAACCGGAGGCGTTGCGGCTGCTCACCGAAACGGCGATGCACGACATCAGCCATTTCCTGCGCCCTGCGCATCTGGGCCAGTTGCGCAAGATCATCGACGACCCCGAGTCCAGCGGCAACGACCGTTTCGTCGCGCTCGATCTGCTCAAGAACGTCAACATCTCCGCGGGCGGCGTCCTGCCGATGTGCCAGGACACCGGCACCGCGATCGTGATGGGCAAGAAGTCCGAAGGCGTGCTGACCGGCGTCGACGACGCGGAATGGATCAGCAGGGGTGTGTTCGACGCCTACACCAAACTGAATCTGCGGTATTCGCAGCTGGCGCCGATCACCATGTGGGAGGAGAAGAACACCGGTTCCAACCTGCCCGCGCAGGTCGAGCTGTACTCCACCGCGGGTGACCCGGCGAACCCCGCCTACAAGTTCCTGTTCATGGCCAAGGGCGGCGGCTCGGCGAACAAGTCGTTCCTGTACCAGGAGACCAAGGCCGTCCTGAACCCCACCCGGATGCTGGAGTTCCTGGACGAGAAGATCCGCTCGCTCGGCACCGCGGCCTGCCCGCCCTACCACCTCGCGGTCGTGATCGGCGGCACCAGCGCCGAGTTCGCCTTGAAGACGGCAAAATACGCCTCCGCGCACTACCTGGACAATCTGCCCACCGAGGGCTCGCTGTCCGCGCACGCCTTCCGTGATCTGGAACTGGAGGAGGAGGTCTTCAAGCTGACCCAGTCCTTCGGCATCGGCGCGCAGTTCGGCGGCAAGTACTTCTGCCACGACGTGCGGGTCGTGCGCCTGCCCCGGCACGGCGCCAGCTGCCCGGTCGCCATCGCGGTGTCCTGCTCGGCGGACCGGCAGGCGTTGGCCAAGATCACCGCCGATGGCGTGTTCCTGGAGCAACTCGAGCGCGAGCCGGCGCAGTACCTGCCCGAGCAGACCGACGCCATCCTCGGTGGCGACGTGGTGCGCGTCGACCTGAACCGCCCGATGGACGAGATCCGTGCCGAATTGTCCAAATACCCGGTGAAGACGCGGCTTTCGCTGACCGGTCCGCTGGTCGTGGCCAGGGACATCGCGCACGCCAAGATCAAGGAGCGGCTCGACGCGGGCGAGCCGATGCCGGACTATCTGCGCGACATGGCCGTCTATTACGCCGGCCCGGCCAAGACGCCGGAAGGCTACGCGTCCGGCTCGTTCGGCCCGACCACCGCGGGCCGGATGGACTCCTACGTCGACCAGTTCCAGGCGGCGGGCGGCTCGTTCGTCATGCTCGCCAAGGGCAACCGCTCCGCGCAGGTCACCAAGGCGTGCAAGGAACACGGCGGCTTCTACCTCGGTTCCATCGGCGGTCCCGCCGCCCGGCTCGCGCTGGACTGCATCAAGTCGGTCGAGGTGCTCGAATACCCCGAACTGGGCATGGAAGCCGTCTGGAAGATCGAGGTCGAGGATTTCCCGGCGTTCATCGTCGTCGACGACAAGGGCAACGACTTCTTCGCCGAAACGCAGAAGCCGATCGCGCTGCGCGTGCGCACCCGCTCCAAAGAGCGCGTCTGAGCCTTCTTCCTGGCCTGCCCGCGGCAGGCCAGGACACGACGATGTCCCCTCGATCACCGGGGCAGCGGTGGCGCCGCAGCGGGCACGCTTAGCGGAGAACATCGTTGATGTCCGCACCGATGCAGGTCGAGGAGAGCTATGAGCACGTCCAGACCAGTACCGACGGCGTTGTGTATCACCGAGTCGGCCGCCTCCCGGCTGGCCGATCGCGCTGCCCGCGAAGGAACCAGTTGTACCGCATTGCTCGATCGGCTGATCCATGAAGGCGTCGACCAGCTCGACCACCCCGGAATCGTCTTCCGTGGTCCGCTGCACGACCGGCGCGCCGCGCTGACGGCCGGTCCGGAGGTCTGGGAAGTCGTTGCGCGCCTGCGGGAACTGGACGGCCCGGTGGAACGCCGGATCGCCGTGCTGAGCGCGAAATCGGATCTGCACGCGAGCAAGATCAGGCTGGCGCTGTCGTACGCCCGCGCGCACGGCGGCCAGATCCTGGACCGGATCGCCCGCAACAGGGAAGCCGCGGAATCGATTCGCCGGGCAGGTGTGCCGATGACCGCGGCGACGTCGCGTCCGAATGCGCTGGGAGGTCCGCCGGGAGAATGACCGGTCCGTATCGTCTGATGCGGCCGGTCTTCACATGACTGGGGAGGGAATGTGAAATTCCCGACAACTGTGGATGATTCACCCCTTCGCGGGCGGCTGGCGGCAGGAGCCACAGCCGCCCGCGGCGCGTCCACGGCCCGGACCGGCTCGCCGCGCTCGGGTGCGGGAGATTCGCCGACTGCGTCCGTCCTGCCGCCAGAGCTCGGGTATGTGTGACATACAGGTCGAAAGGGACGCATTGCCTCGTGAAAGTTACTTGCGCGAACCCGATCTCATCGTGCCGACCGGCGACGATACGGCGCAAATCACCCAAAAGTGCCTTATCGGCAGGTAATTCGGCGTGATAGTCGCAGGAGGATTGTGTGATCCACAGCACGTGCATAGATTGTGGACATCACTCGTTCCAGCACCGCTGAAATGTTTGCCGTCTGAGTGCGATTGAGCGCAAAGGGGACATATCAGATCTGCGTTATCCCAAGTTGTGGAGCTTTCTGTGGAATTCGCTGAATGTTGTCCACATGAGATGCACTGCATGTGGAGCGAGTAGTGCGCCGGTTGTCGCTCACCCAGCGTTCGAAAGCCGGAACGACCTTGTCCTCCTACCCGAACTGTACGACGATCGCAGTAGATCGATATCCGCATCATCGGTCGGATAAGGGGGGAAAGTGTCTGAATTGTGGCGCGAAGGGCGAGTTCGGTACCGCGATCTCGTCGCTCTACTGCGCGGGCACGCAAAGGAAGCCGGAGCCGGTGCCGCGCTGCTGCTGGCGGGTGTCGGCGCGGGCCTCGTGCAGCCGTGGGTAACCATGCGGATCATCGACGCGGTATCCGGCCGCCACGCCACAGCGGGGCTCGTGGCATTGCTCGTCGCTGTGTTCGTCGCACAGGCGCTGCTCGAAACCTCCGGCGACTTCCTGGTAGCGCGCACCGGCGAACGGGTGGTATTCGATCTGCGTGCGCGTCTCATCGAGCGTTTGTTGCGTGTGCGCATGCCGGTGCTGGACCGCATGCGGATCGGCGATCTGACATCCAGACTGGGCGCCGACACCGCGGCATTGCGCGAGCACGCGGTGACCAGTGTGGTGCAGTTCGGAATATCGGTCGTCTCGGTGATCGCGGCGCTGACCGTCATGATCTGGCTCAGTCCGTTCATGACGGTGGTGACCCTGATCACCATCGCTACGGCCGGGGCGCTGGTGGCGGGTGCTCTGGCGGGGATCAGAACCGCCTCGGAGAGCGTGCAGACCGGTGTCGGAGAACTCGCCGCCGACACCGAACGAGCCTTGAGTTCACTGCGAACGGTGCGCGCGAGTTCGGCCGAGGATCGGGAGGCGGCTCGGCTCACCGCGAAGGCGGCCCAGGCGTTGCACAGCGGTGTCCGCGCTGCCCGCATGGAGGCGGTCCTCCGCCCGGCATCGCTGGCCGCGGTGAACGGGTCGTTCCTCGCTCTGCTGCTGGTGGGCGGTATTCGCGTGGCGGGCGACCGGATGGAAGTCGGTGAACTGGTCGGGTTCTTGCTGTACGCCACGTTCCTGGCCACTCCGATCACCGGCGTCATCGCGCTGCTGGGCTCGACGCAGAAAGCGTTGGGTGCGTTCCAGCGCGTGGCCGAAGTGCTTCGGGTCGACATCGAAAAAGACACCGCCTCCGAGGATCCCGCCACGCTTGCCGGTCTCGCGAAGGAGCGGGCGGCAGCGCACGATGCGCGGCGCCGACCAGCCACGGTCGAACTTCGTGCGCTCACCTTTTCCTACGAGCCGTCCCGCCGGGCTGTCGACGAGGTGTCTTTCACGGTGCCGGGTGGCGGACAGGTCGCGCTGGTAGGTCGATCCGGCAGTGGAAAAAGCACGCTGCTGTCCCTGATCGAACGTTTCTACGAACCCGACCGCGGAGCGGTTCTCCTCGACGATCGCGATGCTTCCAGCCTGGATCTGGCTACCTACCGGCGTCGTATCGCCTTCGTGGAGCAAGGTGCTCCGATCCTGCACGGTTCGGTGCGGGAGAACCTCACCTACGCGCATCCGCACGCCACCGAGCGGCAGGTCGCGCGCGCGGTCGAGCTGGCCGGTTTCGAGGATGTCCTCGCCCGGCTCGACGGCGGCATGGACGCGCGGGTCGGCGAGCACGGGCAGTCCCTGTCGGGCGGCGAGCGGCAGCGCTTGGCGATCGCACGCGCGTTGCTGACCGAGCCCGACCTGCTTCTGCTGGACGAGCCGACGTCGAACCTGGACCCGATCAGCGAAGCGGCTGTCTTGCGGACGTTGCGCGAACTGCGGGGACGCTGCACCGTCATCGTCGCGGCCCACCGGTATTCGACGATTCGAGATGCGGACAACGTAGTGGTGCTCGATGCCGGACGGGTGGAAGCGATCGGAACCCACGACGAACTGATGGCCTCCAGCGGGTACTACCGCGAACTCGCGAAGGACACGATCGCCGCGTCCGCCTGAAAGTCTCGCACCCGCCGGGCCGGATCCGGTACTGCGACGGCGACCTGTCCTCCGCCGCGCGGAAACACCGTGAGAGCGCCGCGCGGCTACCGCGCGGAATGCGGTCGCCGTGCGCCTCCGATCGGGGCAAACCCGGCATAGGCGATAGCATCGGCGCATGGTGTTTGGGAATGCTGGGCGGAGCCGGGTGGCGGTGGGACTATCGGTGGCGGTGCTTCCGGCGCTGGTCGCGACCGGTTTTTCGATGGCGGAGGCGCGGGCCGACGCGGCGGTCGCCATCGAGCAGCGGGAGTCGGTGGGCTCGGCGACCGGGACCGAAGGGCTCGATCCCAGGCTGGCGCTGGCGTACACCTTGGCCGAGCGAGAGGCGCACGCGCAGGGTGTGCCCCTGTCCATCACGTCCGGATACCGGACGCCTGCCGAGCAGCAGGCGCTGTGGGAGGACGGTGTGGCGACCTACGGGCCGGACAACGCGCGTCGCTGGGTGCTGCCGCCGGAGGAGTCCACGCACGTGTCCGGGGACGCCATCGATGTCGGTCCGCAGCAGGGCGCGCGGTGGCTGGAGGAGAACGGCTACCGATGGGGCCTCTGCCGCTCGTTCGAGAACGAGTATTGGCATTTCGAGTTGCAGACCGTGCCGGGTACGCCGTGCCCGCCCATGCTGCCCGACGCCAGCGTGCGGTGATCGGGTCGGTTCGACCACTTCGAAAACCGTTGCCGGCATTGTCGATCGCTCCCCGTGTCCGGCGCAGCGGCGGGCCGCGAGCGCATGCCGACCGCCGCTGCCGCGACGCAACGCTAGACCATCGGGTCGGGAACGGCGGCGATCAGGCCGCCGTCGACGAGTAGGTCCTGTCCGTTGACATAGGACGCCTCACCCGACGCGAGGAAGGCGACGGCGTCGGCCACGTTCTCGGCGGTGCCGACGTGCCCGGCCGCCACCGTGGCGCTGATCGCCGCCTGGGCTTCGGCGGAGACGTTGGCGCGGAACGACGGCGTCGCGATGTAGCCGGGGCTGACCGAGTTGACCCGGATGCCGCGCGGCGCCAGCTCGGCGGCGAGACTGCGCGCCAAGTTGTGCACGGCCGCCTTGGTGGCCGAGTAGAGGGACGCTCCGGGGACGCCGCGATGCAGCGCCCAGGAGGCGTTGACGACGATCGCGCCGTGGTCGGCGACCAGGGGGAGGGTCTTCTGAATGGTGAAGAAGACCCCTTTGAAGTTGATGTTCACCACGCGGTCGAACTCGGCCTCGGTGATGTCGGCGGTCGGCTGGAACGCGGCGATGCCCGCGTTCGCGAAGACGACGTCGAGGCGTCCGTACCGCTGCGCGACGGCCGCGACGAGGGTGTCGAGATCGGCGAGGTCCGACACGTCGCCCGCCACCGCGAGGACGCGGTCGGCATGGCCGAGCTCTTCGGCGGCGGCGTCGAGGCGACTCTTGTCGCGCCCGGTGACGACGACGTGCGCGCCCTCGCCGAGCAGGCGTCGCGCGGTGGCGAAGCCCATGCCGCTCGATCCGCCGGTGATCAACGCGACCTTGCCGTCGAAACGGTCACTGCCAGCGCCCACGAGAACCTCCCAAGTAGATCTAATTGTACGAATACTCATGTACAGTTCGACTGTGTGTCAACTGCCGCGCTAACCTGTTCGCGTGATCGCGGCCCATCCCGAGCGAGCGCAGATCCAGCTGACGAATGTGCTCACCGCCCTCGGCAACCCGCTGCGGCTGCGCGTGGTGCGGATACTGGCCGACGGCGGCGAGCACACTTGCGGCTCGGTGCTGCCGGACGTGGCCAAGTCGAACCTGACCCATCATTGGCGTGTGCTGCGCGACGCCGGAGTGATCCGGCAGCGGCCCTCCGGCCGGGAACTGCTGCTCTCCTTGCGTCGCGACGACCTGGACGCCCGCTTCCCCGGACTGCTGGACTCCCTGCTCGACGCCGCGCGCCGCGACCTGCCGGAGTGAGCCACCCGGCCCGGATGGCGGTCAGGTCACCGGTGTGAGTTCCAGCCCGCCCTCGATCGTGGTCGGAAGCCTGCGCCGATCGGGGGAGCCGAGCGCGGCGGTGAGATCCGTTCCGTCGTGTTCGGCGAGCAGATCGCCGCTGTCCCACACCAGCAGCGTCGCGCTGACGGTGTTCTCGGCCGCCGAGTGCGCCAAGTCGTAGTGCGCGCACGCCGGGACATGCGGGTAGGTGATCCACAGGTCGTAGCCGGTCATGAACAGATCGAGGTCGAATTGCACGCTCAATCCGAGCAATTCGCTGCGGCCGTTGTCGTCGACACCCGCGAACGCCTCGTCCAGCGCCAGCAGGCGCGGGGCCTGCGGGTCGGCCGAATCGAGCATGACGTGCGCCGCGGCGAACAGCGGCAGATGCAGCGACACCGACTGCTCACCGCCGGACAGCGCGCTGTGCCTGGCCACGGTGAGCTTGTCCTCGCTGCCGTCGGCGGAGATCAAGGTGAAGGAGAAGACCCGCCAGGTGCGGTAGTCCAAGGTCGCGGCCAGGATCTCGGGATAGGAGCGTTCCGGGTGCGCGGCCCGCGCCGCCCTGATCTCGGAGGCGAAGTGCGCCCGGATCGCCGCCAGATCCTCCGCCGTCAGCGCCGAGGCATCCCGGTCGAGCAGCTTGCACATCGCCCGCGCCGCGTCGGACAGGCTGTCGGCGAGCACCCAGTGCACGCCGATGGTGTTGCCCGAGGACATCCGTCGCTGCTTCATCTCCGCGCCCATCCTGGCGATCAGATCGCGCGCGTCGCTGGTGCGTTCGTGGATCTGCTGGGCCAGGCCGGTCAACAGGGCATCCTCCAGGATCCGGCGCTCGGCGTCGGTGAGCAGCAGTTCCTGATCCCGGCGCGCGGCGTCGATCCGTGCGGCGAAGTCGGCCAGGGCGGAGACCCCGTGCTCGTCGTGTACCTGGACGACGGTGAGGCCGTCGGCGGCATCCCACTGCAACCGGTAGTCCCGGCCCGAACCGGCCAACGCCGCGTCGAACTCCTGCAACGCCGCGGTCACCGCGGTGCGGGTGGACTTGCGCGTCGCCTCGCTCGCGCGCACCGACGCCGTGGCCGCGGTGAGACTGTCGAACAGCGCGGCGACTTCGTCGGGCAGCACCCGCGGCGCTGCCTCCGCTCCGGCTGTCGCGATCCGGTACAGCAGTTGCTCGGGTGTCGACCAGGCGGCGTCGCTGCTGGGCCAGCGTCCGTCGGCGGGCGCGCCGAGTAGCGTGAGCAGATCCGGCTGTGCGTACGGCGCAAGGGCTTTCACCTCCGCCAGCACCTCGGTGAGCGCGGTGGCCAGCGACTCGTGCGCGGTCCGGTAGGCGGCTTCGGCGTCGCCGACCGCCTCGATCGCCTGGTTGGCGGCCTTGCGCGCGGCCTTCTGCTCGGCCTTGGTCGTTTCGATCCGCTGCCGGGCCTGTTCCAATTCGCGGTCGATGTCGGCCGCGCCCGCGCCGAGGGCCTCGCGCAGGGTCTCGAGTTTGCGCAGCTGTTCCTGGTAACCGGTGCGCGCGGCCTCGGCCTCTTCCGCGAACGCCTCGGCCAGGTCGGCGGCTTCGGTCAAGCGGTCCTCGGCTTCGCGTTCGCGCTCTCGTTCCCGCTCGTGGTCGCCGCGCAGCCGCAGCAATCCGGTGCCGGTGTTCTCGAAGTGGCGGATGGCGGCGGCGAGTGCGTCGAGCTCACGGGCCGTGCGCGGGGTGCGGTGCGCGGTGGCGGCGGCACGCAGCTTCTTCTCCGCGGCGGACACGTCCGCGACCGCCTGGTCGAGATCGCGCTCGGCGTGGGCGGCGGCCTCCGCACGCGATCGCAGCACGCCCGCCGCTTCCGAGACCGCCCGCAAGGCAGCGGTCACCGCGGTCGGTCGCGGAAGTGCCTTGGCGGCGGCGGAGATTAGCGCGAGTTCGGCGTGGGCGTCGGACTCCTGCTGTTCGGCGGCGCCGCGGTCTTCCTCGGCGGCCGCCACAGCCGCGGTCAACTCCGCCGAGCGGATCTCGCGGCGCCTGGCTCGCGCCGTGGCGCCGATGAACTCGGCGTCGGTCTTGCGGTGGCGGCCGATCTGCACGCCTTGCCGGAACGAGCCGTTCGCTCCGATCGACACCGCGCCGTTCGGTTCGCCCGCGCCCTCGTACAGGCCGATGGAGGCGAGCACACCGGCCACGACCTGCCGCGGCACCGCCAGCGTGTCCGAATCGTCCTCCACGACCAGCACCTCGGCGAGTGTGCGACCGGTCGGGCGGTCCGATGCGGGCAGCGGCACCAGGAACTGATCGGAGTCGTAGTCCGGCGGCAACTCGCCTTCCGGACAGACCCAGGCGTCCAGCAGATTCGCGGCGTGCAGCGCGGCCTCGATGCCCGCCGCGGTCTCGGGCGGTACGTCGTCGGCGAAGCGCACCAGCCGCCACAGCGCGGCGCCGGGCCGGTCGCCGTTCCGGCCGGAGCGGCCCGCGAATGCCGGTGGCGCGTCGTCGCGCCGGGCCGTCACCCGCTCCAGTTCGGCGGTCAGCTCCTCGACGTGGGCCGTGGCCGTGGCCACCCGGGCGCGTGCCTCCTGGCGGCGGGTGCGGATCTCCTCGAGCAGGGGTTCGGTGCGTTCGGCCAGCACTTCGGCGACGGTGGGCGCATCCGAACCGGCCTCGGCCAGCGCCGAGTTCAACGCTTCCAGCAGGCCCGCGCGTACCGGGGTATAGATCGCACGATGCTCGCCCCACCAGGTTCGCAACGCGGCCTCGGCCTCGGAGCGGTTCATGGTGACCGCCGCTTCGGCGTGCGCGACGTCCGCCGCGGCGGCGTCCCGCAGTTCCCGCGCGCGCTCGGCCAGCCGCTCGGCCCTGGTGCGTTCGGCGGCTGCCGTGTCCACGGCGGCCACCGCCTTGCGTACCGCGCGCACGTCGGCGTCGCGCTCCTCGGCGTGCCCGCGCACCGCCGCGGTGAGCTGTTCGGCCCGCGTCGACTCCGGCAGCGGCGTCCAGGCGATTCCCGCCTCCTCGGCCGCGGCGCGCAGGTCGTCCTCGCCGCGGGCGAGCGCGGCGGCGGCGGTGCGCACCGCGTTTCGCGCGCGCTCTGCCTCTTGGGCACGCTGGTCCAAGGTCTGGCGGGATTTGAGCGCCTTGTCGGCGTGCACGCCGGCCGAGGTCTCCAGCCGCCGCACCGCGTCGGCCAGGTCGTCGAGCTGCTGTTTGCCCTCGTACGCACTGGAACGCTGGAGGTTCTCCCGGTCGGCGACGGCCTGCTCGTAGGTCCGGTCGGCGTCCTCGGCCCTGGCCTCGGCCGCGGCGCGCTCGGTCTCCCTGCGCTCGCGCAGCGCGGTGGCGGCGAACAGCGCGGTGCTCGCGTGGGTCACCGCGTCGAGCCGCACCCGCACCTGGTCGACGTCCGTCTTCGCCTGCACCGCAAGGTATTTCCGATACACCTCGACGAATGCCCTGGTCGCGGTGTCGGCGTGCACCAAACCCTCCAGGGTGCGGCCGACCTCCTCCATATCGCTGAACGAGCGGGCGGCGTCCAGGATCAGCTGCTCGTCGAGCGGGCGCAGCCCGTCGGTGAGCGCCTGCGACAAACCGCGCGGGTCCAAATTCTTGGCCAGCTGCGGGCGGCGCAGCGTGAGGATCAGATTGATCAGCTGGTCGTAGCGCTGGGCCCCGAGGCCGAACATACGCGCGTCGATGGCGTTGCGATAGTCCACCGGCCGGTCGACGATCGAGTCGGTGCCGATCTGCTCGGCCAGCTGCTTGCGGGTGAACGGTCGATCGTCCGGGCCGATCAAGGAGAAATCGATCCCGACCCGGCCGTCGGCGACGAAATACCAGCGGGTCACCTTGTCCGACGAACGGGTGGCCCGCATGCCGATGCCGACGGTGACCGCCTCGGGATCCTCCCAGCGGCCCCGGGCGAACTCCATCCAGACATACGAGTAGGCCGAGTCCTGCTTGCGGTAGAGCAGGTTCGACTTCATCGTGCGTTCCTCACCGGCGAACGGGTTCAGCCTGCGCGGCTCGATCCGTCCGTCCAGGACGAACGGGAACAGCACCTCCAGCGCTTTGGTCTTGCCCGACCCGTTCGGCCCGCGCAATACCAATCTGCCGTCCGCGAAACAGAACTCCTGATCGCGGTAGTCCCACAGGTTGACGATCCCGGCGCGGGTCGGGGTGAACCGCACTCCGCCGTGAATGAGCGACATTCGTCAGTTCCCTTCCGTCCCGGCGCCGCCGGGCCCGTAGGTGTCGGCCGCGGTGACGAACAGTTCCGCGGCCCGCTTGGTGCGGACCGTGACGACCGCGCCGCGGTAGCGGGCCAGTGCGGGCAGCACGAGCAGTCCGTCGTCGGTCACCCGGACCAGCCGCAGCCGCTCCAGCAGGGCCACCACCTCGGTGGCGAGGCGCGGTACGTCGGCCTGCCATTGCGCCGCGAACGTCGTGCCGTAGCGATCGGCCAGCGCCTGCACCGTCTCATACAGCCATGCCCGGTCGATCAGCGGATAGCCCGATGAGGCAGACCGATCTGTCTGTTCCGTGGTGTCCGCGACCGAGCCCGGTTCCGGGGCGCGCGAATCCGGCGAACGCGGCTCGGCGAGCGGCACGAACAGCGTGGACTCGGGAATGGCTTCGTCGAGCTGATCCGCGAGCGCCGCATCCGTGTCCGGCCCGGTGTGGCGCCGCGGCAGCGGGTGATCGATGTCCAGCACGCGGTCGGCGATCTCACCGGCCAGCAGCAAGGCGACCTGCGCGAGCGTCCCGGTCCCTGGGAAGCGGACGTCCGACAGCCGCCCCGAGGTGTCGATGAGCGCCACCCCCTCCGCACGGCGTTCGGCGCGCAGTCCGGTGAACAGTTCGACCTCCGCGACGAGTCGCTCCTGGGCGAGAACGGGACGCTCCTCGGGCGCGAGATCCTCGGCGTACACCACCGGCTGCTCGACCAGCGCCCTGCGCACCCGGCGTGCGATCTCCGCGGTGGTCGTCGCGTGCGCGGAAACGCCGGTGACCATGGGTTCTTCGGTCAGCAACCCGCGCACTCCGTGCAGGTGTTGCAGCGCCCGCGGCGGCCGGAACAGCGCGAAGACCACCGGCCGGTCGATGTCGTAGAGCGCCTCACCGGCCTCCGGATCGCTGGCCCAGCCGCCCGCGTCGCCGTCGGCCAGGCTGAGCGCGCCGCGCACGGTCAGCCAGCCCACCGCGTCGACGAACGCGTCGCGGTCGGCGGCCCGGTCGGTGGCCAGCTCCAGACCTTCCACCCGGTTCGCGTAGGCGGCGACCTGATCGGCCAGTTCGGACAGCGTGATCTGGTCCCCGGCCCGACCCAGCGCGGCAAGCGCGAGGGCGAGGTAGGCGTAGCGGCGGCGGTCGAAGACACGCTCGGCGGGTGTGCGCGCCGGCTTGCCCGCGTCCAGGCGGTCGATGACCGGGAAGACCCGCGCGGTGGTCTCGGTGACTTCGAGCCGGTAGCCGAACAATTCGGCGAGGTCCTCGCGCAACTCGGTGGCCCAGCGCCGGATCAGCGGCAGGGCGATCCGGTCGGGATAGGTGCGGGTGACCAGGTGGTTGGCCAGCACGACCCGGGCGGCGCGTTGATAGTTGTCCAGCGCGAGCGCATCTATGGTGCGTGCGTGCATCAGCCGTGCTCCCCGCGCGGGCGGGACCGTGTTCCGGTCGTCTGCTCGATCTTCAGCGACCGGTTGTTCAACCGCAGCAGCCCCCGAGTGGTGCGCACCACGGTCGGGCCGTCGTGCTCGGACACCGTCAGTGTGACGCCGCTGTCGGAGCCGGTGGTGCCTGCCACCCGGCCGCGCACCGGAACCCACGCGGTGGACGCGGCGTCGAGCAGCCGCAGCAGCACTTCGGTTTCCCGGTCGTCCAGCACCCGTTCGTGCACGTCGCCGGAGGCCAGCGATCTGGCGGCCTCGGCGCGGGCCCGCTGCGCGTCCAACTGCGCCTCGCGCAGACGCCGGATACCCGCGTCGTTGCGATGGATACGGGCGGGTGCACCCGCCGCTGGTGGGCGCCCGGTTTCGGCGAGCGTCCGCGAGATCTCCAATGGTGGTGCGTCCCACCAAGATCGAATCGCCGGAATCACGTCGGCGTCCGGGTGCTCCATCGCCAGGTGTCGCGGCTTGCCCAGTGCGAACACCACGTCGAACAAAGCGTGAGCGCTGTCGACAGTGGGCGCCGCGGTGAACCAGCCGGCCAGATGCCGCAAGGCCGACTCGCGGCTGACCCCGCCGCGACGCGTCTCGGTGACCCGCCGCAAGAGCGAGAGCACCGCCGCGATGGCACTCATGGTGGCCTCGCGCAGGCGTTCGGCTTCCGTCGTCCCCGCCTGTTCTCCGCCGCCGGAGGCCACGAACCAGGTACGCAGTCCGTCCCACCTGGCCTGCCAATCCGACCGGCGTTCCTCGACGCTCAGCAGGACCCGTTCGTCGCAGCGCGCCGCCCGCGAGATCAGGTCGTCGACGCCGGTCTCCTCGATCTCGGCGATCGCGGCCGCCAGCCGCGGGGTGAACCGGGCCAGGTCGAGGCTGAACTCCCGCATGTGCGCCAGCAGCGCGTCCTTGTGCGCGAGAAACGATTCCGGGGTGATCTCGGTGGTGCGGACCAGGTCGCCGAGCCCCAGATAGAAGTGCGCGGCGCGGGCGGCCAGATCGGACAGCGCGGTGTCGAGCCGGCGCAGCGTCCGATAGACGCGTTCGGCGTCACCCGCCCGGTTGACCTCGGCCAGGGTGTGCAGATCGGCCAGCAGCTCCGGCAGCACCAGACGCGACAACGAGGCTTCGTCCAGGCGGGCGCTGAGCACACCGGCGACCGCCTGGTAGGCCTGGAAACCCGCCTGGGAGAACTGGTACACATAATGCCGATTGCGATATTCGGCCAGCGTCGCGGCGCGGGTTCCGTCGTAACTGCGCTCGAGCACGCCCCATTGGTGCAGCTGGTCGAGCAGCGGGCCGATGTCGGCCGCGGTCAGCCGCGGCGCCGCAGCCCGGCGGAGCGTCTCCGTCGACCGGCCCCCCGCAGCGGGTTCCGGCTCGTCCTCGGGGGCATCCGACGGACGCGTGCGCGGTTCCGTCGGATCCACCCCGGTCTTCGCGGCCGGTCGGTTCGTAGCGATCGAATCGGGAGCGCGCAGGGCGTTCCCGTTGCGTTCGATCCACTCCGCGACGTCGTCCGCGTGCAGCAGCACCACGTACGCCGCCCGCGCGCCGTCGAACGCGCGCAGCACCCGGAGGTAGTCGGCGCGCCGCTCGGCGGTGGCGAAAGAGAACAGCCGCAGCCGGTCGTCCCAGTGGGCGTCGGCCCAGCCGTCATCGGAGTCGGTCACCGGGAACAGGGTAGTAGCGGGCCGATCGCCACCCGCACGACGTTCCGCTGTTCGGCGTGGCCGCGTCCGGTTCGTCACCGTTCGCCGCGGCCGCGGCGCAGGTGGGCTCACTCGACGGACAGCGAACGCAACTGGTCCAGATAAGCACGGGTGCGCGGGTCGCCGGGGAACCGCTCGATGATCTCGCGCGCGACCTCACCCGCGATCCACATCAGCGAGGGCAGCGACTTCCTGCTGCCTGCGAACGCGCGGGAGCCCTCCGCCACCGCGAGTTCCAGGTCACGGTCGCGCACCGCGACCACGGCCAGGGTCAGGTGCGCCTCGGACACCCGCATCGGATTGCGCAGGGTGCCGTCGGGCCGGGTGGCGTTGCGGATCACCTCTCGCGCGTAGGTTTCGGCGAGCCGGTCCTCGCCCGCGACGCGGCAGCAGTCCATCGCGTAGAAGTCGAACTTGTTCGCGTCGATGACGAAATGGTTGTCCAGATTCGCCGGATGATCGAGTCGCTCCAAGATAGCTCGACCCTCCTCGAGCGCCGCCTCCACCTCGCGCGGGTTGCCCAGCCTGGCCCACGCTTTGGCGCGCTGGGCGGCGAGCTGGACACCGACGCGCAGGTGCTGGCTTACTTCCAGCGTCGGCTGAACGGCCTCGATGACACCGCGGTAGTTGCCCTGGGTCAGCGCGAACCACGCGGTCATTTCCGCTGCCCACGCGGCGATCTCGATACTCTCCGCCTCCTGCGCCAGGGACTGGGCGGCGCGGCGGGTCGCCTCGGCGGCGGTGCGCCGGCCCAGGTCGTAGTCGACACAGCCGACCAGCAGCGCGACCCATCCGGCGAGAACGAGGATTTCGCGATGCTGCGCCAGGGTCAGGCGACCGTCCAGCAACGAGGTGATCCTGCGCAGCCACGCGGTGCCCTCGGCGTGCAGGTCGTGCGGGTCGGCGTAAGAGTATTCGCAGCACAGGCGTTCGGCGGTGATGCGGATGGCCTCCAGCGTCACCGAGGACACATCGGACATACGGAGCCGTCCGATGAACTCGAGTGTGTCCATGCCGGTCGCCGAGAGCAGTTCGTCGTCCCGGTTCGGTCTCGTCTTGGGGAAGAACGCCGCGGTCACCGTGTCGAAGGTGGCGGCGATGATCGGCGCGTAGAAGTCGTCGGGGCGCGATTCGCCCGATTCCCAACGGCGCCAGTTGCGTAGGAGAGTACTGTCGGTCGGCAGGTTGTGCGAAGACTTTCCACGCATCACGCGAACAGCGTCGGCTTGCGACCACCCCCTCGCGTCACGCTCGGAACGCATTCGGACTGCCCAGACGGGTCGATCGTCGGTAGCGGCCACGTCTGTAGTATCGCACCAGTTAACGTTTGGTGGCCCCAAGAGGGCAGGTAGATGTCCGTGTGTTGACAGCTACTTTCGCCCCGCCCCGTTGTGCATGCTTGATCTGGCGCCAGAAGTTTGCCAGCCCCTCCTGTAAGAGCAAGTGCAAGTACATCTGCTCTTGCACGAAGCGCAAATACCCCGTAAAACGGGTGGATCCACATAAAAGAACAGCGATCCCAATCCAACGGAGGTTCGGGTGGAAGCGTTGATCTATGGATACTTGCGTGACGATCTGGCCGATGGCCATAGCAAGGAGCTCGAGGCCGCGATGAGCAGCCTCGCCCGCGAGGAAGGGCTGTGCTTCGCCGCAACGTTCCATGAATCGACCGGCGGTGACGGGACGGCTTTCGTCGAGCTCACGGCGGAACTCAAGCGCGCGGACGCGCACCACGTGGTGGTTCCCTCACTCGATCACTTTGCCGGTCAGACGATTCCGCGCGACATCCTGATCGCCAAGCTGGCTCAGGAGGCGGCGGCGCGGGTGTGGACCGTGGAGAGCTGACCGCCGCGACCGAATTGCCCGGTACCGCACCGAACCCCAGCGTCGCACCCCGCTCACCGCGCCGGTGACGAGTACACCCGCTGCCAGGGAAGCGAGCAGCCCCGCGAGCCGGTGCTGTTCGAACAGCGGGTACACCTGCCAGTGCAGCAGATAGACGAACAGCGAGCCGTCGGCCAGCACCGCCGCGCAGACGGCGACCACGGCGGGAACTCGGACCGCGGACAGCCACACCAGGGCGAGCAAGCCCGCCATGATCAGACGTTCCCGCTCGGGAACACCGAAATATCCGGGCACCGTGATCAGTACGACGGCACTGACGATCAGCCGCTGCCATATCGAAGTCGCCTTTGCCGCAGCCCAGCCGAGCGTGAAGAGCCACACCGCCAGCGGAGAGAACGGAACGTCCTTCGCCGAATACAGACCGAACGCTTGGTATCGAAAGACGAGGCTCAGCGCGACCAGCGCCATCGCGAACCAGAACGGCTCGGCCCGTTGCCACCGGTCCACCACGGGGATCCGGATCAGCAGCGCGGCGGCCAGCATGAAATACACCAGCACCTCGAGAAACCACAGGTGCCCGGCGGTGGCGCTGTCGTGCGGGCCGAGAATCTTGTTCAGTAACAGGATGTTCTGCCAGCCGTAGTAGTCGGTGCAGGTCAGCGTGAGCGCGACCCAGAGCGCCGTCGGCACCGCGATGGATCCCACGGTGCGCAACGTGTGGCGCAATCGCTCGGCTGGCGGCGCCGCGGTCACACCGAATCGGGCGAAGTTGAAGCCGGCCACGCCGAGCAGCACGTGCGCCGCGCCCCAGAGCACGAACACTCCGGCGTGTGAGCTGACGATGAGCACGATGCCCGCCGCGCGCAGCAGCGTTCCGGTGTCGAGTGCCCGCCCGAAACGCCTGCGGCCTTCGGGTATCCGTTCCAGTTCCGCCACGGAGGTGTTCGGCCAATCGGCGGGTAGGCGGCCGAGCGCCCGCTCCAGCCGTGCCGCGGTGGTCACGTAGGTGAGCGAGTTCCCGCCGAGGTCGACGAACGTGCTGTCCGGTCGGACGCGCGCGGGATCGATGCCCAGGGTCGTCGCGTAGAGGGCGCGGATGTCGCGCACCTGCGGCGTAAACCCGGCCAGCTGTCGGATGGCGGGGTAGTCGGGTTTGCCGTTCGGTAGCCGTGGGATCCGTTCCACCGGGTGGACCCGAACGGCGGCGGCGGGCAGGCCGGACAGGCGGGCGGCGAGTTCGGTGGGATCGGACCGAGGGGTCTGCACGGCGACGACCAGGTGGGTGTCGTCGTCCGTGCAGCACGCCGTGAATCCGGCCGCCGCGAGCGCGGATTCGAGACGCTCCAGATCGATGCGCAGTCCGAAGATCTTGGCGAACCGGCTCCGCCTGCCGACCACCTGATACAAGCCCTCGGGGGTGCGCCGTGCCAGATCCCCGGTGCGCAGGGCATCGACCGTACGGCCGAGTGCGAGGTCCGCGGCGGACTTCGCGTATCCCAGCATGACATTGGCCCCGCGATAGACCAGTTCGCGTGGTTCGTCCCCATTGTCGCCGGCTTCCTCGACCGGCTCCAGGGTGAATTCGCCGCCGGGGATCGGGATCCCGATGCAGTCGGGGTGCTCGCTCGCCAGATGCGCAGGGAGGTAGGCCATCCGCGCGGTGGCCTCGGTCTGGCCGTACATGACCACGAAGTCCCAGCCGCGTTCCCGGCCGAGTGCGGCGTATTCGCGTACCCGTTCCGGCGCGAGTCTCCCGCCCGCCTGGGTGACATAGCGCAGGTGCGGCAGGTCCATGCGGGCGAAACCGATGCGGTCCAGCAGCTCGACGGTGTAGGGAACCGCGGCGAACGACGTTGCGCGGCAGTCCCGGAACGCGTGCCAGAACTGCGCGTCCAGTACCGACTGGTCGGTGAGCAGGAGGCTCGCGCCGCGCCACAGGTGGCTGTGCACCACCGACAGTCCGTAGCAGTAGAACATCGGCAGGGTGGTCGCCGCGCAATCGTCCGGGCCGATGGCCAGGTACTCGGCGATGGCCGCCGCGTTGGAGCGCAGATTCCTCGCCGAGAGCCGGACCAGCTTGGGCGACCCGGTGGACCCCGAGGTGCTCAGCAGCAGCGCGAGATCCGGATGCAGGCGATGTGCCGAGCGTTCCCGGACCACCCGGGTCCGCCCGTCTTCGACGAGCACGTCCGGTTCATAGGCGTCCCGCAACTCCGCAGTGATCCGCTCGGTCAGCAAGACGACGCATCCGGCGCTGAGTGCGCCGAGGTACGCGACGAGCGAGGCGAGATCGTTGCGCGCGGCGACCGCGACGAGGCGGCGCGCCGGGCCGAGTTCGGTCGCGTAGGCCTCGACGAGCGCCGCAAGCCGAGCGTAGGTCACCTGCGAGGGGGGTGAGGACCCGGCGCCGCCGTCCCCGCCCGCGTGGTCGGGGCAGTGGACGGCGATCCGCTCGTCGAAGGTGCGCAGACGCTCGACGATCGGATGGACGGTCACCGGCGAAAGTGTAGGAGCGGTCGTTTCCCGACCCGAAGGTGGCCCCCTGGCGAACTTCCGGTGAACCTGCGGTCGGCGGTCGCCCGCGCCGATCGCGCCGCCGCGCAACCGATCAGAGACCGAAGCTGCCCGGACCCCGTCTGCGCAGGTACTTCTCGAACTCCGCGGCGATCGCGTCGCCATCGATCTTGGCCATCGCCTCGTTCACGTCGACCGCGGCGTCGCCGCGCTCCTCCAGCGAGCGCACGTACTCGCTGATCTCCTCGTCACCCACGGTCATCTCGTTCACCGCGGTCTCCCAGTCCTCGGCCTGCTTGGGCAGCTCGCCGAGCGGCACCTCGATGTCGAGCACGTCCTCGACCCGGTGCAGCAGCGCGATGGTCGCCTTCGGATTCGGCGGCTGGGAGACGTAGTGCGGGACGGCGGCCCAGAACGACACCGCCGGGACCCCCGCCTTCACGCACTGATCCTGCAGCACGCCGGTGATCCCGGTCGGCCCCTCGTAGCGGGTCTGTTCCAAGTTGAACCGCTCGGCCGCCTCCTTGCTGTAGGCCGAGCCGGTCACCGGTACCGGGCGGGTGTGCGGAGTGTCCGCGAGCAGCGCGCCGAGAATGACCACGGTCTGCACGCCGAGCTGCTCGATGAACTCGAGCAGGTCGCCGCAGAAACTGCGCCAGCGCATATTCGGTTCGATACCGCGCAGCAGCACCACGTCGCGGTCGCTGCCGGGCGGCGAGCAGACCGACAACATCGTCGACGGCCACTGGATTTCCCTGGTCACACCGTCGACCTGGCGCACCGTCGGCCGATTGACCTGATAGTCGTAGTAATCCTCGGAGTCGAGCTCGGCCAACGGCTCGGCGTCCCAGATCAGTTCCAGATGCTCGACCGCGCCGCTGGCCGCGTCACCGGCGTCGTTCCACCCCTCGAAGGCGGCGACCAGTACCGGATCCCGCAACGTCGGCAGTTCCGGATCGGGAGTTTCACTGGCGTTCACTCGGTCAGCCTACGGCGTGCGGCGATATGGCGTGTCGTATGACGGCCGGACCGGGTGGCGTGTTTCCGCGCGCGGACGGCGCGGCGCCGGGCCGCGCGTGTGGTCCAGGACACCGAGGCTCTACGCCGTGGCCTGGATCGTCGGCCCCGCCCACTACGCTGGAACGCATGTCTGCGTCCGTCCCCGCCGAGTTCGACACCACGCTACTCGACACGCTGCGCCGCCGTGTCGTCATCGGTGACGGTGCGATGGGCACCATGCTGCAAGCGGCCGATCTCACCTTGGACGATTTCCGCGGGTTGGAGGGCTGTAACGAGATCCTCAACGACACCCGCCCCGACGTCCTGCGCGACATCCATCGCGCCTATTTCGAAGCGGGCGCCGACGCGGTCGAGACCAACACCTTCGGCTGCAACCTGCCCAACCTCGCCGACTACGACATCGCCGACCGGATCCGCGACCTCTCCGAGCGCGGTACCCGGCTGGCCCGCGAGGTCGCCGACGAGATGGGACCGTCTCCCGACGGTACGCCGCGGTACGTGCTCGGCTCGATGGGGCCGGGCACCAAGCTGCCCACGCTCGGTCACGCCCCGTTCGCCGCGCTGCGCGACGCCTACACCGAGGCCGCCCTCGGCATGCTCGACGGCGGCGCCGACGCCATCCTCATCGAGACCTGCCAGGACCTGCTTCAGGTCAAGGCGGCGGTGACCGGCAGCAAGCGCGCGATGGCGAAGCTGGGCCGCCGGATCCCGATCATCACGCACGTCACCGTGGAGACCACCGGCACGATGCTGGTCGGCAGCGAGATCGGCGCGGCGCTCACCGCGCTGGAGCCGCTCGGCATCGACATGATCGGCCTGAACTGCGCGACCGGCCCGGACGAGATGAGCGAGCACCTGCGCCACCTGTCCCGGCACGCGCAGGTTCCGGTCTCGGTGATGCCGAACGCCGGGCTGCCGGTGCTCGGCGCGGACGGTGCGGTCTACCCGCTCACGCCCGAGGAACTGGCGGTCGCGCTGCGCGGGTTCGTCACCGAGTTCGGTTTGGCTCTGGTCGGCGGCTGCTGCGGGACCACGCCCGAGCACATCCGCCAGGTCACCGCCGCGGTGCGCGAGGTCGAGCCGACCCTGCCACCGATCGCCGAGCGGCGCGCGCCGGTGCACGAGCCGAGCGTGTCCAGCATGTACACCGCGGTGCCGTTCGAGCAGGACGCGTCGGTGCTGATGATCGGCGAACGCACGAATGCCAACGGCTCCAAGGCATTCCGGGAGGCCATGCTCGCAGGGGACTGGCAGAAGTGCCTGGACATCGCCAAGGACCAGACCCGCGACGGCGCGCACATGCTCGATCTGTGCGTCGACTACGTCGGCCGGGACGGCACCCGCGACATGGCGGAGCTGGCGAGCAGGCTGGCCACCGCCTCGACGCTGCCGATCATGCTCGACTCCACCGAGGCCCCGGTATTGCGGGCCGGGCTGGAACACCTCGGCGGGCGTTGCGCGGTCAACTCGGTGAACTACGAGGACGGCGCCGGTCCCGATTCGCGCTTCCAGCAGACCATGCGCCTGGTCGCCGAGCACGGCGCCGCCGTGGTCGCGCTGACCATCGACGAGGAGGGCCAGGCCCGCACCGCGGCGAAGAAGGTGGAGATCGCCGAGCGGCTGATCGCCGACATCACCGGCAACTGGGGGCTGGCGGAGAGCGACATCATCATCGACACGCTCACCTTCACCCTGGGCACCGGCCAGGAGGAGTCGCGCCGGGACGGGTTGGAGACCATCGAGGCCATCCGCGAGCTCAAGCGCCGTCATCCGCGGGTGCAGACCACCCTGGGTCTGTCCAACATCTCCTTCGGCCTCAATCCGGCCGCCAGGCAGGTGCTCAACTCCGTCTTCATGCACGAATGCGTCCAGGCCGGTCTGGACTCCGCGATCGTGCACGCCTCCAAGATCCTGCCGATCAGCCGGATCCCGGAGGAGCAGCGGGAGGCCGCGCTGGATCTGGTGTACGACCGTCGCGCCGAGGGCTACGACCCGCTGCAGAAACTGATGGCGCTGTTCGAAGGCGTGTCCACCTCCTCGTCGAAGGCGTCGCGCGCGGAGGAACTGGCCGCGCTTCCGCTGTTCGAGCGGCTGGAGCGGCGGATCGTCGACGGTGAACGCGCCGGGATGGAAGCCGACCTGGACGCGGCCATGACCGAGGTGCCGCCGCTGCAGATCATCAACGAGACCCTGCTCGCCGGGATGAAGACGGTCGGCGAACTGTTCGGGTCCGGCCAGATGCAGCTGCCGTTCGTGTTGCAGTCCGCCGAGGTGATGAAGGCTGCTGTCGCGTATCTCGAGCCGCACATGGAGGCCACCGACGACAGCGGCAAGGGCCGCATCGTGCTGGCCACCGTGAAGGGCGACGTGCACGACATCGGCAAGAACCTGGTCGACATCATCCTGTCCAACAACGGCTACGAGGTGGTCAACCTCGGCATCAAGCAGCCGATCGCCACCATCCTGGACGCGGCCGTGGACAAGAAGGCCGACGTCATCGGCATGTCCGGCCTGCTGGTCAAGTCGACCGTGGTGATGAAGGAGAACCTCGAGGAGCTCAACGCCAAGGGCGTGGCCGAGCAGTTCCCGGTGCTGCTGGGCGGCGCTGCGCTCACCCGCTCCTACGTGGAGAACGACCTGACCGAGGTCTACGAGGGCGACGTGCACTACGCGCGTGACGCGTTCGAGGGCCTGCGGCTGATGGACGACATCATGACCCGCAAGCGCGGCGGCGAACTCGACCCCGACAGCCCGGAGGCCATCGCCGAGCGGGAGAAGGCCGCCGAGCGCAAAGCGCGCCACGAGCGCTCCAAGCGGATCGCCGCGGAGCGCCGCGCCAACGAGGCGCCCGTCGTGGTGCCCGAGCGCTCCGACGTCGCGGCCGACCTGCCGGTGCCGGTGCCGCCGTTCTGGGGCACACGGGTGGTGAAAGGTCTGGCGGTGCACGAGTATTCGGGCCTGCTCGACGAGCGGGCGCTGTTCCTCGGGCAGTGGGGTCTGCGGGGACAGCGCGGCGGCGACGGGCCGGATTACGAGGAACTGGTGGAGACCGAGGGCAGGCCGCGTCTGCGCGCCTGGCTGGACCGGTTGAGCACCGAAGGCGTGTTGCAGCACGCGGCGGTGGTGTACGGCTACTTCCCGGCGGTGTCCGAAGGCGATGACGTCATCGTGCTCACCGACCCGGCGCCCGACGCGCCGGAACGGTACCGATTCACCTTCCCGCGTCAGCAGCGCGACCGGTTCCTGTGCATCGCCGATTTCATCCGTTCGCGGGAGTACGCCCGGTCGACCGGTCAGGTGGACGTCCTGCCGTTCCAGCTGGTCACCATGGGCCAGCCGATCGCCGACTTCGCCAACGAACTGTTCGCGGGCGACAGCTACCGCGATTACCTGGAGGTGCACGGCATCGGCGTCCAGCTCACCGAGGCGCTCGCCGAGTACTGGCACCGCCGCATCCGCGAGGAGCTGGTCCTCGACGGCCACGCGGTCGCCGAATCCGACCCGGCCGACGTGCAGGAGTACTTCAAGCTCGGCTATCGCGGCGCACGCTACTCGTTCGGCTACGGCGCCTGCCCGGAGTTGGAGGACCGCGCCAAACTGGTCGACCTGCTCGAGGCCGATCGCATCGGCGTCGTGCTGTCGGAGGAGCTGCAACTGCATCCGGAACAGTCCACGGACGCCTTCGTCCTGCTGCATCCGGAGGCGAAGTACTTCAACGCGTAAACGCTCGGGGACCTGCGGCGCGGACGCGTTGGCTCACGCCGACGTTCCACCGCGTTGTGCGGTACCGGTGCGCGGACGGCCATAGCGAAA
>NZ_BAFR01000114.1 GCF_000308435.1 Nocardia araoensis NBRC 100135 | reverse complement strand
GGCCGGTTTCCGGACCGGGTTGCTGATCGGTTGTGGTGTCGCGGTGCTCGCGGCGCTGATCGCACTGGCCATTCCGGTTCGCAAGCCCACCGCGACGCTTCCGGAAGCCGAGCCCGAGCCCGTGGCCGCGCGCGCCTGAGCGGCGCGGCGCGGCCCGGCCCCGGGTCAGGCGAACAGGCGCGCGACGAACGGAATGCTGTCGGCCAGTGAAGCGGCCATGGTGGCGCTGTGATCCTTGCCCGGATACACGTGGACCTCGGGCCGGATGCCGTGCGATTCCAGATCGGCGACCAGCTTCGCGGTCAGCGGAGCGGGGACGTCGGTGTCGTTGGTACCCTGCCCGATGAACAGCGGCCGGTCGTAGCCGGTGAGCGGAACGTCCATGACCGGGCGGGCCGTGGCGACGAAATCGCCGTCGGCGAGCGGCCGCGAGAACAACCGGTCGACCGAGATTCCTTGCGCGCGGTCGGCCAGCGGTTGGAAGCACAGCGATTCGGCGGCGGTCGCCAATTGCCTGCCGGCCGGGCTGAGATAGCTGTCGAGATCGAAGCCCGGTCGCGCCGCCTTCAATCCGTTGAGCACATACGCGATATAGGCGGTGAGGTGCGAATTGTCGATCGGGGGCGCGGCGGGTCCGAGGAACGAGGCGGCATCGACGACATTGGACGCGGGGCCGGTGGCGACGGCGCCGCGATAATCCAGTTCAGGGGCGTACGCCGTGGCCAGCGAGGCGGTGAACACCGCGGCTCCGCCACCTTGGGACTGCCCGATCGCCACCCACTTCGACGACAGCGAATCGTCTACGGCGCGGGCCGCGCGCACGATGTCGATTCCCGCATGCGCCTCGGCGCGGCCGTCGAGGTACGCATGCGGTCCCGGGGTGCCCAGACCGATGTAGTCGGTCGCGACGACCGCATAGCCCTGGCGCAGCCAGGTCGCCAGATAGTCCAGGTCGCGCTTGCTGCGGCCCGCGGTCGACGGCGCGCATTCGTCGGCGAGGCCGACCGTCCCGTGTTCCCAGGACAGCACCGGCCAGCCACCGCTCGGCGGCGTCCCCGCGGGGACGAAGATCGCGCCGCCCGCCAGCGCGGGCCGGTCGTCGGAGGTCCTGGTCCAGTACGTCAGGCGGCGAGCCGCGCCCGCACCCTCGATCCAGAGCTGTTCGGGCAGCGCCTCATCGGTGGCGACCGTGCCCGGAGCCGCACCCGCCGCGGTGGGGTCGGCCCCGGCCGACCCCACCGGCGGGCCCGCGAAAAGCAATGCGGCCACGGCCACGGTGATTCCTGCACGTCGCACCGACATGACGTCACCTCTCGGTTCTCGGTTTGGTGTCTCGTCGAGACACTGTAGCCCGACTTTCGGCTAAAGTGTCACTTTGAGACACCAACAGCGGTGACATCGCGAGGAGAGACTGCGGGGCATGACGGGTGTGAACGGTCCGCGCGAACGCGAGAAGGCACGGGTGCGGCGGGAATTGGTCGATGCGGCGCTGCGACTGTTCGAACTGCACGGGTTCGAGCAGACCACCGTGCAGCAGATCGCCGACGCGGCCCAGGTCTCCCGGCGCACCTTCCACCGCCATTTCCCGTCGAAACTCGCTGTGGTCTTCAGCCACGAGGAAGACCTCATGGCGCAGTTGCTCGCCGCCGTCGACCGGCGCCCGGCGAGCGAATCGGTGCTGACCGCGCTGCGCGCGGCGCTGCGCGACTTCTTGCTCGACGAGCGGGACGCGACTTCGCGCAACCGCCAAGCGGAGACGGCCCGGCGCGCAAGGCGACTGCTGGTCGGCAACCCGGAATTGCGCCGGGAGAACTTCATCGGAGCACTGGGGCGCCAGCGCGCGATGGCGCTGAACTTCGCCGCCCGCGCCGGGCTTCCCGCCGACGACCTGCGAGCGCAGCTCACGGCCGCGGCCTGTTTCGCGGCCTTCGGTGTCGGCCTCGATCACTGGATGATGGCCGCGGACCACTCGATCCCGGCCTTGCACCGCGTCCTCGATCGCGCGATCGCGTCGTTGCAACAGGGCATCGACATCGAGGGCGACCGCTGAGCGCACACCGGGCCGGCGCAGCCCGCGCCGCAACCTGTTTCACCCGTTCGCATACCATCGCGAAGGTGATCACGGTCGCCACTTGGAACGTCCTGCATCGCGTCCACGCCGAGAATTGGTACGAGGACGTCGCCACCCGCTGGCCGGACGAGGGCGCACGGATCGCCGAAGTCACCGCCCGGGTGGCCGAACGTACCGAGCGGGTGATCGCGTTACAGGAGGTCAGCGGCGATCAACTGGCCAGTCTGCGAATGGCCCTGCCGGACCGGACGTTCCACGCGATGCGGTATCAGCGGCTGCCGACACCCCGGCGCATGCCCAGTTCCCTGCTCGACGGCGGTGAGTACCTCGTGGTGCTGACCGCGGAGCCGAGCAGGGAGGTGACCGCCGAATCCTTCGCACACGACCACGGCAAGGGCGCCCTCGTCGTCGACGTCGGCGGGGTGACGGTGATCGCCACCCATGTCACCGGCGACCGGCGGCGCACCGACCAGCTCACCCGCCTGGCCGAACTCGCCACCAGCGCCCCGGAGGACGCCGCGGTGCTGCTGGGCGACTTCAACATCGACCGCGCCACCGTCGCCAGCGCGTTGGGCGACGAGTTCGTGGTCGCCGAACACGTCGAAGGCGGGCTGCCCACCCGTCCGCGTTCCTCGGGCACGAAGTCACAGCACATCGACCACGTGGTGGTGCACGGCGCGACCGTCACCGCGGCGTCGGTCGACGACATCGGCGGGGTGTCCGACCACAATCTCGTCCACGCGACCGTCACAGTGTGAGGGTTGCCGCCCGGTCCGCGGACTTGCCTGTCGCGCGGCCGGGGCGATAAGGGCCATGAGCTCGGTTCCGCGGAAAGGCCACGGGTGTTGCGCAAGGGGTCACGACCGGATTCCCGGCTAGCCCGGCGGTGTAGACGGCGGCGACCGCGGCCATGCCGCCGAATGACGGACGCGTCGCCGCCATCCGTTGCAGAAGAGCTGCCCGGCAAGAAGATTCGGATCACGTCCGGCGGCCGGTGCGTCGAGTCGAGTTCGGCGCGACGTTCCGGCAGGCATCCGATCCCACGTCCACAGCCGCTACGACAGGCAGTAGTATGAGCCGGTGCGACATCCGACGGTAGTGGCGGCGCGGCTGCGCGGCGCGTTCGTCGGATCCACGGCCGGGGCGGTGAGCATCGCGGCGCACGCGCTGGGCGGCGGCGCGATGGCACCCGGCGCGGCGCCGACCGCCCTGCTGATCGCCGCGTGCGCGGCGGTGGGCGTGCTCGCTGGTGCGCGACCCCCTCGGCACCGGCTCGGCGAGTTGATGGCCACGCTGGCGATGGCGCAAGCTGTCACGCACGTCGCGTCCACCCTGTCAGCTGCTCATCACCACGACGCGGGCGCAGCCTCGGTCATGCTCGGCATGCATCTCGCGGCCGTCCCGCTCGGCGCGCTGCTCATTCGCGCTGCCGAACAGGCTGTGCTGCGCGGTGCTTCCGAGGTGCGCCACACGGTGCGCGTCCTCGGAGAAGCGCCGAGCGCACCGGTGCGGATCGGCTCGCCCGCGTTCGAGCATGCGCTTCCCCAGCCACGGCGTCCGCTGCTGTGTTCGGGCCCCGGCTTGCGCGGCCCGCCGCCGCGCTGATCTCTCTATCGCGCCGACGAGCATCGCCGGAGCGTCGGGCCGCGCTCGACGATCCTGCCGCGATTCGCTTCGGACTATCGCTGCGGCTCCGAAATGCCGTCCGACAATGGATTTCACGACGTTTCGCGAGACGACACCGCGCCGAAGCGTCGGAATGCCACGAAATCTATTCGAGCACGCGAATTTCGGCACTTCACACTGCGGCTTCCGCGTTCGATCCCTGGCGTCGACGCCGGAGGCACGGCCTCGTCGCAGGTGGACACGGACGCACCGTGCCCACGGCAGCACGGCGCCGCCGCCGGATCGGCCGACGCCCGCGGCTACTCCACGCCTTCGTCGGCGCGCGCCACACCGAAATCGAGAACTTACGGAGTTTTTCATGACTGTCGATACCTTTGCTCCACCGCGCACCGCTCGGCTGCTGCGTGGCGCGATCGCCGCCGTGGCGGTGCCCTTTCTCCTGACCGCGTGCTCGTCGGCCGACAAGACCGGCACCGTCGCATCGGCCGATGCGGTGACCATCTCCGACCAGTGGGTCAAGGCCGCCGACAGCGGGATGTCGGCCGCGTTCGGCGACCTGATCAACAGCGGCGACACCCCGCGCACGATCGTCTCGGCCACCAGTCCCGCCTCCGGCCGGATCGAGTTGCACGAGGTGGTCACCGACGCGAACGGCGCCAAGGCGATGCGGCCCAAGGCCGGCGGCTTCGTCATTCCCGCGCACGGCCGCACCCAACTGCGGCCCGGCGGCGACCACATCATGTTCATGGACCTGCACGGTCCCCTGCGCACGGGGTCGGAGACGTCGGTCACGCTGACCTTCGACGACGGCTCGACCACCACATTCACCGCTCAGGTGCGCGACTTCGCGGGCAACCAGGAGAACTACGTGCCCGATCACGCCGGCGGCGAAGCGCACGCAGGCGCGCAGACCCCCGCGCACGGTGCCTGACCGGAACCGACCGCGTCCCGCACGGATCAACCGGCGGCGTCTGCTCGGCGGCGGGGCTGCCGCGGCAGGCGTCGCCGGGGTCGGGCTCGGCGCGGCCGTCCGCAGCGGACGGCGGGACTCCGATCCATCGCCCTGGGAGGCGACGGTTCCGTTCTACGGACCGCACCAAGCCGGGATCGGCACCCGCCCGCAAGCGCACGCGGCGTTCGTCGCATTCGATCTGCGGCCGGGTGTCCGGCGCGACGATCTCGTCGGGCTGCTGAAGATCTGGACCGGCGACGCCGCCCGGCTGACCGAGGGACGGCCCGCCCTCGCGGACACCGAACCCGAACTCGCGCTACGCCCGGCGCGACTCACCGTCACGGTGGGTTTCGGGCCCGCGGTGTTCACGGCGACGGGGCTCGAACAGCGCAAGCCGTCGTGGCTGCGACCGTTGCCGTCGTTCGCCATCGACCGGCTCGAATCCGCCTGGACGGGTGGCGATCTGCTGCTGCAAGTGTGCGCCGAGGAGGCGACCACGGTGTCGCACGCGGTTCGCACGCTGTGCCGGAGCGTGACCTCGCTGGTCACCGTGCGCTGGGTACAACGCGGATTCCGTGATGCCGCACCCGGCCGGACACCGCGCAACTTGATGGGCCAGGTCGACGGCACGGTGAACCTCGCGCCCGGCACACCGGAGTTCACCCGTCTGGTGTGGGACGACGGGGCCGCGCAGCCCTGGCTGAGCGGCGGAACCTCGTGCGTACTGCGGCGGATCGCGATGACGCTGGACACCTGGGACCAGATCGACCGCGAGGAAAGGGAACTCACCGTCGGCCGCACCATCGCCGAGGGCGCGCCGCTGACCGGAACCGACGAGTTCGACGAGCCGGACTTCACGGCCGTCGACGCGAACGGGATACCGGTCATCCCACCGTCGTCACACATCGCGCGCGCTCATCACACCCATGACGGTGAGCGTTTCCTGCGTCGCAGTTACAACTACGACGACGCGCCGACGCCGGGCGCGACCTCCAACTCGGGTCTGTTGTTCGCCGCCTATCAGCGGGACGTGGACACCCAGTTCCTTCCGGTCCAGCGCCGGCTCGCGGAATTCGACGCCCTCAATGTGTGGACGACGCCCGTCGGTTCCGCGGTGTTCGCGATCCCGCCCGGGGTCGCCGCACCGGGCGGCTATCTCGGGCAGTCGCTGTTCGAGGCGTGAGAGGTGTCCGGCGCCCGTGCGGCGCCGGACACCCCGCCGCAGTCGAGCAGCCGGCCCGGACAGCCCACTGACCACCCTCGAACGAACATCGTCACCACCGCCGTACCCGGGACACCGCACGGCCTGCACCTGATCCTCACCGACATCGAGGAAGCCGCCGCCGAACCGACCGGACGCGGCGTCGCGGTCGACGGACCCTTCCGACGATCCGCGGAGGAACGTCGCATCCGCATAGCGGCCGGACGGTTCGCGCGGCTATCGTGACGAGTCGTTCTGTTGGTGGACTTGGCTTCTCACCCAGCGGTGAGAGTATTCGAGGTTGACACATGAGCAGCACATCGGCCACTGTCACGCTCGACCGGCTGCGCCGGGATCTGCGGGAATTCGCGCGCTTGGCCGAAGCGGGTTACGACCCCGCGGTGGTGGATCCGGCGCTGAAGGCCCTCGCCGATCTGTGGACCGGCTCGGTGGTCGGTGTGCGCACCACGACCCATCCGGTCCCCGAGCGTGAGGTCAACGCACGGGTGCAGCACTCGGGTCCGCCGGCTCACCTGATCGAGACGCTGCGGGACGCGGGACTGATCACCTTCACCGGACATCCCATGGAGCGATTGCTGGCGGAGGTCTGCGCCGAGATCCCGGCAGGATCGGCCGTGGACCTGTCCCTCACCGGCGGCGTGCAGAAGGTGTGGCTGTTCTTCGCCGATGTACTCGATGTCGAGCGGATGCTGGCGTTCCCCGGCATGCCGGACGCGGCGCACTCGCATGCCGAGCACTTGACCCGCTACGGCGGCAAGGTCGGGATTCTCGCGGTCGATTTCGCCGGTCGCACCATGAACTTGTACTCCCAGGTGCTGCCGCCCGGTGCGATCACCTCCGAGGACATCGCCACGATCCTGGCCGATCTGGATTTCGTGGCGGCCACCGACGACGAACTGGCGCTGTTCGACGACACGTTCAACGTCTACCGCACCTTCTCCTGGACGTCGCCGCGCATGCGACGCATCTGCTTCCCGCAGCGCTATCAGGAATCGAATTTCCCTCGCGACCTCGATCCGGTGCTGACCCGTTTCGTCGACGGGGCGCCGCGCGCCTTCGAAGGGCCACGCGGCTTCACCCTCTACGCCGCCTACGGTCCGCGATCGCGGTACTACAAGGTGCAGGCCGAGTACACGACAGTCCACCATGCCGCCATTCCTGGCGGCGGCGCTGCGCCGCGAGCGAGATAGCCCCGCATACTCACAGTGAGCCAGCCAACAGATAAATCTGGAATGGTTCCAATAAAGCCGGTGTTGTACTCCATGAAGATCCGAAAGGAGTGCGACCATGACCACGGCACACCAGACCCAGCAGCGAACCAATCGTCGCCTCGCCGACGAGGTCCGCAATTTCACCGGCTCTCCCCGGCTCGCCGCCGACCTGCAGCGCGTCCTCGTCGATCTCGTCGAGCTGCACCTGCAAGGCAAGCAGGCGCACTGGAACGTCGTCGGAGCCAACTTCCGTGATCTCCACTTGCAGCTCGACGAACTCGTCGACGCGGCCAGGGAGGGCAGCGACATCATCGCCGAGCGGATGCGAGCACTCGACGCGGTCCCGGACGGAAGGTCCGACACCGTCGCCGTGACGACCAGCCTCCCGCCGTTCCCCGCGCAAGAGGTGAACTCCACAGACGTCGTCGATCTGATCACCACCCGGACCTACGCGGCGATCGACACCATCCGCGCGGTGCACGACGCGGTGGACGCCGAGGACCCCAGCACCAGTGATCTGCTGCACCAGATCACCGCTTCGCTGGAGAAACTGGCGTGGATGATCAAGTCCGAGAACCGCAAGGTCTAGTCGCGACTCGACCCGCCGCAGACGCTACCCGTCCGCGGCGGGTCCGGCCGGTCACCGTCGCCAGAAGACGTGATGCGTCACGCCGCTCGGACTCGGGATCCGCTCCAGGTGAAAGCGGTCGACAAGTTCGCCGGGGCTCGTCCAGAGTCTTTCGCCGCGACCGATTTCGACCGGCGCCACCGCGATATGCATAGTGTCGATGAGATCGGCGGCGAGGAATTCCCGCACGGTGGCGACACCGCCGCCGATTCGCACATCCCGGCCCTCGGCGGCATCGAATGCCCGCAGCAGCGCCTCCTCGGGAGTCGCGTCGAGGAAGTGGAATGTGGTGGCGCCCAGCGTGATCGAGGGTCGCGGATAATGAGTGAGGACGAATACCGGCGTACGAAACGGGGGTTCGTCTCCCCACCACCCTTGCCAGTCGTAGTTCTCCCAGGGGCCGCGCTGCGGTCCGAACTTGTTGCGTCCCATGATCTCGGCGCCGATGTTGTTGCGGTAGTCGCGGGTGAAGTAGTCGTCGAGGCCGTAGCTGCCACCCGGATCGGTGCGATTGGGCCAGTGCGCGGTGGCGCCCGCCCAGGACCACAGTGGCCCCGGATCGGCGTGCCCGAAGGGATGATCGAGACTTTGCCCCTCCCCTGCACCGTAGCCGTCGCTCGACACATTGAAGTTGTGCACGCGGACCATCTGCGCCATTGACACCCCTATCTGATTGCATATTGCAAGCAGATGGAATCTATCCGCACCGATCCCCTATTGCAACCAGTTACGCGGCCACCGGGCATGGAATGCGTTCGCCTGCCACCGCCGGTTCCGTTCCCGTCGCCCACGGGCGATCATTGAGGCGTGCACGACCTGCTCCGCTCGGTGTGGAACGAGCCCCGCGCGTCCGACCCTTCGCGGCGGTCCTGGCGTGACTGGGCGCTGACTGGAACCTTCACGGCGCTCGTGATTCTCGAAGGCTCGGTCCGACCGGGCATTTCGCACAGGTTCGTGTGGATACCTGTCGCGGTCGCGATCATGCCCACACTGTTGTGGCGCCGGAACCGGCCGCTGCTGATGATCGGCATCGCCTTCATCGGCTCGACCTCGGCGACGGTGCTGCTGGGTGGCGATCAGTCCGACATCGCCACCATGGGGGCGATGCTGTTGCTGCCGTACGCGTTGTATCGGTGGGGGTCCGGGCGCGACATCGTGCTCGGATCGGCGATCGTCTTCCCGAGCGCGGGCATCGCGATGCTGACCGGTGGCCTGCACGCCGCCGACGCCGCCGGGGCGTTCCTCGTGCTGTTCGCGGCCGTCGCGCTGGGCTTGGCGTTCCGGTACCGGGCGCGGGCGAAGGCCCGTGAGCTCGATCAGGTCAAGCTGGTCGAACGCGAACGACTGGCCCGCGATCTGCACGATACCGTCGCACACCATGTGTCGGCGATCGCGATTCGCGCTCAGGCCGGTCTGGTGACCGCGGAATCCGCGCCCGGCGCCGCCGTCGAGGCGCTGCGCGTGATCGAGGCCGAGGCCGCGCGCACGCTCGCCGAAATGCGCGCGATCGTGCGCGTGCTCCGCCGAGACCGGCCCGACGACGAAGCAGACCGCTCACCCAGTCCCATCACCGACTTGGCCCGGCTCGCCGGACCCACCGGCAACGGTCCGTCCGTCGAGGTGGAGATCAGTGGTGATGTCAGCGATCTGCCCACGACGGTCGGTACCGCGATCTACCGCTTGGCTCAGGAGTCGATCACCAACGCCGTGCGGCACGCCCGGCACGCCACCCGCGTCGAGGTGCGGGTCACCACCGACGACACAGCGGTACGACTGCTCGTGCGCGACGACGGCGACGGCGGTCCCGCACGCCCGGCCGGATCCCCGGGTTACGGGCTTGCCGGCATGGCCGAGCGCGCCCGTCTACTCGGCGGCCGTTGCGAAGCCGGGCCGAACTCCGGCCGAGGGTGGACCGTGACGGCGGTGCTGCCCCGCGCGGGCGCGGCGACATGACCGCGCCCGAGCCGGCGACGTCGAATATCCGGGTGGTCGTCGCCGACGACCAGGAGATCGTCCGCACCGGACTGGTGATGATCCTCGACGCCCAACCGGGTATCGAAGTCGTCGGTGCGGCCGCGGACGGGGAACAGGCCGTCCGGCTCGCCCGCGATCTCCGCCCCGACGTGTGCCTGCTCGATATCCGTATGCCCGGCGTCGACGGCATCGAGGCCACCCGCAGGCTCGCCGGGCCGACCGTCGACGACCCCCTCGCCGTGGTCGTCATCACCACCTTCGACCTCGATGAGCACGTGTACGCGGCGCTGCGGGCCGGCGCACGCGGATTCCTGCTGAAAGAGGCCGGGCCCGCGATGCTCGCGCAGGCCGTCCATGCCGCCGCACGCGGCGACGCGCTCATCGCCCCGAGTGTCACCGCACGTCTGCTCACCGCCTTCGCCGGCACCGGACGTGCCGCACCGCCGATCCGTCCTGCCATGGAACTCACCGAGCGCGAAGAGCAGGTACTGGCCACCGTGGCCCGGGGACGAACCAACAACGAAATCGCCGCGGAGCTGCACATCGGTCTCAGCACGGTCAAGACCCACATCGCGAGCCTCATGGCCAAACTCGGCGCGCGCAACCGAGTGGAACTGGTCATCTGGGCATACGAGACCGACCGTGTAGAGCGCTGACGGAGCACTTCGGCCGAAAGTATTACCGCCCCACCCGCCTATCGGCCGACACAGATCCGACCGCTCGTCCGATGTGGCGAATCGGCCTGTTCGCCAGGATGGCCCCATAGCCACGCCGCTCGCGGCACGGCGTGACCGTCCGAGGAGGAAACCCATGTCGACATCGACGAACGCGACCACACCCGCCAACACGATGAAGGCGATCATCCAACGCGGCTACGGCCTGCCGGATCAGGTACTCGCACCCGACGACATCCCCCGCCCGACGCCCGGCGACGACGACGTCCTGGTACGCATGCGGGCCACCAGCGTGAACACCCCGGACTGGCTCGCGGTGACCGGTGTTCCGTATCTCCTCCGGCTGGGGTTCGGACTCCGTCGGCCTGCGACGGCGGTGCGCGGAAGCGACATCGCGGGAACCGTGGAGGCGGTCGGTCGGAACGTCACCGGCTTCCGACCCGGTGACGAGGTGTTCGGTTCGCTGTGGGACAACAGCCCGAAGTCCCGTGCAGGCACGTTCGCCGAACTCGCGGTGGTGCCGGCGTCCCAGCTGATCGCGAAACCCGCCGAGCTGTCGTTCCAAGAGGCCGCGGCCTCGGTCATGTCGGGAATCACAGCGTTGCTGGCGATACGTGACGTCGGCAGAGCCGGGCCGGGCAGGCACGTGCTGATCAACGGAGCCTCGGGCGGTGTCGGAACACTCGCGGTGCAGATCGCCAAGACGCTCGGCGCCCAGGTCACCGGGGTGTGCAGCACCCGCAATGTCGAGTTCGTGCAGTCGTTGGGCGCCGACCACATCATCGACTACACCCGGGAGGACTTCACCCGCGGCGCACAACGCTACGACGTGATCCTCGACAACGTTTTGAACCATCCGCCCTCGGCGACAGCCCGCCTGCTGACCCCCACCGGCATACTCATCCCCAACAGCATCGGAAACGCCGGAGGGTTTTTCGGGAGTCTGCCGAGGATCGCCCGAGCGAAGACGATGAGTTGGGGCTCGACCGATGTCCGAACCGTCACCTGCCTCCCCGACCAGGACAATCTCGACGATCTCGCCGCACTCTTGGTGTCCGGCGCGGTCAAGGTGATCATCGAAAACGCCTATCCCTTGGAAGAAGCCGCCCATGCGGTCGCCCACATGCTCGGGCACCACGCCAGGGGCAAGATCGTCATCACCGCCTAGGTCGCCGACGCGGGACAGCCGCCTCAGCGACCTGTGAACTCGGGAGCTCTGCGCTCCAGCATGGCCGCGACGGCCTCGTGGTGGTCCTCCGTGTGGTGCGCGGCGGCCTGCATCGCGGCCGAGAGTTCGAGCGAACTTTCCAAGCTCTGGTGGATTCCTTCGCGCAGCAGCCGCTTGGTCATCCGCAGTACGTGGGGCGGATTGGCGCACACCCGGGCGGCGAGCCGGTGGGCCGCGTCCAAGAGGGCGCCGGGCTCGACCACCTCGCAGACCAGTCCCCAATCGAGTGCGGTGTTCGCATCGATCGGCTCGCCGGTGAAGGCCATCTCACAGGCCCTGGCCATGCCGATCGCCCTCGGCAGCAGCCAGGCGCCGCCGTCACCGGGGACGAGCCCGACCTTGACGAAACTCTCGGCGAACACCGCCGTCCCGGCGGCGACGCGCATGTCGCACATCAGCGCCAGATCCAAACCCGCGCCGACGGCCGGGCCGTTGACCGCGGCGATGGTCGGTATCTCGCAGTGGTACAGAGCTTTCGGTATGCGCTGAATGCCGTGCCGGTATGCCTGGCGTAGCTGTGCCGGTGCGCCGCCGAACATCCCGGTCCGCTCGCGCATGTGCTTGACGTTGCCGCCGGAGGAGAACGCCGAGCCCGCACCGGTGAGGATCGCCGCCCGCAGACCTGGGTCTCGATTGGCCGCCGCCACTGCGTCTTCGAGGGCACCGATGGTGTCGGCTCCGGAGATCGGATTGCGGGCTTGCGGATCGTTCAAGGTCCACACGACCACGTCTCCGGTCCGTTCGATCAGGATCGGGTCATTCATCACGATCTCCGGAGAGTCCCTCGGCCAACACGATCCGCACGTCGACCGGTGTGATCCCGGACTCCGAGGCGATCACTGGGTTCAGATCGAGTTCGGAAATCTCCGGGTGCGCGGCGACGAAATCGCCGACACGGACGAGGAACCGGGCGAGGCTTCCGCGATCGACCGCGGGAAGATGCCGGTAACCGTCGAGCATGCGAGCAGCGATGGTCTCCTCGATCATCTCGCGGGCTTCCAGTTCGGTGAGCGGCACCGCTCGGAAGGTGACGTCCCGGACCGCCTCGACCAGCACGCCGCCGGTGCCGAACGCCAGCACGGGCCCGAAGATCGGATCCCGCGTCGCGCCGACGAGCAGTTCCACTCCGGCGTCGGCCATCGGAGTCACGATCATGCCGTCGATGCGGGCGTCGGGCGCGTGCGTGGTGACCGAGTCGATGACGGCTTGGGCATGCTCGGTCGCGGTGGCGGCCACAACACCCAGCCTGACCCCTCCGACGTCGGATTTGTGGCTCACCTGCCCGGAGACGACTTTCACCGCGCACGGTCGCCCGAACGCGGCGACGGCCGGGCCGACCGCATCGACGCTGCGGACGAAGGCCCACGGCCCGACGTCGACTCCCGCATTCGCCAGCACCTGCCGCGCGGTCGGCTCGTCGAGCATGCCCGAGCCAGGGATGGGCGCGGCCGGTGGCGGCAGCAGCAGCGAGGAGCGTTGCGCACGCTCGACCGGTACGCGGCCACGCCGTTGCAAGGCGGCGACCACCCGTACGGCGTGCTCGATCGAGCCGAGCACCGGTACGCCGCCCGCCCGTAGCCGGTCGTGGTTGGCGATGTCCAGACCGGCATAGCAACTCTGGATCAGAAGTGGCACATCGTATTCCGCGGAGAGCGCCAGCAAGGCGCCCGCGGCGGCGTCTTCGGTGTCGCGCAACCCCGCGTCGAACCGGAGATGGTAGCCGCCGTACAGGCCGATGATCAGCACGAGACCCACCGCGGGGTCGCGCATGAGGATCTCGGCGGCTTCGGCGAAGACCATCGGGTCGGCGTCGGCGGCGCCTGCCAGGTCGACCGGACCGGACACCGCGGCGGCGTCTCCGAGCAGTTGCCGCAACTGTCGCCGGGTTCGCTCGCTCAACCGCGCCGATTCGATGCCCTGCGCGGCCAGGGCGTCCGAGGCCAGCGCGGCATGACCGCCGCCATCGCTGAGGATGGCGACAGTGCGGCCGTGAACTATGGGAGCGCAGGTGGCGAGCGCTCCCGCGACGACAGCCAGTTCGTCGGAACGGTCGACCAATTCCACCCCGGCTTGGCGCAGTACGGCGGTCGCGACGGCGTCCGAGCCCGCGATCGAGCCGGTGTGCGAGGCCGCCGCACGGCGGCCGCCCTCCGAACGCCCCCCGCGGAGCAGCGCGACCGGCGTGTCCGGCACCGTGCGAGCGGCGGCCACGAGGAACGCTCGCCCATCGGCGAATCCCTCGGCATGGATCGCCACAACGCCGGTTTCCGGATGACGGGCGAGTTCGACAAGGCATTCGTCGTAGCGGACGTCGGCTTGATTGCCCAATCCCACATAGGCGTGGAAGCCGGGACCTTTCGCGGCACGGTCGTCGTTCACCAACGACAGCAGCATGTTCCCGCTCTGCGTGATGACACTGATCGGTCCGCGCGGAACATCGTGCAGGCCGACGAGATTCGCACCGGAGGTCAGGTTGAGCAGGCCGGAGGTGTTCGGACCGATCACCCGGATCCCCGTCTCGTCGATCGCCGCGGTCAGCGCGGCGGCGAGAGCGGCGCCGTCCTCCCCGATCTCGCCGAAGCCGTTGGCCAGCACCACCGCTCCGGCGATGCCCGCGGCCGCGCACTCACGCAGCGCACCCGGCACAGCGGCTGCCGGCACGGCGATCAACGCGACGTCGGCGCCCTCGGGAACCTGATCGATCGACGCGTGGACATCGAGGCCGAGGATCTGCCGGGTATTCGGATTGACCGGGTAGACGGGGTAGGCGTAGCCCGCCTCCCGCAGGGCGCGGATGGCCTGGTGACCGCGCTTCGCCGGGTCGGCGGACGCGCCGACCACCACGATGGAGCGGGGGTCGAGCAGCCGTTCGAGCTGGGTCCGGGCCGGGGCGTCGAGTGCGGTCACGTCACTTCCCTTCGAAGACGGGGGTACGGCGTTCGGCGAAGGCCGCGACGCCCTCTGCCCAGTCCCGGGTCGCCATCAACTCGAGGATGTGGCGCGGCTCGGCGGCGAGGGCGACGTCGAGGGGATCGTCGCGGCGCAGCGCTGCCTTCATCCGCGCCAGCGGCAACGGCGCTTTGGCCGCCAGCGATTCGGCGAGGCCACGCGCCGTGTCGAGAAGGATGTCGCCGGGAACCGACGCGTAGGCCAGGCCCCAGTCGAAAGCTCGTGTACCCGTGCATCGCTCGCCGAGGACCAGCAGATCGGTGGCTCGGCGCAAACCGATCAGCCGGGGCAGCCGATAGGTGACTCCGCCGCCGACGAATGTCCCGATGCTCACTTCGGGAAAGCCGATCTGCGCGTCCTCGGCCATGAGGAGAAAGTCCGCGCTCACGGCCAATTCGGCGCCCGCGCCGAGCGCGTAGCCCGCGACGGCGGCGATCACCGGCGTGTCCATGCGCTGGATCTGCTCGCATGCCCGCTGCGCGAGATCGAGGTAGTGGGCTTGCTCGGTCGGCGTCCGTGTGCCGGAGCGATGCGCTTTCAGGTCCGCGCCCGCGCAGAACGCGCGGCCTGCCCCATGGAGTATCACGCAGCGCACCGCCGGATCGGAATCGGCGACGACCAGGTGGCCGATCAACGCTTCATAGAGTTCTTCGCTGACCGCGTTGAGCCGCTCCGGGCGATTCAGCGTCAGCGTCGCGATCGGACCGGATCTGTTCACCAGCACCGTGGACATCTCGCTCACTTCCTCCTGCTCGGGGTCGAGGACCCAGACTATGCCATGAAACATTGCATTCCCAGTAATGGATGCAAATCGATTTGCATGCGGGAGTTCTGGAGGTGTTGCATGACCGACCATCAGTTACCCGGGTCACAGCCCACGGTCCTTGGGAGGCATCGTGCCCACCGCAATCCCTCATGCGGGAAACCTGAAGCACAGCATCAACACTCGTCAGCTCACGATGATCGGCATCGGCGGTGTCATCGGCGCGGGCTTGTTCGTCGGCAGCGGCACCGCGATCGCCGCCGCCGGGCCGGGCATCGTTCTGGCCTACCTGCTCACCGGCCTGGTCGTGATCCTGGTGATGCGCATGCTGGCCGAATTGGCCACGGCCAGTCCGGAAACCGGTTCGTTCTCGAGCTACGCCTCCCGCGAACTCGGGCCATGGGCCGGGCTGTCGGTCGGCTGGGTGTACAGCTACCACTGGTGCGTGACGGTCGCCTTCGAGGCCATCGCCGGTGGCGCGATCGCCAACCAGCTCTTACCCGCGGTGCCCACCTGGGCGTTCGCGCTGCTGTTCCTGAGCGCCCTGACCGGAGTCAATCTGGCCGCGGTGAGTTCGTTCGCGCGTTTCGAGTTCTGGTTCGCCCTGATCAAGGTCGCCGCGATCGTCGCCTTCATCGGCATCGGCATCGCCGCGATCTGCGGCGCGTTCCCGCACTACGCCGCGCCGGGCACGACGAACTTGCTGGACAGAGGCGGCCTGTTGCCCAACGGAGGCACTGCCCTGCTGGCCGCGTCGCTGACGGTCTTCTTCTCCTACTTCGGCACCGAACTGGTGACGATCGCCGCGGGTGAGGCGGCCGACCCGGTCGAGGCCGTGCGCGCGAGCATGCGCAGCGTCGCCGGGCGCATTCTGATCTTCTACGTGGGCTCGATACTGGTCGTGGTGACACTGTTGCCGTGGGACAGCGCCGAGATCACCGAAAGTCCGTACACCGCGGTGCTGAATCTGCTGGGCATCCCCGGCGCCCGGACCATCATGAACATCATCGTGCTCACCGCGGTGCTGTCGTGCCTGAACTCCGGGCTCTACTCCGCGTCGCGGATGCTGTTCTCCCTGGCCCAACGCGGAGAGGGACCGCGACCGTTGGGCCGGATCACCCGTTCCGGCGTGCCTGCGGCCGGGGTTCTCGCCGCCGCGAGCGCCGGATTCCTGGCCGTGGCCGCGAACTACTTCCTGCCCACCGGAGCGGTCTTCAGCTTTCTGCTCAGTTCGTCCGGCGCCGTCGCGGTGACGGTCTACCTGTGCATCTGCGCCACCTACATCGCCGGTCGGCGCAATCGCGCCGCCGCCGAATCCGCCACGCCACCGGTGCGGATGTGGGGGGCGTCTTACCTGCCGTGGCTCGTCTCGGTGACGTTGCTGGGCATCGTGGTGGGGATGGTGTTCGGCTCCGATACCCGGACGCCGCTGGCGCTGACCCTGGTGGTGACCGCCTTCGCCGTGGCAGCAGGGTTGCTCCACCAGCGTCGCGCCGACCGGAGTGCTGGGATGACGCCGGTGAAATAGCAGCGGCAGAGGGAATCAGAGATCGTCGGCGGCGTAAACGCCGAATTCGTCGAGCAGTCTCTCCTCCGCCAACAATGTCTCGCGAACCTCGTGGCCGAGCAGATGGGCCACCGCACTGGACAGCGCTTGGACGATCGACGTGAAGGCGGTCATCGAACGCAGCACGCTCGCACTCGACGCCTCGACGTAGAAGGTCTCGTGCGCCGCCACCGCCAGCGGCGAGACCGGGGTGTCGGTCATGGCCACGACGTGCGCGCCACGTCGGCGTGCCCACTGCGCCGCGCGGACGGTGTCCAGGCTGTAGCGATGGATCGATATGGCTACGAAGCAGTCCCCCGCGCGAACCCGACGCAGCTCGTCGGTCAGTGATCCCTTGGCCCCCGTCACGGTCACCACGTCCTCACGCAGCAAACCGAGCAGGTAGCCCAGCAGATAAGCCGGAGCGTGACATTTGCGCAGACCCATCACGTGCACTCGCGGCGCGCGCGCCAGCTGCGCGGCGACCGCATCCCAAGTGGCGTCCGCGATACTCGCGAAGGAGCGCGCGATGTTCGCTTGGTCCAGCACCACCTGGCTCTCCCGCACACCCGCGCCCTGCTCCACCACGTGCTCGAGGTTCTCGAAACGCCGCAGCAACTGCGCCTGCTCCTGCAGCCGCTCCTGGCAGAGGCGGGTCAACCCGGGATACCCCTTGAGTCCGAGACCGTTCGCGAACCGCACCACGGTGGCCTCGTTGACCGCGACCGCGCTCGCCAGGTCGGACACGGTCATGAAGGCCACCGCCTCCGGGTCCGACAGCACGCGCTCGGCCAGCTTCTTGTGCGAGGCCGACAGCGAACCCCACCTGGCGCGGATCTCGGTGACCAGCTGGTCGAACGTCGCCGGACCCGTCGCCGACTCCGCATTCGCGCCCACTGCGCCTCCTCCACCAGGTCGACCACGAATTCGTCCCCAATCTATCCGACCGGCTCGGTCGCCCCTTCGACTCCGACGACCGAGTCGGCGTCCCGACCGGGGTGGCCGCCGAGCCATCAGCTGGACGATCCGGTGTGCGGACTGCGGGATACGCCGAGTCGGTGCCCCTCTCGTTCGACACCGCCGATCCGCGGCAGATCGACAAAACGACCTGGCGCAATCCCCGGACCGGTGACATGGTCGACGTGACCTACTTCGACCTCGTCCCGGATCTGCCCGCACCATTGGAGGATCTGCGACTCTGCGCCGGCGCCCGGCCGAGCGAAGCGCCGAGAACAACTGCCTGATCGAAGCTTTCGTGGTGTGACTCGACGGGCACCCCGGCGCTGCTGCCCGCCCGGCTCAGCCCGGATTTCGCGGCGCTACCTCGGTTCGCCGGCTGACCGCGCCCACCACACATCGTCGATCTCGTCCGCCCCGCCTCACGCGCATGGCGGGGCCGGCGTCGCTACACCCGGATCAGGGCGTACTCAGCTCGGCAGCGAAAAGTTCACTCACCCGCTGCCAGGAATCCTCGGCGGCTCGCTTGTCGTAGACCTCGCGGCCGGGAAAGAAGAAGGCGTGCCGGGCCTCGGGATACACCACCACGTCGTGCCGGACACCCGCCGACGACAGCGCCGCACCGATCCGGTTCCGCTGATCGGCATCGATGATGTGGTCCTGCCCGGCGAAGAACAGCGCCAGCCGGGCGGTGATCCGCGACGTCGCCGCCAGCAGCGGGTCCGGAACACTCAACGCCGTGCCCGAGTCGGGCAGCCACCCCGGGTAGTAGATCGCGGCGGCGCGCAGCGGCAGCCGGGTCGCCGCGAAAAAGGTGACATGGCCGCCGAGGCTGAAGCCCAGCATGCCGATTCGGTCACCGGCCCCGGCATGTTCGCGGGCATGGTCGGCGGCGGCGCGCAGGTCCGCCTCGACACCGTCGCGGGTCAATCGGCCCAGCAGTTCGAACGCATGCGCGCGGTTGGCATCGTTCTCCTCGATCCCGGCAGAGGTCTCGGGACCGGAGCGGTGGTACAGATTCGGCGCGATCGCCACGTACCCCAGTGCGGCGACATCGCGCACGACGGCCCGAACCTCATCGGTCAGGCCCCACAACTCCGCTCCGACCAGGACGAGCGGATGATCACCCGCGCCCTCCGGCCGGGCGAGATACGCCGCCATGGGGGTTTCGTCGCCCTGAGGGATTTCGATCTGCTCGGCCGTGATCTCGTATGCCACAGGGCCACCCTATCCGCTTCGGACCTGCACCGCGCCAGGGCAAATCCCCTCCGGCACTGGGAAATCGGTCACACACGTGCCGTGGGACGATCGACTTTCTCGCCGGGACCGCGCATCCGGCCTGCCACTTCGATGCGTCGGGATCATCGCCGACCGCGCGTCCCGATACGTGGTCGCTCCGACCGGCGCGCAGGGCGTCCACAGCTCGCGCCCACGCTGCCAGAGCTGGCGAGTCTTCCGGTTGCGGCGTGGTCGCTGCTGCCCTGTAATGAGCGCGAGCACCCGCTGAAGCGGGCCGAGACCCAGGCGGACGGCGTGGCGGTCCGCCGACCGCTAGGAGTTCACGATGACGACCGGATACGTGTGGAACACCCTCTACGGGTGGGCCGACACCGGCAGCGGAAGTTTGTTCCCGTCCGACGCGACGGTCGGTCTCCAGCCGATCGGTCACCACCTCGCGCATCCCGACACCAAACGGCGTTTGCACGAGTTGGTCTCGGTGTCCGGATTGCTGGACAAGTTGCACTCGATCAAGGCCGAACCCGCCGACGACGCCGACATCTTGCGGGTGCACACCGCGCAACATCTGGAGCGGATCAAGGCCGAGAATCTGCAGCCGAAGGGCGGGGATGCCGGCGACGGCGTCTCGTCGTTCGGCAAGGGCGGATACGAGATCGCCGCGCTTTCCGCGGGCGGTGCGATCGCACTCGTGAAACAGGTGCTGGCGGGAACGGTCGACAATGGTTACGCGCTGGTCAATCCGCCGGGGCACCACGCAACCCGCGCCACCGGCATGGGCTTCTGCATCTTCAACAACGTCTCCATCGCCGCCGCCTACGCGAAAGACGTACTGGGCGTCGGGCGCATCGCCGTCGTGGACTGGGACGTCCACCACGGCAACGGCACCCAGGACATCTGGTACGAGGATCCGTCGGTGCTGACCATCTCGATCCACCAGCATCTGTGTTTCCCGCCGGATTCCGGTTACCGGGAGGAGCGCGGCGCGGGCGACGGATACGGGTACGCGATCAACGTGCCGCTCCCGCCGGGTAGCGGAGACGCCGCGTATCTCCATGCGATCGATCGAGTCGTCGAACCCGCGCTGCACGCCTTCGCGCCCGAGTTGATCATCGTCGCGTCCGGTTTCGACGCGAGCATTCTCGATCCGCTGGCTCGGCAAATGGTCACCAGCGGCGGTTTCCGGCACCTGACCCGCCGGATGCTGGACATCGCCGCAGCCGCCTCCGGCGGCCGGATCGCCTTCGTGCAGGAAGGCGGCTACAGCCCGCACTATGTCCCGTTCTGCGGGCTGGCGGTGCTGCGCGAACTGCTCGGCGAGCAGTTCCAGGACGACCCGTACACACCGATCGTCTCGACTCAAGGCGGGGACGTCCTCCTCGACCACGAGGCGGCCGCTATCGAAGCGGCCGCGGCCCTGGTCGCCGACCTCTGACCCCGATCCGTCGCCACCGGGGTGATGTCTGTCCGGCGCTGCCCGCAAGGGCTTGCGGCCCGGCGCTATTCGGTCCCGCTGTACCGGCGCGCCAGGCTCATACTGTGCTTGCGTGGACCAGGTGCGGCACCGAATCCACGGGCCGAGCGGTGGTTCCGACGCCATAGCTATCCAATAGCTCTGTCGCGGTGTGGTCCTCGACCCGCGTGAACCCGAAGGACAGCATGTCACGACGGATCTCCTCCGCCGTGAAGAAACTGACCCACGGCTCGCCTACCGCGGCGACTCGATCCGCGCGTGCCTGCCTGCCGTCGTCCGCGGCACCCTGCGGCGCCGAGGAAGGCGGATACAGGTAGTCGAAGACCACCTCCGCGGCCGCGCCGTGACCGGCGATGTAGCGCAAGGTGTCGTCGACGGATGCCCTGGTCAGGTACATGACAACGCCGAGCCAGATGAACAAGGCGTCGCCGGCGCGGTCCAGACCCGCCGCGGTCAATCCGGCGGCCAGCGTCGACTGTTCGAAGTCGATCGGGGCGAACGTCAGCGATGACGGGATCGCGATTCCGCTCTCGGCCAGCCTGCGCCGCTTCCATTCCTGGGTGTCGGGGTGATCGACCTCGAAGAATCGCACGTTCTCGTGGGTATTGCGGTAGGCGCTGGTATCCAGCCCCGCACCGAGGACGACCACCTGGTTCGTCCCCCTGGCGACCGCGGCCGCCACGACGTCGTCGGCGAAGCGGCTGCGCGCCGCGATGAACAAGCGCCGTCGACGAGCCAGATCCTGGTCGACACCTCGGTCGAATTCGTTGGTGCCGACGGCGGTTTCGCCGATGATCCGCAGGGCCAGCGGATCGGTGAACACCCGCGGATCGTCGGCGACCTGATGGTGGGCCCGCGCTCGCGCTACGGCCATGGCGGTTCTACTCGGTTCCCCGACCTGCATGCCGCCACCCTACCGACACTCCCTGATCCCCCGCGCCGGACGGTGAGCAGGACCGCTTGACGCATCGTCGAAAGTGGGAGAGCATTGCTCTCTAGAAAGAGCGGTTGTCACTGGAGGTAGTTGTGCTCGGCGTGGTCAAAGCGGTCAATCTCGGCCTGATGTTCCTGTTGGAGCTCAGCGTGCTGGGCAGCGCCGGATACTGGGGTTTCACCGTGAATGCGCAGTGGCCGATCAAGATCGCGGCGGGCATCGGCGCACCCCTGCTGCTGGCCGTACTGTGGGGACTGTTCGCCGCAGGCGGCGGAACGAATGCCACCTACCCATTGCACGGCTTCGCTCGGATGCTCTTCGAATTGGCCTGGTTCGGCACCGGCGCGTTGGCGTTGTACGCCGCCGCGTCACTCACCCCGGCCGCGATCCTGTTCGCCTGCTACCTCGTCAACGGCGCACTGCGCCTGGCATGGAACCAAGGGTGACGCGGCACTGAAGCGGCTCCGTGCCGCCTGCGGTCATGCGCCGCCCAGGTGGTGCACCGATCCCGGCCGACGCCGGATGATTGATGCCGCGCCGCAACACTATTCGGCGAGGGTGTCCTCGACGACGGTGTCCAGGTGCGTCGACAGATCATCGACCAGACGACCGAGCAGGCGAACGAGGTCGCGCTGATCGGACTTCGACCATCCGGACAGGGCCTGGTCGAACCATCCGTCGATGACTCGCAGGTAACGCCCGATCATCTTCTCGCCGGTCGAGGTGAGGGTGATCAATCGGGCGCGCTGGTCGTCCGGGTCCGGCACACGCTCCACCAAGCGGCGCCGCTCGAGACCGTTGAGCTGGCGCGTGACGTGCGGTCCGGCCACCTGCATCCGGGCCGCAATCTCCCCGACCCGCAATGGGCGCCCGGCGGATTCCAGGATCACCAGGATCGTCACCGCGGGTCGTTCCAGGGTGATTCCGGCCGCGGCAGTGGCTGTTTCGAACAACTGCCCGCGGCCCAGCGTATTGCTGAGCTGCGCCATGCGCGGCAGCAGGCCTTTCAGAGCTTTATCGTCGCTGCCCATTCACTCCCCTTGTTAGATACCTAAGTTAGGTATACAGTACTCGCATCCCATCCCCCTCGAGCGCATGGCATGCCGTCGCAAAAATAGATACCTAAGGTAGGTAGATGAAATGCAGACCCAAACCGATGTTCTCGTCGTCGGCGCAGGCCCGACCGGTCTGGCACTGGCGATCGACCTGGCCCGCCGTGGCGTCGACTACCGCATCGTCGACCGCGCCGCCGGGCCGAGCACCGCTTCGCGGGCCAAGACGATCCAGCCTCGGGCCTTGGAGGTGGCCGACGACCTCGGCGTGATCGATCGAGTACTGGAGCTGGGCCGGGTACATGTGCCGACCCGGCACTACCACCGTGACCGCGTGATCTCCGAGGCCGTGGAGGCCGCGCTGGGAGTGCGCGATCCTGGGGTTCCCTACGCGCCGGTGTGGTTGTCGCAGCCGCTGTTCGAGCAGATCCTGCGCGACCGGCTCGCCGAACTCGGCGGCCGGGTCGAATGGGGAACCGAGGTGAGCGCCGTCGCGCAGACAGTTGACGCCGTGATGGTGACCATGTCCACGCCCGTCGGCGACCGGCGCATGCGCGCCCGCTACGTCGTCGGCTGCGACGGTGGACGCAGTGTGGTGCGGGAGCGGATCGGTGCCACACTCGCCGGCGTGTCCTATGGCGAGCACCGCTGGTGGCTCGGCGATGTGCGGATCGAGGGCTTGGACAGTCACTGCCAGCACGTGTGGATGAGCCCCGAGCACGGGATCCTCTCGCTTTTCCCGCTGCCCAGTACCGATGTCTGGCAATTCCAGGCGTCCATTCCCGCCGACGACCCCGATCCGGCGGCGCCGACGCTCGGGCTGTTCCGCCGCCTGTTCGCCGAGCATTCCGGGCTGCGAGAGGTCCGCATCGAGGCTGCGGGGTGGTTGTCGCTGTACCGGATCAACGTCTGCCTGGCCGACCGTTACCGGGTCGGTCGGGTCTTCCTCGCCGGGGACGCCGCGCATGTCCACTCCCCCGCAGGCGGGCAGGGCATGAACACCGGCATCCAGGATGCCTACAACCTCGGCTGGAAAATCGCCGCCGTTCTCGACAGGGCCGACGAGACCCTCTTGGACACTTACGAAATCGAACGCCGCGCGGTCGCGCGGGCGGTTCTCGACGACAGCACCGACCGCCTGCACGCGCTCATGCACTCCGCGGGCAACGGCGACGGAGCGTCCGCCGTCCGCGGGCTCACCGACGATTTCACGACCGGGCTCACCATCGCCTACCCCGACAGCCCGCTCACCGCCCCCGGCCCGCGAGGCTGCCGCGTTCGTGCCGGTGACCGCGCTCCTGACGCCGTGGGTATCGACGCGTCGTCCGGTCGCGAAGTCCGGGTTTTCGATCTGCTGCGCGGCCCGCATCGGACCCTGCTCACCTTCGACCAGGGCAACGATCCCGGCAAGGTCCATGACCTCGACGACCTCCGCATCGACGCACCGCGAACGGTCCGGATCACCACCGATACAGCGGCTTCCGGGACCGACACTCTGATCGATGGAGACGGCAGTGTTCACCGCAACTACGACATCACCGGTAACACCGCGATACTCATCCGCCCCGACGGCTATATCGCAGCCCGCGTTCCGGTGACGAACCCATGATCGCGGGCGAACGGCAGGTCGGGGCGGCACGGCTCGGAGCAGACGCGGGGTGGCGTGGTCACGGCGAGACGGTCGACCGGCCCTCACCGGGCTACTCTCACCGCGCGCCGACACGGCTAGCCTGAACGGGTGGGAGCGGTCGGGCTCGAAGAGGACACCGGGTGGGTTTTCCACCGTCCGTCCGGTGTCGCGCCGATGGGCGGCACGGCGATGATCGGCTATGGGGCTCGTGGCGCGGGCGGATTGGACCTCCGGGTCACCGCGCTACCGGCGGTCACGGTGCTGATCGAGTTCGGGGAGAACGAACTGATCGTCGACAGCGCCGCGGGCCGGCAGGCATTCAGCGGCTTCGTCTCCGGGTTTCCGCACGGGACGATGCGTGTGCGCACCGAGCAGGCGCAATGCATCGAGGCGCGCTTGTCACCCCTGCAGGCCTACTCGTTGCCGAATATCGACCCGGCCGATCTGGGCCGCACGATCGTCGGCTTGGAGGATCTGTGGGGGCGCCGCGCGCTGTCGCTGCGTGAGCGGCTCGCGGACGCCGCGACGTGGGACGAGCGTTTCGCGCTGACGGTTTCCTTCCTGCGGCAATGCGTGGAGCCGACCCGGACGCCGGACCCGGAAGTCGTCGCCAGCTGGCAACGCATCGTCGCCGGCCGAGGGCAGGTCCTGGTCGGCGAGCTCGCCGAATCCTGCGGGTGGAGCCGCAAGCGGCTGTGGTCGAGGTTCGAAGCCCAGATCGGACTGACCCCCAAGCGGGCGGCGATGCTGGTCCGGTTCCGGCACGCGGTCGAAGGCCTGCTGGCCGGCTTTCCTGCCGCCGACGTCGCGGTGACCTGCGGCTACACCGACCAGTCGCATCTGTGCCGGGACGTGTCGAGCTTCGCGGAGGTGACACCGGGTGCGCTGACGGCGGAGCCGCTCACCGCGATTTCGCGGCACCGCTACCGAGCGTGGGGATCATTCTTCCGGTGAGCGCCTTCGGCGTTCGGCGCCGCGCCTGCACGAGCCCGGGCCAGAGCACGAATAGCGAAGGCGTGCCCGTCAAGCGACCAGCATCTCGCTCGACGCCTGCCACAGCGATCTCACCCCGTCCCGGAGCCCGGGCACTGCACCGCGTCCTCGGTGTGGATTGCCACTGACGGGTGCCCCCGGTCCGAGCGGAGCATTCCGACGGCGGGTGCGGCCGACGCGAGGGCCGTCGCCCATTTCGATCTCCGTGACCGTAATGCTGGTCGTACCGGAGCGGACGTGGTTTCCTCTCACCCGGTCGTCCGATTCGAGCGAAAGGCCCTGGCATGTCCGCCGACCACACAGCCGGTATCGCGGCCGTCGCACGGGTAGTCGAGTTCGCCGGCCACCTCGGTGCGGGGATCGACGGCGTCCGGTGGCCGGGACGCGAACATCGTCGCGAGCCCGTCACACGGGCGACATAACCCGTGCGCGTGACCGGAGGACTCGTGGCTGTAAGAGAATCGGTTACGGTCGAAAAGGAACGTGAATTCGGCCGTGCGACGATTCGCCTTCCACGCACCGCCGGAAATCGAACCCGCGACATTCGCGAATTTTCGACGGTTCGCGCGGATCCGCCCGGACAGGTACCGATCGCTCTTCGGCTGACGATGGGAATCCCGTGAATTTGTGGAGCTATATCCGGGGACGGGGCGAAGTCCTGGCTTTCCTCACCTATCAGCACGCCTCCCTGGCCTTCCAGACAGTTCTGGTCGGAACTGTCGTCGCCGTCCTCATCGCGGTGGCGGTCTACCGGCTCCCGCTGCTGTCCGCGCTTTCGCTGACCTCCAGCCGGGTCGCGTTGACGATCCCTTCGCTGGCATTGCTGGCGATTCTGCTGGTCCCGTTCGGGTTGGGCGTGGTCCCGTCGTTCGTGATGCTGGCGTTCTTCGCCGCGTTGCCCGTGGTCGGCAATGCGATCGTGGGATTGCGGTCGGTGCCCGCCTCGGTCGTGGAATCCGCCCGCGGAATCGGCCTTTCGCGCCGGCGGATATTGCTGACCGTGGAATTGCCGATCGCCTGGCCGGTGATCCTCACCGGTATCAGGGTGTCCACTCAGATGATCGTCGGCGTGGCCGCCATCGTCGCCTACGTCCTCGGGCCGGGTCTCGGCTCGCTGATCTTCAACGGCCTTTCCCGCCTCGGTGGCGCGAACTCCCTGGAGATGGCGCTCACCGGAACCATCCTCATCGTCATCGTCGCGCTGGTGTTCGACGCACTCCTCGTCCTGCTCGGACGCCTCACGATCGCGAAGGGACTGTCATGACCTCCGAGGTGACCAACGCGCCCGCGACGCCGCAACGCCATGTGACCGGCGCGTCCATCACGCTGGACTCGGTCGTCAAGCGCTACAAAGGCCAGGACAAGCCCGCGGTGCGGCGCCTCGATCTGGAGATCGAGGCGGGAGACATCGTCGCGTTCGTCGGCCCATCCGGGTGCGGCAAGACCACCACGCTGAAGATGATCAACCGCTTGATCGAGCCGACCGAGGGCCGCATCTTCATCGGCGGCCGCGACGTCACCAGGGAGGACCCCGACAAGCTCCGGCAGTCGATCGGGTACGTCATCCAGTCCGGTGGACTGTTCCCCCATTGGACGGTCGCCAAGAACATCGGCGCCATCCCCCGGGTGCTCGGGTGGGACAAGAAACGGATCGCCGAACGCACCGAGTACCTGCTCGATCTGGTCGGTCTCGATCCCGCCGCCTTCGCCGACCGGCTGCCGAAGGACATGTCCGGCGGACAGCAGCAGCGGGTCGGCGTCGCGCGGGCGCTCGCCGCGGACCCGCCGGTTCTGCTCATGGACGAGCCGTTCGGCGCGGTCGATCCGATCACCCGGGTTCGCCTGCAGGACAGCCTGATCGCGATCCAACAGGAACTCGGCAAGACCATCGTGATCGTCACCCACGACTTCGAGGAGGCCACCAAGCTCGGCGACAAGGTCCTCATCCTGTCCGAGGGCGGTCAGGTCGAGCAGTACGCGAGCCCGGAGGAGATCCTCACCGATCCGGCCACGCCGTTCGTGGAGGAGTTCGTCGGCTCCGGCGCGAAGCTGGCGTATCTGACCGTGTCGCGGGTGCGCGACGTAGCCTACGACGAAGTGATCACCGTGCGGATCGGCGAATCGGCCCGCGACGTGATCGAGCGCGCCGAGGCCGCCGGACAGACCTGGGTCGTCGTCGTGGACGAGGCCGGGCGGCCGCGGTCGTGGCCTTCGCTCGCGGAGCTGGCGACCAAACCGGAGGTCTCCGACTACCTCGATCGACGGTTGCCCGTCGTCGCACGATCCTCGACGCTCAACGACGCGCTCGACGCCATGCTCGCCACCAGCCAAGGCGCCGCCCTGGTCACCGACGGCCGCGGCGCGGTGCTCGGCTCGCTGAGCATCGACACGGTCACCGAGGTGATCCGGACCAAGCTCGCCGAGGGGCGCGCCGACGAGGCCGATCTCTCCTACGCCACCTACGTCGACGGAACCGACCCGGCGCCGACACCGGTGGTCGCCGCCGACGAGGAACTGGGATCGGACGAGCCGTCATGACTCGCCTGCGCCGCGTGCCGATCGACGTGTGGTTCGAGCCGATCGTCATCCTCGTCGTCGCCGTCGGATACGTCCTCTGGTATCGGTCGACGACGTTCACCGCGACCGAGCAGGCGTCCCTGGGCTGGGACAACCTGCAGAACACGATCGTCCGGCACATCGAGTTGACCGTGGTGGCCACAGTGATCGTGGTGGTCGTCGCGATTCCGCTCGGCATCGCGCTGACCCGCCCGGCGTTGCGGCGGCTCGAGCCCGTCGTGGTCAATCTCGCCAATATCGGGCAGGCCGCGCCCGCGGTCGGATTGCTCGTGCTGTTCACCTTCTGGCTGGGCACCGGATTCCGCACGGCGATCGTCGGCCTCGTCGTGTACGCGGTGCTGCCCATCCTGCAGAACACGATCGTCGGGCTCAGGCAGGTCGATCAGCGCACCATTGAGGCGTCCCGCGGCATCGGGTTTTCCGCCGCGCGCACACTGGTGCAGGTCGAGCTGCCGCTCGCGGTGCCGGTGATCCTCAACGGGGTGCGCACGGCGCTGGTGATCCTGGTCGGAACCGCCACGCTGAGCACGTTCATCGGCGCGACCAGCCTCGGCACGCTGATCACCACCGGCGTCACCCTCTTCCTGCCCAAACTGCTGGTCTCCGGCGCGATCCTGGTCGGACTCCTGGCGTTGATCATCGACTGGCTCGGCAGGCTCGTCGAGCTCGCGGCGACCCCACGAGGTGTCTCATGAGATCGCCACGAGCCCGGCTGGTCACCCTGCTCTGCGCACTCGTCGTATCGACGGCGGCGCTCGCCGGGTGCGGTCTGGTGAGTTCGTCGGGAACCTTCCACGACGCGCGCCTGCCCGGCGGTGACCGGCCGGTGGACGGCGCCGAGCTGGTCGTCACCTCGAAGAGCTTCACCGAGGGCGTGCTGCTCGGCAAGATCACCGCGACCTACCTCGCCGCGGCGGGCGCGAAGGTCACCGACCTGACCGGGGCGCCGGGGTCGGCCTCGTCCCGGCAGGCCCAGCTGAACGGCGACGCCGATGTGCTCTGGGAGTACACCGGCACCGGCTGGGTCAACTATCACAACCAGACCGAGACGATCTCCGACCCGGCCGAGCTCTGGCAGCGTGTCCACGACATCGAGAAGCGCGACCACGATCTGGAGTGGCTGCCGCCGGCGAGGTTCAACGACACGTACGCCTTCGGTGCGTCCACGCCGACCGCCGAACGCCTGCAGGTGAAATCGCTGTCGGATGTGGCCGCTCTGCCGGTGCCCGACCGGACTTTCTGCGTCGACGACGAATTCTTCAGCCGCTCGGACGGTTTCCTTCCGATGCTGCAGAAATACGGAATCCCGTACAACGATCCGAACGGTGTCCCGTCCGGCAACGTCACGCGGATGGACGCCGGTGTGGTCTACCCGGCCACGGCCAAGAGCGCCCCGTGCAATTTCGGCATGATCTACACCACCGACGGCCGGGTCAAGAACCTCAACCTGGTGGTACTCGACGACGACCGGAAGTTCTTCCTGCCCTACAGCGGCACGGCCGTCGTGCGCGGGCCGGTCATCGATCGCTACCCGCAATTGCGGGCCCTGCTCGGAACGATCTCCGAGCACCTCACCGATGAGCTGATGCAGGATCTCAACGGTCGCGTCGACATCGACGGCGAGGACCCCGCCGACGTCGCCTATGACTGGCTGAAGAGCGAGAAGCTGGTCGAGTAGGGCGGGAACCCCCCTTCCACCTTCAACCTATAGCGCACCCGGGGGCTTGCCGCAAGACCCGGGTCATCCCGCAGAATCGCTGGCTGCGGCGCCGCTGCTCGACGTGCTCGGGCGAGAGGCGGCGTCCGCGCGGGATCGTGGAGCCGAGAAACGGGAGGGCCTGTGTCAACTCAGGGGTACGAGGACGAATTGCGGTCCGAGCGGAGCTATGTTGCCGGGCTCTACGCACGGCTCGACGCCGAGCGCGCGCGAGCGAAGAGCGGGTACACCGCGGCCTTGCGCGGAAACGGCGGCACGCCGATGGAGCGGGATGTCGAGGTCCGCACGCTGGCCAGGGAAGTGAAGCGGCTGGACGTGGCGGACAACGGGCTGTGTTTCGGGCGGTTGGACGCACTGTCGGGCGAACAGTCGTACATCGGCCGGATCGGCCTGTTCGACGCGGACAACGAGTACGAACCGTTGCTGCTCGACTGGCGAGCGCCCGCGGCGCGCGCGTTCTACGTCGCCACCGCCGCCAGCCCGGAGAACATGCGCCGACGCAGGCAGTTCCACACCCGTGGGCGCCGAGTGATCGATTTCACCGACGAGATCCTCGGTCGTCCCGGCGGCGGTGAGCGAGGCGACGCGGCGCTGCTCGCGGCGGTCAACGCCCCGCGCGGCGAGGGAATGCGCGACATCGTGGCGACAATCCAGGCCGAACAGGACGAGATCATTCGGCTCGATCACCCGGGCGTGCTCGTCATCGAGGGTGGCCCGGGTACCGGCAAGACCGTCGTGGCGCTGCACCGCGTCGCGTACCTGCTCTACACCCAGCGGGAGCGGATGGAACGCAACGGTGTTCTCGTGGTCGGCCCCAATCCGGCGTTCCTGAACCACATCGGCCGTGTTCTGCCGTCGCTGGGCGAGACGAACGTCGTGTTCACGACCACCGGCGACCTGGTGCCCGGACTGCACGTCACCGCCGAGGACGACCCGGAGGTCGCGCGGCGCAAAGGCGCGCTGCGGATCCTGGACGTACTCGCGGCGGCAGTGGCCGATCGGCAGCGGCTGCCGGACCATCCGGTGTCGATCGAATTGTCCGACGTCACCGTGCGAATCGACGCCGAGACGGCGCAGTGGGGCCGGGAGGAGGCGCGTGCGAGCGGGCTGCCGCACAACGAGGCTCGCGCCGTGTTCGCCGAGATCGTCGCGTGGGTGCTCACCGAGCGGGCGATAGCTCGCATCGGCCGGGGCTGGCTGACCCGGGAGGACCGCGAAGCATGGGAGAACGTGCGGTCGGACCTGCGCGCCGAGCTCGCGGACAACGACCGGTTCGCCGCCGCGCTCGACGAACTCTGGCCGATCCTGACGCCGGAGACACTGTTGGCCGAGCTCTACGAGTCCCCGGAACGACTGGCGGCGGCGGGCGCCCACCCGACGCTCCTGCGCCCGGACGGCGATGCCTGGACGGTGTCGGATGTGCCCCTGCTCGACGAATTGGTCGATCTACTCGGGCGTGAGAAGCCGGACGACGACGCCACCGAGCGGGAGCAGAAGGCCCAGGCCGAGTACGCGGCGGGTGTGCTGGACATCCTCGTCGGCCGGGAGGACATGATGGACGACGAGGACCACTTGTTCGCCCAGGACCTGCTCTACGCGGAGGACCTGGCGGACCGCTTCATCGAGCGCGACACCCGGGAGCTCGCCGAACGCGCTGCGGCGGACCGGGATTGGACCTACCGGCACATCGTGGTGGACGAAGCCCAGGAACTGTCCGAAATGGACTGGCGGGTGCTGATGCGGCGCTGCCCGGGCCGCTCCTTCACGATCGTCGGTGATCTCGCCCAGCGCCGGTCGGCCGCCGGAGCGACCTCGTGGGGGGCGATGCTGGAGCCGTACGTGCCCGGCCGGTGGGTCTACCGATCGTTGACGGTGAACTACCGCACCCCGGCGGAGATCATGTCCGTCGCCGCCGAGGTGCTCGCCGAGTTCGCGCCCGGCGTCCAGCCGCCGGAGTCGGTCCGCGCGTGCGGCGTGCGGCCGTGGTCCAGGCGGGTCACCGGGGACGAAATGAGCACGGCCATCGACGAATTCGTACGCGGGGAGGCCGAACGCGAGGGCACCAGCGTCGTCATCGGGCCGCCGGATGTACCGGGCGCGCTGGCGGCTTCGGAGACCAAGGGCCTGGAGTACGACGCCGTCCTGGTCGTGGAGCCGGAACGAATCCTGGCCGACGGCCCCCGCGGGGCCGCCGAGCTCTACGTCGCCCTCACCCGCGCCACCCAACGTCTCGGCGTGCTGCACCTGGGCCCGCTGCCGCAGGCGCTGGCCGGCCTCGCCGAGATCGGGGCTCCCGTGGGGGCCGTGGATCACGGGCGGACGTAACGATTCCGGGGGCCACCTCGAGCGGCTTCGACCAGCGATCGGACGGCGAATGGTCGTCTTTCCCGGCGGGTGGCGCTAACCCGCCGGGTAGAAGACGAACAGGGTGCAACCGGTCGTGGTCGCGGGCACGTGCCACGATCCGGCCGGGGCGTGCAGGAACGTCCCGGCCGGGTAGTCGCGCGCGCCGTCGTTGAACGTGCCCGCGACCACGTAGACCTCCTCCGGGCCCGGCTCGTGGAC
>NZ_BAFR01000115.1 GCF_000308435.1 Nocardia araoensis NBRC 100135 | reverse complement strand
TGGGCACGGCCGCAACGGTTGCCACCCCGCCGTCGAGCGCGGCGGCGACCGCGGGCACCACACTCGCCCAAGCACTCGTCGCCGCGGTCGAGGACGACCCCGACGCCCCCGCCCTCCTGTTCGGCGACGACGAACTGTCCTACCACGACCTGGAGACCCGTTCGTCGCGTTTGGCGCGGGTGCTCATCGCCCGCGGTTGCGGCCCGGGCGCGGGCGTGGCACTGCGCCTGGACCGCGGCGTCGAAGCCGTCGTCGCCACCTGGGCCGTCCTCAAAACCGGCGCCGCCGTCGTCCCCGCCGGCACCGCACCGCCCCAACACCTCGAGACCAAGATCGGCCTCACCCTCGGCGACCCCCACACCGCCACCCTCGACTGGCTCGCCCTCGACGACCCCGCCGTCACCGCCGAAATCGCCGCCGAATCACCACGCCCGGTCACCTACGCACACCGCACCCGCGCCCTACGCGGCAGCGACCCCGCATTCATCGGCGCACAGGCGCTCAGCTACGACGACCTCGCCACCGCCGCAGCGCAATTGCGCGACCGGGACGAACTCACCTACGAATCCGAGATCCCCTACCGCGGCGAACCGAGCTCCCCCGCCGTACTGATCGAACTGGTCGCCGCCGGGACCGTCGGCGCGGCCGTCGTCCTGGACGCCGACGAGGAGATGCTGACCGACGAATGTGTGGCCGGTTCATGATCGTCCCCCGTGCCGGAGCCGGACCGGAGGGTTCCGGCGGGGAGGCTTCAGCTGAAACGCACGACCGAGAGCGTGCCCGCGAGGATGCAGTACAGCGCGAACGGCAATAGCGTGCGGGTCTGGAAGTACCGCTCCAGGAACCGCACCGCCAGCCACGACGACACCCCGGACACGACGGCGCCGATCAGCACCTGTCCCCGGATGCCGTCGGTCTGCGGGCCGAGCAGTTCCGGTGTCTCCAACAGCCCCGCGCCGAGGATCGCCGGAGTGGCCAGCAGGAAGGCGAATTTGGCCGCGTGCTCGTGCGCCAGACCGCGCCACAAGCCGCCGACCATGGTCAGGCCCGCCCTGCTGAAGCCGGTCAGCAGCGCACCGGCCTGGGCGAAGCCGATGCCGAGTGCGTCGGCCGTCCCGAGGGCGGCCAGCGGACGGTCGGATTGCCGGCGAGTTTCCGCCTCGGCGGTGAGGGTGCCACTGCGGGCTTCCCGCCGAGCGAACCGCCGCCCGTATTCGGCCAGCGACGGCTCGTTGCGGCGGCGCAATCCCTCTCCGACGATCAGCACGACGCCGTTGAGCGCGAGGAAGATACCGGCGTAGAACGGCGTCCCGAACAGCGCGTGCAACGGATGTTCCAGCAGAAAGCCGAGCACGCCGACCGGAATGGTGGCGATGACGATCAACCACGCCAGCCGCTGCGGAATCGTGTCGAGGCGCCCGGTGCGCAGTGTGGTGAAGAATCCCGCCACGATGACGCACCAGTCGCGCCAGTAGTAGCCCAGCAGCGCCACCGCCGTCGCCACGTGCAGCGCCACCACGAACGCCAGATATGGTGTGCCGGACTCGCCCTCGCCGGTCAGCTTCTCCCAGTCGCCTCCGAGCCATGCCGCGACCAACACGGAATGCCCCAGGCTGGAAATCGGGAACAGTTCGGTGACACCTTGCACCGCCCCGATCACTGTCGCTTGAAAGTAAGTGAGCATCGCCCCGAGTCTCGCACGCGCACAACGCAACCGTGTGAGTGCCTCTGCTCGGCCAGGAGACGCTCGGTGACGACGACTGTGCTGTCATGGCGTCTGTCCTGTCGCAGCGGTACCGGAAACTCGGTGTCCGGCAGCCGAAGTCGCGGGCAGAGCCAGAGAACAGCAGTCCGGCGCCGACGGACGGTCGATCGGACCGGGTCAACCGTCCGTCGGCGCGGCCGATGCCGTTCAGGCGCTGGCGCCGGACGATTCGGCGACCAAGTCGAGAGCGATGTCGACGATCAGGTCCTCCTGCCCGCCGACCAGCCCGCGACGTCCCACCTCGAGCAGGATCGTGCGCACGTCGATGCCGTAGCGCCGGGAGGCGGTTTCGGCGTGCCGTAGGAAGGACGAGTAGACCCCGGCGTAGCCGAGCGTGAGCGTTTCGCGGTCCACGCGCACCGGGCGGTCCTGCAGTGGCCGCACCAGGTCGTCGGCGGCGTCCTGTAGCGCGAACAGATCGCAGTTGTGCTTCCAGCCGTGCAGGTCGGCGACGGCGACGAAAGGTTCGATCGGGCAGTTGCCCGCCCCGGCGCCGTGGCCGGCGAGCGAGGCGTCCACCCGGGTGACGCCTTCTTCGACCGCAACAACGGAATTCGCCACCGACAGCGAGAGGTTCTCGTGCGCGTGGATCCCGATCTCGGTACCGGGGTCGAGCACCGCGCGATAGGCGCGGACCCGGTCACGGACGCCGTTCATGGTCAACCGGCCACCGGAATCGGTGACGTAGACACAATGCGCCCCATACGATTCCATCAATTTCGCTTGTTCGGCCAGGCGAGCCGGTTCGGCCATGTGCGACATCATCAGGAATCCGGAGACGTCCATCCCGAGTTCCCGTGCGGTGGCGATGTGCTGGGCGGACACGTCGGCTTCGGTGCAGTGGGTCGCCACGCGCACCGATCGCACGCCCAGCCGGTAGGCGTGCTTCAGCTCTTCGATGGTGCCGATGCCGGGCAGCAGCAGCGTGGTCAGCCGGGCGTGCGCGAGATTGTCGGCGGCGGCTTCGATCCATTCCCAGTCGGTGTTGCTCCCCGGGCCGTAGTTCAAGCTGCCTCCGGCGAGACCGTCGCCGTGCGCGACCTCGATGCCGTCGACACCGGCCGCGTCGAGCGCCGCCACGATCCGGCCGACGTCGGCGGGCGTGATGCGGTGGCGCACCGCGTGCATGCCGTCGCGGAGGGTGACGTCCTGGATGAACAGTCGGGTGGTCATCGGAGCGCTTCCTGTCCCGCCGATGCCGCGGCGATCGTGTCGGCGATGGATTCGGCGTAGCGCAGGGCCGCGGAGGTCATGATGTCCAGATTTCCCGCGTAGGCCGGGAGGTAGTGGGCGGCGCCTTCGACCTCGAGGAACACCGTCACCTGATGGGTGGGCGCGGCCGCCGCGCCGGGGCCGAGCAGGGTGTGCACCGGCTGGTCTTCGGGGACGGCGGTGATCTGGACCTGCTGCTTGAGGCGATAGCCGGGCACGTAGGTGGCCACGTGCGCGATCATCTGCTCCACCGATTCGCGAATCGCCTGGTGGGTACCGGAATCCGGCGCGGTGACCAGGCACAGCACCGTATCGCGCATGATCAGCGGCGGATCCGCCGGATTGAGGATGATGATGGCTTTGCCGCGCCGCGCGCCGCCGACCGTTTCGATCGCGTGCGCGGTGGTCTCGGTGAACTCGTCGATATTCGCCCGCGTGCCGGGCCCCGCGGACTTCGAGGCGATGGACGCGACGATCTCGGCGTAGGCGACCGGCGTGACACGGGAGACGGCCGCGACGATCGGGATGGTGGCCTGCCCGCCACAGGTGACCATGTTGACGTTGGGCGCGTGGCGGTGCTCGTCCAGATTCACCGCCGGGACGACGAACGGGCCGAGCGCGGCAGGTGTCAGATCGATCATCCGTTTGCCGAGCGGTTCGAGCACCGCGGCGTGGGCGGCGTGGGCTTTGGCCGAAGTCGCGTCGAAGACGACATCGATCTCGTCGAAGTTCGGCAGTTCCAGCATGCCCTGGACGCCGTCGGACGTGGTGGGGACGCCGAGTCTGCGGGCGCGGGCGAGGCCGTCGGATTCCGGGTCGATGCCGACCATCGCGCCCATCTCCAGGACGGTCGAGTGCCGGATCACCTTGATCATCAGATCGGTGCCGATGTTGCCCGACCCGATCACCGCGACTTTGAGCTTGGCGGGGCTGTGGTTCATGGTTTCACTCCCGAATGAAGGTCGCGGTCACCGATCCCAGACCGGTGATGTCCGCGGTGACGGTTCCAGGGGCCTGGATCGGTACCATCGGCCCGAGCGCTCCGGAGAGCACTGTCTGCCCGGCGCGCAGTGGCCGGCCGAACTCGCGTGTGGTCCGCGCCAGCCAGGCCAGTGCGTGCAGCGGATCACCGAGGCAAGCCGCGCCGGATCCCGTCGACACCTCGACACCGTCGATCGCCATCCGCATTCGCGCTGAAACGGGCTCGAAGGAATCGAGGGAGCGGCGTTCGGTGCCGAGGACGTACAAACCGCTGGAAGCGTTGTCGGCGACGGTGTCGCCGAAGGTGATGTCCCACCCGGCGATGCGGCTGTCGACGATCTCGAGCGCGGCCAGGGCGTAATCGACCGCACCGCGGACCTGCTCGTCGTCGAGCCGTCCGTCCGCCAGGTCCTCACCCAGTACGAACGCGATCTCGGCTTCGACCTTCGGCTGCAGCAACCGGCTCAGCGGCACGGGCGTGTCCTGCCGGTAGTGCATGTCGTCGAACAGCACTCCGAAGTCCGGTTGATCGACACCGAGCTGCCGCTGCACCGCCGCAGAGGTCAGACCGATCTTGCGGCCGACCACCCGCGCGCCCGCCGCGATGCGCTCGGCGGTCAGCACCTCCTGCACCGCGTACGCGGCGGCCACGTCGTCGGAGCCGATCAGATCGCGTACCGGAGCGCACGGGGTGCCGGAGCGGGCAGCCGCGCTGAGCAGGTCGGCGGCGGCGATCGTCGCGGTGTCCGCGGCGCGTTGGTCAAGGTCTGGAGGTGTTGGCATCGGAAAGTCCCGGATCTCGTGAGGAGGAAACAGTGGTCTCACTGTCGCCGCAGGTGGGACGCCGCCGCCAGCATTGCGTTCCACTGAGCCGAACGCCGTCGCGGTAGAGTGGGCGGGCCCCGAAGGAGGTGGACGGTGTCATCCGCGTTCGCTGGTCGTGCGATAGACGGTTCGACCGTGCTGGGCAAGATCATGTCCGTGCTCGAGGCGTTCTCGATCGACGACACCGCCTTGAGCCTGGCCGAGCTGGCGCGGCGGACCGGCGTTCCGAAGGGCACCTTGCACCGGGTCCTCGCCGACATGGTGGCGGTCCGGCTGCTGGACCGGACCGACGCCGGGTATCGGCTCGGTGGATATCTGTTCGAACTCGGGATGCGCGCATCGGTCGAGCGGAGTCTGCTCGAGGTGGCCATTCCGTTCCTGGAGGAATTGAACGCGCGTATGCACGAGACCGTGCATCTGGGCGTGCTCGACGGCACAGATGTCGTCTACCTGACGAAGATCGGCGGACGCAGGCAGGCAAGCGCCCCGTCGCGGATCGGGGGCCGTATGCCGGTGCACTGCACGGCCATCGGCAAAGTGCTCCTCGCCAACGCCGACGCGGCGCTTCGGGACCAGGTGCTGGCCGGGCCGCTGCGCCGCTACACCCCGCGGACGATGGCCCTACCGGGCACGCTGCGCACCCAGCTCGATCGAATCGCGGCCGAAGGCGTGGCCTTCGAATTCGAGGAATCCGCGCCCGGCATCGTCTGCGTGGCCGCCCCGGTTCGCGAGTCGGACGAGGTGGTCGCGGCGATCAGCGTGGCGGGCCCGTCCCATCGGTTCCATCCCGAGACCCACGCGGCATCGGTCCGCGCGGCCGCCGATGGCATCGGAGCCACCCTGACCCGGCGGGCCCGGTTGTTGTCCGCGCCTCCCGCCTGAGAGAGGAAAACCCCGCCCGGCGCGAATGCCGGACGGGGTCTGTCGTCCCCCAACGAACGTCGTTGGGATCCTCCCCGCTACCTACTTGGCCGGTGCGACCGGCGGCTGGTTGATAGTGGCGAAGTACTGAATGGCGGCGCCAAGTGCCACCGGAGCGGTGACCAGGATCTGACCGGCGAGGGTGCCGAGCGCGCCGACGGCGACGATGCCGCCGAGGCAGCCGATGGCCGCCGCCGGGATGAACGCACCGAACAAGCCGACGATCGCGGCCGCCGCGACCGTCGCACCCGCGATGCCGCCCAGGATGCAGCCGACGGCGCCGCCGCCCAGGCCGCCGATCAGGGTGCCGAGCGTGGCGCCCATGGTGATGGTGCTGGTCATGCGGGACCAGGCGGCCTGCTCACGGTCGTAGTCGGTCTTCCAGGGCGCCTTGTCCTCGAACGGCAGGGCCACCGGCTTGTAGGTCGCGTGCGCCATGTCGAATTGCGGGGTCAGGGTGGCGGTGCGGTCGGCGATGTCGGCAGCGATCGGGAACTCGAAGTCGTCCACCCGGAAGGTCAGCGGCATGCCGGTGAGCACGGTGCCGTTGGCGGCCTTGACCTTGAACACCCCGTCCTCGACGACCATCGATCCGGCATCGGTCGTGATGATGGACTGGGTATCGGTGGCGTGGGCCGTGAAGCCGACCGCGTCATCCACTCCGGGCTGGGCGCCGGCCGAGCCGGAAGCGATCCCGACCGCGGCGGCGAGCCCCGCGGCCACCGTGACGATTTTCCTCATCTTGTTTCTTTCCTCTCGGCTCTCTCCTGGGTGTCGGCGCGCCGAGTGCGCCGGATGCCGGGCGCGGACAGCGCCGGGCAGGTCTGGTTGTCGATGATGTGCTGTACGCCCTCAGTGCGACCCACATCACTTCCGTCGGGGAAGTAGTCGAACGGTGCCCGAGCGCATCGTTCGAGGTCAAGCCGTTTGTTCCACTGAGCTGACCGCACGGGGACAAATATTCGCCGCACCTTCGCCGCTGGTTTGCTCAGCGAACCTCATTCGTTTTCCGAACCGCGCGGCTGCCCGATACTGACTCCTCGACGCCCCCGCTCGACTCCCACTCCCGCACATCGAGGTACGCATCTGATGCCCGAGCAAACCGGACAAACCACCGGATTCCTCCGACCAGCCGTGTCGGAGGGCATCGCGACGATCACGATCGACCGTCCGCCGGCCAATGCCTTCGATCCCGCCTTGATCGCGGACTTCCTCGCGGTGCTGCCGCCACTCGTGGACGACCCCCACGTGCGGTGCATCGTGCTGCGGGGTACCGGCAGGTTCTTCGTCGCGGGCGCCGACATCGCGGTCATGCGCGAGCTCACCGAGGCCACCCAACGCGCGATGCGTCCGTGGGTCGACGTCCAGCGATTGCTCGAGACCGCTGCGAAGCCCGTCCTCGCGGCCCTCAACGGGCATGCCCTCGGCGGCGGCGCCGAACTGGCGCTGGCCTGTGACATGCGAGTGATGGCGGAGTCCGCGACCATCGGTTTTCCCGAGATCTCCCTCGGCCTGTTCCCCGGCGCGGGCGGCAGCCAGCGCCTGCCCCGGCTCCTCGGCGCGCACCAGGCGAAACTGCTGATGATCGAGGGCACTCGGCTCGCCGCCTCGGACGCGTTGCGCCTCGGACTGGTGGACCGGGTGGTCCCCGACGCCGAATTCGACGGGTGCATCCGCGCGACCGCACGCGCTCTGGCGGACAAGCCCACCCGGACGATCGGTCTGCTCAAGCGGATCGTGCGCGAGGGCTCGGCGCTGCCGCTCGATCAGGCGCTGGACCTCGAATTCGCCGCCGTGCTGGAGCTGATCCGAATCGCCGACGCCGCCGAAGGCCTGCAGGCGTTCCTCGACAAACGCGCGCCCGTCTTCACCGGCCGCTGACACCCGAACCCGAAGGGACTCACATGTTCAGAAATCTCCGGCGTCGCGGGATAGCCACGGTGGTGGCGGTCGCGGCATTCGCGGTCGCCACCACGGCATGCACCCGGCCCGCCACACAGGCCGCGGGCGACGGGGGCGACCTGGTTCGCATCTCGGTGGGCGTCGACGCCTCCTACGCGCCGATCTTCCTGGCCGACAGCGAGGGACTGTTCGACGCGGCCGGCCTCCACGTGCAGGTCATCCAGACCGAGGGCGGTGCGGCGGGCGCGCAGAACGTCGTGGCAGGCACCTCGGAACTGTCCGGCAACGCCGACTCGACCGCGCTCACCGTCATGTCCGGTAACCCCGGACTGCGCGCGCTCGGGGTGTACGAGGACTCCGATCGGTACTTCCGAGTGGTACTGCGGGAGGGCGTCACGCCGAACTCGATCAAGACGATGGGTGTCTTCCCCGGGATCGGGTTGTACTTCACCGACCGATACCTGCGAAGTCTGGGGCTGGATCCGGCCTCGATCGGCCTCGTGACGACCAGTCCCCCCGAACAGCCCGCGTTGCTGGCGCGTGGCGATATCGACGGCTTCATCTCGTTCGACCCCTGGGTCGCCCGTGCGGTGGCCTCGGGCGGTCGCGTCGCGGGCACGACGGGTGACTTCGGCGCGAAATACTCACAATGGCTTCTCGCGTCGCAGAGCTGGCTGTCCACCCACGAGGAACTCGCCGGGCGGGTCTTCCGCGTGATCGCGCAGGCCGCCGACATCGTCGCGACGGATCCCGACCGGGCGGCGAAGGCGGTGGCGAGCGCCATCCGGATGGATCCGGCCGAAGCGCGCAATCAGGTGACCCAGATCGATTTCAAGGGACGGGATTTCACCTCCGGCGATTTCGAGCAGGCCCGGCAGCTGGTGGACTTCTTCCGCGCCCATGGCAAACTCGCAGGCCCGATTGAACCGGAAAAAGTGCTGCTCAGCGGCTGGTTCGGCGAGAAAGCACAGTAACGCGCACACCGTACGGAATGGAGCACCCGTGGCCGAATCCACTATTCGTGTCGTGGAACTGTCGAGCCCGTTCACGCGATTCGCCGGGCGGATACTCGTCGGTCTGGGATACGAGGTCATCCTGGTCGAGCCGCCGCAAGGCGATCGGACCCGCCGCGAACTCGACGGTTACGCCTTCGCCCACTGGCATGCGGGCAAGCGTTCGGTCGTGCTCGACCTGGGCACCGACGCCGATCGGGACGCTCTCGGGAATCTGCTCGCGGGAGCGGACATTCTTCTGGACGGCACCGACGTCCGTTCGGAATCGTTCGTTGCTGCGCACGATTCCCTTGTGCACGTGCGCGTCACACCATTCGGTACGACCGGGCCGCACAGCACGTGGGCCGCCACGAATCTCACGGTCGCCGCGATGGGCGGCATGCTGGCCCAGGTCGGTACGCCCGACGGTCCGCCGCTGTGCCTGCCCGAAGGGCAAGCCGAGCAGCTCGCCGGGGTCAACGCCGCGATCGGCGCTCTGCTCGGCCTGCGGGCCAGGCGCTTCGGCCCCGCGCCGTTCGTCGACATCTCGGCGCAGGAGTGCGTCGCGGCCGGCCTCGAGGCGGGAACCCTGGCATACCTGCACGAAGACCGCGTTCCCGGCCGGCCGGGCCGAGTGCATCCCCTGGTGCCACACGGATTGTTCACCGCCGCCGACGGATTCCTCGGCGGCGGGCTCGGCGGCAGTCCCCGGATGTGGGACGAGACGCTGCGGTGGCTGATCGAGGAAGGGGCGCAGGAGGACTTGGATCACCCGCGCTACCGCGATCCCGTCGAACGCAAGACCCACCAGGATCACCTTTTCGCGGTGCTCCAGCGCTTCCTGGCGAAATGGCCGAAGGAAGAGTTCGCCGTGCGCGCGCAGGAACGCAAGCTGCCGTGGGCGGCGGTGGACGGTCCCGCCGAACTGCTGGTCAATCCGCAGCTGAACGACCGCGATTTCTTCCTCGACGTGGTCGCCGGAGACGAGGTGACCCGTGACCTGGGATTCGGCTTCGCGTTCCCCGAGGGGCGGCGGATCCGCGAACTCGTCGTCCCCGGTCTCGGCGCCGACCGGTCGCTGACCGCCGAGACCCGCACGCCCCCAGCTGTCTCCGCGCCGGATCCGCGACCAGGGAGGCGCAGTCTCGAGGGGATCCGGGTGCTCGACCTGACCTGGGTTCTCGCCGGTCCCTATTGCACCAGGATCCTCGCCGATCACGGTGCCGAAGTCATCAAGGTCGAGTCGCTGGGACGCCCGGACCCGACCCGCTTCTCCCCCGCCATGCACCTGTCCCGCGGCCCGCACGACGATCCCGACACCAGCGGCTATTTCAACGACGTCAACCGCAACAAGCGCAGCATCACTCTCGACACCCGCACACCCGAGGGCCTGGAAGTGCTCGCCGACCTGATCGCCGAGAGCGATGTCGTGATCGAGAACTTCAGCTCGTCGGTGCTGAAGAAGATGGGGCTGGGCTACCAGCGGCTGCGCGAACTGCGGCCCGACATCGTGTACGTCTCGATGTCCGGCATGGGCCACACGGGGCCGCGCAGCGGCTGGGTGTCGTACGCGGACATCGTGTCCGCCAGCACCGGTCTGACGGCATTGACCGGTTGGCATGCCGACGACGTCGTCGGGGTGATCTACGGCCACGGCGACATCGTGGCGGGACTGCAGGCGGCGACCGCCACCCTGGCCGCCCTCGAACACCGTGACCGCACCGGTCGTGGCCAGCATGTGGACCTCTCCCAACTCGAGGCGATGGCCGCGCACATGGGCACCAGCGTGATCCAGTCGACCGGGACCGGCCGGTTGCCGCAACCGCGGGGCAATGCCGACGCCGAGTTCTCGCCGCACGGTGTGTTCCGCTGCCTCGGCGCCGATCGCTGGGTGGCGATCGCGGTGCGCGACGAGACCGACTGGGGTGCCCTGTGCGCGCTGATCGAACGCCCGGAATGGGCGGATGCCGCGGATCTTCGCACCGCTGAACAGCGAAGGGCGCGCGACCAGGAGATCGCGGCGGCGATCACGGCGTGGACCAGGCCACTGCCCGCCGAGGCGGTCACCGAGGCGCTGCAAGGCGCGGGCGTACCCGCGGGCACGGTGCAGGACGGCAGAGATCTCGTCGAGACGGACGCGCATCTGCGTGCGCGCGGCTTCTACGTGCGGCGTACACACCCCCGCGCGGGCGCCTTCCTGCACGAGGGCGTACCCATCCGGTTGGATCGCGCGGGCGGTGAAGTCCGCAGCGCCGCACCGCTTCTGGGCGCCGACACGGAATCGGTGCTCCGCGACATCCTGCGGTACCCGCCGGACCGGATCGCACAGCTGCGTGCGACATCGATCCTCGCCTGAACCGCTCACCCCGCACCCGAAGGAGACCCATGCGCGCCGCCCGGCTACACAGTTTCGGTGAGGCACCCGTCCTCGAAGACATCGACATCCCCGCACGGAGCGCGGGCCAGACGCTGGTCCGCATCGACGCGGCGGCGCTCGGTCACCTCGATCTGACCGTCGCGAGCGGCAAGTTCAACGTCAAGCCGCCGCTGCCGCACATCGGCGGCACCGACGGCGCCGCGACGGTCGTCGAATCGGACACGTTCGCTCCGGGAACCCGGGTGCTCGTGCGCGGCGGCGGCATCGGGCTGACCAAGAACGGGTGCTGGGCTGAGTATCTCGTCGCGGCCGACAAGGCGTTCACGCCGTTCGATTCCGATCTGCCGCCGGCGGTGGCCGCGACCTTCTTCCTGCCGAGTACCACCGGGTACGTCGCCGTGCACGATGTCGCCGAGGTCCGTGCCGGGGAACGCGTGCTGGTGTCCGGCGCGTCGGGGGCGGTCGGCTCGATGGCCGCCCAATTCGCCCGGCTCGCCGGTGCGAGCGAGGTGATCGGCGTCGTGCCCCGGCCGGACCAAGTCGAGTTGCTGCCCGCCGGTGTCCGACCGGTGGTCGGGCGCGGCGCCGAGCTGGCGAAGCAACTGGGCGACGAGCCGGTCGCCGAGGTACTGATCGATACGCTCGGAGGTGATTCCCTTCCCCCGCTGCTCGAGCGCGTCACATCGGGCGGGCGGGCCGCGCTCGTGGGATACACGCTGGGCACCGAACTGACCATCGATCTGCCCAACTGGCTGTTGAGCGACGTGCGGATCCTGCCGGTCAACATGATTCGCAAAGGCGCCCGGCAGGCCGAACTCGCCCCCGAACTGATCGGCAGGCTCATCGCGGGCGAGGTGCGCCTCGCGGTGCAGCAATTCCCGCTCGACCGGATCGCCGACGCCCTGCGGCTGATGCGCGAGGGCAAGGTGGCCGGACGCGCCGTCGTCGTGCCATGACCCTGGACGCGCGGAACGTTTCGCCGCGGCTTCCGGAGGCGATGACCATTCCGGCGCTGCTCGGCACCAGGGCCGAGGAATGCGGAGAACGCATCGCCCTGCGCGCGGGCCCGGTCGAGGTGAGTTATCGCGCGCTCGCATGCCGGGCGGCGGCCATGGCGACCTCACTGCACGCGCACGGAGTTCGAGCCGGTGACCGGGTCGCCGCGGTGCTGGACAACCGTATCGAGCTCGTCGATCTGCTGCTCGGTTGTGGCTGGCTGGGGGCCACGGCGGTGCCGCTGAACGTGGCGTTGCGCGGTGACGGTCTGCGCCACGCGCTCGTCGAGTCGGATGCGCGGTGGGTGCTCGTCGAGCCACGCTACGCCGGGCACGTCGATGCCACGCGATTCGCGGGCGAGCGCTGGCTCGTCGGCGCCGCCTCGGCCCCGCGAGCCGATCCGGCGGCGACCGAGCCGCCCCGCGATCCGGCGCCGGTCGCCGACCTCGATGTCGCCGCGGTGTTGTTCACCTCGGGCACCACCGGCATGCCGAAAGGGGTCCGCTGCCCGCACGCTCAATTCCTCTGGTGGGGTGAGGGAGTCGGGCGGTCCCTCGGTCTCGGCGCAGGCGACGTCTTGTACAACTGCCTGCCGATGTTCCACACCAACGCCATCGGCTCGCTGTTCCAGGCTCTGGTCTGGCGCGCCACATTCGTGCTCGGCGAACGATTCTCGGCAAGCGGCTATTGGGCGCGGGTCGAGGAGTCCGGCGCCACCGTGACCTATCTCCTCGGCGCCATGGTCGCCATGCTGATGAACCGGCCACCGTCTCCGGTCGAGCGCGCCCATCACGTCACCAGGGCGCTGTCGCCCGCTACTCCCCCGCACCTGTACGAGCCCTTCCGGCGGCGATTCGGCATCGAACTCGTCGACGGATTCGGCACCACCGAGACCAACCTCGTGCTCGGATCGCTACCGGGCCGGCGCCGGGACGGCTTCATCGGCACGGTGATGGACGGTTACGAGGCCGCCGTCGTCGACGAAGGCCGTCCGGTTCCGGATGGCAGCCCGGGTGAACTGGTGGTCCGCAGCCTGCGTCGCGGCGGATTCGCGGCGGGATATCTCGGTGACCCCATCCCGGCGGAGGGTTCCTGGCTGCGCACCGGAGATCGGGTGATCCGCGGATCCGACGGCTGGTTCCGATTCGTGGATCGCCTCAAGGACGTCATCCGCAGACGGGGCGAGAACATCTCGGCGACCGAGGTGGAGTCGGTGCTCGCGCAGCACCCGGGTGTCGCGCAGGTCGCGGTGTTCCCGGTGCCGTCCGCGCTCGCCGAGGACGAGGTCATGGCGGCGGTCGTGCCGCGGGACGGCGCCACGCTCGACCCCGCCGATCTGTTGCGCTTCGCCGAGCCGAACCTCGCCTACTTCGCGCTGCCCCGCTACGTCGACCTGGTTGCGGCGCTTCCGCTCACCGAGACGGGCAAGGTACAGAAGCAAGCGCTCTGTTCCCGCGGCGTCCGGCCCGACACCTGGGATGCGCAGCGGCAGGGCTTCCGGCCGACGCGGGAGCGCTGAGCGAGGTCATCGCCCGCAGCCGTTGAACGAACACATCGCGGCGCTGCACGAACTCTCGCGTCCTGCCGTCTCGCCCGGCGAGTGCGTGCACCGCATCGCTTGCAGCGTCCGGGTGATGCCCACGCCGGCGGTCCGCAGCGCGCCGGTGATGCGGCTGACGTTGAGCCGGGCGGTGGGCGCGGTGACCGACAATGCGCCCGCCAGCATCCGCGGGCCGCTGAACACCGGGACGGCGACGCTCATATAACCGAGCCTGGTCTCCTCGACCTCGACGGCCAGCTGCTCCTTGCGCATCCGCTCGAGTTGCGTACGCAGGACACCGACCGACATCGTGGTACGGCTGGTGAGTGCGGTGAACCCTTGCTCGACCACCTCGTCGAACACCGACTGGGGCGAGAACGCCAGGATCATCTTTCCGGTGGCCGTGCAGTACAGCGGCAGGCGGCCCGCGACGCGCGACTGCTGGTTGAGTCCGCGGTGCCCGATGATCTTCTCGATGTAGAGCACATCGATACCGTCGCGCACCGCGAAGTGCACCGTCTCCTGCGTGGCCAGCAGCAGATCTTCCATGTAGGGCAGCGCCGCGTCGCGGAGGATCCGCTGCCGGGGTACGAGCTGACCGAGTTCGAACAACCGTAGTCCCAGCCGGTATTTGGTCCCCGCTCGTTCGAGCAGGCCCCACTCCACCAGCTCTCCGGCCAGCCGGTGCACCGACGCTTTCGCCACGCCGCTGCGGCGGGCGAGTTCGGTCAGCGACAGATCGCTGCGTTCGCTGTCGAAAGCGTCGAGAATCAGGCGGGCCTTGCCCAGCACCGAGGACATGTCGGTGCCTGCCTGCCGGGCTGCCGCCGTGATGGGTACTACCGGTCCGAGTCCACCGGGTCCTCGTGTGGCTGTCGTCAAGGGGTGCCTCCTGGCGGGTCGGGCGAGCGAGAGATTGCCTGCCGTCCTGAGCAGCGGTGCGCTCGCCTGATGCCGCGACGCTACGGGACCGGTAGCGCGAGAGGCACGTCACACGGTCCGGTCAGTGGACCCGTTCCACGGTGTTTACCTTCGGCCGCGTGACCTCGGCGGATGCCAGGAAATCCCGCACCGCCGAGGCCACCGCCGAGGCCTCGCGTTCGATGAGCGCGACCGTACCGTTGTCGATCACGGCGCGGCGCACCGACCGCGCGGCGGTGAGCCGTGCGCTCAGGATGGGCAGGTTGGGCATCGAGAACGGATCCCGGCCGGCGCCGATCAGGAGCACCGGGGCGGTCACCGAACCGATGCGGTCCTCCATTCGGTAGCGGGCACAGGCCCGGTGCCCCTCGGCCGGATCGACGCCCGGTGCGAGCGCGTCCCGGATGAACCGATCGAGCAGATCCGCGACCGGCTCCGGATAGTACGGTCGGCGCAAGTCCCAGAGGGTCCGCAGATGCGTCCCGTCCTCGCTGCGCTGTGCGCGATCCACGCCCGCTCCTGCGGCACGATCGGCCCGATACCGCTCGTCCGTCCACGGACAGGACGACAGCAGCAGCGCGGCGACCCGCTCGCTGTCGGTGGCGGCCATCTCCAGTGCCACGGCCGCGCCGGTGTGATGCCCGAGGACGGCGGCGTGTTCGACGCCTAGTGCGTCCAGCAGCTCCCATGCCCCACGGGCGAACGATTCGATGGTCTGCGGCGCGGGCAGTTTCGCACTCGCGCCGAAACCCACCATGTCCATCGCGATCACCCGATGATCGACGGCGAGCAACGGGATCAATTCGCGGAATTCGTCCCAGGAGCGAGGCGTCTGGTGCAGTAGGAGCAGCACCGGACCGTCCCCCTGCTCGGCGTAGTGCAGTTGACCGAACGACGTGTCCGCGTAGGCGAATCGGAGTCGCGCGCTCATCGGTACGCCGCCACCATCGGCGTGTCGACGCCGATCACGTCGATCTTCGCCGCGCCCCCCGGATTGCCCACGGGTTCGGTGCGGGTCGGCAGGATGTCGAGGAAGAACCTCTTGTTGTCCTCCTTGAATTCCGGCGCGGCCTTGCGATCCACCGTGATCGCTTCCACCGGGCACGCCAGTTCGCACGCGCCGCAGTCGATGCATTCGTTCGGATTGATGTACAGCTTCCGGTCGCCCTCATAGATGCAGTCGACCGGGCATTCCTCCATGCACGAGCGATCGGTGTAGTCGATGCAGGCCTCGCCTATCACGAATGCCATTCGTTCAGCCCTCCTGTTCGGTGGAATGTCCGGGGAAGATCTCCGCGTCCGGATCGAGGACGGCCGCGGCGTTGTTCACCGCGGTGGCGGCCTCGCCGAAGCCGACCGCGATCAGTCGCACTTTCCCGGGGTAGTCGGTGATGTCGCCCGCGGCGTAGACGCGCGCGACGTTGGTCTCCATGCGGGTGTTCACGACGATGTGCCGGGAATCGATGTCCAGGCCCCATTCGGCCAGCGGGCCCAGGTCGGCGGTGAAACCCAGTGCCGCGATGACCGATTGCGCGGCGAGCGTGGTGGTCGACTTGTCGAGCTTGTGCGCGATGTCCACTTCGGCGATCCAGCCGTTGCCGCGAACCGCCGCGACGTCGGCGTTGACCAGCACCCGCACCGAGCTGTCGTACACCTTGGCCACCGTCGATCTGTGGGCCCGGAACTTGTCGCGCCGGTGCACCAAGGTGACGGAGTTGGCGATCGGCTCGAGGTGCACGGCCCAGTCGAACGCGCTGTCGCCGCCGCCGACGATCACCACGTCCTTTCCCTCGTGCGCCGAGAGGTCGGGGACGAAATAGCTCAGCCCCCGATCCAGGAAATCGAGGCCTTTCGTCAGCGGACGGGGTGTGAAGGTGCCGATGCCGCCGGTGATGACGACGGCACCCGCGGTGATGGTGCGGCCCTTGCTCGTCGTGACGAGAGCGTTGCCGGATGCGTCGTGGGTCAGGCTCACCGCCTGCTCGCTCATCAGGTAGATCGGATCGAACGGTGCGGCCTGCGCGAGCAGACCCTCGATGAGATCGCGGCCTTTGACCGCGGGGAATCCCGCGATGTCGAGGATGGCCTTCTCGGGATACATCGCGCTCACCTGCCCGCCGGGCTCGGCGAGCGCGTCGACCACGGCGACGCGCAGACCGCGGAAACCCGCGTAGTAGGCGCCGTACAGCCCCGCCGGGCCCGCGCCGACGATGAGGATATCGACGTCGAGCTCGGCGCCGGTCGATGGGAAGGACGATTCGTTCACGGCGTGAACGCTAATCAGGTTGCGGCTCTTCATGAATGAACTCGGTCCGGTCAGCAGACTCCGTCCCGCCCGCCGCGCGCACGAAACGGGCCCGGCGACCACCAAGGGTGGCTCGCCGGGCCCGCCGGGACGAAAAGACACGTCGCGTGTGCGCTCAGACGCCGAAGAGTTCCGGTTCTTCCGCCGCGATCTTCTGGATGATGGTCGAGTACGCGAACCATCCGACCTTCTCGGTGCCCACCGCCTCATAGGTCTGGGCCGCGATCTTGTCGTGCAGGGCGATCGGGTCTCCCGCCGCGCGCGCGGCGAGTTCGGCCTGCATCGACCGTTCCATGGACACGTACCACCACACCGCGCTCTCCACGGAGGTGCCCACGGTCAGGTGCCCGTGGTTGGTGAGGATCACCGCCTTGTTGGCGCCGAGTGCCTGCGCGATGCGCCTGCCTTCCTCCTCGTCCAGCGCGACGCCGTGATACTCCTCGTAGATCGAGTGGTCGTCGTAGAACGCGCAGGCATCCTGCGTGATCGGCGACAACAGCCGGTGCAACGAGGAGAACGCCTTGCCCTGCAACCCGTGGGCGTGCACGGCGCCGATCACGTCGGGTCTCGCCTCGTGCACTTTCGAGTGGATGACGAACGCGGCCCGGTTCAACGGGCCCCGGCCGGACAGGATCGTGCCGTCCGAGTCCACGTGCAACAGTTCGTCGGGCTGGACCTTCGAGAAATGCCTGCCGAAGGGAGCGGTCCAGAAGGTGTGGGGACGCTCCGGGTCGCGCGCCGTGATGTGCCCGGAAATGCCCTCGTCGAGCCCGAACCGGGACAGGATCCGATAGCCGCCGATCACCGCGATCTTGCGGCGCTGCCGTTCCGCGCCGAGGTCTTGCGATTCCGGCCGGTCCGGAATTCCGGCCAGCTCGGCGATCGTGGGTGTCTGTTCCATTGCGCCCCTGTCTATTTGACGCCGTACCGGGAGAGGAATTTCGCCGAGAGCAGCCGCAGGACGCGGTCGAAGACGAAACCCATGATGCCGAGCACGATGATGCCGACGAACGTCCAGTCGATCCGGCCGTAGTTGCGCGCCTGCCAGATCATCGACCCGATTCCCCGATCGGCGGCGACGATCTCGGCGGAGACGATGGTGAGGAAGCTGTTGCCCATCGCCAGCCTGGCCCCGGTGACGATGCCGGGCACGGCCGAGGGCAGCACGACGGTCTTCATCAGTTGCAGCCGGTTCGCGCCCAGGTTGGTCGCGGCCTGGAGTTTGTTCTCGCTGATCGCGACCGTGGCCGCGATGGTGCTCACCGTGACGATGAACACCGAGGTGTAGAAGATCAGGACGACCTTGGAGGTCTCTCCGATGCCGAACCACACCACCGCGAGCGTCACGAAAGCGATCGGCGGGATGAAGCGGAAGAACTCGATGTAGGGGTCCAGCAGCTGACGGACGATGTCGACCCGCCCCATGAGGATGCCGATCGGAGCGCCGATCACGACGCCGAGGCTCCAGCCGAGCAGGATTCGTTGCGCGGACGCCGAGATGGACGTCCAGAGCACGCCGCGCTGTGCGAGGTCCACCGCCGCCGTCCACACCTGGACCGGAGAAGCGATCGTCGTCGGTCCGTACCACCAGGCGAGGAAGGACCAGACGGCGAGGCCGAGCACCGCCGACGCCACCCACAGCAGCGCGGTGCGGGTCACCCGGCCTGCCGCCGCAACGGATTTCCGTTGCGTCCGTTTGATGTTCGCGCTTCCCGCGGGTACTGCCCGGCTCTGCACAATGGCGGTCACAGCTCGTCCTCTTCGATACCTTGGTTCCGCAACGACGTCACGACCTCGGCGCGGATGTCGTCGCGCAGTTGCTCGTACAGCCCGATCACGTCCGGATGGGTGCGGTCGCGCGGTCGCGGCGCGTCGACCTGGTAGATGCTCTTGATGCGCGCCTTCGGTCCGGCGGACATGACCACCACGCGATCGGCGAGGGTGAGCGCCTCGTCGATGTCGTGGGTGACGAAGACGACGGTGCAGCCGGTGTGCCGCCAGATCTTGTCCAACTCGATCTGCAGCACCTGCCTGGTCTGCGCGTCGAGGGCGCCGAACGGCTCGTCCATCAGGACCAGGGACGGCTGGTTGGCCAGTACCCGGGCGATCTGCACGCGCTGGCGCATACCGCCCGACAATTGGGACGGGAATTTGTCACCCGCGTGCGGAAGACCGACCATCGCGAGATGATCGGCCGCGATCCGCGCCTGTTCGGCCTTGCCCGCACCGTGCATCCGCGGTCCGTACGAGACGTTCTGGCTGACGGTCATCCATTCGAAGAGCGCCTCCGAACTCTGGAAGACCATCCCCGCGTGCGCGTTGCTTCCTTTCACCTGCGTTCCGTCACAGACGATTTCGCCCGCGGTAGGTGCGATGAAACCGGCCATCGACGACAACAAGGTCGACTTCCCGCAACCGCTGGGACCGAGAAGGCAGACGAACTCACCCTCCCGCACCCGCAGATCGATTCCCGAAACGATATCCGCGGCGCCGAAACTGATTCCGAGCCCTCGAATCTCTACGGGGACACCCTTGATCGCTGTCACACTCATTGCGCACTCTTCTCGTACCAGCCGACGAGCATCGCCGACTGCAGATCCGGCTGCTCGGTGAGCGCACCGAGCTTCTTGTAGAAATCGACGACCGACTGCGCCGACGCGATGTCCTCGGCGGTCAGATTCTCGACCCCGAAATCGATTTCCTCGATCGCGGTGATGGTCTGGTCCTCGGCGACATTCACCGCCGACTTCGTCGCCGCGGCGGCGGCAACGGGGTCCGATTCGACCAGCTGCGTGGCCTTGTCGAGAACCTGGGCGACCGTGCGGGCGGTGTCCTCGTGCGCGGCCAGCCAGGGCTGCGTGGTGATCGCCCAGTGGTGGTAGAGCCAGTTGTAGTCCCCGGTGCGGGCGACGACATGCCCGGTGCCCTGGCTCAGCGCCGCCGCAGGCCACGGCTCCCACAGCACGTACCCGTCGATGTCGCCACGTCCGAGCAACGCGGGCATGTCGGTCGGGGTCGCCGTGATCATCTTGACCGCGTCCGGCCGCACGCCGTGGGCTTGGAGATACTTCTCGGTCGAGATCTGGCTCAACCCGGGAACGATGCCCATCTTCTGCACGGCGGCGGGCGAATCGATGCCGTTGCGTAGCACGACTTTGAGGTATTCCCCGGAGGCCTCGTAGGAGTACATCGCCCGCAGCGACGGATTCTGGCGCAGCTGCGCGATCGTAGTGGTGTCGGAGCTCCCCGCGATCTGGACCTGACCGGTCGAGAGCGCGTCGACCGCCTCCCCACCGCGACCGAATTGCACCAGCTGCACCTCCAGGCCGGCCGCCTTGAACAGCCCCTTCTGGTCGGCGACGAAGAACGGCGCATAGGAGGCGTCGATGCCGACCGCGATCCGGATCGGCCCGCCCCCTGCCGAATCGGCGGTGCTCTGCGTTGCCGGGCGGCTGCACGCGCCGACCGACATCGTGACCAATACTGCCGCCGCCACGAGGGCAGTTCTACGGAGTTGAGATCGCCAGGCCATGTAACCGACACCTTCGTTCTGTGATCTGGGCCGCATTCGTGCGGTGGTGAAAAGCAACTTAGCCACGCTGATCAGGGCTGAGAATCATCTCGGTCCGCCGTACGGACCACGGTCGACGGCCTTACCTCCGCGCAACATACGACGGCGATACGAGGCCGCTTTCGGAAACATCTGCGCAACGCGCCGCCGCAATCGAATTATTTTCACAACGTCCAGCGCGGTCGGTCACCCGCGCAGACGCGCGCCACATTCTCCGCCGTCATCGCGTAAATCCTTCGCCGCGCCGTGTCGCTGCCTCCGGCGATGTGCGGGCTGAGAAGCACGCTGTCCAGGGTGCGCAGCGGACTGTCGGAGGCGAGCGGCTCGACAGTGAAGACGTCGAGCGCGGCCCCCGACACCGCCCCGGAACGCAGGGCGGCGACGAGCGCGGGCTCGTCCACGACCGGCCCACGCCCGACATTGACGACGAGCGCCCCGGCCGGCAGCATCGCCAGCTCTCGCGCGGAGATCAGTCCGCGGGTGCGTTCGGTCAGCGGGACGGCCACGACCAGCACGTCCGCGACCGTCAGCAGCTCGTCCATCGGCAAGAACCGTGCCGTCGCGGCACGGTGAGCGGCGCGCGCGGTGTAGGCGACCTCGCATCCGAACGCGGCGAACAGAGCGGCGCAGCGCCGACCGATCGCACCGAAACCGGCGATGCCGACCCGGAGTTCACCGAGGTCACGACAACCGCGTCCCAGGATCGCCGCTTGTGGCCAGCGTCCCGCCCGCACTTCGGCGTGCGCCCACAGCGTCGACCTGCTCAGGCTCGCCGCCGCGACCACCGCCCATTCCGCGACGGACGCCGCGTTGGCGCCCGGGGTGTTGGCCACCGGCACTCCCGCCGCGGCCCATGCCGCCACATCGATGAAGTTCACCCCGACCCCGGGTTGCTGGACCAGTCGCGCGCGGCGGGCCAGCCCCGCTTCGGTGGCGCCGAGGGGCAGCTCGCCACTCCAGTCGCCGACGACGATGTCGGCGTCCGGCAGCAGCCGGTGCAGCTCGTCGACGGTGCGGGACGTCGGGCGGACGAGCCGACCGGCCGCGCCGACCGCGTCCCGGATCCGCGCCCCGAGCGCGTCGTCCTCGTCCGCCGTCAGCAGCACGATTCGGTTCATCGGTCTGTTCCTCCTCGAACGCACGGCGGGCCGGGCACGCACCGAATGCGTGACCGGCCCGCGCCGTCCGTAGCCCGTCGGCTCAGGCCGACGCCTTCGCCTGCGCGGACGCCTCGGCCAGGAACTCCAGGCTCAGCGGGTTGTACGACGCGGCCTGCTCGTGCTGCGGCCAGTGTCCGCATTCGGGGTAGAGCTGCAGCCTGGCGCCGGGAATGTCTTCGGCCATCTTCTCGGCTTCCGGCACGTCGCCGAACGGATTCTCGTGACCCCAGACCACCAGGGTGGGCGCTTGGATGCGCGCGAGTCGCTCCGGCCGCAGCAGGTTCCGTTGCCGGATCTCCATCTCCTGCAGGGACAGCAGGTTGTGGATGTTCGCGACGAAATCGGGCTGGTGATAGATCCGGTGCCGGACCTCGACGAGTTCCTCCGTGGCGTCGGCCGGGTCGTGCATCAGCAGCCGCAACCGCGCCCGGGTCAGTTCGATGTCATCGCTGCGCACCGCTTTGGTGGTGGAGGTCTTGATGCGTTCCATGATCGTGGGATTCGCGACCGTGCCGCCCGCGGCGAGCAATTGCAGCGACAGCACCCGCTCGGGCAACTCGCTCGCGAGGTGTGCCGCGACCCAGCCACCGAGCGACTCGCCCACCAGATGCGCCCGCTCCAGGCCGACCGCATCGAGGTAGTCGACCAGGTGCGCCACGTAGCGCGGGATCTCGTAGGGGTAGTCCGGCTTGCCGGTGTAGCCGTGCCCGAGCATGTCGATGGCATGGCATTCGTAGTGCGCCGCGTGCGCCGCGATATTGCGGGCGAACGCCTCGAGATGGCCGCTGGTGCCGTGCAGGAACACCACCGCTTCGTCCCCGGCGCCTGCCCGCAGTGCGCGGGTGGGGACGCCGTTCGCGTCGACGGTCGCCAGACTGAAGTCGAGTCCGGCCAGTTCGTTCCAGATTGTCATGATCGTGTCCCTCGTGACGGTGAATCGGGGTGGGTGGGGTCGAGAATCGCGACGCCCATTCCGGTCAGCCACTCCGGAATGGCCTCGTAGGCAAGGCGTTCGGCCGGGATGTAGTCCAGGATCGCGGCCATCATGAGCCAGGTGCGCAGCTCTTGAGCGCCGTTCCCGGCCTCCTGCTCGACGTAGTTGGTGGTGTACTCGGCGAGTTCCGCCGCCTTGCCGCGCACGAACAGGTCGAGGAGGCGCTCGTCGAACTCGGGGGTGATGGCGGCCTCCGCGGCCCGGATGATCTCGCGGCGGCGCACGTCGTAGTCCGACCAGTTCTCCCGGCCGTCCAGCCACGCCCGGACCATGAAGTCCTCGTCCTCGCCGTGCGGGTCGCGCCAGTCCGGCCAGGGCAGCCGATGGGACAACCCGCCGGACGCGATGACGACGACCCGCTTGTCCTGCGGGAAACTCGCGATCGCCGCGCGTATCGCGGTGGCGAGGTCGGCGCAGCGCTGGAAGGTCGGCAGCGGTGGCGCGAAAACGTTGACCACGAGCGGCACGATGGGCACGTCGAGTCCGTCGAGCAGGTATTGGATCGCATGTGACTGCCCGTGATCGATCTGCAGCCGCGCCGAGTACGCCGGATCGAAACGCCCGCTCTCGATCACCTCGTTCGCCAGGTGGCGGGCGAACTCGACATCGACCGGCTGCGGACCCTTCGGCGTCCCGGATTCGCCACTGGCGAGGCATTCCCCCACGCCGAGGGTGAAGGGCGGGATGAGGTCCAACCAGAACCCGCGGAAATGGTTGGATCCGATGATCAGCGCGACGTCCGGCTCCGCCGCCGCGATCCGGTCGCGCGCCGCGTACAGCGCGTCCCGGAAGCGCTCGGCTTCCGCCTTGTGGGTGGTCTGTTCCCAGTGGGTGTTCATCAGGGTGCTGTGCGAGGCTCCGACACCCAGCACGATTGTCGCCATCAGGCAATCCCTACTTCCTCGAGCCCGCGTGTGACCGTGTCGACTGCGACACGGACGAGAAATTTGGTGAGCTTTTCCGCTTCCCGGAGGTCGACCGTGTTCATGCCCATCGCGAAGTCCATGTCGAAAGGAGCGTTCACGACCTTCGGCATGCCGACCCGCACGGTGGGGATCCCGCGCCCGCGCAGGATGTTCGCGTCGGTCGCGCCGCTCGCGTCGCGCAACTCCCGGTGCGCAGCGCCTTCCACCGCTTCCCATGCCTGGACGGCCTTGCGGCACAGCCACATTCCCGGATCCGACCCAGCGCCGGGAATCGCCAGGATCTGCTCCACATCGATCCGGACGCCCAGGTCGTCGGAGATGCGCCGCACCGCCTCGGCGAATTCGCGCTTGGCCGCGGTGGGCGTGGTGCGCGGGCTGAGCCGCAGGTCGATCATCATGCGGACGCTCGCCGGAGTGAACGACGCGGTGCGCTCCCATCCGCCCCGGATGTTCGCCACCATGCCCTGCGGCAGCACGAGCCCGTCGTCGTGGGCCTGCGAGTAGCGCGGGAACCATTCCTCGAGCCGGGTGGCGACCGCCCCGGCCAGCGCCACCGGGTTCCGGTACGGCAGCCGATGGCGCGAACCCACGTAGGTGTGGCTGCCGTGCACCGTGACCTCGAACCAGGCGAGCCCGACCTCTTCCCACGACACCGTCCACCCCGGCTTCGCGATCAGGGCGAAGTCCGCCCACACTCCTTGTTCGAGCAGGAAGGAACAGCCGACCCCCTGACCGGTGTTGCGCCGCGGATTGCCCACGCCGGGCCGCGCGTTGGTCGGCATCCCACCGGCGCCGAAGCCGAGCAGAAGGTCTCCGGTGAGCGGGATCCCGGCGGCGCGGATCGCCTCCCCTGCGGCCAGGACGCAGGCGGCGTGCCCCTTGGGATTGGAGGCGCCGAGCCCGATGACGTAATCCTCGACGGTCGTGGTCCGCGCGATCATGTCGGGACGCAGCGATTCGCCCGCCCAGGGCAGGTCCTCTTCCGGGTCCCCCGTGGTCACCGTGTCGATCGGGGCATACAGCAGCAGATCCGGTCCCGTCCCGTCGCCGCGCACCCGGCCCCACGAATTCGCCTGCCGGTCGTCGAGATACATGGTGTGCGACTCGATTCCCGCCGCCGCCATCGTCGCGGTGATGTGCCGCGCGAGCGGGGCTTCGTCGCCGGTAGGGCTGGGGATGTCGACGAGCCCGGTCAGCAGGTCGTGTAGCCGGTCGCGGTCCACCTGCGCGCAGGCCGCTTCGGTCCAGCGCCTGCGCAGCGCGTCCAAGCCCGCCAGCGCGGCCGCTTCCGCGACCGTCATCGACGGACCTGGTGTACCTGCGTGTTGCTGCGCCGCGCGACGAACCGCCAGGCGACGGGTGCGCCGGCGACGGCCGCTGCGCCCGCGGCGAACGCGATCAGTGTCTTCAGCATGGGATTCCTCTATTCGCTGGAGGGGACAGGCTGCGCGGCCTCGCCCGCCGCGGCGCCGTTGCGAGCGGCGGGCGTACGGCGCTCCCGCGCCTTGGTCACCGGCTGCTTGACGAATTCGATCGCCGCCGCGAGTTTTTCGGCGTACTCCTCTTCGGCGAGATTGCGCCACGCGGTGAGCGAGACGTCGGGCCGGTACAACTTCTCCGGCGGCGCGTCGGTGACCTCGACCATCCACGCGTCCTGCCCGGAGAACTGGCCGTGGAACAGCCAGCGGATCGCACCGAGGTACTTCGCGTAGAAGCCGAGTTTCCGTACGCCGGACACGAAATTCACCATCAAGCCGACATACAGGTGACGCTCGTCGTCGACCGGCACATAGAACTCGTAGTGGATGAAGTCGGGGTAGGCGATGCGCAGCACGCCGGGCATGGACAAGGAAGCGAATCCGGGGAAGTTCTGCGCCGCGATGACCGAGTTCACTTCCAGGCCCGCGCCGACATTGCCGATCTGCGACACCTTGGTCTCGTCCGGCTTCTTCTTCCACCACCGCTTGTTGGTCCACTTCCCCACGCCGGGGAAATCGGCCTCCCAGTACACCTCGTCCTGGACGCGGTAGATCCACCGGCCTTCGCGCACGATGCGGGTGATGTTCCAGGTCGGCATCGGCTTGAACAGCCGCCACAGCGCGGTGCGATGCAGATACTTCGCGTGCCCCTCGTCGAAGCCGTTCTCACACGCGAAACGCCAATTGCCCGCGCGGGGCTGGATGCGCCCGCCGACGATGCCCGCGTTCTCGACGAGCTCGCGCGGCAACTGCTCGTCCAGCGGCGGCGCGGGCTCGCGCGCGATCGGGATGTACACCCAGACCAGGCCCAGCCGCTCCTCCACCGCGTAGGTCTGCACCGAGAGTTTGCCGCAGATCTTGGAGTCCGGCCCGTCGGTGATGACCGCGACGAG
>NZ_BAFR01000116.1 GCF_000308435.1 Nocardia araoensis NBRC 100135 | reverse complement strand
TCGGGCCGGTGGTCGAGGGCGCCGCTGAAGTCCATGGCGATGATCCGCGCGGGGCCGTGCGGATTCGCATTGTGCAGGGTCCATCCGGTGGGTGTCGGATTCCAGCCCGGCGGAATCCCGGCGTCCGTGGCCGCGATCGCCAGCCCGGCGATGGCGTTCATGGTCGCCGGGTATACCTGCGCGGGGAAGTCGCCGGTGCGGGCGACGAGGCTGCGGGCGCCGTCGGCGCCGACGGCGTAGCGGGCGCGGACGCGCAGCGAGCGATCCGCGCCGTCGACGGCCACCTCGGCCACCACCGCGTCGTCGCGGACCGCGAGCCCGGTGACGGTGTGGCCGCGCAGGATTCGTGCGCCGAGATCACCCGCGCGCTGCTCGAAGGCCGCCTCCAGTCGTGCCTGCGGGATGCCCGCGATCGGACCGGGCTCGACGCTGGGCGCGCTGATCGTCAGCACCGGTTGCGCCGCGAACTGGAACGGGGTCCGGCGCACACCGTGCGGATCACGCTGGATCGCTTCGGGATTCACGGAGGGGATATATCCGCGGCGCGCCAGCAGCGACAGCGACCGGGCGTGCACCGTGCCCGCCCGTGGGCGCAGGTCCAGTTCGGTGCGGGTCTCGACCACGACGACCCGGATGCGCTGCAGCGCCAGTTCGGCGGCGACCAGCATGCCGACCGGGCCGCCGCCGACCACCAGCACATCGGTGTCGAGGAAATCCGGTCCGGGCCGGTGCGCCGTGCTCATCACATGCTCCTGGGGCGAGGTCGGGGATCTGGTCCGCGGCAACAGTTGTACGAAGCTCTTCGTAGCTACTAGCATCATGGTACCTATCAGCCCAGTGGTACCTCGCGCGCGTTCCGAAGTCGTCCCACCGTGCTGAGTCCACCCGACCACCGCCCCAGGAGGTATCTCCATGTCGACCGTCACCACCGAAACCGAAACCCGCGGCGCGCCACCCAGCGGCGCGACACTGCCCGTGGTGCTCGCCGCGCAGTTCGTCACGCCGATGGCCATCGCGGGCACCGCCATCGCGCTTCCGCTCATCTCGCAGGACCTCGGATCGAATCCCGCCGCGCTGCAATGGGTCGTCAACGGATTCAATGTCGCCTTCGCACTCACCACGCTGCTGTGGGGTGCGGTCAGCGACCGCATCGGGCATCGGCGGACCTTCGGGATCGGCACCGCGCTCGTGGTCGCGGGGAGTATCGGCAGCGTCGCCGCACCGAACCTGTTCGTCCTCGATCTGGCGCGCGTCGTCGCGGGCATCGGCGCCGCGGCCATCCTGACCGGCGCCACCGCGCTGCTGTCGGCGGCCTACGAGGGGGCCCGCCGGACCAAGGCGTTCGCCGTCTTCGGCACCGTGAACGGGCTGGGCCTCGCGCTCGGCCCCACCATCTCCGGCATCCTGATCTCACTGCTGGACTGGCGGGGCGTCTTCCTGGTGCACGCGGTGATCCTCGCGGCCGCCGGTGTCGGCACACGGGTGCTGCCCGCCGTGAAACCCGCTGTCGCCGAACACGGCCCGATTCTGGATCTCGGCCTGCTGCGCAATCGGGAATTCCTGGCCATGTGCCTGGTCCCGGTCGCCGGATCGATCGGCTTCGTCACCCTGCTGACCTACCTGCCCTCGGCGTTGAGCGGCATCACCGACCTCTCGGCGGGCGCCTCCGGGTTGCTCATGCTCGCGATGACCATTCCCGTCTTCGTCGCGCCGGTGGCCGTCGGCCAGCTCGCCACCCGCTTCCCTGCGCTGACCGTCGGCCGGGTGGTCTACCTCGCGCTGGGCGCCGCGATCCTCGGAAACGCCGGTGTGCTCGCGTTGTCCGAAGACCGCTCGGTGGCCTGGATCATCGTGCCGATGGTGTTGCTCGGCCTCGGTTTCGGCCTGCCCATCGGTCTCGTCGACGGTCACGCGCTCTCCGTGGTGCCCGCCGAACGCGGCGGCACCGCCGCGGGCCTGCTGAACTTCTTCCGTATCGGCAGCGAAGCGCTGTTCGTCGCCGGGTACGCCATCGTGCTGTCCACGGTCGTCGGCACCCGGCTCAGCGGGAAGGCCGCCGATGACACCGCCGCGGGCCAGTTCGGCCACCCCGACGTCTACCGCTCCGCCTTCACCATCACCGTCGGCGTCCTCATCGCGCTGCTCGTGGTGCTCACCATCCTCATCGTCGCAGTGCGCGGCAACACACGAGCCACCGAGAACCGGGAAATCGGTTCCAGCCCAGAAGGAGTCACCTCATGACCCACGCACTCGACGCGGTCCGCGTCGATCTCGACGGCATCGCCAATATCGCGCCGCCCCTGATGATCGAACCGCTAACCGCACCGTTCCACCGGCGGATTACCGCAGGTGAAACTGCCCAGCTGTCACACAGCCGTGCACGTGACCACTTACCGCGACGTGCACGCGGTCCTGACCGACCTCAGCTTCGCGCGCGCCGAGACGAACGTCGAGGACGGACCGAGCTTCCTGCCGACCATCATGCCGACGGAAATGCTGCTCAACCTCGACCACCCCGACCACGGGCGGCTCAAGGGCTTCGTGGCCTCCGCCTACAGCGCCGCCGCCCCGGCGACATCGTCTACGCCGACGCGCATTCGGCCAACCGTGATCCCGAAGTGTACCCGGACCCGGCGGTGATCGACCCGGCCCGTAACGGCAAGCGGCACCTGCAATTCGGTTACGGCATGCACCACTGCATGGGTGCGGCCATGGCGCGCATGGAGATCACCGAGGTGCTGCGCAGGCTCGTCACCGAGCTGCCGACGCTCCGGCTCGCCGTTCCCGAGGACCGGATTCCTTGGGAGACCGGCATTCTCGTCCACCGGCCGACATCGCTGCCGGTCACCTGGTAGCCGGCGCGGCCGGATGGCGACCCCTGTCGGCGTCGAGAATCGCCGCCAGCAGGCCGGGAAACACCTTTTCCATGTCCTCGCGTCGCAGCCTCGTCATCCGGCCGTTGCCGACATCGCGCTGCCATATCAACCCCGCCTTGCGCAGCACCCGGAAATGATGCGTGCGCGTCGACGGCGCCCACGGCATCCCGAACACACTGCAGAACTGCTCCGTCCCCTCCGGCTCCGCATACAGCTGCGCGATCACACTGCGCCGATTGTCATCGGCGAGCGCGGCCAGCACCGCGGAGAGATCGAACTCCCCGATATCGGGATGCCCGTCCGCATCGGCCATGACCAACTCCTCTCCACCGCATCAGCCGCGAGCGACTGCCGAAGGTATGAAATCCATAGTACCTATCGGTCGGGTGTCGAACCCCGGTGGGCTGAGCCTCCGGGCCACCTCACGGTCGCCCGTATACCGCGTTCGTCGGCCGATGCGATTACTTCGTGGACCATCGGTGGCCCGGCAGGACCAGCACGTCGATATCGATAAACAGGTGCGAGCGCAGGCCAAAGGGTATCGCCATCTCACGTAGCCGCCCGTCCGAGTTGGTGCGACGCGTCGTCACCTCGCTGTCGGCGATGCCCGTGCCGATGGGGTCGGCCGGGGCGAAGGCGATGGCCGTGGTGCGAGGCGCCGCCGATGCCTACCTGCACTCCGGGGGCCAGTACGAGTGGGATTCCTGCTCGGCCGCCGTGTGGGTGGCCGAGCACGCCCGCGACCTGCGTATCGACGTCGGCCGCCTTGCGGTGGCGGGTGACAGCGCCGGGGGCGGCCTCGCCGCCGGAGTGACCCTGCTGGTCCGCGATCGCTGCGGGCCCGTACTGTTTGCCCAGGTGCTGCTGTATCCGGGGTTGGATCGCGACATGGGGGCGGCGTCGATGGTGGCGATGCCCGACGCGCCGATGCTGCTCCGCGAGGACATCACGTATCTGCACGAACTCGCGGACACCGGCGCCGCCACGCCACCGGACTGCTACCGGATTCCCGCCTACGCGGCGGACCTCTCCGGTCTGCCGCAGGCGATCGTTGTGACCGCCGAGGCTGACCCGATCCGGGACTGGGGCGAGCGCTACGCCGCGCGGCTACGCGACGCCCGCGTGCAGACCACGCTCACCCGGTATCCCGGTGTGCTGCACGGCTTCCTGATGCGAGCGGAGAACTCGGCGCGAGCGATGCTCGCCATCGCCGAGATCGGAGCCCTGCTACGTGCCAAGTTCGGGTGTGTACTGCCGTGGTCGGAGACCACCCGAGGAGAGTGAAACCAGCATCCCTTGATCTGTGCGGGCTGTGTACGCGCCACCCGCCCAGACCGGCAACCGGCCCCTACGGGTGGGCGGCCAGCTCCGCGGCTGTGCAGCGATCCCGGATCTGGCGGGCGGCTACGCGGACGGGTCCGACCAGTTTGCGGTAGTCGAGCGCGGTGACCGGCGCGCAGACGGAGAGACCGGCGAGGTTGCCGTAGAGGTGGTCCGGCGGGCCGATGGAGACGCCGACGCAGCCGAGGCCGGAGAACGCCTCACCGCGATCGAAGGCCGCTCCCCGGTCCCTGATGACAGCGAACTCGTCCTCGAGTTGGGCGTCGGAGGCGATGCTCTGCGTCGTTCGCCGGACCAGCTCACCGGCGTCGGTGCGCATGAGCCCATGCGCGACGTGCGGATTCCGGGTCATCTCGGTGATCGCCAGCTGAACCTTGCCGACGGCGGTCAGGTGCGCGGGCACTCGCTGCCCCACGGCACTGGGAGTCGGGCCGGAGGCGCGACCGTTGAACTTGGCGAGATAGACGGTATCGCCGTGGTCGACCACGGCGAGCTGGATCGTGAGACCGGTCCGGTGCGCGAACGCCTGCATCACCGGCCGCGCTCCCTGCAGCAGCCGGTTTTGATTGAGCGCGGCCTGGCCCAGCTCGTAAGCCTTGACGCCGAGTTCATAGGTCTGCTCCGGGGAGCGAGCGAGCCACCCGGCGGTCGCGAGCTGCTCGAGCAGGCGATGCGCGGACGAGCGGGGCAGACCGGTTCGGGAAGTCACCTGGGCCAGGGTCAGCGGGCCAACGCCGTTGAACGTCTCCAATACCAGCGCGATCCGCTCGACGACCGAGACCGGCACGCCCGCGGGACTTGATGTTCTCACTCGACCTCCCAGCACCTCGTCACATCACTGTGACGGGAGTCACGGTACTGCCAACGTACATGTGCGGTTCCAACGGCCCGCACCGCGTGTGCCCACGAGAATCACACGAGATCGCCGTCACAGCCGCACAAACTTCCCGATCAGCGAGACGTTCCGAACCGGACTCGCGATCTCGCGCCTAGCCTTCCGGGTGCTCCGGTCCGGTCGGACCTGGAGCATGCACGATCGACACGACCAGGAGGGCGGATGTCCACGGATACGAGTGCCGGTCCGGAGGTCCTCGCGGACTCGGTGACGATCACGCCGGAATCGCGCGGCAACCGGGTTCGGGTGCTCGAGGTCGTCGAGGAGACGGCCGACGCGCGTTCCTTCGTCGTGGAACCGCTCGACGGGACGGACACCGGCTACCGGGCCGGGCAATTCCTCACCGTCCGGGTGCCCGACGTCGGCACCGGCTCGGCACGGTGCTACTCGCTGTCGAGCTCACCACACAGCGACGCGGCGATGAAGTTCACCGTCAAGCGGGTCGAGGGCGGCTACGGCTCCAATTGGCTGTGCGACACCGTCTCGGCCGGTGACGAGTTGGAGGTGCTTCCGCCCGCGGGCACCTTCACCCCTGCCTCGCTGGACGAACCGGTGGTGCTGGTCGCCGGTGGCAGCGGCATCACCCCGGTGATCGCGATCGCCAAGTCGATCCTGTTCGCGGGCGCCGGCGACGTGGTGCTGATCTACGCCAACCGGGACCAGGACTCGGTCATCTTCGGCCGCGAACTGCGGGAGTTGGAGCGGCGGTTCACCGACCGGTTCTCGGTGATCCACGTACTGGAGTCCGTCCAGGGGTACCCGACTCGGCGCACCTTGTCGCTGCTTCTGCGCCCCTTCCTCGACCGCTCGGTCTACATCTGCGGGCCGACGCCGCTGATGGATCTGACCACCGAGGTGTGCGCGGCCGAAGGCTTCCCGGCTTCCCGGGTGCACTCGGAGCGGTTCCTGTCACTGCAGAGCGACCCGTTCACCGCCCGAACTGCCGACACCGGTCCGGACGCGGGGGGTGAGGTGGTCGCCCAGGTTCGGGTGCGCATCGACGGTGCCGAGCATCAGGTGCCGTGGACCGCGGGACGTAAGTTGCTCGACGCTCTGCTCGACGCCGGCGTGGAAGCACCGTACTCGTGCCGGGAGGGCGCGTGCAGCGCCTGTGTCTGCTCGCTCACCGAGGGCAGGGTGAATCTGGCTCGCAACGAAATCCTGACCGAAGACGACCTCGCCGAGGGTTACATCCTGGCCTGCCAGGCGGAACCGGTGAGCGACGAGATCGCGATCGAGTATTGAGGACTGGCGGCACCCGACGGAATCGCCGTCCCACTCAGCAGGAGATCCACGTCACACCGGGAATCGCGCTTGCCAAGCTGGTGGTAGTGCGCCGAGTTCTGCGGTCGCAGCCCATTTGACCAGGAGGAATCGTGACTGCCACCCCTGCAACCGGAGACCGGGTCCGTGTCATCGACACCGGCTTGCCACCCGAGCGATACGCCCGCGGCTGGCACTGCCTGGGCCTGGTTCGCGACTTCGCCGACCGAAAGCCGCACCAGGTCTCCGCTTTCGGCACCGAGCTCGTCGTATTCGCCGGGGAGGACGGAAAGATCAACGTGCTCAACGCCTTCTGCCCCCATATGGGCGGCAACCTGGCGCACGGCACCGTGAAAGGCGACACGATCGCCTGCCCGTTCCACGACTGGCGCTGGCGCGGTGACGGCAAGTGTGCGGCAATCCCGTACGCCCGGCGCGTGCCGCCGCTGGCCCGCACCAAAGCATGGCCGACGATGGAGATCAGCGGACAGCTCTTCGTCTGGAACGACCCGCAGGGCCGCAAGCCGCCGGCCGAGCTGGCGATCCCGGAGATCCCCACCTACGGTGATCCGGGCTGGACCGATTGGGTGTGGAACTCGATCCTGGTGGAGGACTCGCACTGCCGCGAGATCGTCGACAACGTCGTGGACATGGCGCACTTCTTCTATGTGCACTACGGCATGCCGACCTATTTCCGCAACGTCTTCGAAGGGCACACCGCCACCCAGCTCATGCGCTCACGGCCGCGCGCCGACGCGGTGGGGGTCAGCACGAACACCACCGGCCCGAGCACCGAGAGCCGTTCCGACGCCACCTATTATGGTCCTTCCTACATGGTGGACAAGTTGTGGAGCGCCCAGTACGCCGACCGCGACGAGCCGAACATCTACCTGATCAACTGCCACTACCCGATCACCCCGACGTCGTTTCGGCTCCAGTACGGCGTGCTGGTGGAGAAGCCTGCCGGGATGGACGACGAGGCCGCCAACGCGATGGCCGCCGCTGTCGGCCGGGGTATTGCCATCGGTTTCGAGCAGGATGTCGAGATCTGGAAGAACAAGGCGCGCATCGACAATCCGCTGCTGTGTGAGGAGGATGGCCCGGTCTATCAGCTGCGCCGCTGGTACGAGCAGTTCTACGTCGACGTCGAGGACGTCAAGCCCGAGATGGTCAACCGGTTCGAGTTCGAGATCGACACCGAGCGCGCCCTGCAGAACTGGCAGGCCGAGGCGGACGCGAACTTGGCCGCGGGCCGCAGCGCCATCGCCCCCAACCTGGCGGTGAACCGCGAGGTCGCCTCCGCCGGTTCCTGACAATCCAATCCTCCCATTTCAGCTTTACGGACCAGGAGTTCCGATGTCCTACACCGTCCTCGACAACATCGTCGCCATCGCCGACGAGATCCGCTCCGCCGCAGACGAATCCGATTCGCTGGGCAGGCTGACCGACGGCATGGCCGCGCAGCTCAAGGAGGCCGGCCTCATCCGGCTGCTGCAACGCAAGAAGTACAACGGCTACGAGGCACATCCGCGCGAGTTCGCCGAGACCGTCATGAAGACCGCCAGCATCTACGGCTCGGCCGGTTGGGTCGGCGGCATCGTCGGCGTGCACCCCTGGCAGCTCGCCTTTGCTGACCCGAAGGTGCAGGACGAGGTGCTCGGCACGGATGGCGATACCTGGCAGGCCTCGCCTTACATGCCGGGTGGCGTCGCGGTGCCTGCCGACGGCGGCTATGTGATGAACGGGCGCTGGCAGTTCTCCTCGGGCACCGACCACTGTGACTGGATCTTCCTCGGCGCCATGGTCGGAGGCCCGGACGGCAAGCCGCTGATGCCGCCGCAGGGCCTGCATGTCATCCTGCCCCGTTCGGACTACGAGATCGTGGCGGATTCCTGGGATGTGGTCGGCCTGCGCGGCACCGGCAGCAAGGACATCGTCGTGAAAGACGCCTTCATCCCGAGTTACCGGGTGATGGACTCGGCGAAGGTCATGGACGGCACCGCCGCCAAGGAGTACGGCGTCACCGAGACGCTGTACAAGATGCCCTGGTCCACCATGTTCCCGCTTGGCATCACCTCGGCGACCATCGGCATCTGTGAAGGCGTACTCGCCGCCGGAATCGCCTACCAGCGCAACCGCGTCGGCGCCACCGGCACCGTCGTCAAGGACGACCCGTACGTGCTGCACGCACTGGGCGAGTCCGCCTCGGAGATCGACGCCGCCCGGCAGCAGCTGCTCGCCAACGTCGACCGCATCTACGACATGGTCGACCAGGGCGAGGAGATCGACTTCGAGACCCGTGCGAAGGTACGCCGGGACCAGGCGCGTGCCGCGTGGCGCGCGGTCCGCGCCGCCGACGAGATCTTCGACCGGGCCGGTGGCAACGCGCTGCGTATGGACAACCCGCTGCAACGGTTCTGGCGCGACGCCCACGCGGGCCTGCACCACGCCATTCACGTCACGAGCACCACCTACCACGCCGCTGCCCTGGCGTCGCTGGGCGTGGAGGTCCCGCCGGGACCGCTGCGCGTGATGATCTGATCGGTTCGGAAAGGAACGCGAGCAACGATGACCGAAATCAAGGGGCTCGGCTACGTCCGGGTTCTCGCCACCGATATGGAGCGCTGGCGCGAACTCGGTTTCGAGGTACTGGGATTCGCGCCGGGCTTCGGTCCGGAAGAGGATGCCCTGCACTTCCGGATGGACGAGCGGCCGGCCCGCATCACCGTCGAACGGGGTGACGTCGACCGGGTGACCGCCGTCGGCTGGGAGGTTCGCGACGGCCTCGCGCTGCGCCGGCTGGCCGAACATCTGCGGTCCGCCGGATTCGAGATCACCCCGATGTCGCAGGAACTGGCCGACCGGCGCAAGGTCGAGGCCGGGTTCAGCATGAAGGATCCCGGCCGCACCCCGCTCGAGTTCTTCCACGGCCCGGTGCTCGAGCACAGTCCGGTGCTCACCAAGTATGGTCAGCGTTTCGTCACAGGACAGCAAGGCATGGGCCATGTGGTGATGCCGACGACCAACTTCGACGAGTCGTTCGCCTTCTACAACGAGACGCTGGGCTTCCTGTCCCGTGGGGCGTTCCGGATGCCCTCGCCGCCGGAGGCACCACCGTTGCGGATCCGGTTCATGGGTGTCAACCAGCGCCACCACAGCTTGGCGATCATGCCGAGCCTGGCAGGCCGCGATCCCGGCCTGATCCACGTGATGGTCGAGGTCGACGAACTCGACGCGGTCGGCCGCGCCTACGACCAGGTGCTGGCCCGGGACTTCCCGGTCTCCTCCACGCTGGGCAGGCACACCAACGACAAGATGATCTCCTTCTACGTCCGGGTGCCCGGCGGCTGGGACATCGAGTACGGCTACGGCGGCAAGCTCGTCGACGAGAGCTACTACACCGCCGAAGAGATCACCGCGGACAGCTACTGGGGCCACGAGTGGATGTGGATGCGGGAGATGAAGGAAGCGCAGAAGGCCGCGGCGGCCGCGGGGGAGTCGGTCGGCGCGTGAGCGCGACCGGCATCGGACGACCGGCGCCGGGGCGGGCGTATGCCGCCCGCCCCGGCGTCCCCGCGGCAGTGCCGCCGGCTGGCGGAACCCGAAGACCGCTGGATGGGAGCGCGCCGTTCCGGAAGGGATTGCGCGACTTACGGTGTGGCTCCAGCCGACGACAACCTCATCGAGGGAAGTGAACTAAGTGACAACTCAGGACAGCGATTTCGACGCCGTCGTCGTCGGGGCGGGGATATCCGGCCTGTACGCGGTGTACAAGCTGCGCCGCCGCGGTATGCGGGTGCACGGCTTCGAGTCCGCCGAAGGCGTGGGCGGCACCTGGTACCACAACCGGTACCCCGGTGCGCGCTGCGATGTCGAGAGCATCGACTACTCCTACTCCTTCGACGAGGAGTTGCAGCAGGAGTGGACCTGGTCGGAGCGATTCGCGACACAGGAGGAGATCCTGCGCTACCTCGAGCACGTCGCCGACCGGCACGATCTGCGCTCCGCCTACGACTTCCTGACCCGGGTTACCGCCGCTGTCTACGACGAGCAGGCCCAGCGGTGGACCATCTCCACCGACACCGGCCGCACCGTGACCGCGCGCTTCTGCATCCTGGCCACCGGTGTGCTGTCCGCGACCAACATGCCCGAGATCCCGGGCCGCGACAACTTCGGCGGGGAGGTCTACCACACCGGTGAATGGCCGCACGAGCCCGTGGATCTCACCGGCAAGCGGATCGGCGTCATCGGCACCGGCTCCTCCGCCATCCAGGCCATCCCGGTGATCGCCGAGCAGGCCGAGCACCTGTATGTCTTCCAGCGCACACCGAACTACTCGATCCCGGCGGGCAATCGCCCGCTGGATCCGGAGTTCGTGGCGCAGGTCAAGGCCAACTACGCCGAGCGGCGCAGGCTGTCGAGGATCAGCGGCGGCGGCACCCCGAACAGCCCCTACCCCAAGGGCGCGTTGGAGATCGATGCCGCCGAGCGGACCCGGATCTACGACGAGTGGTGGCAGCGCGGCGGCTACCTGTTCGCCAAGGCATTTCCGGACCAGACGACGAACCTGGCCGCCAACGACACCGCGCGCGAGTATGTCGAGGCCAAGATCCGCGAGATGGTGCGCGATCAGGAGCTCGCCGATCAGCTGATCCCGCACGACCACCCGATCGGCACCAAACGCATCGTCACCGACAGCGGCTACTTCCAGACCTACAACCGCGACAACGTCACTTTGGTGAACCTTCGACGCACGCCGATCGAGGCGATCACCGAGACCGGTGTGCGGACCTCGGAAGCGTCCTACGACCTCGACGTGCTCATTTTCGCGACCGGCTTCGACGCGATGACCGGGTCGCTGTCGCGCATCGACATCCGCGGCCGCGGCGGCCGGCAACTGCGCGAGGACTGGTCGGCGGGCCCGCGGACCTACCTCGGGCTCGCGGTCGCCGGGTACCCCAACATGTTCATCCTGGCAGGCCCGGGCAGCCCCAGCGTGTTGGCCAACATGGTGCTGATGGCCGAGCAGCACGTGGACTGGATCGCGGGCTGCTTGGACCATCTCGACGAGCACGGGCACACCACCATCGAGGCGACCGAGGAGTCGGTCGAGGAGTGGGTGGCCGAGTGCAACGCGAAGGCGGCGGCCACGTTGTTCCCCTCCGCGAACTCCTGGTATCTGGGTGCGAACATCCCGGGCAAGCCGCGGGTCTTCATGCCTTACATCGGCGGGTTCGGCAACTACAACAGCATCTGCTCGGAGGTGGCCGCCGCCGGTTACAAGGGATTCGACCTCGGTGGCGACACGGTCCCAGCGGCGGGGTCGCGGCGACGGCCGGACCTGCATCCGGATGTCGAGGCGATGCTCGCGGCCTTGGAGTCGTTCCCGGATGTGACGCAGCACGAGGCCGCCGAGTTGCGCGAGCTCATCGTGTCCCGGCGGGCGCCGCTGACGCGCCTGCCCCGCATGCGCATCGCCGACGACCGGGTGATCGAAGGCCCTGGCGGTGATCTGGCGATGCGCGTGTACGTGCCCGAGCGCGACGCGAAAGCGCCGTTGCCGGTGGTGGTTTTCGCGCACGGCGGCGGATTCGTCTTCTGCGATCTGGACAGCCATGATGAATTCTGCCGATCGATGGCCGAGGCGGTCGGCGTCGCGGTCGTCTCGGTGGACTATCGGCGCGCGCCCGAGCATCCCGGTCCCGCGGCGATGGAGGACATGTACGCGGCGTTGACCTGGGCGGCCGCGCATGCCGCCGAGTTCGGAGGCGACCCGGGTCGGCTCGCCGTGGCCGGCGACAGCGCGGGTGGCAACTTGGCGGCCACCGTGAGCCTGGCCGCGCGTGACCGCGGCGGGCCGCCGATCGCCGCCCAGATCTTGCTGTATCCGGTGATCGACGACGATTTCACCACCGAGTCCTACCGGCTCTACGGCGAGGGCTACTACAACACCACCAAGGCCATGCGCTGGTACTGGCAGCAGTACGCGCCGCACGGCACCGACAGCCCGTACCTGGTGCCGAGCCGAGCCGAATCGCTGGCGGGGCTGCCCGCGGCGGTGGTGGCGACCGCCGAGCTGGATCCGCCGTGCTCGGCCGGGGAAGACTACGCCCGGCGGCTCGCGGAGGCGGGTGTCCCGGTCACCGCTCATCGTTTCGACGGATTGTTCCACGGATTCCTGACCTTCCCGAGCCTCTCGCTGACCGGTCCGGCGCGAGAGGTGCTCTGGCAGCTGATGCGCGACGTGCTGGAGGTGTCATGACACAGCGACTCTCGACCAAGATCGCCCTGGTCACCGGCAGCAGCCGTGGGATAGGACGGGCGATCGCGCAACGCTTGGCCGCGGAAGGCGCGACCGTCGTCGTCACGGCCCGGTCGAACTCCCCGCGACCGTCGATCCGTGACGGCGCCACTCACGTGCTGCCCGGCTCCCTCGGGGAAACCGTGCAGCTGATCGAAGCCGCGGGCGGCCGGGCGATCGCCATCCCGGCCGACCTGGAGGACGTCGAACAACGTGCCGGTTTGGTCGACAAGGTCGTCGAGGAACTCGGCGGCATCGACATCCTGGTCAACAATGCGGGATTCGCGGACTACAGCGTGATCGAGAAGATGAGCAACGCGACGTTCCACCGGACCGTCCAGCACTACCTCGAGGTGCCGTTCGCGCTCTGCCGTGCCGCGATCCCGCACCTGCGCAAGCAGGGCAGCGGCTGGATCGTCAATATCGGATCGTCGACCGGCCTGAGCCCCATCCGGCCGTTCCGGGAGTACAACAAGACCTCCGGTGACGTCGTGTACGCCTCGGTCAAGGCCGCGCTGCATCGCTTCACCCAGGGGCTGGCCGCGGAGTTGGTCGACGAGGGCATCGCGGTCAATGCCGTGGGACCGTCGACCGCCATCCGGACTCCGGGAGCGGCGGCGCTGCTTCCGGAGGGCTACGACACCGAGCCGGTCGAATACCTGGCGCAGACGGTGCTGGAGATGTGCACGATGCCCGCCGTCGACCATACCGGCCTGGTGGCTTTCAGCTTGCACTTCCCATGGGCGACCAACACCCCGGTGATGTCGCTCGACGGACGCACCGAACTGCCTCGCCGGGAACCGCCCGCATGGGCAAACCCCTACATCCTGCCCGAGGGGGTGTGATGGCTGAGACCGCGCGAGAACGGTTCTCCCACGGCACGGCGGTGGTCACTGGTGCGGCGGCAGGGATCGGCCGCGGCCTGGCCCGCCACCTGGGCGTCCTCGGCATGACCGTCGTCGTCGCCGACATCGACGAGGACCGCGCCGCCGGTGTGGCCGCGGAGATCATCGAGCACGGCGGCAGCGCCAAGGGCTTCGGGGTTGATGTCGCCGACGCGGGCGCGGTCGAGGACATGGCCGCGACGATCTTCGCCCGGCACGGCAGCGTCGAACTACTGATCAATAACGCGGGGGTCGAGTCGGCGGGCCTGCTGTGGGAAATAGATCCCGCCCGGTGGCGCAGGCTCATGCAGATCAACGTGGACGGGGTCTTCTACTGCTTGAAGTCTTTCGTGCCGCGCATGATCGAGGCGGGTGCCCCGGCCTGCATCGCCAACCTGTCCTCGGTCGGCGGCCTCAACACTGTCGCCGTCCAGTCGCCCTACATCGTCAGCAAGTTCGGGGTGCAGGCGATGACGGAGTGCCTGTGGCAGGACCTGGCAGTCGTCGGCGCTCCGATACAGGTCAGCGCCGTGGTGCCGCATTCGATCCGCAGCGAGATCTTCCTCGCGGCTCAGCGCGACGCGCCCACCACCGACCCGACCGCGAACGCGGTGTTCGCCGCGATGCAGCGGGACAACGTAGAGAAGGGGCTCGACCCGCTCGAGGCCGCCGAGCACATGGTCGAACAGATCGCCCGCGGCGACTTCTGGGTCTTCTCCGACGACGCGATGTGCACTGCCTCGGCGACCCGGCGCGGTGAGCAACTGCTGTCGCTCAGCCCGCCCGCGAACCCACGAGACATGCTCGCCCGGATGGGCGTGCCACTTCCGGAAGGTAGCTCATGACCGACACCATCGTCGCCGGCGTCTTCGCCGCAGATCGAGAAGCCGCGCTCCACCAGGCGATCGCGGAGTGCGAGTCGGCGCCGCTTCTGATGTCGATGGTGCACGTGACCGGTGATCCCGCACTGCTCGACGAGTTCGGCGCGCGGCTGTCGATCGAGGAGCCGGGTAACCACTACCGCACCGGCATACGCCCGACGGCACCGCCAGGCACCTATCCCGACGACGTCGCCGCCGACATCCGCGCCCGCGCCCGCGAGGTGCTCACCCCGGATTCCGTCGCCGCACTCGGGGTGCCCGACGACGAACTGTTCCGCCGAATGGCGACCCTCTGCACCGCTCAGCGGGTCGACGCGGAGTTCGTCCCGATCCTGCTGGAGCAGGCGGGTTTCATCAAAGACCGGCGCCACGTCCCGGTGACGGTGACACCGCCCGCCGACTTCGACGTGATCGTGATCGGTGCGGGCATCGTCGGCATCAACGCGGGAATCAAGCTGGGAGAGGCTGGTTTTCCCTTCACCATCTTCGAAGAACGCGATGACATCGGCGGCACCTGGCACCGAAATACGTATCCCGGCGCGGCGGTGGACACTCCGAGCCATTACTACTCCTATTCGTTCGAGCTCAACCCGAACTGGACCCGGTACTATCCGACCGGCCCCGAATACCAGAATTACCTGCTCGATGTGGTCGAGAAGTACCGGCTACGAGAGCACATCCGGTTCGGCACGCGGGTGCGGTCGGCGACCTGGCTGGCGGAGGAGAACCGCTGGGAGGTGGTGACCGAGGACCGCGACGGCGTGGTCACGCGGCACCGCGTTCGCGCGGTGATCACCGCGCTGGGCATGCTCAACGCGCCCAATGTTCCGCAAGTGGAGGGTCTGGACACCTTCGCGGGCACGGTCGCGCACACCGCCGAATGGGACACCGGCATCGATCTACGCGGCAAGCGGGTCGTGGTCCTGGGCACCGGCTGCACGGCGGTGCAGGTGGTGGCGAGCATCGTCGACGAGGTCGACACCCTCGATGTCGTGGTCCGCAGCCCGCATTGGCTGGTGCCGGAGAAGACCGTCGGCGGCGATGTGCCAGCGGGCGAGAAGTGGGCGATGGCCAACCTCCCCTTTTACGACAAGTGGTTCCGGCTGCGCACCTACTGGTTCGCCTCGGACAACCTCTACCCGCTGCCGCGGATCGACAAGGAGTGGGCGGCCACCCACCTGTCCGCCTCACCCGCCAACGACATGGTGCTGCGCACCGCGCTGGAGTACCTGGACAAGAGCTTCCCGGACCGTCCGGACCTCATCGAGAAGCTGACCCCGGACTTCCGCCCGTACGCCAAGCGAATCGTGAAGGACCCCGGCTTCTTCGCGGCACTCAACCGGGACCATGTGACCCTGCACCGCGCCTCGTTCCAGCGGGTGACGCCCGAGGGCGTGGTCACCACGGAGGGCGCGTTCATCCCCGCCGACGTGATCATTCTCGCCACCGGGTTCAAACTCCAGTTCACCACCACGATCGACATCACCGGTCGGGACGGCCGGACACTGGCCGAGGTGTGGAAGGGCGGCGAGGACCCGCGCGCCTACCTGGGTGTGCAGGCGTCGGGCTTCCCGAATCTGTTCGTCACCGCGGGGCCCAACGCCGCGCCGAACCACGGTGCCGGGCACAACATCACCGGCGAGGAACAGGTGCACTACATCATCGAGTGCCTGCAGTACCTGTTGGAGAACGACCATGCCGCCATGGACGTCGAACAGGAAGCGCTGGACGAGTACAACCGCCGCGTCGACGAGGCGCTCGATGAAACCGTGTGGGTGCATCCGGGTGCGCAGGTCAACGGGTACTACCGCAACAGCGCGGGCCGGGCGGTCGTGCCGTGCCCGTGGCGCCTGGTCGACTACTGGACGATGCTGCGCGAGCCGCACCCCGAGGATCTGATCTTCCTTCCGCATCGGGTCGCGTCCGTCACGGCGTGTGTCCATCAACCCATGAGGAGCAGGGGATGACATCCATCGGCATCGACCGCGAGGCGTCCCGGGACGCGGGTGGAACGGACCTTCCGGAACTGGATCCGGCTCTGATGCGCACTGTCCTGGGGCACTTCGCCACCGGCGTCGTAGCGATCACGGGCATGGATCCGCACAACGGGGCGCCGACGGGTCTGGCCGCGAACTCGTTCACCTCGGTGTCGCTGGATCCGCCGCTCATCGCCTTCTGTGTAGCCGCGACCAGCACTTCGTGGCCCCGGGTGCGGGCGGCGGGCCGCTATGCGGTCAACATCCTGTCGGAGGCCCAGGAGTCGGTGTGCCGGCAGCTGGCCACCCGCGGCGCCGACAAGTTCCAGGGCATCGAATGGCAGCCGTCGCCGGCCGGGGTGCCGATCCTCGCGGATTGCCTGGCTTGGATCGAAGCCGAGCTGGAGGCCGAGCATGCCGCGGGCGACCACACGATCGTGGTATCCCGGGTGCGGCACCTGTACGCCTCCGACTCGGCTCCGCTGATCTTCTTCCGCGGCCGCTACGGCAGTGTCGGTCCGAGCGATGGTAGGCCGCGATGACGATGCACCCGCTGGATTGCGAGCGCTGCGGCGAGCGCGTCCTGATCGAGAAATTCAGTGCCGCACACACTTCGGTCCAGTGGACCGGTGACGCGGGTCGTTGCCCCGTGATCGCGGCCCGGCACCGGGGAGTCGGTCACCAGGAGCGCGGGTGCGAGGCGCTGCACCGCAGCATCGATCGGGCGGTGCGAGCGCAGGAGCTGCCCGAGTCCCGTTTACAGCTTCCCGCCGGCGACGCTATTCCGCGCCTGCACTGAGCAGGGGCGCGGCCAGCTCGAAAGGTGTGCCGCTCACCGGGAACGCTGCCGGACAGTCTGTCTCGGCGGTGGCAAGCTCAGGCCATGAGTACCTCAGTCGAATCCCGAGTAGTTCCCGAGCTTCGCGAACTGCCCACCGAGCACGGCGTCCTGCGCTACCGCGAGAGCGGTGACGGGCCCACCCTGCTCCTGTTGCACGGCTCCGGTCCCGGGGTGACGGGATGGCGCAACTTCGGGGCCAATGTCCCGGCCTTCGCTCAGCACTACCGCACACTGGTGCTGGAGTTTCCCGGTTTCGGGATCAGCGACGATTTCGGCGCGCCGCACCCGATGATGTCCGCGCAGCAGGCGGTCGGCGCCTTCCTGGACGGGCTGGGCCTGGACCGCGTGCGCGTAGTCGGCAACTCCATGGGCGGGTTCGTCGCCACGGATTTCGCCCTCGCCAATCCCGACCGGGTCGATCGGCTGGTCACCATCGGCGGGATCGGAACGCCCGTCTTCAGCGCCCAGCCGGGTGAGGGGATCGTGCGGCTGAGCGAGTTCGTCGAGAACCCCACTCGTGAAGCGCTGATCGCTTGGTTGCACTCGATGGTGTACAACTCGGCCCTGGTGACCGAGGAACTGATCGAGGAGCGCTGGCAGCAGGCGACCGATCCGGCGACCCTGGAGAATTCGCGGCGCATGTACGGCAAGGCCGCCTTGGCGCGGATGGCCGAGGCGGGCCGCAACGCCGACACCGTCCCGGGGTGGGCGAAGCTGGGCCGGATCACGGCCCCGGTGCTGGTCACCTGGGGCCGTGACGACCGGGTGAGCCCGGTCGACATGGCCCTGCTCCCGATGCGCACCCTGCGCAATGGTGAGGTGCACATCTTCCCCAACTGCGGGCACTGGGTGATGATCGAGCAGAAGGAGGCCTGGGAGGCCACCGTCTTGGCCTTCCTCGGTCGTTAGCCTTCCGCCGCGGCCGGCGGAATCCCCGGCGCCGCGTCGATGACCGGCGCCGGGATCGCGCAGAAGCTGTGGCAGACCCGGTCCTTGACGATCTGCTCCGGGCACTCCGGATCGAACCATCGGTCCACATGACCCCAGTGGATCGGGTGATTCATATAGGGCCCGAGCAGGGCGTCGACATCGGCGTACTCCTGCTCCCACACGTGCGTCCACTGCGACATCCCGGTGGCGCGCCGCACCGGGCTCAGCTGCCAGGCCAGAATGGCGGGGATGTGCCGGGGCATCTGCAGCGTGGCGTGCTCGAACCGCCGGATCTCCGCCGGATCTGCCGCGGCGTCCACGCGCAGCAGCAGCGTCCGGTATACCCGCGGCGGGCGCGATGTCCACCGCCGTCCCGCGCGCCCGTCCGCAGGCGACCCGCCCACATACTCCACCCCGTCGACGTGCCCGATCGCGGGCACGGACATCGCCTCGTCGAGCGCGGCGCGGCTGCGTCTCCACTGCGTTTCCGATGAGAACTGGAAGTGGGCGAGGACATCTCCGCCATTGCGCGCTCCCGGCAGGGTGCGAACGACCAGCGACCGCCGTGCGCCTGCCGATTCGGCCGCGGCGGTGACGCGTTTGATCGTCACCTCTGTGACCATGTCGTCGCCGGGATCGGTCAGGTGCAGCAAGCGGGTCACCTCATACATCGCAAAGTCCTTCCACGTCCTCGGAACGGCTCGCCATCGACCGGGTGCGCTCGACGATCATCGGCGCCATCGATTCCCACCACTGCGCCGGCGCGGGATCGTGGCGCGCCCGGACCGCGGCCGCCCACCAGGCCGCCGTGCCCGACACGGTCCACGTCGCGGTGACCGTGTTCGTCTCGTCCTCGATCCAGGCCGGCGGGCTCACCAGGATTCGCTCCAGCGTCAATCCGCGTTCTCGTGCCGCAGGTGCGTACTCGTCGAGATAGGCGTCGATGAACGCCCGTGCGCTGCCGGGTCGGAGCACGACTCGGTCGATGATGTAAAGGGCTGGGTCGTCCATGGAACCGAACGTAGGCGCTGTCCCGGAACCCGGCGGCGCGTCATCCCGGTGGCCGGGAGCCGCTGGCTCCGAATACTGTTCAACGGCTTGTAAGCTGCACAATCGTGCCAGCAGACGTCGATTCCTACCCCAACCTGCCTGCGACCAGCTGGGCCGTTCTGGGCATGCTGTCCTTCGGTGAGGAACTGACCGGCAACGATCTGAAGAAGTGGGCGGACTGGAGCATCGGCTTCTTCTATTGGAGCCCGTCGGTCAGTCAGGTCTACGCCGAGCTGAAGAAGCTCGAGGAGCTCGAGTTGGTGCGGTCCCGCCTGGTGACCGACGAAGGGGTGCGCGGGCGGCGGTTGTACGGCATCACCGATACGGGGTTGCGCGCGCTGCGGAACTGGTCTCGGAACGCCGGGGTGGACATGCCGGTGCTCAAACACGGTGTGATGCTGCGCCTGTGGATGGGTCACCTGCACGACCCCGAGCACCTGAAGCGGATCGTGGGTACGCACATCGACAACCTGCGCGAGCAGGCGAACCGGGCCGCTGTGCACGCCGACCGGTCGGAGCCGGAGCCGGGGTGGGCGTTCACCGAGATGAGTCTGCGGTGGGCGCAGCGTCATTTCGAGGCAGAGATCGCGCTGGCCGAGCAGTTGCTGGCCGATATCGACGAGGCGGCCGCGCGATATCGTGAGCTGGCCGTCCGCGACGAGAACGATCTTCCGGTTCCCCGTCATCCTGGGGTCTGGCGCACGGTAGGGGAGGATTCCGCGAAGGGCTGAGTTCCCGGTTCGCGGTGGCTGAGTTGCTGGTGCTCAGCCTTCGGCGAGCACGCTGGGGGCGGTCGGCAGTGACCGCAGGATGTTGCGGCGCTGCAGCGTGGGGGTGACTCGGCCGCCGGCGGTCATACTGCGCCAGATGGCATGTGCGGCAAGCTGGACCGGGGCGGTCATCCGGCTGTCGAAGCTCATCCGGCTGAGCGGTCCGCAGATCGACACCGCGGTCGTCGCCTCACCGACCGGCCCGATCGGTGCGGCGATACAGCCGAATCCGTGCAGCGCGCCGTTGCGTTCGACGGCGTATCCGAGTTCCCGGGTGAGCGCGCTGCCGGGCTCGTCTCGGCCGGCGAAGGCGAGCAGGACCTTGCCGAGCGCCGACTTCGAGGCAGGCAACCTGCCTCCGACACGGGTCGGCACGTGGGCGGCAAGGCGTCCGCCGATCTTGTCCAGGTACACGACGTCGTCCCCATCGAGCACCGCCAGATGCACGACCATGCCGGTGGCTCGGTAGAGGTGCTGCAGGTGCTCGCCGGAGGCCGCGTGCACCCGGTCTTGATGGACGGCGAGCGAGCCGAGCTCGACGAGACGGATACCGAGGCTGTAGTTGCGACCTTCCCGCCGAAGCCACCGCAGCTGGACCAGTCGGTCCAGCATCCGGTGGGCGGAGGAGCGCGGCAGGCCGGTACGGGTGACGACCTCCGTCAGGCCGAGGCTGTCGCGTCCGTCGAACGCGTCGAGGACGAGCGACAGCCGGTCGAGAAGGGCGCTGGGGGTGGTCGCCTCACTGGGCCGCATGTCCTGCGCGATCGTCATGCGCTGACTCCTTTGTCACTATCACCAGTGCTCTGACGTGGCTATTTCAATTAGGAAATAGTGCCACACGACGATCGGTATGTGAAGCGGATCACGACGAAGGGCAACTGGACACAGGCGTCGGTGACCCAAGCCTGTCGGTTGCACCTTCCTTGCCCGGCGCGGCCTTGCTGGTCCGGTTGCGTGATCTACCTGCGGCACTTCGTCGGTTCCGCCACTCGCTGACCCGAAGCCTCGTTCCGGCGCTTTCGCCAGCGATTGTCCCGGTCACCGGGAAGTGCCCTTCGGGGACGGCGGCGGAGTGCGCACATAATTCTCCGCCCACATCGACAGTGATGTGGCTCACGCGAGGATTTTCGTTCCGTCGGGATGACCCGGTGCGGCCTCGCCTCGGAGAAGGAGAAGCAGATCATGGGACTTGGTGGTCTGAGTCGTCACCGGCGCGCCATCGCAGGCGTCGGCGCGGCAGTCCTGTTCATCGCGCTCGCGGCGACGGGCTGCGCCGGCGCTGCGGGTGCGTGGCTTGCCGCTGATCGTGGTGACCCTCGCGCTCTCGGTGTTCGTGGAGGCGTTCTGGTTCCGCAACCCCTCGCTCAACGGCGGCGTGCAGGGCGCGCCTATCGACACCCCGCGACTGTTCGGGATCGATCTGGGAATCGGCGCGGGCGAGGCATACCCGCGTCCGGCCTTCGGCCTGCTGTGTCTGGTCGTGCTGACCGTCGTCGGACTCGGAGTGGCGTGGCTGCGCCGCAGCAGTCTCGGCACCGACATGCTCGCGGTGCGCGCCAACGAACGCTCCGCGGCGGCCGCGGGTATCGACGTCTCCCGCACCAAGCTGATCACCTTCGCCTTCGGGGCCTTCGTCGCCGGGCTCGGCGGCGCGTTGCTCGGATACCAGCAGACCCTGGCCACCCCCGAACCATTCACGGTATTCCTCGGGATCTCCCTGTTCGCGGTCGTCTACGTCGCGGGGATCACCTCGATCACCGGCGGCATCCTGGCCGGCGTCATGGCCCCCGGCGGGATCCTCTACCTGCTGATCGATCGGTTCCTGCACATCGGCGACTACTACGCGGTGATCAGCGGCGTCCTGCTCGTCGTGACCGTCATGAGCAATCCGGACGGCATCGCGAGCAAGCTTCCTTCGATTCCGTGGCCCGCGCTGCGCCGCCGCGTGACCGGC
>NZ_BAFR01000117.1 GCF_000308435.1 Nocardia araoensis NBRC 100135 | reverse complement strand
CCCCGCGTTGAAGTGTGTCTACCTGGCGATCATGGCCCTCGATCCCACCGGAACCGGCCAGAAACGGTGGGTCACCCGCTGGAAAGCGGCGTTGAACGCCTTCGACATCACCTTCGAAGGCCGACTCAGCGCTGGACGGAACTAACCCAATCAAACCGAGTTACACCGTTGGCTGGACAGACCCACTGCCGTTGCAGTA
>NZ_BAFR01000118.1 GCF_000308435.1 Nocardia araoensis NBRC 100135 | reverse complement strand
CTTGGCCGGACCGGTGCTGCCGGTGGTGAACGCGATGAGCAGCAGATCGTCCTCGGTGGCCGGGCGGCCGAGGGGGACGGAGCCGGTGGGCGTGCGGCCCCAGTCGCGCAGCGACTCGCCGCGCCAGAACCAGCGTCTGCCGACCGTCACCGCCGTGCGGACGGTACGGAACCCGCGCCGGAACAGCACGCGCAGCGCATGCGCCTGCGGTATGCCGACGAACGCTTCCGCCTGCACGGCGCGCAGGCAGCGCAACATCTTCCGCACGCCCATGCCCGGGTCGATCACCACGGCCACCGCGCCGATCTTGAGCAGCCCGAACATGATCGCGTACAGCTCCGGGCTCGGCAGCACGAGCACGATGGTGCGTGTCCCCGTGCCGACACCCGACGCCGCGAGTCGCTCGGCGATCGTGTCCGACCACGCGTCCAGCTCGCGATAGGTCAGGTGCCGGTAGGCCGGCAGGCCATCGGGGCCGACCCCGTCCGCGTAGCGCACGGCCACCCGGGTGGGGTCGGTGCGGACGACCGCACGAAACCGATCGATGGCCTGCCAGTAGGTCCCCGTTGTCACGCAGGCGCCCCGGCGAAAACCGGAAGCCGATAGAGCACCGCCGCCGCCGAGGGACCCGCGCCCGCCGCGACGAACAGCAGTTGGCGGTGAGCTGCGAGGGTACCGTCCGCCATCGCCTGGTCGTAGGCCGCGGTGAGCGCGGCCGTGTGCGGGTCGCCGTCGCGCAGATCCGGTGTGCGGACCGAGCTTTCGTCGATGCCGAGGGCGGCGGCCAGCCGCTTCGGGAACTGCGGGCTCGGCGTCGACGCGATCAGCGCGATCTCGTCGAGCGAGGCGTGGTCGGACTCGGCGAGCGCCCGGCGCGCGGCGTCGACGGCCACCTCCAGCAGGCGGTCCTCGAAGCCGGGCTCGCGTTCCACCGTCATGGCGCCACGGCCGGTGTTGCCCATGGTCGTGACGTCGACGTAGGCCTCGATCGCCGGTGTGCCCTCGCCCGCGACGGTGTGCACCCTGCCGAACCCGGTCGGCTCGTCGGTGTGCTCGAGCAGCCACGCCGCGCCGCAGGTGGCGTACGGGAACCGGTCGTCGCCCACGGAGCGCAGCAGCGACGGATGGGTGTCGCCGGAGACGACGAGCACGTGCTCGGCGCTGCCGGTCTCGAGGACCGACCTGGCCACCTGGACCGCGTTGAGCACGCCGATCGCGCCGTTCATCAGATCGAACGAGAACGTCCGCGGATCGTCCTTGGCGTATTCCAGGCCGATGCCGGCCGCCTTCTGGATCAGCGCCGACACCGCGGGCTCGACGGTGTTGGAATCCCGGAAGATGCCCGCGTTGATCAGCAGGCCGACCTGGTCGGGACGGATACCGGCACGTTCCAGGCACCGCTTGGCCGCGCGCCCGCTGTGCTCCACGATGCTGTTGGTGTCGCCGCCGCGGCTGATCGCGGCGGATTTGATACGTACGCTCATGACCGGCTTCAGACCTTCAGTGACGAGATGGTGGTGGACAGGAACCCGGTGACGATGCCGGAGGCCGCTGGCACCAGCAACAGCTTCGAGCCCGCGGGGATGTTCTGCTCGCTGAGCTGATCGTGCAGCACGATGAAATGCGAAGTGGTCGAGGTATTTCCGTACTTCTCGATGACCCGCAGGTCGGGCGGCATCGGGCTGCCGAACTCGCGCTCGGCGATCGCGTTCATCCACGGGATGGCGGTGGCGCCGAACTGATGGTGGATGACGTAGTCGAACTTCTCGTCGGCGAAGGTCTTGCCCTGTGCCTCGAGGAATTTCCGCTGGGTATTGGTGCCGAGCAGGAAGCGGTCCTCGTTGTGCATCCTGCGGTTGTCGGTGTACATCGCGATGCCTTGGGTCTTGCCGCTCGGCATGCCCAGACACAGCTGCGCGTATTCCGCGGCGGTCATCATTTCGATGTAGTGGATCATGTCGTTTTCATCGACCGCCTGGTCCAGCACGATCGCGCAACCGGAGTCGCCGACGGACAGCGAGGCGAATTGCGGATCATATTTCTGGGAAATCTCGGCGACCGCGGTCTCGGCGATCGGAGTAATGGCTTCACCGCTTACCACGAGTCCGTTGCGCACGGCGCCGGACCGGATCATGCGATCCAGGATGTACGTGCCGGTGAGCATTCCTGCGCAGGCATTCGTGATATCGAATGTGATTGCGTTCTTGGCGCCGATAAGTCGGCTTATCGAACCGGCGAAAGACGGTTCCATGTACATCCTGGTGGCATGCTTGCTGCGCGTGATCGAGGCCGAGATGATGACATCGATATCCTCCGGCGCGTACTGCGACCTGGAAAGACAGTCGTCGACAGCCTTGGTGGCGAGCGTGAACGAGTCTTCGTGACTTTCCGGCCTGGTATCGCGGAACCGGCGCTCACGGACGCCGGTTATTTTCTCCAGATCGAATGAAGGCGGTTCTTTGAGCCCGGAAAGAAGCTCCGTCGTGGTGACGACTCTCGAAGGCAGATAGGCGCCGATGGATTCGAAACGAGAATGGGGAGACACGAGCGCTCCTGAAATCGTGGGGGAATACGGTTCCGGATCGACTCTGATCGTCGGTGCAGTGAACACTACCCGACAGTAACAACAAATGGCTATATCGCCTTCGAGCGGCCTGTCTGAGACGGAAATCACTGCCGAAGGTATGTGTTTCGTGAGGTATCACCAACCGGTGATCGGCTGGCTATGGCGTTCGCAGTATTGCGATGTGAAGAGCCGTTTCGGTTTGTCGCGGTGTTTCGTCTCGGAAGCCGTGGGCGGCGCCCCGGGTGGGCGAATGCGTCGCTTTCGGAACGGCAACTGATCGGCTATTACCGGATGGCGGCAAAATGTGGGGACGCGGCGGGGCGTATCTCTCGCCGGATGTGAGTGACTTCACTGCGAACCGTGCGTCGAGCGTGGGATCGGGGCGGCGTCGACGGTATCGGCTGTACGCCGAACTCGCTGGGGCGGAAGGGAATCGGCGGCAAGCGCCGTTCGCCCGGCGGCGTGCCCGCCACTGGACTCGCCGAATCCGTATGGTGTCGCGGTGCGTGCGGTCGCTGACCGGCAAGGGGCCCGGAGTGTGCGGACCGAAGTGGTCAGGGCGTAATCCCGGTGAGGGAGAAGAACTCCTGGCGAGAGCGGGCATCCTCCCGCAGCGTGCCGAGCATGGTGGAAGTGACCGTGGTCGTGCCTGCCGCCTGCACACCGCGCAGGGTCATGCAGGTGTGCTCGGCTTCGATGACGACCCCGACTCCTTTGGGGCTGAGATTCGTCGCCAGCCAGTCGGCGATCTGTTTGGTCAGCCGTTCCTGTACCTGGGGGCGGCAGGAGAAGTGCTCGACGATGCGGGCGAGCTTGGACAGTCCGAGGATGCGGTCGCCGGGTAGATAGCCGACGTGGGCCACCCCGACGAACGGCAGCAGGTGGTGCTCGCACACCGACCGCAACGGGATGCGCCGCGCCAGCACCAGCTCGTCGTACCCCTCGTCGTTGGGGAAGGTGGTCAGGTCGAACGGGCGGGGACTGAACAGTTCGGCGTAGGCGCGAGCCATGCGGCCCGGGGTCGCCTTCAGGTGTTCGTCGTCGAGGCCGACGCCGAGCGCGGAGAGGAACTCACCGGCCGCACGTTCGGCGGCAGCCAGGTCGACGGTGGTGCCGGAGTCGTGGACGACTCGTAACGGATGTCCGTCGCGCCCGGCGAGCATCGCGCTCACGGGGCGTTCGGCCTGCTGCATGTCACTTGTCACGGCGATCTCCTGTAGCTGATTTCACTAACAATTATTGGCGAAACCGCTCGGATCGGTCAAGATTCACAGGACAACTGCTTGACAGACAGGGTTTCGTCCAATGCCGTAAGTGTTATCCTGATCGAGTGACCAGCGATGCGGCGATCGGTGCCGTGGCCGCCCTCGACGACGAACTGCGGCGCGGGATGTATCGGTTCATCCGTCGTGCCCGTCGCCCGGTGACCCGGGACGAGGCCGCCGAGCAGGTCGGGATATCCCGCAAGCTGGCCGCGTTCCATCTGGACAAGCTCGTGGATGCCGGACTGCTGCGGGCCCGCTACGAGCAGGTCGGCGTCCGCCGGGTGGGGCGTACACCGAAGGTCTACGAGCCCGCCGACACCGAGGTTCAGGTCAGCATTCCCGAACGCCGCCACCAGGTGCTGGCGGAGATACTCGCCGACGCGGTCCTCGCCGAGTCGGCCGGCGAGACTTCGCGGGAGGCGGCGATCCGGGTGGCCCGCGAGCGCGGCGCCGAACAGGGGGAGGCGCTACGGCGACATCTTCGGCCGGGACGCCTCGGCGTCGAACGCGCGCTCACCCTGCTGCAGTCGACGCTCACCGATCACGGGTTCGAACCCAGCCGGGAAGGCACGGGTTGCCTGCGCCTGCGGAACTGCCCGTTCCATCCGCTGGCGGCCAAGGCGCCCGACCTGGTGTGCGGAATCAACCACGCCTACCTGCGCGGCTTTCTGAGCGGACTGAAAGCCGACAGTGTGACGGCGATCCTCGCGCCCGCGGCGGGTGAATGCTGCGTCGAACTCCGCTCGGCCGCCGACCGGAGCTGATCACCGGCCGGAGTGGCTCCTCCACCACGGCGTGATCTGCACCGGGTCATGCGGTCGGATCGGGAGTTCGGGCTAGGCCTCGGTGCTCAGCGAGGAGCGTGCGGTGGCGATCCGTTCGAGTACATCGGACGTGTGCGCGTCGAAACGCTCTCGGGAGACCTGGATCTCGCCGTCGAGCCAGGGGCGATAGAGATAGGCGAGGGCGCCGAAGATGGCGCTGGCGTTGAGCTCGTGATCGTGCTCGTCCGGCAGCGGTCCGGTGTAGTCGCCCGCGCTGATGACCAACGCGATCGGCGCGGTGAACAGGCCGATGAGTTCGTAGGCGCGCGGCAGCAGCACGGGTGTGGCCTGCGACTCCACGAACATGATCCGGCCGCGGCGGCGGTCCTCCAGCAGATAGTCGGTGAAGACGGCGACCATGTGGCGGAACATCGCGTCCCGTTCGACGGGGGCGTTGGGCAGCTCGTCCAGCAGCCGTTCGCGCGCGCCGAGCACCACGGTGTCCAGCACGGTGGTCAGCAGCGCGTCCAGGTTCGGAAAGCTCTCGTAGAAGTAGCGTTCGGTGAGTCCGGCCTGCCTGCAGACACCTCGCATGGACGTCTCGGACGCGCCTACGGTGGCCATCAGCTCCGTGCACGCCTCGATCAGCTGTTCCCGGCGCGCGGCGACGCGGTCGGCGGGGGACTGCCCGCGCCAGCGGCGCATGCCCGGAATCGACCCGTCGGCTTCGTCCATGGCCGTCATCCTCTCATAGCGACCGAATTGACATCATGTGATGTTGACAGCATGTGATGTCACCAATACATTGCGAAGACCACCGATCGATCACGAGGGGTGCGAGATGGGCTCTGCCGTATATGCCGACCAGACCCACGCCATCAACGCGCGGGCCGTGGAATTCGACTTCGCCACGGTGCCACTGCACTACATCCCCGGCGAGGCGATGGCCACCCACATCATCAACGTGATGCACCTGGTGCTCCCCGAAGGCGAGCGCGCGATGGCGCAGGCGCTGGCCGAGGCGCTACCCCTGATCGACGACGAGCGGTTACGCGAGGAGGTCCGCGGCTTCATCGGCCAGGAATCCATGCATGCCAGTTCACACGAGAAAGCGCGCGAACAACTGGAACGGCTCGGATTGGAAGTCGGCCCGATGGTGGACCGGCTCAGCTGGCTGGTCGACCGGATACTCGGCGATCACGGACTGTCGGGCCGGGCCAAGCGGGAGTGGCTGTGCGAGCGGCTGGCGTTGTTCGCGGGCATGGAGCATTACACCGCGGTCATCGGGGAGTGGCTGCTCACCAACGACAAACTCGAGGCCAAGGGCATGCACCCGGCGATGCTGGATCTGATCCGCTGGCACGGCGCCGAGGAGGTCGAGCACCGCAGCGTCGTCTACGACGCCTACATGCACGTCGACGGCGGATACGCGCGCAAGGCGCGGCAGGCGCTGCTGGCCGGCGCTGGCTTGCTCGTCCTGTTCGTCGTCTCCGGCGGCTACCTGTTCCACAAGGACCCGTCGAAGCACAAAGGCCGGTTCTGGCCACTGCAATTGGCCAGCGCCTCGGTGCGCGGTGTGGTGCCGAGTTTCACCACGTTCTTCACCGAGATCCCGCGCTACCTGCGGCCGGGCTTTCACCCGTCGCAGCTCGGCCCGATGGACAACGCGCTGCGCTACCTCGCGCAGTCGCCCGCGGCACGGGCGGCGCGCGCGTGACCGCCGTCGAGCGGTTCCAGCCCGGGCCCGCGCTGCGCCTGATCGGCTCGGCCGCCGACGCCTACAAGCGACTGTTCGCCGAAAGCAACTCCGCGCAACTGCTTTCGCGCCCCGCCCCGGTTCGCCGCACCGGCTACGAATTCGAGGTGATCGTCGACCGGATCGGTCAGGAGGCCGACGGGGTGGTGAGCTTGTGGCTGCGCCACCCCGACGGCGGCCCACTGCCCGCGTGGACGCCGGGCGCGCACTTGGACGTCTTCCTGCCGTCCGGTCGCCAGCGGCAGTACTCGCTCACCAACGACCCCGCCGACCGCGGGTTCTACCGCATCGCGGTCCGCCTCATCGCCGACGGTGCGGGCGGCTCCGCGGAGATCCACCGGGATCTGCGGGTGGGTGACCGGCTGGGTGTGCGCGGCCCCCGCAACGCGTTCCCCTTCGTCGCGGCACCGTGCTATCTGTTCGTCGCGGGCGGCATCGGGATCACACCGATCCTGCCCATGGTCGCCGCGGCCGAGCGTGCCGGCGTGCCGTGGCGGTTGATGTACCTGGGACGGTCCAGGACGCGCATGCCGTTCCTGTACGACTTGGCCCGCTACACCGGCGGCGATGTGGTGGTGCGCCCGGACGACGAGTTCGGCGTGCCGGACGCGCGGATGATCTTCGAGCAGACGCCGCCCGGCGCCGCGGTGTACGTCTGCGGGCCGCCGCCGTTGGCCGAGGCCGCGCGCGGGGTGCTCGCGCTGCACGATCCGACGGCCTCGCTGCACACCGAGCGGTTCTCGCCGCTGCCCGTGCGGGACGGGGAGCCGTTCCGGATCCGGTTACAGCGCAGCGGGTTCGACGTGGAGGTCGCCGCCGACGAGTCCGCGCTCAGCGCGATCCGCCGCGTGCTGCCCGGCGTGGCCTACTCCTGCCAGCAGGGTTTCTGCGGGACCTGCAAGACCAGGGTGCTCGCGGGCGCGGTGGAACACCGGGACCGGACGCTGCTCGAGTCCGAACGCGCGGAGACGATGCTGACCTGCGTCTCCCGGGCGCGCGGCGGCGAACTCGAACTGGATCTGTGAGCTCGGCGGGCGCCGTCGCCCGCGGGAGGAGGACATGGCAGTGGCTGCGCATCCGGAGCACGTCCCGATCGCGGTGATCGGAGCCGGGATCGCCGGGATCGGTCTGGCCGTCGCGCTGCGCGAGGCGGGCATCGACGATTTCGTGTTGCTCGAGCGCGCGGATGATCTCGGTGGCACGTGGCGGGCGAACACCTACCCGGGCTGTGCCTGTGACGTGCCTTCGCAGCTGTATTCGTACTCCTTCGCGCCCAACCCCGACTGGTCGCGCACCTACGGAACGCAGCCGGAGATCCTCGCCTACCTCCGTTCGGTCGCGACCCACCACGATGTCGTGCGCCACATGCGGTTCGGCATCGAACTGCTCCAAGCGCGCTGGGACGAAGCGGACACACTGTGGCGGCTGCGCACCGATCGCGGCGACTTGACCGCCGACGTGCTGGTCTCCGCCGTCGGTCCGTTCAGCGAGGCGCGGATCCCGCGGCTGCCGGGCGCGCAGACCTTCGAAGGGACGCAATTCCATTCGCTGCACTGGGATCACGAGCACGATCTGGCCGGCGAGCGCGTCGCGGTGATCGGCACCGGCGCGTCGGCCGTGCAGTTCATCCCCGAGATCCAGCCGGTGGTGGGCCGACTGACCGTGTTCCAGCGTTCGGCGCCGTGGATCGTGTCGCGGCTGGATCGTCGCACGCTGCCCGCCGAACGCGCGCTGCTGCGCCGGGTGCCCGCGCTCGGCCGAGCGCTCCGCGGCCTGTACTACACCGGCATCGAAGGATTCGGTCTGGTGGGCTTCGTGGACAAGCGATTCCGGCATCCATACGAGGCGCTGGGCAGACTACAGCTGCTGCGCCAGGTGCGCGATCCGCGGCTGCGCCGGAAACTCACCCCCGATTACGTGATCGGGTGTAAGCGGGCGATCTTCTCCGACGCCTACTATCCGGCGCTGACCCAACCGAATGTCGAGGTGGTGACCGAGGGCATCCGGGAGATCCGCGCCGGGTCGATCGTCACCGCCGACGGTGCGGAGCATCCCGTGGACACGATCATCTGGGGCACCGGATTCGGTGTACCCCCTGCCATTTTCGATCGGGTGCACGGAGTCGGCGGGCGCTCCATCGGCGAGCGGTACCGGGAGCGGCCGAGCAGTTATCTGGGCACGACCATGGCCGGGTTCCCGAACTTCTTCTGCACGCTCGGTCCGTTCGGGGCTGCGGGCAATCAGTCCGCGATCTATATGATCGAGGCGCAGGTGCGCTATATCGTCGACGCCGTGACCACCATGCGTGCGCGGAACATCCGGCGGATCGATGTGCGCGAGGAGGTGCAGCGGGCCTTCCTCGACGAGGTGACCGAGCGCAGCCGCGACACCGCGTGGCTGACCGGCGGTTGCCGCAGCTATTACCAGACCGCCGACGGCGGCAACGCGGGGCTGTATCCGAACTGGAGCTTCGAATACCGCAAGCGCACAAGCCGATTCGACCCCGAGTCCTACCGGCTGCTGGCGGGGTGAGCGCCATGGTCGTCGGCCTGCTGCGGAAGCTGCTGTCCCCGCCCGCCGAAACCCGCTTGGACGTCCGTGATCGGGTGGTGGTGATCACCGGCGCGGGCACCGGCATCGGCCGGGCGCTGGCCGAGAAGCTCTACGCGTCGGGCGCTTCGGTGGCGCTGATCGACATCGACGAGGCCGCCGCCGCGGCCGTCGGGCGCTCGATGGGGGAGCGGGCCCTGGTGGTGCGTGCGGACGTCTCCGACCGAATCGGGATGCGTGAAGCGATCTCCCGGGTGCGCGAGCGCTTCGGCCGGATCGATGTCGTGGTGGCCAACGCCGGTGTGGTGCCCGAGCCCGCGACGATCCGGACGATGAACCCCGGCGATTTCGATCGCGTCATCGGCATCAACGTGACCGGCGTGTTCAACACCGTGCATCCGGCGCTGGACGACATCGTCGCAGCGCGGGGCCACGTCGTGGTGGTCTCTTCCGCCGCCGCGTTCGCGCCCGGCATGGCGGGTTCGCCCTACATGGTCAGCAAAGCCGCCGTCGAGCAGTTCGGGCGGGCGCTACGGGTGGAGCTGGCCGCGGTCGGCGCGAGCGCGGGCGTGGCGTACTTCGGCATCGTCGACACCGCGATGACCCACGGCACGCTCGACGAGGACGAGCTGGGCGCCGATCTGAGCGCGTTGCTGCCGTGGCCGCTCAATCTGCGCATCACCGTGCGCGACGCGGCGGAGTCCATCGCCGACGGCATCGCTCGTCGCGCGGCGCGCACCATCGCGCCGCCGCAGTGGGAGCCCTACGCGTTGTTCCGCGGCGCGATCAACGTGGTGCTGGACAGCAGGCTGGCGCGGGACCCGCGCGTGCACGACCTGATCCACCGGGTCGAACAGCGCGTCCTCGACAGCCACCCCGGCACCCCGGTTCCGCGCTGACGCGCGGCCGGGCTACGGCTCGGCGGGGAAGATCGTGGGCAGTGTCAGCGCGTACTCCACGTCGGCCCGTGTGCCGAGCGTCGTGAGCAGCACGCGGATCATCGTCAGGCGGGCCGCGGCGACGGTGTCCGCGTCCGGTTCCGCGCCGGGCGCGGTACCGGCGGAGATCCGGTAGACCACGTACTCGCACAGGTGCAGCGCGGCGTCCAGGTCCAGCGGGCTCGGCACCGGGCGGCCCAGTCCGGTGAACGTCTCGCGCACCGACGCGCGGATGTCGTCGAGCGCGCGTTCCCGGTACGCCGACACCGGCGAGCCCGGATCGTGCAGCTCGGCGAACAGCGGCCGCAACATGGGGCCGTGCCCGCGCGCCCAGTCCAAGTAGGCGTCGATCAGCCGGATGCCCAGCTCGACCGGCTCGTCGGTGCCGGTCAGCGCCGCACGGATGCCGCCGACCAACCCTTCGTTGGAACTGTCGAGCACCGCGAGCAGCGGTTCGTTGGCATTGGCGAAGTAGCGGTAGAAGGTCGGCCGGGCCAGCCCCGCCTGCTCGATGATCTGCGCGACGCTCAGCCCGCGGGAACCGGTGCGGGTGAACACTTCCGCCGTCGCCAGCACGATCCGGGCGCGCACCTCCTCGGCCTGCTCCGGAGTCTGCGGCGGTCTGCCGCGCCGCGCGGCAGTCGACTCAGCCGGCATGGTGCCACCTCACAAAGCGGCCCCCGGGATACCTGTGCGCCACGACCAACAGCTTGACACGAGCAGTGACATAGACATTAATCTAACACCGTTGTTCATTTAATAGGGCGCGCATGCGACGCGGCCCACCATCCGCGAGAGGGCCGACCATGACCACCGCCTCCCACCCGGCCACCGCCGACGCGCTGCCCTCCTCGCTGGTGCGGCCGTTGCTCGCGCACGCCGTCGCGGGCGGAGCCCCCGCGGTCGAAGTGTTCGCGCCCGCGACCGGCGCGAAGATCATCGACCTGCCGCAGTCCTCCACCGCCGACATCGAGACCGCGTTCGCCACCGCCCGCGAAGCGCAGCGCCAGTGGGCGCGGCGTCCGGTCCGGGAACGGGTCGCGGTGCTGCGCCGGTTCCACGACATCGTGCTGGCCGAGCAGGACACCGTCCTCGACATCGTGCAGACCGAGACGGGCAAGGCGCGGGCACACGCCTTCGACGAGGTCGGCGACGTGGCCGTGAACGCCAGGTACTACGCGTCGGTGGCCGGGCGGCTGCTGGCCACCCGCAAACCGCGCGGAGTGCTTCCCGTGCTCACCCGGGTCGACGTGCGGCACCGGCCCAAGGGCGTGGTCGCGGTCATCTCGCCGTGGAACTACCCGCTGGCCCTGGCCGCCTCCGACGCGCTGCCAGCCCTGGTCGCGGGCAACGCGGTGGTGGCGCGCCCGGACAACCAGACCGCGCTCACCGCTCTGTGGGCCATCGACGCCGCGGTGCGCGCCGGACTGCCGCGCGGGCTCTGGCAGGCAGTGCTCGGCCGGGGTTCGGTGATCGGCGGCGAAGTGATCGCCCGCGCCGATTACGTCGACTACACCGGCTCCAGCGCGACCGGGCGGACCATCGCTCAGCAGGCCGGTGAGCGGCTGATCGGCTACTCCCTCGAACTCGGCGGCAAGAATCCGCTGCTGGTGCTCGCCGACGCGGACGTATCGCGCGCCGCCAAGATCGCCATCCGCGCCTGCTTCGCCTCGGCCGGACAGCTGTGCGAGTCGATGGAACGGATCTACGTGCACGACAGCGTCTACGACCGCTTCGTCGCCGAATTCATCGGGCACGTCGAGGCGATCCGGCTCGGCGGCGGGCTCGACTACGACAGCGACATGGGGTCGCTGACCTTCCAGCGCCAGCTGGACACCGTGGTGGCGCACGTGAACGACGCGGTGGCCAAGGGCGCCACGGTGCTGGCGGGCGGTCGCGCGCGCCCGGATCTCGGACCGTACTTCTACGAGCCCACCGTGCTGGCCGGAGTGCGGCCGGGCATGACGGTGCACCGCGAGGAGACCTTCGGCCCCGTGGTCTCGATCTACCGGGTGGGCAGCGACGACGAGGCCGTCGAGCAGGCCAACGACACCGCCTACGGCCTCAACGCCAGCGTCTGGACCAAGGACACCGCCCGCGGCCGTGCGGTGGCGGCGCGGATCGATGCGGGCTCGGTGAACGTCAACGAGGGCTTCATCGCCGCGTGGGGCAGCGCCGACGCGCCGTCCGGCGGGCTGGGCATCTCCGGCACCGGCCGCAGGCACGGCCCCGAAGGCCTGCTCAAGTACATCGACACCCAGACCATCGCGGTGCAGCGGATGCTGCCGATCGCGCCGCTGCCCGGCATGTCCGAAGCGCTCTGGGCCAAGACCATGACGCTGTACTTCGGCGTCATGAAGACGCTGCGGCAGAAGTAACTCGCACGACTCACGGATCAGGAAGCGGTACGGATGAAACTGGACACGGTGGCGGGCAAGAGGGTCCTGGTCACGGGGGCCGCGATGGGCCTGGGCAAGCTGTTCGCCGAGCGCGCGGTGCGCGAGGGCGCCGCGGCGGTGGTGCTGTGGGACATCAACGAGGCCGTGCTGAAGGACACCGCCGCCGAGCTGGCCGGCCGTGGCAGCGCCGTGCATCACCACGTGGTCGACGTGGCCTCGCCGGAGTCGATCACCGAGGCGGCGGCGAGCGTGCGCGAGCAGGTCGGCGGCATCGACATCCTGGTCAACAACGCGGGCATCGTGCGCGGTAACGCCTACTTCTGGGAGACGGACAACCGCGCCGACATCGACAAGACGATGGCGATCAACTCGCTGGGACCGATGTACGTCACGCTCGAATTCCTGCCCGCCATGGTCGCCGGGGCCACCGAAGCTCGGGTGCTGACCATCGCTTCCTCCGCGGGCCTGGTGTCCAACCCGCGGATGAGCGTCTACGCGGCGTCCAAGTGGGCGGCCCTGGGCTGGTCGGACTCGGTGCGCATCGAGCTGGAACAGGCCGGCCACGACCACGTGAAGGTCACCACGGTCTGCCCGACCTACATCGACACCGGAATGTTCGAGGGCGCCAAGGGTTTCTGGTTCACGCCGATCCTCGAGCAGCAGAAGGTGGTCGACACCTCGTGGCGGGAGATGAAGAACGGCACGCCGCTGGTCGTGCTGCCGTGGACCTCACGCCTGAACAAGGCGCTCTCCGGACTGCTGCCGATCAAGCTGCGCGACCTGTTCCTCGACACGGTCGGCGTCTACCACTCGATGGACGCGTTCAGCGGCCGCAAGAAGTAGCGCGCCGTCACCGTGGACGGGTGCCGATGACCACGGTGGCGTAGTGCTCCTCCGATTCCGCGACCCGGGCCGCGAGACCGTGCCGCGCCAGGATGGCGAGGGCCGGTGGCGCCTGCTGCTCGCTGGACTCCACGAGCAGATGCCCGCCCGGGGCCAGCCACTCGGCGGCCTCGGCCGCGACCCGGCGGAAGACGTCCAGGCCGTCCCGGCCGCCGTCGAGGGCGGCGCGCGGCTCGTGATCGCGAGCCTCCGGCGGCATCCGCGCGATCATCGCCGAGGGGACATAGGGGGTGTTGCAGAGCAGGATGTCGATGCAGCCGCGCAATTCCTCCGGCAAGGGCTCGAAGAGGTCCCCTTCGTAGACCGGAGCGCCGATCGGGGTGAGGTTCCGGCGGGCGCACGCGACCGCGACCGGATCGATGTCGGCGGCCGCCAGCGTGATCGGACGGCCTGCGTCGGTGGCGGCCCGCGCCGTCGCGAGGCCGAGGGCGCCGGAGCCGCAACACAGATCGACCACCACCGGATGGCCGGTGCGGTCGCGGAGCAGATCGACGGCTCGGTCGACGAGGAACACGGTGCGCTGCCGCGGCACGAAGACGCCGGGGGACACCGCGACCCGCAGGCCGCGGAACTCCGCCCAGCCGAGCACGTGCTCGAGCGGGCTGCCGGTGACGCGCCGGGCGACCAGCGATTCGAGGGCCACGCCGGTCTCCGCGGCGGCGGCGGTGAGCAGCCGCGCCTCCTCCTCGGCGAACACGCAGCCCGCCGCCCGGAGCCGGGCCACCACATCGGTTTCTCCCGCTGACGTCACCGGGCCATCCTGCCGTGCGCACGCGGGATGCCGCCAACGGATTTCCCCGGCGATCGGGGCCCGCGCTTCGGAGACGGGTCCCGATCGACCCGGCCTCAGCGTGCCGTGGCGAGCTGGAAGGTGCGGGTTGCGTCGAGATAGATGCCGTACTGGGCCGCTCGGCCCGGCGGCGGCAATTGTGAGACCAGCTGTTCGAGCGAGGTCGTCGCGCCGACGACCCTGGTGCCCGCGACGACGAAATCGGCCACGGCACGGCGGATGTGGTTGGGCGAGGTGACCACGATCGCGCTCGTCGCACCGAGGTCTCGCAGCAACCTCGTGCTGAACAGGGCGTTCTGCACGGTCGAGCCCGCGCGGCTCTCCACGTGGATGCGTGTGGACGGCACCCCGTGGGCGACCAGCCAGTCGCGCATGGCCTCGGCCTCGGTGATGCCGTTCTGCGGATTCCCGCCGGTGACGACGATCGGCGACAGCGGCGCGGCGATCGACTGCAACCAGGCCGCGGTGAGCCGGTTGACCAGTTCCGGTCGCAGCGCCCCGTCCGGCAGCAGGCCGTAGCCGAGCACGACGATGCCGGTCTGCGGCCCGGCCAGCGCGGGCAGCGGGTTCGGCAGGGTGCCCACCGCGGCGCGGATGGCGCCGAGCACGTTTTCGGTGCCCCGCGCCAAGCCCGCATCGACCGCGTGCAGCCGAGCTATGGCGTCCACGAGTGCGGGCAGATCACCGGCGTAGTCCGACCAGATCGCCTGCAGGGCGAGCGCTTCGGCGTCGGCAGGGTCGGCGCCGATCAGGTTGCGCAGGTCGGCGCGGCCCGCGTCGTCGTCGCCGTTGGCGAAGTGGCGCTGGGCGGAGTTGTACAGGGCGTCCGTTTCCGGTCCCGCGTGCGCGGGGACACCGGCGAGCCCGGTGAGCGAGAACGCGGCGAACGACGCCGCGACGAAGAGTTTCCAATGCCTCGAGATCATCACTACAGTCGTCACCTTTCCGCTGTGGAACGGGTTGGCACGTGCTAGCAGTTAGCTGGGGCAAGCAGGGATTACCATACGGCCGAATTTCCCGGCGACCCGGCACATTGCGAACGGGTCATGCGATCCGTCACGGCTACGTGCGCTCGGCGCAATCGCGGGGCGTGAAAACCGCCGTCGGTGGTCTCCGGAACAGCGCCGGTCGTCGACTCACTTTCGTGCGGGAGCGCGAACAACTTCAGCTCGGCGCCAGGCGAACTGCCGCCGTAACTCTCGTCCGCTCCGCTCTCCCCGGCGCTGGCGCGCCGGTGGTGGGCGGGAATCGTCCCGGGGTGCCGGTGCCGGTCTTCGTCCGGTGCGCCGGTCGTAGGGCGTGCGATTGCCTCGCGTTAGCGCGACTCGAGGTGGACTGGTGCGGTATTCGCCCGGCCGCGCCCGTTAGGCTGTGTCAACGTGGATACCGTTTCGCTGTCCGGCAAGGAACTCGCCGCCGCCATCAACGCCGACACCAAGGCCCGCGCCGCCGCGCGCACCGAGGGCGGTGCCGCTCCCCGCCTTGCTCTGGTCGTGGCGAACGACGACCCGGCGAGCGCCTGGTATGTGAATTCGCTCCGCAAAGCGGCCGAACGGCTCGGAATCGCTTGCGACACGGTCGATCTCGGTCCGGAAGCCGACGGGACGGCGATCCGCGCCGAGCTCGCCGCGCGCAGTGCGGATCCGTCGACCGACGCGATCATGCTGCAGACCCCCCTCCCGAAGGGCGTCACTCTCGACGACGTGAGTTCCGCGATCGTCGCGGCCAAGGACGTCGACGGCGTCAGCCCGTTGTCGCTCGGCCTGCTGGCAGCCGGGCTGAACGGTTTCGTTCCCGCCACCTCCGAGGCCGTGGTGGAACTGCTCGAACATCACCAGATCCCGCTGGCCGGTCGCCACGTCGCGGTCGTCGGCCGCTCCAACGTCGTCGGAAAGCCGCTCGCCCAGCTGCTGCTGGCGAAGGACGCGACCGTCACGGTCTGTCATTCCCGCACCGCCGACCTCGCCGCCGTCACCGCCACCGCCGATATCGTCGTCGCCGCGGCGGGCCGCATCGGCCTGATCTCCGGCAAGCACATCCGGGCGGGCGCTGTGGTCATCGACGTCGGCACCAACGAGGCCCCCGACGGCAAGATCGTCGGCGATGTCGACGCGGATTCGGTACGCGGTAAGGCCGCCGGGCTCAGCCCCGTCCCCGGTGGCGTCGGCCCGGTCACCACGGCCCTCCTCATGCGCCACGTCGTCACCGCCGCCGAATCCGACTGAGCGCTTTTCGCCCGAGCTCGCGAAGAGCCCTCACGCCCGGGCGATGGCGCTGATGAGAGTGCGGTCGCCATCCTTGGTGGTGGTGACGAGCTGCGGGTTGTAGGTGACCGGCTGCTGCCCGGGACGGTGCTCGGTGACGACCACGATGTACTGGCCCGCGAAGGCGCCCGGACTGATCGCCACGCAGTGGGTGGTGCCCGCGGGAATGCTGTCGATGCCGCGCTGAATGGCGTCGGCAGCTTGCACGGCGGCGTCCGCGGTGGTGGTGGCGCGAACCTGCTCGCCGGACCGGTCCACGTAATAGGCGTGCTGGAACGCGAAGATCACCGCGGGACCGGAGTCGAAACCGCCGACGCCGTTGCCCTGGATCCGGTTGCCCACCCGCTCGGCGGGGCACTGCGCGGCCGGTGCGGCGGGGGCGGTGGCCTGCGCGGACGGAGCCGGTGCGGCGGCCTGCTGATCGGGGCCGCCGACCGCCACCAGCAGGAAGGCCACCAGGGCCGGCACGGCGATACCGAGCGTGCCGAGCAGTGGCACCACCCATCGCCGTGACCGTCGCGCGGGCGAGCGGTCGATCAGCCCCGCGAATTGATCTTCGTACACATCCGGCTCGGGTTCCGGCGGCTGCGCGGGCTCGGACGGCGGCGTGGGCGGCCGATCCACCCACGCGGCCCACTCGCCGCGGTAGTCCTCGCCGGACGGCGCCTGTACCGGCCGTTCGGTGCCGTACGGATTCCCCCGGTCGTAACCGGGTCGTGCGCTCATCTCCGGTCGATCCATCGCCCCACCCTTCATCAGGTCCCCGTCAGATTAACCGCATCGTTACGAGCCGGGAACGCCCTGCCGCGTTCACATTTGAGCCGTCCCGCCCACCGCAGGGTACCGCCCGGTACGTCGATCCGGGACTGCCGATCTCACCGTAGTAGAGGCAACCATTCGTGCTCGGGATAGTGTTCGGTCACATACGTTCGCACTGCTGCTCGCTGTGCGGCGGTCAACTTCGGCCAGGTTCGTTCGAGATCCGCCCGGTCCTTCGGTCTGCCCTGCTTTACTTTGAAGATCAGCACCAGTTCCGGGTTGAGGTATCGGATGCCGTCGTCGGCGATCCAGGTCACCTCGTCCAGTGGTGCGACCATGGCGCGATCGCGCCGGTTGACCCATGCCCCGTCCTGTCCCGGATTCAGCAGAAGGTCGATCAGCCACGGCGACCGCGCGTTCGCGCGCAGCCAGACCTGGTCGGCGTTCTCGGCTACGTCGGGGTAGCGCTCGTCGACGGGACGGATGCCGTCCGGGCCCGCCGACCAGATGTGCAGACGGCCGCGTGCGGCGGCGCGCAGGGCGGGCAGGTCGGTACGGAACATCGCCACGTCGACATCGCTGTGCCGCCGCCGGGTGCCGGTGCAGGCGTCGATCGCCCAGCCTCCGGCGATCCACCACGGAACGCCGATGTCGCCGAGGATCTCGCCGACATCGCCGGGCGTGACGTAGGCCCAAGGGCCCCAGAGATCTTGGAACTCGGCTTCTGCCGCGTCACGCGGCGGTGGGATCGGAAACTCGCGCAACGGTGGCCCTCCCGTCGGGTACGTCGTGCGACGCTACCCGGAGGAAGGCGCCGTTCACCAGTGCGTCACGACCGGGTCGCCGACACCGATGGTGTGATAGACCCACTCGGCGTCGTCGCGAGAGAGGTTGATGCAGCCGTGACTGACGTTCGCGTAACCCTGCTGGTCCACCGACCACGGGGCCGAGTGGATGAAAACGCCGCCCCACGTGAGCCGTTCGGCGAACTCGCCGTTGATGATGTAGCCCTCCGGCGAGCTCAGCGGAATGCCGATGGTGCGGGAGTCGAACACGACGGACCGGAACTTCTCCAGCACCGGCCAAGTGCCGGTGGGTGTTTCGTACCCCGGCTTGCCCATCGAGGCGGGCATCGTCCGGACGACCGTGCCGCCGACGGTGAGCGTGAACGTGTGCGTCGACATGTTCGCATCACCGAAAACACCTGCGTTGGTCCGGAATTCCGTGCGTACGCCGCCGACCGAGACGAGGATGCTCGCGTCGGCGGGCAGGAATCCGGTCGGCGTCCACGTCACCTCGCGATCGCCGGTCCACGCGAAAGTGCCCGGCAGCGGCCGGGTCGTTGTGATGTCGATGGATTGTTCCGTTCGCGCGCGATCCGCGACAGGTCCGGCGAAACGAACGGTCACGGGATGGGCGATGCCCACCACCTGGCCGTTCGAGGGTCCGATCGACGACACCGCCGGCGTCGACGGCTTTCCGATCATCGTCGCTGTCGCCGCGCCCGACCCGAACGCGGCCAGTGCCACGATCACGGTCGCGAGGAACAGGTAACGAATGGCGCTCCTCATGGCGTCCACCCCTTCGAGCTGGTGTGGTAGGCAGAGAACAGTCTAGGTCCCCATGATCAACTCGGCCACGGATGGACTGGTCCGTGGTCCAGTTGTGATCGCAGGTGGGCCCACCACTGGGCGCTTACCCCGCCGGATCGAGTCGAAACGGGCACACGGCACCGATCTCGGGTGGCTCCGGCGACGGTCAGCGTGAGTCCCCGACCGGCAGCGGTTCCGGCGCGGCCGCCGCTCGTGCGTCGAAATCCGCTCTCGCGGCGAGGATTCGGTCCTGGTGCTCGACGGCCCAGACGCCCATGGCGTGCGTGATCGCACCGATACTCGCGCCCATCTCGGTGAGCGAATACTCCACCCGCGGCGGCACCGTGGGATACACCGCGCGGCGAACCAGCCCCTCCCGCTCCAGGTCGCGCAGCGTTCGGGTGAGCATCTTCTGGGTGATGCCGTCCAGGCGGCGGCGCAACTCGTTGAAGCGGATCGGCCCGTCGTGGCCACGCAGCACGCCGAGCACCAGCATCACCCACTTGTCGGCGAGCACGGTCAGCACTTCCCGTGCGGGGCAGTGGTGGAGGTAGTTGTCGACGAGGCCACCGGCCGTGGGCCGGTCACAGGCAGTATCCATTGGGAACCTCGGTATCAGAAAGGTGCCTTCTTTCCGAAAGGTACCATCTCTCGCCAGAATCGGTGCATGCTCGCAATCACGCAATACGCGTTCGGTGGCCCGGAAGTGCTCCAAGTGGTCGAGGTGGATCGGCCGCGGCCCGGTGCGGGGGAGGTGCTGGTGCGGGTCGCCGCCACCAGCGTCAACGCCGCCGACTGGAAGGTGCGCGCCGGGCTGATCGGGAAGCTGGGAGATCCGCCGCTGACGCTGGGACTGGACGTCTCGGGTGTCGTGGCCGAACTCGGACCCGGTGTGGACCGGTTCGCGATCGGTGATCCCGTGTACGGCATGGTGTTCGGCGGTGCGAACGCGGAATATGTTGTGGCGCAAGCGCACACCCTCGCCCCGAAGCCGAGGCACATCGACCTCGTGCACGCCGCCGCACTGCCGACGGCGGCGCTGACCGCGTGGCAGGCGCTGGCCGCGCTCGGCGCCGGTCAGCGCGTACTGGTGCACGCCGCCGCGGGCGGCGTCGGGCACCTGGCCGTGCAGATAGCGCGGCATCGCGGCGCGTACGTGATCGGCACCGCGCGCGCGGCCAACCACGAATACCTACGCGGGCTCGGCGCCGACGAGGTGATCGACTACACCGCGGTCGATTTCGCCGCGGCGGTGCGCGACGCCGACATCGTGCTCGACCTGGTCGGCGGTGCGTACGGCTCCCGCTCGATCCCGGTGCTGCGGCCCGACGGCAGGTTGATCGACACCCAGGGCTCGGACGCGGAAGCCGACCCGCGTTACGAGCGGTTCTATGTCGAACCGTCCGGGGTATCGCTGCGCGAGATCACCACGATGGTCGAGCGCGGTCATCTGCGCGCGACCATCGACCAGGTGCTGCCGCTGGCGGACATCGCGAAGGCGCACGAACTCGGCGAGTCGGGGCGGGTGCGCGGAAAGATCGTGCTGGTGGCGTGGAATCCGCCCGCCTGACGGCGCCGGGCCGCGATCGTCCGCGCGTGCGAGTCAGCGGCGAACGGCGTGCACGACGTCGGCGTGCAGGGCGTCGGCCCGCGCTGTGAGCTCGTCGATCCGCACCAGGACCGCGGCGAACCGGTCACCCTCGGCGGCGGGCAGCGATGCGACGTTGATCTCGATGTTGAGTTGCGAGGAGGTCGCGGCGGCGCGGCAGGCGTCCGCGGCCGCGCCGATGTCGGTGACTACGTTGGGATTCCCGATCGGGAACAGCTCCGCCGCCAGCGACAGCACCTCGTCCGCCTCGTCGACGACGGCCGCGGGCACGCGGGCGGCCTCGATCAGCGCGGCATTGATCGCCGCGGTGCGGGCGGCGAGATCCTCCGGAGTGTCCTTGGGCAGCCTGTAGGCGGCGCCGACGGCTGTGAACGCGGCGGCGTCGGCGTCGGCCAGCGCGAGCGCGCGCTCGCGGGCCGAGTCGGCGGCCTCGATGATCCGATCGACCACGGGCCGGTTCTCGGCGTCCTTGGCGCGCGTGGTGTAGCGCGCGACCATCGCGACGAGCGCGGCGGCTTGCGCGGCGTGCAGTGCGGCCACCGCGCCGCCGCCCGGCGCGGGAATCTTGGCGGCCAGATCGCTCAGGTACTGCGCCAGGGCGGCCCCGCCGAAGGACGGCGCAGTTTCCGTGGACGACGAGCTGGTCTGCGACACGAGGGTGTTGCCTTTCGTTTACGGCGAGGATGGTCTACGAGTAGACGCTACCCCGTGGCGCCGGTCGCGCGGTCGTGACCACGCCTTACCGGGTGCTTCCCCGTGGCCGGTGCGCGGCCCGAGCGTACCCGCCGTTATGTTGAGTGCCATGCGGATCGGATTGAGCATCAACTACTCGGGGGGCTTCAAAGAGGCGGCGGCCGAAGTCGCCGACCTGGAGCGGGCGGGCCTGGACATCGTCTTCGTCCCCGAGGCGTACTCGTTCGACGCGGTGAGCGCGCTCGGCTACCTGGCCGCCAAGACCACGCGCCTGCAGCTGGCCTCTGGCATCCTGCAGCTCTACACGCGCACCCCGAGCCTGACCGCCATGACCGCGGCGGGCTTGGACTTCGTCTCCGACGGACGCTACGTGCTCGGGCTGGGCGCGTCGGGCCCGCAGGTGATCGAGGGCTTCCACGGCGTGCCCTACGACGCGCCGATCGGCCGGACCCGCGAACTCGTGGAGATCTGCCGGAAGGTCTGGCGGCGCGAGCGCCTGGAGTACCAGGGCAAGTACTACCAGATCCCGCTGCCCGCCGGACAGGGCACCGGCCTCGGCAAGCCGCTCAAGCTGATCAACCACCCGGTGCGTGAGCGCATCCCGGTGCTGCTGGCCGCGCTCGGCCCGAAGAACGTGGAACTGGCCGCCGAGATCGCCGAGGGCTGGCAGCCGATCTTCTTCCTGCCGGAGAAGGCGAAGGATGTGTGGGCGGACTCGCTCACCGCGGGTCTCGCCAAGCGCGACCCCGCGCTCGGCGACCTGGACGTGTACGCGGGTCCGGCCCTGGCCATCGGGGACAACGTCGAGCCGCTGCTGCAGTTCGTGAAGCCGCATCTGGCGCTCTACATCGGCGGCATGGGCGCCAAGGGCAAGAACTTCTACCACACCCTGGCCACCAAGTACGGCTACGGCGCCGAGGCCGACCGCATCCAGGAGCTGTACCTTGCGGGCGAGAAGGAGGCCGCCACCAAGGCGGTCCCGGACCAGCTGGTCCGGGACATCTCCCTGGTCGGCTCGGCCGGATACGTCAAGGAGCGGGTCGCGGCCTTCAAGGAGGCGGGTGTCACGGTCCTGAACGTGGTCCCGATGGCGGCGACCGCCGCCGAGCGCGTCAAGCTGATCGAACAGCTGCGCGAACTGGTCTGAGCAAAGCGCTGCCGCCGTCGACGGATGCGACGGCGGCAGCGACACGGGTCATCTCTTGCGCAGCGCCGCCAGCGCGTCGTCCAACGTCGAATGCAGCGCGAACACCTGATCGAGGCTGGTCATCTTCAGCTGCCGACTGGTCGCCGGGCCCTCGGCGACGACGGCGATCGCGGTGGTCGATCCCGCGCGCTGATGGGCGGCCACGAGCGTCGCCATGCCCGCCGAGGCGAGGAAGCTGACCGAGGTGAGGTCGATGATCAAAGCCGCGGGCTTGCTGCTGAGGATGGCATCGATCGCGTTCTCCAGCGCGGGCGCCGTCGCCAGGTCGACCTCGCCGGCCACCGTCAGCACTGTGGCGCCGTCGTGGGCCGCGACCGTGGTGGTCATCGTGTCCGCGAGGGGATACGCGTCTCCGGAAGTGTTGGTCACTACTCTACGACACACAATCCAGCGCGAATATGCAACCGCAGTGTGTTCATGCTGCGACACATTACACGGTCTTGGGGCAGATTCGGGGCCCGGGGTGGCGGTCCGGCGCACCGACACCGACCGGGCTCGGTGGGTGCTCATCGCGGCCGGGACGGCGGCCGATCACGCGTCGCGAGGGGGTGCGGCTCACCGGTCAGGACCGCTACCGCGGTGGCCAGCTCGGCGATCGAGGCACCGGTGTAGGTGAACGTCGCCACCCCGCGCGCCGGGCTCGCGCTGTGGCCGGCGAAGGCGCGCGCGACCGCCATGCCGAACTCACGCTCCACCCACGTCAACGTGGTGTGGCGGATCCAGTGCGCGCTGACCCCGAGCGCCGCGGCCCACGGCAGACGCGCGCGCAGCCGGGCGGTGAGGGTGTCGTGGCGGCGCCGCCCGATCGGACGCCCGCCGCGGTAGCGCAGCACCCGATCGGTGGTCTGCGCGCCGCCACGCTGGGCGGCGTGCTCGACCAGCCGCCGCATCAGCGTGGGAGAGACCGGATGCCAGCGCACCACCCCGCCCTTCTCCCGGAGCCGGACCAGGCAGTCGGCGACGTTCAAATCGGTGAGCGCGAGCCGGATCACCGCACCGCGCCGGCACGCGGTCTCGATGTGCAGGCGCACGATCAGCGCATCCAGGGCCGGGTCGTTGCCGGTGGTGGCGGCGATGTGGGCGAGTTCGAGGATCTGATCGACGGTCAGCGCGTGGCGCAGTCCGGGTAACGCGGCCGGGCGGGGCACGACCGCCGCGGGGTTGTCGCGGTGCACGATCAGCCGGTCGCGCTCCGCATAGGAGTAGAGGCAGCGAAACGCGGACACGAAATGCGCGACCGCGGCATGCCCATCGCGGGAGTTCGCCCGGACCACGACATTGTCGCGGTGCCCCTGTACGAGCCGGCCGATCTCGGTCGCGGACGGCTCATCGAGCCGACGCTGCGGCCATTCGCGTTCGATGATCCGCCAGTAGGTGTCGTAGTTGGCGACCGTCGTCGCCGGTACCGCCGCCCGCACGACCGGAATCCACGCGGCGAACGTCGGCACCTCCAGGCCCGTCCCGGCCCCGAGATCATCGACGGTCAGCCCCATCCGTTCGAGCAGATGCCGCGCCGCGGCCAGGTCATCGATAGCCATCGGCCGGCTCCCACAGGTCCGGACTATGCGCATATACCGCGCCGGCGACGGCGGCCATCGGAAGGACCAGCAGCTTTCCCCGGTCCAGCGCCGCGATCAGCAACACGCGATCCCCGGCGAACAGGTGACAGCCGTGGCGGACCGCCGCCGGTAGATGCAGGTAGCCTCGCGGACCGATCGGCCACCGCCGGCCCTCGGCGGGTCTCACGACCGCGATGTGACGGTCGACCCCGACCTCGACACACTGCCCGGGCCCCCAGCCCAACGCGCGTAGCGCCGAGCGCTCGCCGATCCGGCCCCGGGAATCGAGCGCTGACGCAGAGCAGTGGATACGGCCGATCGGAACATCCGAAATCGCCGGCGGAAACTCGAATGGCAGTCCCCGGCGCCAGCCATCGGCGGCGGCTGAGGGGTAGAAACTATCGAACTCTGACGTCATCGCCCGGCTCGACCGTTCGAATACGTCCTCGAAGGAAAGCGAGGCACGCGAGAGAGATCGGCCGAGCCGACTACGAAAAAGCACATCAGGTCACCTAACTCAGACCTGCCTGCGGATTCTCCCTGATCTATAAAAGCTCATTTTCGGCGAAGACGCCAGACCGACTTCACCAAGGGGTCGCGGGGGATACGTGAGCAGCTTCGCGCGCAACTCAGGACGGGTTCGAGCAGTGTCGTACTGCCCAACGGCTATTGCCACTTGTTCGACCAACCCGTAACGGAACCTCGTCACCGGTCGCGGTCACCAACTGCAATGAGGCGTAGTGCATCGTCGTGAAGTGTTGTTGTCTCATATCGGCAGCTCACTGAGCTGGGGTTTAGTGATTGCGAGGAGGTCGGAGTGATCGACACCCCGCCCGGCTGCAGGGAACGCCCAGGTCATCGGTCCTTTCGGGGGACTGTGACCTTGTGGCCGCGCTGCGCTGCGGTGACGGCGAAAGCGAGGCCCGCTGGACCAACGCCCACCACCGCGATCTGCTTCGCTGCGCGGGTGGGCAGGGCCTCGGCCTCGGCCGCCTAAGCCGAACGAATCAGGCGGAGCCCATCGACTCGGTCTCCGCCGTGTTGAGTGATGCGAGGCCTGCGACGATGCGCCGAAGTCCGAAGTGGAACTCGCTTTCCAGGGTCTGCGCGGGTAGGCAGTCGGCGACGGCGATGGTGGCGGGGAACTGCGCCGGGTCGAGTTGGCGATAGAGGGCGACGAGGGCGGTCGGGTCGATGTTCGATTCGGTGTCGTGACCTTGGAGTTGTGCGGCGAAGCCGACGACGTAGCGGGCCACGGTGGCGTACACCATGGCGGCGGATTGCGGGGGGAATCCGTTGGCCAGCAGCATGGCCAGCACTTGTTCGCGCAGGCGAAGGGCGTTGGGTCCGGTGGGTACCTGTTCGATGAGCAAGGGAGCGACGCCGCGGTGGCGGTGCAGGGCGGCGAAGATGGCTTCGGCCGCGGCGATGCAGGCGCGTTGCCAGTCGCCGTCAGTGGCGTCGTCATTGATGTCGACCTCGCCCAGGACGCAGTCGACGACGTGGCCGATGAGTTCGGCGCGGTTGGCCACGGCCCGGTAGAGCACCGCGGTACCGGTTTCGAGGCGCTGGGCCAGAGTCCGCATCGACAGCGCGTCGGCGCCTTCCTCGTCGACCAGGCGCAGCGCGGTGGTCACGATCCGGTCGAAAGGAACCCTTGGGCGGCCGGGGGAGCGGCGGCCGGTTGTCTCGGTGGCGTCGGAATCGGCGGTGGGCACGGTCGCATTCTCCCGTATCGGCGGGCTGGACATCCGATCAGCATATAACGGCTACGACGTCGCCCTTTTGGTTAACACATTCCGCAAGCATCCGGCAACACTGCCCTCCGGTAAGTGGGTGGATGCGGTCGTATCAGAACGCTCGGTCCGCCTGATACCGCCCCGGCGACTCGGACCACCGGAGCGGTCCAGCTCAACGGCTTTTCACCGCTACTGAATCGCATGGCGTGGACAGCGCCGCCCACTGCCCGAGGATGGGCTGCCTGCCGATTCCGATCGGGTGATTGTGTACAACGTTGCTGCCCGCATTCTCCATAGCTCTTCTCAATGCGCGGAGCGCCGGCGATGTTCGGCCAGACTGTCGAGCCCGAAATCCGAGCGCGGGTGGCGCCAGACCGAGTGGGCGTGGTTGGCCTGGCGCTGAGTGTTGTCGTATTCGATGAGCAGGTCGGGGCCTTGGATTCGGTAGTAGTGCGGTTCCCCGGCCTCGAGGCTGCCTGCCCATCCGAAGTGCACCGCGTCGAGTACGTCGTCGGCCGCGTAGTGCGCGGCGTGGACTTCGGCGAGCGCGCTGGGCGCGCGACCGGTGTACAGGCTGATCAGCTGCCGTAATACGTGCCGGTGTTCTGGGTCGAGGTCGCGCGCGGCCAGACCTTTGGGGGGAAAGGAAATCGCCATGGCCGCATGGTCGGCTGCGGTGTATCCGCTGCCGCTTTCGGCGCGCATGTCGATGTCGTCGACCAGCTTTCGCAGCGCCGGGTCGGTGAACGTGCCGCGCCAGAGATCCTGCATGTGCATCATCGCGTCGCCGTGGGCGATGGTCGGCCGGTTGCCGGAGACGATGTCGGATATGGCGCTGGGGTGTAGTAATGCCGTGTGGTACCGGTCGGAGTCCAGTGACCGGGCCAGGCGCCGCGCTGCCTCCTCCGGGCCGCCCAGCGGCCGTAGCGTGCCGCCGAGCAAGGCGGCGCTGGCCGGATCGGCTCCGATGAAGCACGGTGTCGTCGAGACGACGCGCCCGCCGATGACGAGGTTGTTCAGCGAGATGTGGTGGCCGCCGAAGCGCCATGCCCAGACCGAGTCGCCCGGTCGGCCGAACAATCGCAGCCAGTACAGGCCGGGGTCCCGGCCTCGTTGCCGTCCCCAGTGGACTTGCCATCCTTCGACCTGATCGAGGACGTTCTCCAGGCCCATCACGGTGGCGACGGTCGCGTATCCGGCCTCGGACAGTCCCGAGGCGACCAGTCGCATCGCCAAGCCCTGCTGACGTGCGGTTTGGTCGCGCAGCGCGAGTCCACCGTGGTCGGTCGGGGTGTAGAACCAGCGAAGCCGCTCGGCCTCCGCGTCCGGAGCCAGAGGCGAGTCGAACTGCGCTCGGGTCAGTTGATCCGGGGCGAGCGATTCCAGCCATGCTGCCGCGCAGGCGGCCATGTCGGTGGCCACCAGCTCGCGGACCGGAGCAAGCGTGACCTCATCCGGTGACATCGAGCATGACCTTGATCGCGTTGTCTCGCCGTTCGGCGTAGGTGTCGAAAGCTTCGGCGATGTCTTCGAGCGGGAAATGATGAGTCACCAGGGCGCTGGTGTGCAGTCGTCCCCGCGATGCCAGCGACAGGGCCCTTGCCACCGAGTTCGCGCCTTCGCCGCGGATGGTGTTGATCGAGATTCCGTTCATGACAGCGTGATTGAGGTCGGCGGTCACCGGTTGTCCGAAGAATCCCGCCAACACGATTCTGCCGCCGCGCTTGACCATGTGGATCGCGTCGTCGACGGCGCCGGCAGCTCCGGAGCACTCCACGACGATGTCGGGGCCGAGTCCGCCGGTGATCTCCCGAACCGCGGCGACGGCGTCCTCCTCGCGGGAGTTGATCAGATAGTCGGCATCGAATTGCTTCCCGATCTCCAGCCGGCTGTTGCGGGTGCCGATGAGCATGACCGGGTCGGCTCCGAGTTCGCGCGCGACCTGGACGGCCATCAATCCGATAGGGCCGGGACCGATCACCGCGACCCCGGCGCCCACCAGCAGCGAGTCGAGTACGTCGAAAGCGTGCATCACGGTGCCGACGGTGGTCAGCACGACGGCCGAGTCGAAGTCGATGTCATCGGGAAGCCGGTACAGCGTGGAGACGTGGTTGACGACATATTCGGCGAAGCCGCCGTTGACCGTCATCCCCTGCACCCGATGGCCTTTGGCCTGGTTGCCGTAGTTCAGACAGTCCGTGTAGGAGCCGGACAGGCAGTTCACGCATCGCATGCAGCCCCGATGCGCCTCGGTGACGACGCGATCGCCGACGGCGAACTCGTCGACGGCGCTGCCGACCGCGGCCACGACGCCCGCGTACTCGTGGCCGGGGATGAAGGTGTCCGGCGCCGGGCCGGCTCCGTGGAAGAAGCGACGGCTACGGACCTTGAGGTCGGTGCCGCACAATGACGCCCGGTGCACCCGCACAAGAACGTCGTCCGGGCCCGGACGGGGCACCGGCATGGTTTTGGTCCTGATAATTCCCGGCTCACCGATCACTGCCGCGAGCATTGTTTCCGGAAAGGGCATCACATTGCTTTCGTTGTCGTCTTATGGTCCATCGGCAGGCTATGTGAGCGATTTATTTCCTGTCCAACGACGCGGAGGCAGTCATCGTTGGATAATCCTTGCCGATCATGCCCCCTTGCTGCATGTATAAGGTTTCCCTATAGGGTGCGGTGAATATTCGTATTGGGAGCATTCGGCGGCGTGGTGTTACGGTGCGGAATATCTGGAAATTGCCGGAATCATCGGCGTTCGGTCGAGGAGTGGACTTTTGGATCTGGAGATTGCCGGTCGAACCGCACTGGTTCTGGGCGCGGGCGGTGGCCTCGGTGGCGCCATCGCGGAGAAATTGGCGGCAGAGGGCGCCGAGGTGGCCGTGGCCGATATCCATCGCGAAGCCGCCGAATCCCGCTGCGAAAAGATTGCCGTGGCCGGCGGCCGGGCCATAGCGGTGGCGTGGGATATCGCCGACCTCGATGTCATCGAAGGCAACGTCGCACTGATCGAGCGAACCCTCGGCCCGGTCGACATCTTGGTCAACAACACCGGCGGGCCGCCGCCCTCGCCGATCCTGGGCCGGCCCTCTACCGTGTGGCTCGACCATTTCCGTTCCATGGTGCTTTCGGTGATCGCCATCAGTGACGAACTCGTCCCGGGTATGCGGGCGCGCGGATGGGGGCGCGTCATCACCAGCACCAGCTCGGGGATTGTCGCTCCGATTCCCGGTCTCGGCCTGTCGAACAGTCTTCGTGCCGCACTGCTCGGCTGGTCCAAGACGCTGGCGCGGGAAGTCGCCGCGGACGGTGTCACATGCAACATCGTCGTGCCAGGTCGGATCGGCACCCGTCGCGTCGAGCATCTCGACCGGATCAAAGCCGAAGCCGAAGGCCGAACCGTCGAACAGGTCAGAGCCGACAGCGTCGCCACCATCCCCATCGGCCGTTACGGCGACCCGGACGAATACGCGGCGACGGTGGCGTTCCTGGCGAGCGTTCCGGCGTCGTACATCACCGGCACGGTGGTGCGCGTCGACGGCGGTCTCATTCCCAGCCTCTGATACTCACGGACAAAGG
>NZ_BAFR01000119.1 GCF_000308435.1 Nocardia araoensis NBRC 100135 | reverse complement strand
GCTCACACCGAGCACGCCGGACAGGTGCCCGCCGCAGAAGATCCAGGTCAGCACGCCGAACGTCGCGGCGAGACTCAGGAAGGCGAGAGCCACGGCCTTGAGCGGCAGGACGATCGAGCGGAACGCGGTGAACAACAGCACCATCGTCGCGCCGACCATGACCAGGATCATCCACGGCATCCCGGCGACGATGGAACGCACGCTGTCCACGGTGGCCGCGGTGTCGCCGCCGACCCACAGCGCGGTGCCGTCCGGGGGCGTCAGGGCGCGCATGGCGCGCACCGAGGCGCTCGCCGCTTCCGTGCGATCGGTGTCGCGCAGGAACGCGTGGAAGACGACGAAATCCTCGGCGCGGCCCACTTGCACGACCTGCCGCACGCCGTCGACCTTGCCGAGTGCCGCCGCGGCCGCGTCCACGGCGGCCGATTGCGGCGGCCCGTCCGTGCCGTGCAGCACGGCGGTGGCCCCGCTGCCCGCCGCGGGGAACTGCGCGGTGAGCTCTTCGATCGTGATGCGCATGGCGTTGTCCGGCGGCAGCGCGTGGTGGTCGATGTCGCCCAGCCGCAGTCCGGCCAGCGGCGCCGCGCAGACCAGCAGCACGGCGCCGACGACCACGGTCGTCAGACCCGGCCGTCGCAGCACGCGGTCGACCAGGCCGCCCCAGAACCGGTCGGTGCGATCGATCGCCCGCGCGGTGCCGATGCGCGCGCCGAACAGGGCGAGCAGTGCGGGCAGCACGGTGAGCGAGAGCCCGGCGGCCAGCGCCACCGCGGTGATCGCGCCGATGCCGAGCGAGCGCAGCACCGCCTGCGGGAAGACGAGCGTCCCCGCGAACGCGCACACCAGCAGTAGCGCCGAGAACGCGATGGTGCGCCCTGCGGTCGCGTAGGCGCGGGTGATCGCGGAGCGCACGTCGTGCCCGCCGGCCACCTCCTCGCGGAATCGGGTGACCAGGAACAGCCCGTAGTCGATGGCCATCCCGAGGCCGAGCAGGGAGGCGATGTTCATCGCGAACGTGCTCACCTCGGTGAGTTCGGCGAGCACGCGGATGGCCCCCAGCGCGCCGAGCACGGTGAGGCCGCCGACCACCACCGGGAACGACGCGGCGACCAGACCACCGAACACCAGTACCAGGATGACCAGCGTCAGCGGCAGCGACAGCGCTTCCGCCCGGACCAGATCGTGCTGGGACTGCGCGTTGATCTCCGTGGAGACCGCGCTGTAGCCGGACAGATCGGTCGGCACACCCGCGACGCGAAGCAGCGGTTCGATGTCCGGATACGCGGCGACGCGCTGGTTGGCGTCACCGGCGAGATAGACCACGGCGAGCGCGTGCCGGCCGTCGGGCGAGCGCAGGAACTGTTGACGCGCGAATCCGGCGTTCCAATAGGTTTCGACCGGCCGTTGCAGCAGCGCCGGATCGATCCGCGCCAGCGACTCCCGCACCCGGGGACCGATGTCGTCGAGCGTCTGTCCCTCTGGAGCGGTGTAGCGCACGACCACGTCGGGATTCTGCGGTCCGAAATGCTCGCTCACGAGCTGATCCACGTGCGCGGACTCGCTGCCGGGATCGACGAACCCGGCGGCCGTGACCTTGTCCGACGCGCCGATGCCGAGCAGACCGGACAGCAGCATCACCCCGGTCACGACGGCGAGTACCAGCCGTGGCCGGGCGAGGACGACCCGGACGACGGCGGTCATCGCACGGCCACATCGTGCGGCGCGAGCTCGGCCTCGAGCCGCGCGGTGATCTTGTCCAGCAGCGCTTCCAGCCGGGGTTCGATGCCGGCGCCGTTACGGCAGGAGACGGTCAGCTCCAGCGTCCCGCGTGATTCGACCATGGCGAACAGCAGCGGCATCGCACCGCTGTGCTGCGGCAGCACCCGCATGGTCGTCGGTGTCCAGCCGGGCACTTCCAGCGCGTCGAGATCGAATGTGCCCAGGTGGGAGACGGTGGCCGACACCATGTTCCGGTTCAGCCGCGCCCCCAGCCAGTTGCTCCCGCGCAGCACGGCGCGGAGGACGGGGTCCGGGAATTTCGACAGCTTGCCGTTGTCCAACTCGTTCAGTTCCCGTTTCTCCCGCAGTCCGGTCCGCAACCGCTCCCTGACCGTCTCCCAGTCTTCGCCGGGCGCCACGTCGAGGAACAGGGGCAGCGCCAGGTTCGCGGTCGAGCGCAGAGCGGGATCGTGCCTGCGCAGGTCGACCGGAATCATGAAGCGCGACGGCGCATCCGACTCTTCGGCCAGGATCGCCGCCACGCGCGCGACGATGCCTCTGCCGGTCGCCTCGATCGTGCGGTGGCGCAGCAGCCAGCGGGGAGCCGCCGGATGCTGGCGGCCGCGTCCGGACGGCGCCTTGAAGGTGGGCAGCACCAGGGTCGGTTTGCCCGGCGTGCCGACCCGCGCCACCAGTTCGGCGTCCGCGACCGGGTCGGGCGCGCCGAGCGGCCGCTGTCCACGCAGGGCGCGGAACACGTCGTCCACCCACATGCGCAAGCCCATGCCGTCCATCACGCCGTGGAAAGCGCGGAACAGCACGGTGGTCTGCGCGCCCGTGAGCAGCAGCACCTCGGTGGTGCGGTCCGGCGTGGGACCCCCGATCGGGCTGTTGAGCACCGCGTCGTGCTCCAGCGCGTCGTAGTTCAGCGACCATCCCGGCACCACGCGCACGGTGGCGGCCAGGCCGCTGTCCACCCAGTCACGGCCGTCGCGTACCAAGCGGGTGCCCGGGGCGGCTGCCGAGGCCGCGTCGACGGCGGCCTGCAGGGCGGCCGGGTCCAGGGTGCCGTCGCCGTGGACGGCGAGGTGCATCACGAACGGCGGAGTGACCTGTCGCGTGGAGAAATAGAGGCGTTCGGTGGGAGTGATCTTCCTGCGGAAGACGGGGGCGTCGGTCATGCTGGTCTCCGGGGACGAGGAAGTGCTCAGCGCAGATTCCGGGTGAGTTCGACCGCTCCGCCCTGGCTTTCCAGCCAGGCGAGGAACGCGGTCAGCCCGCTGTCGCGATCCACGATCGGCCGGTAGCCGAAATCGCGTGCGGCAGCGCCGGTGTCGTAGGTGGCGCTGCGGGTCAGCAGAGCGACGGCGTAGCGCGAGAGCGGAGGCGACCAGCGTGTCGCGACGGCGGGGATGCGCCAGATCGTCTCGATGACGCGCACCGCCGCATCGATCACCTTGGGGTTGGGTTTCCTGGTCGGCGGTCGGTAACCGAGCTGGGTGGCCACCTGGCCGAGAAACCGCCAGACATCGGTCTTCTCGGCATCGGCGATGAAATACGCCTTGCCGCCGACCGCGTCCGAGGAGGCCGCCAGCACACAGGCCTCGACGATGTTGTCGACGTGGCACAGGGACGCGTACACGGTGCGGCCGAAGGACAGGTCCGGCAGTGTTCCCGCGCCGGCCCGCCCGAGCATCCGCACGATGGGGCCCGACCGGTCGCCCGCACCCCAGATCGCGCGCGGTCGCAAGGCGCAGGTGCGGAAGCCCTCGGTGTCGGCGGCCAGCACCGCCCGCTCGGCCGCGGCTTTGGTCTCCGAGTACAGGTTCAGATAGCGCCGTGGGTAGGGCACCGACTCGTCGACGTCGAGCTGGTCGCCGCCGTAGTAGTCCATCAGCGCGCTCGGGCTGGAGATGAACACGAACCGTGCGGCCCCGCCGCGCCGGGCCGCCTCCAGCAGCCGCTCGGTGGCCCGGACGTTCTCGTTCCAGAACTGTTCCCTGGTGCCACGCTCGTCCACCCGGGCCGCGCTGTGGAACACGATGTCGACGCCGCGGGTCGCTCGCTCGAGCGACGCGGGATCGGCCAGGTCGCCGTAGATCAGCTGGATCTTGTCGAGGTCGGCGCTCAGGTCGGACAGATCGCTGCTGCGGCGCACCAGGATCGACACGTGGTGCTCGCCGTCGCGCACCAGCCTGCGCACCAGCGCGCCGCCCAGAAAACCGGACGCGCCGGTCACCAGAACTTTGCTCATTGCTCTTTCTCCTTGCCGGGCTGGGTCCGCCACCAGGTCAGGCCGAAGATCTGCGTCAAGATCGCCGTCTGGACGCGGCCGCGGCCGGACCCCTCGGCGGCGCGCAAGGCCACCGGGATCTGAGCCGCGTGCACGACGACGCTGAGGAACGCGTCGACCCACCAGACGATGCGCAGGATCCGGCTGTCGGGGACACGGCCGATCGTCGCGGCGAGCGCGCCGCCCGCCAGATACAGCCATCCCAGGACGGGAACCGCCCGCAGTGCAGTCGTTTTCATGATCAGGTATCCGTTCCGAGACGCTCGGCCGCCCACACCGTGAGCTGTTCGCGCCCGATCTTGGCGTTGTGCCGGATGTCCACCGGGAACGACGGGTGGACCAGAAAGTCGGCGATTTTTCTGGTGAGCTCGAATCGCGCTCCGCGGGCCCGCAGCGCCGGCTCGACGACCGCCGGGTCCGCGCCCGGCTTCACTTCGACGCAGAGCACCGGTCGCTGCGTACCGCGCGGACCGATCCCGACCAGCGCCGTGCGGGCCACGCCCGCGACGGTGTTGAAGATCTGCTCCACCTGGACGGTGAACATCGGTCCGTGCGCGGTGACCACACGCTGGCTCTTGCGGCCGCAGAACCAGATCCGCCCGTGCTCGTCGATCCAGGCGAGATCGCCGGTGCGGTGCCAGATCCGGTCGCCGTCGACGATCTTGCCCAGCGCGTTCGCCTGCTCCGGCCAGTAGTACCTGGTGCTGACGTTCGGCCCGGCCACCACCAGTTCCCCGATGCCGCGCGTGGCCGCCAGCCCGCCCGCGAGCTCCTCGGCCCGCGCCCACGTCGGTATGGCCTCGTCGGTGATGGCGACGACGCGCGCCTGCACCTGGTGGGAGGGTCTGCCGATGCAGGTTCCCGCGCCCCGGTGCGCCCGTTCCACCAATCCGTCCAGCAGCTCCCTGGATTCGATGGTGGACATCGGCAGCGCCTCGGTGGAGCCGTATCCCGCCACCACCTTCGCGTCCTCGCCGAGCACCGCGCGCAGCCCGGCGATGCACCAGTCCGGCACCGGCGCGCCGCCGGAGTAGATGCTCTCCAGCGACGCGAGCGGGGTCGGGTGGGCGCGCAGGTATTCCAGCAGTGGGATCAGCACGGCCGGGGAGGCGAACATGGTGCGCACCCCGAACTTCTCGATCGCGTCGGCCACGTGCGCCGGGTCGGTCGCGCCCACCTTGCTGGGGATCAGCGGCGGCAGCACGCAGCGCGAGCCGAGCAGCAGATCCAGCACACCGACCAGCGGAAGGGTGATCAAGGAGGCTTCCGGCGCCACCTCT
>NZ_BAFR01000120.1 GCF_000308435.1 Nocardia araoensis NBRC 100135 | reverse complement strand
GGAAAACGCCCGCACACGCAACTCGAGGACGCGCCACCGCCGCGGCGGAGCGCGCCACGACCGAAGTCGCCGCCGGTCGGCGGCTCCGCGGCGATCGAGATCGTGGTCGATCGCGCCATGTCGCAGCTCGGCGTCACCTATGCCTGGGGCGGCGGCGACGAGGACGGGCCGACCCGTGGCATCCGGGACGGCGGCGTCGCCGACAGTTACGGGGACTTCGACAAGGTCGGCTTCGATTGCTCGGGGTTGATGGTCTACGCGTTCGCGGGCGTCGGGGTCTCGCTGCCGCATTACAGCGGTTACCAGTACAACGCGGGCACCCGCGTGCCGGTCGGTGATCGCGAGCGCGGCGACATGCTGTTCTGGGGGCCGAACGGCAGCCAGCACGTGGCGCTGTATCTGGGCGACGGGCAGATGGTGGAGGCGCCGGAATCCGGCGACGTGGTGAAGGTGTCCCCGGTCCGCGAGGGCGGCATCATGCCGTTCGCGGTGCGCATCGTCTCCTGATACCGGACATTCCGGGTGCTCGGCCCGGCCGGAGCGCCGCGGAATTCCCATTCTGGCGGGTCCGGTTGCGGCACAGGCGGTGATTACCTGGAATAGTTGTGGCAGCACGCACAGGACCAAGGCGAAAGCGGGGATGTTGGTGACTTCGACGGACGGTGTGAGCGGAGCGAACTCGGCGAAGGATGCGCCGGTCTCCACGCCCAGCACCCTCGAGCGTGACGTCCAGACCTTGGAGAAGGCGATCTACGAGGTCAAGCGGGTGATCGTGGGACAGGATCGCCTGGTCGAACGCCTGCTCGTCGGCGTGCTCGCACGCGGTCACGTCCTGCTCGAAGGTGTGCCCGGCATCGCGAAGACGCTTGCCGTGGAGACCTTCGCCAAGGTCGTCGGCGGCTCGTTCGCCCGCGTGCAGTTCACGCCCGACCTGGTGCCCACCGACCTCATCGGTACCCGCATCTACCGGCAGGGCCGCGAGGAGTTCGACACCGAACTCGGCCCGGTCGTCGCGAACTTCGTGCTCGCCGACGAGATCAACCGCGCGCCCGCCAAGGTGCAGTCGGCGCTGCTCGAGGTGATGGCCGAGCGGCACGTGTCGATCGGCGGCAAGACCTACCCGATGCCGGACCCGTTCCTGGTCATGGCGACGCAGAACCCGATCGAGAGCGAGGGCGTGTACCCGCTGCCCGAGGCGCAGCGCGACCGCTTCCTGTTCAAGGTCGTCGTCGACTACCCCTCCGTGGAGGAGGAGCGCGAGATCATCTACCGGATGGGCGTCACGCCGCCGGAGGCGAGCCGGATCCTGGAGCCGGAGGACCTGATCCGCCTGCAGAAGGTCGCGGCCAACACTTTCGTGCACCACGCCCTGGTCGACTACGTGGTCCGGGTGATCGCGGCGACTCGCAAACCGGCCGAGTTCGGTATGCAGGACGTAGCCAGCTGGATCTCCTACGGCGCCTCCCCGCGCGCCAGCCTCGGCATCATCGCCGCGGCCCGCGCCGTCGCGCTGATCCGCGGCCGCGATTACGTGGTGCCGCAGGATGTGGTCGAAGTGATCCCGGACGTGCTGCGCCATCGCCTGGTGCTGTCCTACGACGCGCTGGCCGACGAGATCAGCCCGGAGGATGTCATCAAGCGCGTGCTGCAGACCGTCGGCCTGCCGCAGGTCGCCCCGCAGGCCGTCGCGCCGGGCGTGCCCGCCGCGCCGCAGCACGGCGGCCCGCAGCAGGTTCCCCAGCCGCCGTCGCCGCAGCAGGCCGTGCCCCAGCCGCCCAACGGGCAGCAGTCGCAGCCCGCGGGCACCGTTCCGCCGAAGTGACCTCCGCATCGGATCGGATCGCGCCAGTGCCGACGTCGCCATCCCACGCACCGCCGTCCTTCCACGCGGGGGAGTTGACCGACCCCAGGCTCACGGTCGCGCTCAAGACCCTCGAACTCACCGTGCGCCGCAGGCTCGACGGCGTGCTGCACGGCGATCACCTAGGGCTCATCCCCGGCCCCGGCTCCGAGCCGGGTGAGGCGCGCGCCTACCAGCCGGGCGACGACGTGCGCCAGATGGATTGGTCGGTCACCGCCCGCACCACCCATCCGCACGTGCGGCAGATGATCGCCGACCGGGAGCTGGAGACCTGGATGGTGGTCGATCTGTCGGCCAGCCTGGACTTCGGCACCGCCGCCTGCCAGAAGCGTGATCTCGCCATCGCCGCCGCGGCCGCCATCACCCATCTGACCAGTGGCGGCGGCAACCGGATCGGGGCGGTCGTCGCCACCGGCGAACGGTTGACCCGCATCCCGGCGCGCGGCGGGCGGGTCCACGCCCAGTCGCTGCTGCGCAGCATCGCGACCACACCGCACGCGCGCGACGGTGTGCGCGGCGACCTGCGCGGCGGCATCGAATCGCTGCGCCGTCCGCAGCGCAAACGCGGGCTCGCGGTGATCATCAGCGATTTCCTGGGTGACATCGATTGGCAGCGTTCGCTGCGCGCGATCTCGGCCAGGCACGATCTGCTCGCGGTCGAGGTGCTCGACCCGCGCGACCTGTCGCTGCCCGATATGGGCGACGTCGTGCTGCACGACCCGGAGACCGGGCGCACCCGCGAGTTCAGCGTGACCTCCACCTTGCGCGCCGATTTCGCGGCCGCCGCGCAGCGTCACCGGCAGCAGGTCGAACAGGCCCTGCGCAGCTGTGGCGCTCCGGTGCTCACCCTGCGAACCGATCGGGACTGGATCGCCGACGTGGTCCGGTTCGTGTCCACCCGGCGCCACAGCTTCGGCGCCCCGACCGGGCGGGTGCCACGTCAGTGAGTATTTCGCATTTCACCGCGCAGATCTGGCTCGGATTCCTCGCCGTCATCGCGCTGATCGCGCTCGGCTACGTCCTGGTGCAGCGCAACCGGCGCAAGCACATGTTGAAGTTCACCAACATGGAGCTGCTGGAGAAGGTCGCTCCCGCGCGGCCCAGCGCGTTCCGGCACGTGGCCGTCGCGCTCCTGCTCGTCGGCCTGGTGTTCCTCACCGTCGCCGCCGCGGGACCGACCGCGGTCAAGAAGGTGCCGCGCAACCGCGCGACCGTCATGCTGGTGATGGACGTGTCGCTGTCGATGGAGGCGACCGACGTCGCCCCGAGCCGCATCCAGGTCGCCAAGAAGGCGGGCAAGGAGTTCGTCGACGGACTGCCCGAGGGCGTGAACATCGGCTTCGTCACCTTCGCCGGCACCGCCTCGGTGATGGTGTCGCCCACGACGAACCACGAATCGGTCAAAGCCGCGATCGACAATGTGAAACTGGCTGAGCGCACGGCTACCGGTGAAGGCATCCTCACCGCGCTGCAGGCGATCGAGACGCTCGCCACGGTGCTCGGCGGAGCCCAGGAGCCGCCGCCCGCGCGGATCGTGTTGATGTCGGATGGGAAGCAGACCGTTCCGGATTTCAAGGACGTCGACAATCCCCGGCACGAGTACGTCGCCGCCCGGCTCGCCAAGAGCAAGAACGTCCCGATCTCGACCATTTCCTTCGGCACTCGCTGGGGCGTCGTGGAAATCCCACGGGAAGACGGCAGCAAGGACCAAGTGCGCGTCGAGGTGGACGACGACGCCATGCGCGAGATAGCGCGGCTGTCCAGCGGGGAGTTCTACACCGCGTCGTCCCTGCAGGAGCTGACCAAGGTCTACGACACCTTGGAGCAACAGATCGGGTACGAGTTGACCAGAGGCGACGCCAGCCGCCCGTGGTTGCTGCTCGGTCTGGTGGTCGTCGCGGCGGGCGTGGTGATCGGTCTGGTGTATCGCCAGCGTTTGCCCTAGCGCTGGGAACCTCGAGGCACGTAGGCGATTCCAGTGCCGTAGCCGCGGAATGAACTTCCGGAACTCCTGCGGACCCGCAGGAGGCGGCGCGTCGATCGAATGCCGACCGGCCGGTAGTGTCCTGCACACCACCGGCCGGTGCGCGTGATCGGGCTTCGTTTCGCGCTGTCATTGTGGCGTTTCACGAACGCGGCCGGGCTCGGATGGCGGTCGGCCGAACGTGGCGACCCGGTCGTTGCCTGGCGATTCGACCAGGTAGGTTGAACCCCATGTCGAACATCACATCCCGGTCGGTCCTGGTGACCGGCGGAAACCGCGGCATCGGACTCGCGGTCGCGCAGCGTCTGCTTGCCGACGGTCACAAGGTGGCCGTCACGCATCGTGGGTCGGGGGTGCCGGACGGCCTGTTCGGCGTGAAATGCGATGTGACCGACAGCGAATCGGTGGATGCCGCCTTCGCCGAGGTGGAGGCGCATCAGGGTCCGGTCGAGGTGCTCGTGGCCAACGCGGGCATCACCGACGACACACTGCTCATGCGGATGAGCGAGGAGCAGTTCACCCGGGTGCTCGACGCCAACCTGACCGGTGCGTTCCGCTGCGCCAAGCGCGCCAACCGCGCCATGCTGCGCGCACGCTGGGGCCGGATGATCTTCCTCGGCTCGGTGGTCGGCATGAGCGGCCAAGCCGGCCAGATCAACTACGCCTCCTCGAAGGCCGGTGTGATCGGCCTGGCCCGCTCGATCACCCGTGAGCTCGGCTCGCGCTCGATCACCGCGAATGTCGTCGCCCCGGGTTTCATCGAGACCGACATGACCGCTGACCTGCCCGAAGACATGCGCGACATGGCCAAGAAGTTCATCCCCTTGCAGCGGCTCGGCCAGCCGGAGGACATCGCGGCCGTGGTCAGCTTCCTGGCTTCCGAGGATTCCTCCTACGTCTCCGGCGCCGTCATCCCCGTCGACGGCGGCATGGGCATGGGCCACTGACCACACCGAATATCGCGTCGAGCGGCCGTCAGCGGCCGCCCGCAGCCAACCCCACATTCGAATTTCAGGAGAACCGAGAACTCATGGGCGGACTGCTCGAAGGCAAGACCATCCTGGTCACGGGCATCATCACCGATTCGTCGATCGCGTTCCACGCGGCGGCCGTCGCGCAGGAGCAGGGCGCGAAGGTGATCATCACCGGCATCCCGGAGCGGCTGCGGCTGATCGACCGGATCGCCAAGCGCCTGCCCCAGGAGGTCCCGCCGGCCATCGGGCTCGACGTGACCAGCGAAGAGGATCTCGCCGGCCTGGCCGACAAGCTGCGGGAACTGGCTCCGCAGGGGATCGACGGAGTGCTGCACTCGATCGCGTTCGCGCCTCGCACCCTCATGGGCCCTGAGGCTCGGCCGTTCCTGGACGGTCCCGGTCCGGACGCGGCCAAGGCGTTCGAGATCTCGGCGTGGAGCTATGCGTCGCTGTCGCGCGCGGTGCTGCCGGTGATGAACGAGGGCGGCTCGATCGTCGGCATGGACTTCGATCCGCGCACCGCGATGCCGTTCTACAACTGGATGGGCGTGGCGAAGGCGGCGCTGGAGTCGGTGAACCGGTACGTCGCGCGCGAGGTCGGCGCGGCCAAGAAGATCCGGTCCAACCTCATCGCCGCGGGGCCGATCAAGACGCTGGCCGCCAAGGCGATCGCCGGCACCGCGACCGACGACGCCGCCAAGCTCAACCAGCTCAACGTCTACTGGGACGGCGCCTCGCCGATCGGCTGGGACGTCGACGACCCCACGGTGGTGGCGAAGTCGATCGTGGCGCTGCTGTCGGACTGGCTGCCGGGCACCACCGGTTCCATCATCTACGTCGACGGCGGAGCCAGCCACAACACCTGGTTCCCGGAGAACATGGCGATCAACTGAGCGATCGGATGGGAGACGCCGTGGTTCGAACCGCCGACGCACTGCTGCTGCTGTCCTTCGGCGGTCCGGAGCGTCCCGAAGACGTGATGCCGTTCCTGGAGAACGTCACCAGGGGCAGGGGAGTGCCGCGCGAGCGCCTCGAAGCGGTCGCCGAGCACTACCTGCACTTCGGCGGGGTCTCGCCCATCAACGCGCTCAATCGCGACATCATCACGGCGGTCGAGGCCGAACTGGCCGCCGCGGGTATGGATCTGCCGGTGTACTTCGGCAATCGGAACTGGCATCCCATGGTGGAGGACACCGTCGCGCGGATGGCCGCCGACGGTGTCGGCTCCGCACTGGTTTTCCCGACTTCGGCGTGGGGTGGCTACTCCGGATGCCTGCAGTACCACGAGGACATCGCCCGCGCGCGTGCGGCTTTCGGTGCGGGTGCGCCGGAACTGCTGAAGCTGCGCCAGTACTTCGATCACCCGCTGTTGATCGAGACGTTCGCCGATGCCATCCGCGCGGCGCGCGATCGGCTCACGGCCGGACAGCGCGCCGCGGCGCGACTGGTGTTCACCGCGCACTCCATTCCGGTGTCCGCCGATGCCGCCGCGGGCCCGCCCGCCGACGGCGGCAGGCTCTACAGCCGTCAGGTCGCCGACGCGGCCCGGTTGTGCGCCGCGGCAACCGGTTTCACCGATTACGACCTCGTCTGGCAGTCGCGTTCGGGTCCGCCGCAGGTGCCGTGGCTGGAACCGGACATCGTCGACCACCTGGACGATCTGGCCGCCAAGGGGGTCGAGGCCGTGGTCGTCTGTCCGGTGGGCTTCGTCTCCGACCATCTCGAAGTCATCTGGGACCTCGACAACGAGGCCGCGCAGAAGGCAGCCGAACTCGGTATGGGCTTCGCGCGGGCCGCGACGCCGGGGAGTGATCCGCGCTTCGCGAAGCTGGTCGTCGAGTTGATCTCCGAGCAATTGCGCGGTGTCGAATCTCGGCGCCTCGGTGCGGTCCCGGGCTACGGCTGCACGCGCGACGGCGCGCCGTGTGTCGTCGGATGTTGCGCGGTCCCGCGCCGTCCCACTGCTGGGAACTGAGGAGGGGCGGTCGCGGATAGCATCGCCTGCGACCGATCACCGAATCCGACTTCCTGGGGGGTACCTCTAGATGACCTATGCCGACATGCTGACCAACGCCGCCGTGCTCGATCCGCAAGCCTGGTCCGATGCGAACGTGTGGACGGTGGCGCTCGATGCCACGGAGGCCAGGCGCCGTGGCCGCAGCAGTGGCGGCGGCGGCTTCTCGATCGGCGGTCTGCTGCTGTGCATCGGCGTCGTCGCCGTGGTCATCGGGCTCGTGATCTGGCTGAGCAAGCGGAACAAGTCGAACCAGTCTCAGCAGCAGTATCCGCAACAGCAGGACCCCCAGCAGTATCTCCCGCAGCAGAACTTCCAGGGACAACCGCAGTATCCGGCGCAACAGTACCAGCAGCCCTATCCGCCGCAGGGGCAACACCAGCATCAGCCGTATCCGCCGCAGCAGCAATACCCGCCGCAGCAGGCCGCGTATCCGCCGCAGCAGCCGCCGTACCCGCCGCAGCAGTGAAGATCGCCGCGTCCGCGCCTCAGAAACCCGGACTGGGCAGGCGGGTGTAGACAGTGGGGAAGCCCGGGCGGGCCGCGCCGACACCCCAGGACGTGAGACCGGCGAGACGCCCGTCGACGAGAAGCGGTCCGCCGCTGTCGTACTCGGCGGTGTCCGCGGTGGGAGTGCCCGCGCAGAGCATGGTGGACGAATCGAAGGCGGGACCATAGGCAGTGGTGCACTCACCATCGGTGGCCAGCGGGACGTTCGCCGCGCGCAACCGGGTGTTGGCCTCGTCGGTTTCGGAGGTCGCGCCCCAGCCCAGGATGGTCGCGGTGCCCGAAGCAAGCGGGGCGACGGCGATCGTCGGACGGGGCTGCGGCTCGTCCAGGGTGAGGATCGCCACGTCGTCGTGATACGCGGTCGTCAGGTCCAGAACGGTTGCCCGGAAGCCGGGATGAAGGCGAATGTCCTTGACGTGGACGGTGTTTCCGTCCTGCCCGCGGAGGTCGTCGCGGCCGAAGGTGACGGTGAGCGTCTGTGCCAGCGTCTGCGCCAGGGCCACACAGTGGGCCGTCGTGATCACCTGGTCCGGCGCGATGAGCGCGCCGCCGCAGAACTGTCCGGAGGCGCGGGTGAGGAACAACGGCGTGCCGATGGCCGCCAGCCACGGATACTCTGCCGTCGTGGCCTCGGCGCCGCCCACGATCGCCGAGGCCGGAGCGGGCAGGGCGAGACCGAGCAGAACCGTCAGAACGGTGACGGCGGCCGTGCGGTAGCGACGGGGGATGCGCATGTCAGACCACCCGCGGCATGAGTCAGCGGCTTCCGCGTGCCGAGGCGTGCACGGCGACCAGGCGCGCGGCGCGGATCGCGTCCCACAGCGGCCGCAGCAGCGATTCCTGCGCGCCGATCGCGCTGGCGGAGGTGGGCGCGGAGGCCGGCTCCCGCTGCGCCACCGTGAGGATGGCCGCGACATGATCGGCGGTGTCGAGAATGCGCCTGGCGCGCAACGGAATCGACTCGGGATAGTCGTGCCGTGAGTAGTCGGCCAACTCGGCTTCGATGAGCTCGCGGGGATCGGAGTCGGCCGCGCCGAGCGACGTGGTGTGCAGTTTCATCAACGCGTCGGCGGCGTCGCGGACCGCTTCGCGCATCGCGTATTCGGCTTCGCCGAGGGACATGTCGGGGGCGGGATCCGAGGGGAAAGGCGCGCTGTAGACGGTCCACTGCAGCGTGTCGTCCTCGGCCCAGTGCGGGATGAGGCCGGTGCCCTCCGTACCCGGCACGCCGATCAGCATGCCCTCGCCCGCCTCGATCGCGTCGGCGGCGAACGCGGTGCCCGCGGGCACGCCGCGGACGTCTCCCGGGACGGGCAGCACCAGCCGCAGTTGTGCGCCGGGCTGGGCCATCGTCTCGCGAATCACCTTGAGCAACGCCATGACTCCGCTTCCTGGCAGGCTGCCGTGAGCGGACCAGGGTAGGTCGGTGCGGCCGCCGGTGAGCGGATCGCCCGCCGCGATGGTGTGCTTCGGCGCCCACGCGTGCAAAGCGGCCAGAACGTCGTCGGGCGCACTGCAGCCGGCCAGCCAGGAGCTCGCCCACACCGTCAGCGTCGCACTTGGAGAGCACATAATTATCGAGCATAAAGGGTGGGCGCTACCGGTGGGCATCCATACGCAAGGGCATTGGTGAGCAGCACGGAAACCGCGGGCGCCGCGCCGCCGGCGAGGAGTGGGTCGGTGCGGATACCGCCCGGCATCTGGCCGGGGCGCCCATGATCCGCCGTCGCTAGTCCGGTTCGGTGACGAAATCTATGAGTCGCTCGACCGCGCCGATGAGCGGGGCCTCCAGATCGCGGAAGGAGGACACCGCCTCGTACACCTTCCGCCAGCCGTCCTGCGGGGAACCCCAGCCCAAGCGCAGGCAGACGCCGGTCTTCCAGTCCTCGTCGCGCGGCACTCGTGGCCACCGCTCGATGCCGAGGGTGGCCGGGCGCACCGCTTGCCAGACGTCGACGAACGGGTGACCGGTCACCAGGACGTGCGGCCCGAGCCCGGTGGTCAGCTGAGTCTCCTTCGATCCGGTCACCAGGTGGTCGACCAGCACGCCGACCCGCCTGCCCGGGCCCGGCCGGAACTCCGCGAGCCGAGCGGCCAGGTTGTCCAAGCCCTCCAGCTGCTCGACGACCACGCCCTCGACCCGCAGGTCGTGGCCCCATACCCGCTCCACCAGCGCGGCGTCGTGCACGCCCTCCACCCAGATCCGGCTGCCGCGGGCGACCCGGGCGCGCAGCCCCTCGACCCTGGTGGATCCGGAGGCGGAGCGGTTCGGCGTCTTCGGCGAGGCGGCCCGCGGCCGCACCAGCGTCACCGGCTCGCCGTCGATGAGGAACGCCGCCTCGCGCAGCGCGAACAGGCGAACCGTGCCGCGGGCGTCCTCGAGTTTCACGAACTCGCCGTCGTAGCTGCGATCGAATCCGACCACAGCGCCGCAGAATCCGGTGGCCGCGTCCTCCACGACCAGGTCGCGCTCGGCGGTGACCGTCGGCACCGCCCTTGTCTTCGATCGAGGATGTCCGGAGAAGATGTCGCCGTACCTGTCACGCCCGCTCACCTGCCTGAAGCTAGCACCGCCGCTATGGCTTTCGGGGTACCAGGGTCACCGCGCGTCCGCGCGGGGAATTCATCGGGAGTACTCGTGGAGGTCGCGCCCGAGATCATGATCCGCGCACTACAGTGGTCGTGTGGCCGCAATTTTTTGGCTGGTCGCGGGCATTCTGCTCGCGGCGGCGGAGATGCTCACCGGCGACTTGACCCTGCTGATGCTCGGTGTCGCCGCGCTGGGCACCGCGGGCGTCAGTGCGGCGGCGGATACCACCGTCGTGGCCGACGCCGTCGTCTTCGCGGTGATCTCGGCGGTGCTGCTGCTCGGCGTGCGCCCGATCCTCAGGCGTCGCTACGGAACTCCGCCGCCCACGCCGACGAACGTGGACGCCTTGCCCGGCAAGACCGCTCTGGTGCTCGAGCAGGTGGCGGCGCACTCCGGTCAGGTGAAACTGAACGGCGAGGTGTGGACCGCGCGGCCGATGGACACGACCGAAGTCTATGAACCGGGTACGACCGTGTATGTCATGAAGATCGACGGCGCGACCGCCGTCGTCTGGAAGGGGCCTTGATGGCTGTACTGATCGTTGCCGCCGTCCTCGTCTTGCTGGTCGTGGTGGTGGTCTTCAAATCGATCGCGCTGGTGCCGCAGGCCGAGGCAGCGGTGATCGAGCGGCTAGGGCGGTATTCGCGGACGGTTTCCGGCCAGCTCACGTTCCTCGTGCCGTTCGCCGACCGCGTGCGCGCCAAGGTGGATCTGCGGGAGCGGGTGGTGTCGTTCCCGCCGCAACCGGTGATCACCGAGGACAACCTCACGCTGCACATCGACACGGTGGTCTATTTCCAGGTGACCAGCCCGCAGGCGGCGGTGTACGAGATCAGCAACTACATCGCCGCCGTCGAGCAGCTGACCGTCACCACACTGCGCAACGTCGTCGGCGGCATGACGCTCGAGCAGACCCTCACCTCCCGTGACGCGATCAACGGCCAGTTGCGCGGCGTGCTGGACGAGGCGACCGGGCGCTGGGGGCTGCGTGTCGCTCGGGTCGAGCTGAAGAGTATCGATCCGCCTCCGTCGATCCAGGAGTCGATGGAGAAGCAGATGAAGGCCGACCGCGAGAAGCGGGCCATGATCCTCACCGCGGAGGGCCAGCGGGAATCGCAGATCAAGACGGCCGAGGGGTCGAAGCAGGCGCAGATCCTGTCCGCCGAGGGCGCCAAGCAGTCGGCGATCCTGGCCGCCGAAGGCGAACGGCAGAGCCGTATCCTGCGGGCGCAGGGTGAACGCGCCGCCGCGTACCTGCAGGCGCAAGGCCAGGCGAAGGCGATCGAAAAGGTCTTCGCCGCTATCAAATCCGGCAAGCCGACGCCGGAATTGCTCGCCTACCAGTACATGCAGACGCTGCCCATGGTCGCGCGCGGTGACGCCAACAAGGTGTGGCTGGTGCCAAGCGATTTCGGCAAGGCGCTGGAGGGGTTCGCGAAGAGCTTCGGCACGCAGGGCGAGGACGGTGTGTTCCGGTACGAGCCGCCCGCCTCCGACGGCGCGGAAGCCAAGCCCGAGGACGACTCCGATGTCGCGGACTGGTTCGACACCGCGCCCGACCCGACCATCGAGCGTGCCGTGCGCGCCGCCGAGGCGACGGCGCGCACCCCGGTCGAGGGCCTGACCCCGACACCGCCCCCGCAGGGGTTCGAGCCTTCGCCGCACCAGCCGGTCATCCCTCCGCAGGAGGCCTTCCCGGCTCAGCAGCAGCCGCAACCTCCGGCCCAGCGCCCGGACGACCCGCACGGCCGTCCCTGGCAGCCGCCGGAGAACTTCTCGAAATAGCATCGCGCCCGCCCCGGACTCCGCCCGAGTCCGGGGCGGTCGCTTCGGTACGGCCGGATCGCTCAGCCGGGCAGTCCGGCGGCGCGAATCGCCGGGACGACCACGTCGGCGATGCCGCGCATGCCCTGGGGGTTGAGGTGGTAGGGCAGGAGCGTCTCGGTCGCGAGGACGGGCTCCATCCAGCGCACGCCGACGGGCGCGCACGCGTCGCGGCCCTCCGATGCGGCGCTGGTGTCCACGTAGATCGCGCCGTGCGCGGTGGCGACGCGGGACACCACGGAGTTGAGATGATCGAAGGCGGCTCGGATGGGCGCCGCGTCGGACGGGCGAAGACCCACCAGCGCCGGACAGCCACCGTCGCGCACATACCGCGGCCAACCGTCGACGACGATCAGCGCCCGCGGCGCCCGGGCCGAGATCTGCTGCAACGCGGTTGCGTAGGGCGCCGCGATCGCCTCGATGTCGGGGCCCCAATCCGGTCCGGCGCACCCACCGGCGCCGGTGAGGCCGTAGATATGGCAGGCGACGATGTGTTCGGCCATCAGCGCGTCATTGGCGCCGATGTGCACCGTGACCAATCTGGTGGCGGGGCCGAGGGCGTCGAACTGGGGCGGGATCCCCGGTTGCTGCGCAGCGGCGAGGTCCGCGATGAGGGCGGAGTTGCAGGTGCGGTCGTCGATCCGCAGGCCGAGGTCCCCGGCGATCAGATGCGGTGTGTTCGCGGTAGAGCGAAGGCATCGGAACGGGGCCGAGAAGTCGAAGTTCCGCACGCCCGTGGTGGCCGCTCCGGAATCGCCCAGGGCGACGTATTCGGCACCGCCGCCGATGGAATCGGCCTCGACGGGGGAGGCGGCGCCGAGGGCGATCAGACAGGCGGTGACCGCGATGGCCCGGGCAAGATTCGTCATGTCGTCTCTGTCCGTTCCTTGGTCGGCGCCCTCACGAAACATGTACGTCTCTTCGTGCCGAACGCTACTCGGGCAGGCGCCCCCGCGGGCGGAATCGAATGGCAGACTGCGAGGTATGACGACAGCTGGATGGGCCGACGTGGACCGCTACCTGGTGGAGACGCTTGTGGCGGATCCCGATTCCGACGCGGCGCTGGAGGCGAACAAGGCGGCCGGTCTGCCCGCCATCGATGTGTCACCGCCCCAGGGAAAGTTCCTTCATCTGCTGGCCAGGACGGTCGGCGCGCGACGTGTGCTGGAGATCGGCACGCTCGGCGGATACAGCACCATCTGGCTGGCCCGTGCGGTCGGCCCCAAGGGGCGCGTGGTCACGCTCGAGTTCGCCGCCCGGCACGCCGAGGTGGCGCGGGCGAATCTGGAGCGGGCGGGCGTCGGCGACCGGGTGGAGATCCGGGTCGGCGCCGCGCTGGACAGCCTGCCCGTGCTCGCGGAGGAGGATCCGGAACCGTTCGACTTGGTGTTCATCGACGCGGACAAGGTGAACAACTCGAATTACGTGCTGTGGGCGCTGCGGCTGACCCGGCCGGGCTCGGTGATCATCGTGGACAACGTGGTGCGCGGCGGCAAGATCGCCGACGAGCACTCGGAGGACCCGAACGCGCAGGCCAGTCGCGAACTCGTGGAATTGCTCACCGCCGAACCGAGCCTGGACGCGACCGTGGTGCAGACCGTCGGCGGCAAAGGCTGGGACGGCTTCGCCTATGCCGTGGTGAACGGCGACAGCGTCGAGTGAACCGTCTCGCCTAGGGCTCGAGCACCACTTTGCCGGTCGTTCCGCGCGTTTCCAGCGCGCGGTGCGCGGCGGCCGCGTCGGCGAGCGCGAAGCGCTGGATCGCGGGGCGCAGCCGCCCTGCGATCGCCTCCGCCATGGCCAGGTTCTCGAGGACACGCACATCGCCGCCGACGCGCGCCAGCATCGGCGGGCCGACCACCGTCTCGGACGTGATACCGCGTTCGGCCAGTTCGGCGGCGGACAGGCGGATCGGCCCTTCGCCGTTCGATCCGCCGGACCAGCCGTAGACCAGATGCTGCCCGCCCGGTGCGAGCAGATCGATCCCGGCGCGGGCGACCGCACCGCCCACCGAGTCGAACAGCACCTGCGCCCCGCGTTCGCCGATTCGCGCGCGGACCCGGTCCGGCCAATCCGGCAACAGATAGTCGACCGCCAGGTCGGCGCCGTTGCGTCGCACCTGATCGACCTTCGCGGAGCCACCGGCCAAACCGATCACCGTGGCTCCGGCATTCTTCGCGTACTGCACCAGCAGCGTGCCGATGCCGCCCGCCGCGGCCGTCACCAGGACCACGCTGCGCGGCGCCAACTCGGTGAACTGCAGGATGCCCATGGTGGTTCGCCCGGTGCCGATCATCGCCACCGCCTCCGCCGGATCCAGATTCGCCGGAATCGCGTGCAGCCGGGTCGCGTCGGTCACGGCCAGCTCGGCGTAGCCACCGGGCGCCGCGCCGAGATGGGCCACCACTCGAGCGCCCAGCAGGCTCGCGGCCACGTCGGCGCCGACGCGGTCCACGGTGCCCGCGACTTCGCGTCCGGGAACGGTCGGCAGCTCCGGCAGGGGAAACGGCCCGGGCTCGCCCCTGCGCAGGGCGGTGTCGATCAGATGCACTCCGGCCGCCGCCACCGCGATGCGGACTTCGCCGGGCCCCGGTACCGGGTCGGGAACGGTTTCGTAGCGCAGGTTCTCGGCCGGGCCGAAGGCATGAAGGCGGATGGCGCGCACGGTGGCTCCTGTTCGTCGGCGTCGCCGGTCAGCCTCCAACATCAAGCTATGTCGAGGTCAACTGGTTGTGCCGCGCCGCCCTGGCCTCGAATCCGTCGCAGAGCGCCTCGAGCCCGTCATAGAGCAGCTCCTCCTGGGTCAGGTCGCGCACGCCGCTGCCTGCGAGATCGGCCAAGGCGGCGGGGACAGGTTCCCGCGCAGTGCCGTTGAGCAGCGTCCGCAACCCGTTGTCGCCCGCGGGATCCATGCCTTTTCGCGCCATCAGCTCGGCGCTGATCTCGGGCAGCGTCGCGCCGGAGATGTAGTTCCACACCGTGAAGGACATGCCGGTCGCCTCGCGGGTGGACACGCCGAGTTCGGAGAACCCCTCCACCAACCAGGCCAGGCAGGCGAGGCTCTGCGGCCCGAAGCTGTAGCGCGGCGTGGCGAAGGTGAGCAGCACCCACGGATGTTGCCGGTACAGGGCCCAGTCGACCTCGGCGGCGATGCGGACCCGGTCGCGCCAAGTCCACCTCTGCCCCTCGGGGGAGGGGTACGGATTGCGCCGGGCCACTTCGTCGGTCATCAGCGCGAGGAGTTCGTCTTTGTTCGCGACGTGGCGATACAGCGACATGGCTCCCACCCCGAGCCGGTCGGCGATGCGCCGCATGGACAGCGCGTCCAAGCCCTCGGCGTCGGCGAGCTCGATCGCGATGTCGATGATGGCGGCGCGGTGCAGCATGCGTACACTGTACCCGGACTCGTGCGTACGGCGTACGCGCCGTGGAGAGGATGTTTCGGTGATGACAGACGTGCAGCCGGTCCGGACGGAGCCGGTCACAACGGGCTCGCGACGCGCCTGGCTCGGTCTCGCGGTCCTGCTGCTGCCGGTGCTGCTGGTGTCGATGGACATCTCGGTGCTGTTCCTCGCGCTGCCGACGTTGACCGTCGATCTGGACCCGTCCGCGGACCAGCAACTGTGGATCCTGGACATCTACGGCTTCCTGATCGCGGGCTTGCTGATCACCATGGGCAATCTCGGCGACCGGATCGGGCGGCGCAACATCTTGCTGGCCGGCGCCGCGGTCTTCGGCATCGCGTCGGTGATCGCCGCGTTCGCGCCCAGCGCGGGCGTGCTGATCGCGGCGCGGGCGCTGATGGGCATCGGCGGCGCGACGCTGCTGCCCTCCAGCCTGGCGCTGATCTCGAGCCTGTTCCCGGACGTGCGGCAGCGAGCCGCCGCGATCGGCATCTGGACGGCGTTCTTCGCGGGCGGCTCGGCCGTCGGGCCGATCATCGGAGGGATGCTGCTGCACCAGTTCTGGTGGGGCTCGGTATTCCTGATCAATATCCCGGTGCTGCTGATCCTGCTCGCGTTCGGCCCGTTCGTGCTGCCGGAACACCGGGCGGGGGTGCGGGGACCGCTGGATCTGCCGAGTGTCGTGTTGTCGATCGGCGGCATCCTGCCGGTGGTGTACGGAATCAAACACGCCGCCACCAAGGGCATCGATGTGCAGGCGATCGTCGTCGCACTGGTCGGCGCGGTGATCCTGACGGTGTTCGTGCGCAGGCAGCGACAGCTCAGCGAACCCCTGCTCGATCTGCGGCTGTTCACCAGCCCCCAGTTCTCGGTGGCCATCGGCGCCAGCCTGACCGGCATGATGTCGCTGGCCGGTCTCAGCTACCTGACAAGCATCTATCTGCAGTCGGTGACCGGGCGCACGCCGTTGGCGGCGGCGCTGCTCGGTATCCCCATGGCGATCGCGGTCTTCGTCTGCTCGATGGGCGGCGCCCGAGTCGGGCATCGCTTCGGTGCCCGCGCCACCTTCGTGTTCGCACTGCTCGCCTCCGCGGCGGGCAACCTGATGCTGCTCGGCGTCGGCGCGCACGACGGACTCGGCTGGTACCTGGCCGGTTCCACGATCGCCGGAATCGGTTACGGCTTGGCCTTCACGCTGGTGTCGGAGGTCTCGGTGTCCTCGGTGCCGCCGGAGCGGGCCGGGTCGGCGGTGGGTATCTCGGAGACCAGCTTCGAACTCGGCAACGCGCTGGGCCTGGCGCTGCTCGGTTCGCTCGCGGCACTGATCTTCCGGCGCGGGGGCGACTACGCGGCGACGCTCGGCGAGACCATTCAGCAGGCCGGCGGGAACGCGGTGCTGATCGAGGCGGCGCGGGGATCCTTCGTCGACGGCATGCACGTCGCGGTGGCCGTCGGCGCGACGGTGCTGACAGCGATGGCGCTGATCGCGCGCTTCGTCGCTCCGCGTGCGCGTTGAGCCGTGTGGCCTGGATCAGTGGCCGAAGACGGAGGTCACGATCTCGGCCGCCCAGCGGTTCATCGGCCGGACGACCGTGCCGTGTACCCAGCGGACCGGGCGCACCACCACGGCGAGCCAGACGACGGCGACGGCGGCGAACGCCGGGCGCAAGACGTAGCGGTACACCGCCCGGCACGGCACCACCACGAGCACGCCCACGATCAGCGTGGCCACGCGCCACCCGTAACGGGCGGTCGCGCGCACCGCTTTCCAGAGCGGGTGCAGCACCCGACGCCACAATTGCGACAGGGGCCAGACGAGCAGCCACTTGACGGTGCGGTGGCATACCCAGGCGACGGCATAGGCGATCGGATACCCGACCCAGCGCAGCAACCAGGCCCCCGCGGGACGAATCACCCTGCGCCACAAGAACTCCTCCACCGCACGACGCAGCGGTCGCAGAAGATACTCGAGCAGGAGCGACAGCAGCGGGGTGAGCACCGAGCCCCACAGCAGATGCAGCACCACCCAGCCCCAGAGGAAGTCCTTCGCGAAGATCCACGCGGGCCGCAGCACCCAGTGCCGGATGAACTCGGCCGCGGGGGCCAGCAAGTGCCGCGCGACATACCCGAGCGTCGCCGCCGTGGCGCGGCACAGCAGCAGAACGCCTTCCCACAGCAGACGGAGCGGGACCAGCACCACGATCGCGATCCCGCGCCCGATCCACTGTGCGATCGATACCCGAGTGTCCGGCGTCGACACCTCGTTCCCCCTCCGCTGATGCACCGGGCGAAGCCCTGGTGAAAGAGTCTGTGCGCTGGCTACATTCGAACACATGATCGCCGCCGGGCGCGTGAGTGGAAATGCTCGAGTCGCGCACCGGCGCGCCTCCGACGAGTCGAACGCCGTTCGTGATAATATTAAATGTCATGTTTTCGCATGACATCGCCCGCGCCGATCGCGTTTCCGGACCCGACATCGAAGCGGTCCAGACCTTCCTCCGCCGCTACGACGACAGCGTCGCCGCGTCCGACTTCGAAGCCCTGCCAACGTATTTCGATGCACAGATCCTGGTCGTCACGCCCACGACGAGCCGGTGCGTCACCCGCGCGGATTTGATCGCCGCCGCTCGCGCCCGAGCCCGCGGGCTCGCCGCTGCGCGCGCTATGCTGGCCACCCAGTCCACCATCGCGCTCGGCGGGCACTACTGGCTCAGCTCGGCACACTGGACGATGACCATCGGTGACGCGCCCATCCTCGACCTCTACAGCGATTTCCTGGTCCGGCGCGCCGACGGCGAGCTGAGCATCTCCGCCTACCTCACCCGCCAGGACCTGCCGCAACTCGTGCGGGAGATGTCCGGCACGGACTGATGGCGCGAACCGGGGGTGGGCGCGGTGATCGACGCAGACAGTCGAAGTCGTGCACCGGGCCCGGGTTTCGAACAACGGCAGGCCGATCGCCGAAAGGGTGGCGACGCGACTGCTGTAGCGCCGTGGTGGTCGGCCCCGGTGCAGGCCTGGAGCGACCTGACCCGAGGCCGCGCCCAGCGTTTCATGGAGCGCGCCTTCCGCCGCTGACCGGAACGTCCGGGAAACGATCGGGACATCCCCCCGACACACCGGGACATAGGATCGACGGATGCGTGATTCCGCTGCGTCCGGCCCGGCTGCGTCCGGTCTCACGACGGTGCTCGCGCTCGCCGATTCGCGGCTGCCGATCGGCGGCCACGTCCACTCCGGTGGCGTGGAAGAAGCCGTCGCCTCCGGCTTGGTCCGCGACGTCGCGACGGTCGAGCTGTATCTGCGCCGCCGAATCCGGACCTCGGGGCTGGTGACCGCGTCGCTTGCCGCGGCGGTGTGCGCGGGCGAACTGGAACCGGCGCGGGCCGAGGCGGAAGCCGACGCACGCACGCCCGCACCCGCGGCGCGGGCCGCATCCCGCGCCCAGGGCCGCGGCCTGTTGCGCCTCGCGAAACAGT
>NZ_BAFR01000121.1 GCF_000308435.1 Nocardia araoensis NBRC 100135 | reverse complement strand
GGACTTCTCGGGCGGTATCGCATCCCGGAACGCAGGCCACACCTCGGACTGCTCGAACTCGATGTGTGCCCGCGCGGCGGGGATGAACTCCGACAGCGTTCGCTCGAACTCGGGACTGCCCGCGTGCGAGTTCTTCAATTGCTGGAGCAATTTCTTGGCCCCGTCCTCCTGGCCGATCGCCCGATCGGCGAGCTCGTTGCCGTCCGGAACCGTGCGCCGGACTTCGGGCCAGAAGAACTGCTCCTCGATCGCCTCGTGCTGCGATTCCGCGATCACCAGCGTGGTCACCAGATCACCGCGTGCGCGGACCTCCGCGTCACCGCCGCCTCGTCCACGTTCCAAGGACTCGAGAATCCCGAGTACGCCTTCGTGGTCGGTGCGCAGGAATGTCAATGCGTCCACAGCGTTCCTCCTTCCAGGCGCCGGGCCGGGCGGCGACCAACCGCCTGAACGAGCCGACCGGCCGCTTCGGCCCTCACCGGGCACAGGGCTCACTTCGTACTCCTGTCGCCTACCCGGTTCCGTCGCGTTCATACCCTGTCCGACCTCCGGCGTCCTCGCCGAAGCCGCTCAGCTGTACCACCGGCGGTTCCATGTCGGCCGCGACTCGACCGAAAGCGACCACGGCGCCGGTGCGGACCGAGCCGGCCGGGACCGTGGTCGCGGACGTTCAGGAGACGGCTTGGCTGACCGCGTTGGGACCGTCGTAGGTCCGGCGATTCGAGCAGCGGACACCGACGCACTACCACCCCCTGGGCATGCCGAACCGCGGATCGGTCCCGCCGGGCGGCCCGCGCGGCCGGTAGCGCGGTTTCGGATGTGCCCGGGTGGGAATCGCGTCGGGGAGTCGACGCCAAGGAGGTCTCCGTGCCGGATGGGAACACTGCGAGCCCGCAGCGGGTCGTGATCGTCGGTAGCGGGTTCGCGGGGTTCACCTGCGCCCAGAAGCTCTGCCGCATCGTGGCCAAGGCGAACCGGGACGTCGAAATCGTGCTCGTCACGCCCAACGACTACATGCTCTATACGCCGCTGCTGCCGGACGTGGCGGGGGGACTGATCGACCCTCGATTCGTCGCCATTTCGCTGGCCGATTCGCTGCCGAGAGTCCGGCTGGTGGTCGCGAACGCGCGCTCGATCGATCTGCGGAACAAGACCATCACGGTGGCCGGGGAGCATCACCCGCCGCGGCAGTTGTCGTGGGATCGGCTGGTGCTCACGCCCGGGTCGGTGACCCGCCTGTTCGACATCCCGGGCCTGGCCGAGCACGCGCGCGGGCTCAAGACCGTCGCCGAGGCGCTGTACCTGCGCGAGCAGTTGCTGCGCCAGCTCGAACTCGCCGACGACGAGGACGATCCCGAGGTGCGGCGCGCTCGCCGCACCGTGGTGGTCGTGGGGGCGTCCTACGCGGGCACCGAACTCGTCGCGCAGTTGCGCGCCCTCGCCGACGCCTACGCCGCGCGCCGCGGGTTCGACCCCGCCGAAGTGCGTTTCCTCCTGCTCGACATGGCCCCGAGGGTGATGCCCGAGGTCGGCGAGCGGCTCAGCGAAAAGGTACTGAAAGTGCTGCGCAAACGCGGCATCGAGATCCGGCTGGAGACCTCGCTGACGAAACTCGACCAGAACTCGGTCGTGCTCACCGACGGCACGGTGGTGCCCACCCACACGGTCGCCTGGGTGACCGGAGTGACCGGCGCGCCGGTGCTGGGCACGCTCGGCCTGCCGCTGGAGAAGGGCCGCTTGGTCGTCGACGCGAAACTGACCGTGCCAGGCCATCCGGACGTCTTCGCCGGCGGTGACGCGGCGGCGGTGCCCGACCTGACCAAGCCGGGCCGGATCACCCCGCCCACGGCGCAGCACGCCACGCGGCAGGGCAAGACGCTCGCCAGGAATGTCGCGGCGAGCCTCGGCATCGGCACGGCCGCCGACTACAAGCACCGCGACCTCGGTCTGGTCGTCGACCTCGGGCCGGGCTTCGCGGTCGCCAATCCGATGGGCGTCCGTCTGTCCGGACTGCCCGCCAAGGCGGTGACCCGTGCCTATCACACGTTCGCCGTGCCACGAGCGGTCAACCGCTGGGCGATAACGGTCTCCTACCTGACCATCGCGGTCACACCCCGCCCCCTCGCCCTGCTGGGACTCGTCAGTCACGAGGAAGCGAGCTTCGGCGCCAGCGAGGGGATTTCCGCGCCGTAGGGGTCGTCGCGACGCCGTCTTCCTGACGGTCTGAGGCGACCTGCTTCCTTGTCGAACCCGTGCGGGGGAGCGTCGGCAACGGAGATGATGCGGGGGTGGACGAGATGACGTATCGGCGATCGCGAGTCGGGCTGCACGCGGTCGCGGAGTTGCTGATCGCCGGTCCGCAGCACCGGGAGTTCGGCACCATCCGGTTGGAAATCGTGCACCGGGGTTTCGCAGGTGTGCGTTGGCCGGTTTCGGTGATCGGGGAGGAACTGGTGTGGCCGCGCGGACGGGTTCGGCTGGCGGGAACCTATCGGGAAGTCGCCGAGGCCGCGGGTTTCGAGCCGGGGCCGCCGGAAGGGGTGTACGCGGACACCACGGGCGTGGATGCCGACGCGGCGATCGAACTGGATCCGTCGGCGGTCGGGTTGATCGAAGAGTGGTTCACGCTGGGGGACAAGGCGTTGCGCTGCTTGGCGTCCGGCGCGACACCGGTGCTGTGGCCGGAGCACTTCGATCTGGCGAGCACGATCGATGAGGTGAACTACGGGGTGTCGCCGGGAGACGATGCCCATCCTGGTCCCTACGCCTACATCGGGCCGTGGCGGCCGCGAACCGGCGCCTTCTGGAACGCGCCGTTCGGCGCGCTGCGGCCCCGCACCGCGGTGAACACCGTCGCCGCCCTGCTGGAGTTCTTCGAAGAGGGCAGGCGGCGCGCGGCGCAGGACTGACTTCCTCGACGGCCCCGCCCGAGGAAGATCAGGCGCCTTTGCGGGCCGGAGCCTTCTTGGCCGTCTTCTTCGCAGGCGTCTTCTTCGCCGCGCTCTGGGAGGCACTGCTCTTCGCCGCGCTCTTGGACGCGGTGCTCTTGGCGGCGCCGCTCTTGCCTCCGGCGCTCTTGGCCGCGGCCTTCTTCGCGGTCTTCTTCGGCTCGGCGCCGTCGCCGTCCGCCGTCCGCCGCCCGCTGGCCTCCAGGCTGCGCTGCAGTGCGGCGACCAGATCGACCACCTCGGCGTCCATCCCGCTCGGCGCGAGTTCCGGCTGCTCGGGCACCTTGCCGGTGCCGCTGGCGATCGCCTCGTCGAGCACCCGTTTGAGTTCGATCTGGTACTCGTCGGTGAACTGCTCGGGATCGAAGTCGTCGGACATGGCCGAGACGAGCGTCTCGGCCATCTTGATCTCCTGCGGCCGGGGCTCGGCGACACCGTCGAGGGACTCGAACTCCACGGAGCGGACCTCGTCGGGCCACAGCAGCGTCTGGACCACCAGGATGCCCTCGCGCACGCGCAGGGCGGCCAGCCGGGTCTTCTGCCGCAGCGTGAAGTACACCAGGGCGGTGCGTTCGATCTTCTCCAGCGTCCGGGCCAGCAGGACATAGGCCTTCGGCGTGCTGGAGTCCGGCTCCAGGTAGTAGCTCTTCTCGAACAGGATCGGGTCGATCTGCTCCGACGGCACGAACTGCAGCACCGGGATCTCGTGCTTCTCCGCTACGGGCAGTTTCGCGAAATCCTCGTCACTGAGCACCACTTTGTCGCCGTCCGGCGACTCGTAGGCCTTGTCGATCTCGGTGTACTGGACGGATTGGCCGCACACGGTGCAGACGCGGTCGTATTTGATCCGGCCTCCATCCTTGGCGTGCACCTGATGGAACCGGATGTCGTGGTCCTCGGTGGCGGTGTACACCTTCACCGGGACGTTTACCAGCCCGAATGCGATCGAGCCCTTCCAGATCGATCTCATACACCCATCATGGCCGAAGCCCACCGACCTCGCGAGGTAACCGGGATCGTGAGTGTCGCGGTTGCGACACGCCGGCGCAGCGGTCCCGGCAGCGCCGCGAACAGTGCGCTCATCGCCGCGACCGTCCCGGCGAGGTCGGTGCGGCCGGACAGATACGCGCGTTGCGCGTCCGGTGGCAGCGCGAAGAACGTGTCGAAGAACAGGGGGACATCAGCGGGCGGCAACGCCAGCAACGCGCGCAGCCCGGCGCGGCGCAACCGGTGGACGAGGCGTGCCGTGACCGGCCATACGTCCTTGCCCGCGGCCACCGCGTCGGCAGCGGCCAAAACGGCGCCGACGCTGTAGCCGGTCGCCGGATGCAGAAATCCGCCCGCAGCCCCGAACCTGCGTGCGCCCGGACGGCCACCTTGCATCGGAAAACGGACGTGCTCCACCGGTTCGTCGCCGGTGAGCCGGACGTTCCTGGCGCGCAGTCGCTCCAGCAAGCGTGTGCGCAGCTGCCCACCCGTCAAGGCGGGGCGGCCGGCCAGGCAGGTTTCCTCGAGCAGCATCCGCTCGTCGTCCAGCGGAACGGCGTAGAGGAACGAGCGCGGGGCGTCGGGGTCCGCGCCGTTGTCCGGACGCCAGTCCATGAACAGCGGCTCGAGCCCGGCGCGGTGTCCGGCGTCGACGATGACGCCGTAGGCGGTCTGCTCCGCCCGGGCCGGCGAGCGGGCGAGTCCGCGCGCGTCGACCACCCGGCCGCCGGTGATCGTCGCGCCGGACGCCAAGCTCACACGCTCGGGGCCGATATCGAGCGCGCGATCGGAGACCACGTTCGCATCGGCCAGGTGCAGTGACTTCTGTAGCCGTGTGGTGTCCAGCACCACGTATGGGCGGTCCAACCGGTGAACGCGCGTTCCCCACGCCGTCGGCCGGAGTACCGTCGCCGCGACGGCCTGAGGCGACAGCCACTCCGGCAGTTCATCGGCCCACGCCGCATAGGTGGCCGTCCACCTGCGCTCCGGCGCGGGATCGACCACGGTGACAGTGAGCCCGCGCACCACGGCGCGGTGCGCGAGGGCGCGTCCGGCCGGGCCGAGACCGCAGACGACCAGGTCCGGCTTCACGCCGCGCTCGTCCGGATCCGCAGGAGTCCGTTGCGATGCATGAGTCGAGCCTCTCATCCGCTCACCGGACCGTCACACAGCGACGGTCGGTACCCAGTGGATCGCGAAGTGAACGCTGCGTGAATGCCGTCGCGGGGTCCGGATCGGCCGTCCTGCGTGCCGAAGCGCGTCCGGCCGGGCTCCGCTGCCTTCCTGTGCGGGGGAGCGGAACAGCGTGTCGGCAGACGGCCGCACTCGGCGCGCCGACGGAATGTGTTCGGGCTCACCGGAGTTTGTCCCGCGTTGCTAGGATGCCGGGGCGCTGGCGCACGCATCCGGCTCCGGTGCCGAGTGTCAGGTGTCGGCGCACCGGTGCGCCGCGGATGGCGCGCCGGGCAGGTTGCTACCGGCGACCGCTGGAGTCCGAGCGCGAAAGCGGTACGACCGGAACGAGTTAGGGGTAGACGCAGTGTTCGAACTGACCAGGCGGCGCAGCCGGTGGATCCTGGCCGTGTTCGTGGTCCTCGCACTGGCGATGGGCACGCTGAGCGCGACGCTGTTCGACAAAGTGCAGGGCGGCGGGTACATCGACCCCGACAGCGAATCGAGCCGGGCGATCGCGGTGCTGCGCGACACCTTCGGCGAGGCCACCCCGAATTTCGTGCTGCTGGTGCAGACTCGCCGCTCGGTGGACGACGACGCGACGGCGACCGCGGCGACGAATCTGGTCACCGAGCTGAAGTCGCTGTCCGGCGTCGCGGGCGTCACGTCGTACTGGACCGACAAATCGCCCGCGCTGCGCAGCACCGACGGGACCAAGGGCCTGATCGTGGCCAGCATCCTCGGCGAGGAGGCCGAGGTGGACAAGCGGGTGGGTGATCTCGCCGAGCGGTTCGGCGGCACCCACGGCCCGCTCGAGGTGCGGGTCGGCGGCTACGCGATGCTGCTGCACGAGACGGTGCAGCAGAGCGAGAAAGACGTCGTGCTCGGCGAATCCATCGCGTTCCCGATCACGCTGATCGCGCTGCTGCTGGTGTTCGGCGGTCTGGTCGCGGCCAGCCTGCCGCTGGTCGTCGCCATGATCACGGTGATGATCACGATGGGCGCGCTGTGGCTGATCGCGAGCGTCACCGATCTGGCGGCCACCGCGACCAACGTCGCCACCCTGCTCGGCCTCGGTCTGGCGATCGACTACAGCCTGCTGATCATCAGCCGTTACCGCGACGAACTGGTCGCCGGTCAGCAGCCCGCCGCCGCGGTGGCCGCCACCATGCGCTCGGCGGGCCGGACCGTGGCGTTCTCGGCGGTCACCGTCGCCGTCGCGTTGTCGGGCCTGCTGTTCTTCCCGCTGCTGGCCGTGCGCTCGATGGGATACGCGGGCCTGGCCGTCGCGGTGATCGCCGCGACGGTGTCGCTGACCGTGCTGCCCGCGATCCTGTTCCTGCTCGGCACCAAGATCGACAACGGCCAGTTGTGGTGGTTCCTGCGCGCGGCCCGTCCCGCCCCCGGCGAGGGCGCCTGGCACCGCCTGGCGCGGTTCGTGATGATGCGGCCGGTGCCCATCGGGCTCGGGGTGACCGCCCTGCTGCTCGTGCTCGGCGCGCCGTTCCTCGGGGTGAACCTCGGCTTCCCCGACGAACGGTCGTTGCCGGAGTCGATGAACAACCGCCAGGTCACCGAGACCATCCAGCGCGACTTCGCCGCCACCGAACAGAACGGCCTGTTCGTGGTCCTGCCCGAAAGCGCCTACAGCGCAGCCGGATTGGACGCCTACGCCCGGGAACTGTCGGAGATCGACGACGTGCGCCGGGTCGACACCGCCACCGGCAGTTACAGCCACGGCGGCTTGCTCGTCGCGCCCACCGCGGTCAACGACCGCTTCCGGGCCGAGAACGCCGCCTATCTCACGGTGGTCCCGGATACCACGGATCCCACGGTGCTGGACCGGATCGCCGACGACGTACGCGCGGTGCCCGCCGCCTCGCCGGTACTGGTCGGCGGCGTGGCGGCGGCCAACACGGACGCGATCGACGCGGTGATCTCGGTGCTGCCGTACGCGCTCGCCTTCGTCGTGCTGATCATGATCGTGGTCTTGTTCCTGCTCACCGGAAGCGTGGTGCTGCCGCTGCTGGCCGTCGTGCTCAGTTTCCTGAGCCTCACCGCGACCTTCGGCGCGCTGGTCTGGATCTTCCAGGACGGGCACCTGTCCGGGCTGCTCGGCTTCACCGTCACCGGCGATCTGCCGCCGACGGTCCCGGTCATGCTGTTCGGCGTCGCGTTCGGTCTCGCCATGGACTACCAGGTGTTCCTGTTGGCCCGGATCCGCGAGGAGTACCGGCGCACCAGGTCCAACGCGCTGGCCGTCACTTCCGGACTGGAGCGGATCGGCCGGATCGTCACGGCGGCCGCCGTCCTGATCTCGCTGGTCTTCCTCGGCTTCCTCGCCTCCGACATCACCTTCATGAAGGCGTTCGGCATCGGTCTTCCGCTCGCCGTGCTGGTGGACGCGACCCTGGTACGCGGCTTCCTGCTGCCCGCGGCGATGGAACTGCTCGGCCACTGGAACTGGTACGCGCCCGGTCCGCTGCGCCGACTGCACGAGCGGTTCGGGATCGAAGAGGCTCCTGCCGCCGCGGCGGTCGCCGGGCGCGAGGACTGGCTCCAGCCCGCCCGGCTCTGAGCCCGGGACGACCGGGGAGGCTCGGTCCGGTAGGGTCGCTCGGGCGGCTTCGGGGAGGCCCACACCGGGTGGGACGGCTGCTGGGAGATGTGGGAGGGCGACCGCGATGACCTATCCGTCCGGTTCCGGGTTCGGCGGTGGCCCAGACGATCACGGGAAACCCGAGGAAGCGCGGTACGCGCCGGACTGGGGACGGATGTCCCCGCCGAGCGCGTACCCGATGCCCGCGTGGGAAGCGCCGCCGTTGCCGCCGCCGCCCGAGTCCCGAACGGGCGTGCTCGTCGCGGTGGTGGTCGGCGTCGTCGCCGTGCTGGTCGCGGTCGGCATCGGCGTGGCGCTGTCGCCCCGCGAGGATGGGCACCCGCAAGCGGCGGCCACGTCCGCCGAAGCGACCACCCGCGCTGGCGTCGGCACCGGCACGCGGTCCGCGAGCCCTTCGCCGCGCGGCGCGCACCCTTCGCCGGGCAGATTGAGTTACACGGAGTTCGCGAAGGACTGGGATTTCCGGTTCGATCGCGTCGAGCTGCACGCCGGCTGGGTCGATGGCCGTGATCACGCCGATTGCCACGCCATCGAGGCGGCGGGCAAGCTCACCGGTCTCGGCTGCGTCTACGCGGCGGAGCTGGTGTACCGCGCCGAGGGCGGCGCGCTCATGCTCACCCAGTTCGTCCTCGGCATGGCCGACGAGGGACGGGCCGCCGCGTCGAAGGACCGGTTCACCGACGCGGACCTGGCCCTGCGCCCCGGCTCCTACATCAAGGGCTACGCCACCGGCAAATGGAAGGACGGCAGCGAGAAGGAATTCGTCGTGGTGACGCTGGCGACGGCCACCGGCGCGGTCGATGCCCCGACCGTGGAGAAGTACCTGCGCTACCGGCACGCCGACACGATCGGCGCACTGGCGTTCCGCTAGCGCAGGCCACCGTCGTGCGCGGTCAGATCCCGCCCGTGGAGAGCAGCCCGCCGTCCACCCGGACCGTCTCGCCGGTGATCCACGCCGCTTCGTCGGAGACCAGGAACGCGATCAAGCGCGCCACGTCCTCCGGGCTGCCCAGCCGCTTCATCGGGTACACGCTCGCCGCGCGCTCCTCGTCGGCCGAGTACAGCGCGTCGGCGAACTTCGTTTTGATCACGCCCGGCGCCACCGCGTTCACCCGGATCTTCGGCCCGAGCTGCCAGGCGAGTTCACCGGTGAGATGGATCAGCGCGGACTTGGACGCGCCGTAGGCGGCGATCACGCCGGTCGAGCGGATGCCGGCGACGCTGGCCACGTTGACCACGGCGCCGCCGTGGTCGCGCATCCACGCCTTGTACGCGTCCTGGATGTAGCCGAGGGCCGCGACCACGTTCACGTCGAAGATCTTGCGCACGGCGTCGAGGTCGGCGTCCATCAGAGAGCCGAAGACCGGGTTGATGCCGGTGTTGTTGATCAAGACGTCCAGCGACCCGAACTCCGTGACCGCGCGCTCGACCGCGGCCGACCGATCCTCGGCGACACCCGAGTTGCCCGCCAAGGCGACGACCTGCCCCTGGTGGCCCAGTTCGCGCAGTTCCGCGGCGGCTTCCTCCAGCGGATCCTTCTTCCGCGCGGTGATCAGCACGTTCGCGCCGCGACCGAGCAACTCCGCCGCTACCGCCTTGCCTATGCCACGGCTGGCCCCCGTGACCAGAGCGCTCTTGCCCAATAGATCGGTACTCATGGCTTCGCACGGTAGCGCAGGCGAACGCGGCGGCCGTTACCGCCGTCACATGCGGGGTCCTGGTCGGTGGGCGGACCGTTCGTCCCAGGTAAAATCGGTGGTTCTTGTGCGCGTCGGGTCGCACAATCGAGCACACGTCCAGCACCACGATCCGCGAGGAGAAGTTTGTGATCACCGCGACCGACCTGGAGGTCCGGGCCGGAGTCCGCACCCTGCTGTCCGCTCCCGGACCGGCGCTCCGGGTGCAGGCGGGCGACCGGATCGGGTTGGTCGGGCGCAACGGCGCGGGGAAGACCACCACGCTGCGCATCCTGGCCGGCGAAGGTGAACCGTACGCGGGCAAGATCATGCGTTCCAGCGATATCGGTTATCTGCCGCAGGATCCGCGCGAGGGCAATCTCGACGTGCTCGCGCGCGACCGGGTGCTGTCCGCGCGGGGCCTGGACACGCTGATCCGGGAGATGGAGAAGCAACAGGCGCTGATGGCCGAGGTCGCCGACGACAAGGAACGGGAGAAGGCGGTCCGCAAGTACGGTCGCCTCGAAGAACGCTTCTCGGCGCTGGGCGGGTACGTGGCCGAGAGCGAGGCGGCGCGCATCTGCCACAGCCTGGGTCTGCCCGACCGGGTGCTCGGTCAGGCTCTGCGCACTCTGTCCGGTGGTCAGCGGCGTCGAATCGAATTGGCGCGCATCCTGTTCGCCGCCTCCGACGGCAGCGGCGGGCGCTCGGACACCATCTTGCTGCTGGACGAGCCGACCAACCACCTCGACGCCGACTCGATCACCTGGCTGCGTGGTTTCCTGCAGAACCACGACGGCGGCCTGATCGTCATCAGCCACGACGTGGATCTGCTGGCGGACGTGGTGAACAAGGTGTGGTTCCTGGACGCGGTGCGCGGCGAGGCCGACGTCTACAACATGGGTTGGAAGAAGTACCTGGACGCGCGCGCCACCGACGAGCAGCGCAGGCGCAGGGAACGCGCGAACGCCGAGAAGAAGGCGAGCGCGCTGCGCGCCCAAGCGGCGAAGCTCGGCGCCAAGGCGACGAAAGCGACTGCGGCACAGAACATGGCCAAGCGCGCCGATCGCCTGCTGGCCGAACTCGACGACGTGCGCGTCGCCGACAAGGTCGCCCGGATCAAGTTCCCCGAGCCCGCGGCCTGCGGTAAGACGCCGCTGATGGCGGAGAACCTGACCAAGGTCTACGGCTCGCTCGAGATCTTCACCGGCGTCGACCTCGCGATCGACCGCGGCAGCCGGGTGGTGGTGCTCGGGCTCAACGGCGCGGGCAAGACGACGCTGCTTCGCCTGCTCGCCGGAGTCGAGCAGCCGACGGCGGGCGGTCTGGTGCCGGGGCACGGTCTGAAGGTCGGTTACTTCGCCCAGGAGCACGACACCCTGGACGACAACGCCACCGTATGGGAGAACATCCGGCACGCCGCGCCGGACGCGGGCGAACAGGATCTGCGTGGGCTGCTCGGCGCGTTCATGTTCTCCGGCCCGCAGCTCGACCAGCCCGCGGGCACGCTCTCGGGCGGTGAGAAGACCCGTCTCGCGCTGGCCGGACTGGTCTCCTCGGCGGCGAACGTGTTGCTGTTGGACGAGCCGACGAACAATCTCGACCCGGTGTCGCGGGAACAGGTGCTCGACGCCTTGCGCACCTATGCGGGCGCGGTGGTGCTGGTGACCCACGATCCGGGCGCAGCGGAGGCGCTGTCTCCGGAACGCGTGATCTTGCTTCCGGACGGGACAGAAGACCACTGGTCGGCCGAATACCTGGAACTTATTCAGCTCGCGTGAGATTCATCACAGGTACCCGTTGATCACGGCCTGCTGAGTGCTTAGCCTGGAAAGACGCTGCTCGGCGACTCGGAGGAAGCCATGAGCGACAGGCCACAGAGCAAGGCCACATTGGGTAAGGGCACACGCGTCACCGGGAAGTCGCGCGACCGCCTACAAACCCAGCTGAAGAAGCAATACGAGGCGGGTGCGAGCATCCGGTCACTGGCGCGGTCCACCGGCCGCTCCTACGGTTTCATCCACAACGTGCTGGTGGAGTCGCATGTGCAGCTCCGCAGCCGGGGTGGGGCCAATCGCCGCAAGAGCCAATAGCGCCGTAACGGCGTGACGGGACGCCGGACGGTCATGCGGCCGCCCCGGACGGAGCATCCGACTGGATCGACGTCGACGGCCCCGAACTGGACACCCACCTCGCCGAGCTGCACGGCGGGGCGTCGATGCCCAGATCTTCGGGCGCACACCCCGCGACCACGGCGGGGTATCGACCGAAGCGGCAACACGATCCGTCGCCATTGGTCGACGCGCCCACCGAGCCGTTGCTGTCACACCGAACGGAGCGGCGCGCATCGGCCTTCGTTCGGCGTTCACAGCGCCGGACGACGCGGGGTTGCCGCCCTTCGCTGCGGTGAACAAGCTTTCGGCTGCCGGTGTTCCGGTGCCCGGCGGACGACGGGCGGCGGGTGACCGCACACGATGGCGTTCATTGCCTGGGTGTGTCGCCGCGGACCGATGGGCCCGCTCAGTAGCCCTCGACCGTACCGTCGCCGTTCACCAGCAGGTTGGCCAGGCTGCGGAAGATCGGCAGCCCGGTTTTGATCTCCAGGTAGGCGAACTGGCCCTGCGGGTTGACCTCCAGGAAGTAGTATTCGCCATCGCGGCCGAGCCGAATGTCGAGCACGCCGAAGGACAATCCGAGCGCGCCCATCAGGGTGGCCAGTGACTTGCTCACCGAGGCGGGCAGGTGGTCGTGCGCGAAATCGACCGATGTGTCCAGGCGGGAGTCGACCTTGCCGACGCCCGCCTGGGAGTCGATGCGCACGGTCCATTCGACCCCGTCCACCCACACCACGCGCAGATCGCAGGTGGCGTCGACGTAGTCCTGGAAGGTGGTCGGCGCCGAACGGATCGCGGCCAGCCTGGCGAAATCGTCCCTGGAGATGATCCTGGTCTCGGCGAACTCCGCCCGGCTGGTGCCGGTGCGCTTGTAAACGACCGGGCCGGGACGGGATTCGACGAAGCTGCGCGCCTCGTCCGGATCGTTGGTGATCAACGTCTCCGGCACCGCGAACCCGGCCCGCAGCGCCGTCTCCAGCTGGACGATCTTACGGGCCGCGGTACGGTCGGCGCCCGGGTCGTTGACCCAGTAGGCGGGGATGGACCAGAGCAGCCCCTGGATGAATCCGTCGCACTCGGCCTGGCGAAAATCGTTGTCCGACGCGCGGACACCGGCGGGAACCCGGGCGTGGTGCGGGCGCCGCCACCATACCGACCGGACGTCGTCGAGGCCGATCAGGTGCGACAGCGAGCGGGCGGTGCCCAGCCGGTCCAGCCGGAAGCTGCCCGACTCCCGGGGGAAATCGCGCAGGTCGAGGTGGATCGGGCCGAGCCCGTGATGTTCTCGGAGCGTCGCCGCCATCGCGGTGGCGTGTAGATCATCGGATTCGGACACGATCAGGACCGAACCGCGCCGGCGTGCGGCCATCCGCCTGCCGCTCAGTCGAGGCTGTCGCAGTTGATGCCGTCGTCGCTGCCGTTCATCGACTTGGTCTGGCAGTAGGTGAACGTCGCCCCGCCCGCACCCGGGCAGTCGACGAGTTGCAGCCGGTCGGCCCAGGTTTCGGTGAGCCGCCGCAATTGCTCGTCGCCGAGCGCCTCCGACGGTGACTCCGGGATGGTCATCGGACGATCGACCAGGTCGATCCGGAGCCTGCGGGTGAAATCGGCGGTGGCGCCGGCGCGAATGTCCACCAGCACGGGACGCCCGTCCTGATCGGCCTGCGGGGCGGTGGAATCCACCACGCGCAGGACATCGGACCGACTGAAGGTCCACGTTCCCTCGGCGACGCGCACGCTGATCTGCCGGTCCGATTCCGCGACCAGCAGACCCTGGAGCGGAGGAACGCGGTCACCCCTCGGCGTCGTCCCGGGAAGGTGGATTGCGTCGGTCATAGCCGTTTCTCCGATCTGCTCGCGATTTGCCACGACCCCCAAGCGTGTGAGCGATCATATCGCGATGAGCGGCGTTATCGGCTCGGATCGCGAGATTTCCCGGCCTGTGGCAAACCGAATTCCGATCCATAACGGCCGAGTACCGAAAGTTTTCCGGTAGCCTGAAAATGCTTACAAAGCAATCAAGGAGCTACTCTCCCGCGATGCGCGGATGCGGGCCATAGCCTGATATTGGCGGCTGTGCATCTGTACTTTCGCCCTGTTCGGCGCAGGCGGCCCGCGGCGGCCACTTCTGTGCGGAATCGTATTTCCTCCCGCCCCGCCTCGTCCGCGACTTGGTCGAAATCGACTGCACGCGAGCGGATCCCAATGGCGTGCCGACTTCAGTTCCGGTGCGCGTTGCGCTCCGCCCACCAAGCGGGGGCGTCGATGAAGTGGTTGTCGAACTCGTCCTGGGCGGCGGCGAGATCGGTCATCGGGGATTCGCCTGCGGCGATTCGTTCCAGCAGCCGGAAGTACTCGAAGCGCTGCACGCCCGGTGTGAGCGCGATGAGGATCCGCGCCGTGCTGTCCGGTGTGGCGCCGAAGGCGTGCGGCATGAATTTCGGGACCACGATCGAACCGCCCGCGCCGACGGTGACGATGCGGTCACCGGCGAGCAGTTGCAGTTCGCCATCCGCGACATAGAACAGCTCGTCGGAAAGCGTGTGATAGTGCGGCGCCGCGCCGTCCGCTCCGCGATCCATGGCGACCTCGAGCGTGCTCAGCCCGCCGCCCGCCTCCTCGGCGTCGATCAGCAGGCGCATGGTCACCGACGTGGTGCGCAGGGTCTCGGCGTCCTGCGGCTGGCGGATCGCGACGTCCTTGCGGGGCGTGGGGATGGTCATCGAAGCCTCCAATTAGTTCGTTGATTGATAATTCGGTACCGAACTATATCCCGCCGAATAAGATCCTGTCCATGACCGAGCGGAAAACGGACGCCGTGGACGCGATCGTGGCGCAGTGGAAGCGGGAACGACCCGACCTCGATCTCGAGGCGATGGCCGTGGCCGGACGTCTGGGCAGGCTGTTGCTGGTGGCCCAGCGTGAGATCGAGGCGGTGTTCGGCAGGCACGGCCTCCAGCGCGGTGAGTTCGACGTGCTTGCGGCGCTGCGTCGTTCGGGCGCGCCGTTCGAACTCAACCCGTCGGTGCTCGCCGACACGCTGATGCTGTCCAGGGCGGGCATGACCGGACGGCTGGACCGGCTGGAATCGGCGGGACTGGTGCGCCGCGTCGCGGACGCCAAGGACCGCAGGGCGGTGCGGGTCGGCCTCACCGCGGCAGGACGGGAACTGGTCGACACCGTGGTCACCGAGCACACCGCGAACGAGACGCGGATGCTGTCGGTGCTCACCGCGGGGGAGCGACGGGAACTGGACCGGCTCGCGCGAATCCTGCTCAGCAGCATGGAACCGGATGCGTAGCCGTGGTAGCTCACGCACCCTCGGATCCGCCGAATCGCGCTCTACATGGGGTAACTCGTGCCGCGATGAGGTAGCTCGATACTCGTGTCGAGCGGGCGCTCCTGCTCTACCTTGAGATTCCGTACCGAAGGGGTCGGTGCGGTGGGCAAGGAGGCCTCGATGATCGACATCATCACTCTCCGCGGCACCGGGGAGCCGCGCAACTCCGACGGAACGCCCGCGGGCATGCTGCACGACGTCGCGAAATTACTCGACACCGCCAAGTTCCGTTGCTTCGAACCGGATTGGCCCGCTTCCGTCGGCCCCGTGCCGGAGGTATGGGGTCCCTCGCTGGAGACGTCGGTACGGCTCGGCATCGCCGCCGGGGTGCGGGCGATCCAGGACTCGCCGAACGTCTGCGGCCTGCTGAGCTATTCGCTCGGCGGCATCTGCGCCAGCCGGATCCTGGAGGGCGTCCGGTCCGGGAAGTACAAGAACGCCGACGGCACGCCGCTGGAGATCGCCTTCGTGGTGAACATCGCCAACCCGTTGCGCCGGGCCGGACAGTCGGTCGACAATCTCTGCCCGGCGAACACGTTCGGACTGCACGGGCAGCGGGGTGCGTGGCCCGCGTCGGTCGACGTCCGCGAGTACGCCAATCCCGGCGACATCATCACCGCGTCACCGGCGGATTCGCCGTTGCGCGTCATCGATGTGGGCATCTCGCCGTTCTCCTTCGTGGAGGGCGCCCGGATCGGCAACGTCGCGCCGCTGATCTTCGCCGAACTGCTCGAAGTCCTGCTGCGCGACCCGATCGCGAACCTCGGGCGCTACACGACCGCCGTACGCGGTGTCATCGGCTATCTGACCCCGTGGCCCGACGGCCAGCACGTGCTCTACTCCGGACGGAAGATGCCGGGGACGAACGTCCTATGGACCACCCACGCCGCGGAGTACCTCAACGCGACGTACTAGCCGCGCTCACTGCTTGCGCCGGACCGAGGCCTCGACCAGATCCAATACGGCGGAGAGGTTCTCGTTGGTGTGGCCGGAGGCGATCCGGGCGATCAAACCGTCGAGGACGAGGTCGAGGTAGCCGAGCAGCACATCGGTGGGCACGTCGTCGCGCAGCGCGCCCGCGGCCTTGCGGCGTTCCAGGCGGGCCAGGGTGGCGGCGGTGAGTTCGGCCGAGCGTTGGGTCCAGCCTGCCCGGAATTCGGGATCGGTGCGCAGCCGCCGGGCGATCTCCAAACGCGTTCCGAGCCAGTTGAACTGCTCGGGGTGGGCGAGCATATCGCGCATCACCTGCACGATGCCCTGATTGGCCGCGACGTCGGCCATGCGTTCGGCGTCCTCCTGGGCGAGGGCGAGGAACAGCGCGTCCTTGTCGCGGAAGTGGTGGAAAATGGCGCCCCTGGATAGCCCGATCTCCTCCTCGAGGCGGCGCACGGTGGCGCCGTCGTAGCCGTATTCGGCGAAGCAACGGCGTGCTCCGTCCAGGATCTGGCTGCGCCGGGCGGCGAGGTGATCGTCACTGACCTTGGGCATGGGGATCCTCCAGCGGGGGATACACGGACCCCCGCGTCGGCGGTACACCGACGCGGGGGCTGGTCCGACACGAGACTTCGGCGGCGCGAGCACGCGCCACCGAAGGTGGCGCGATCAGGCGCGGATCATGTTGCGCAGCACGTACTGCAGGATCCCGCCGTTGCGGTAGTAATCGGCCTCACCGGGGGTGTCGATGCGCACCACCGCGTCGAAGGTGATCTTGTCACCGTTCTCCTTGGTGGCGGTGACCTTCAGGGTCTTCGGGGTGGCACCCTCGTTCAGCTGGGTGATCCCCTCGATGTCGAAGGTCTCGGTGCCGTCCAGCTTCAGCGACGCGGCCGACTCGCCCGCCGGGAACTGCAGCGGGATGACGCCCATGCCGATGAGGTTGGAGCGGTGGATGCGCTCGAACGACTCGGTGATGACGGCCTTCACGCCCAGCAGGCTGGTGCCCTTGGCGGCCCAGTCGCGCGAGGAGCCCGAACCGTACTCCTTGCCGCCGAGCACGACCAGCGGAATGCCCGCGGCCTGGTAGTTCTGCGCGGCGTCGTAGATGAACGCCTGCGGACCGCCGGGCTGGGTGAAGTCGCGGGTGTAACCGCCCGAGACGTCGTCGAGCAGCTGGTTGCGCAGCCGGATGTTGGCGAAGGTGCCGCGGATCATCACCTCGTGGTTACCGCGACGCGAACCGTAGGAGTTGTAGTCCTTGCGCTCGACGCCGTTGGCCTCCAGGTACTGCGCGGCCGGGGTGCCGGGCTTGATGTTGCCCGCCGGGGAGATGTGGTCGGTGGTGACCGAGTCGCCGAGCAGCGCGAGCACCCTGGCGCCCTTGATGTCGGTGACCGGCTCCGGGGTCTGCGGCATGCCCTCGAAGTACGGGGGCTTGCGCACGTAGGTCGACTCGGCGTCCCACTCGAAGGTCTTGCCCTCCGGCGTGGGCAGGCTGCGCCAGCGCTCGTCGCCCCGGAACACGTCCTTGTAGTCCTCGAGGAACATGTCGCGGCTGATGACCCGGTCGATGGTGTCCTGGATCTCCTGCGGCGAGGGCCAGATGTCCTTCAGGAAGACGTCGTTGCCCTCTGTGTCCTTGCCGAGGGGGTCGTTCTCGAAGTCGAAGTCCATGGTTCCCGCCAGCGCGTACGCGATGACCAGCGGCGGGGAGGCCAGGTAGTTCATCTTCACGTCGGGCGAGATGCGGCCTTCGAAGTTACGGTTGCCCGACAGCACCGCGGTGACGGTGAGGTCGTTGTCGTTGACCGCCTTGGAGATCTCCTCCGGCAGCGGGCCGGTGTTGCCGATACAGGTGGCGCAACCGAACGCGACCAGGTTGAAGCCCAGCTTGTCCAGGTACGGCCACAGGCCCGCCTTCTCGTAGTAGCCGTTGACCACCTGCGAGCCCGGCGCCATGGAGGTCTTCACCCACGGCTTGCGGGTCAGGCCCTTCTCCACCGCGTTGCGGGCCAGCAGGGCGGCGCCGAGCATGACCGACGGGTTGGAGGTGTTGGTGCAGGAGGTGATCGAGGCGACCACGACCGCGCCGTGGTCCAGGACGAAGTCGCCGTACTCCTCGCTGCGCACCTTCACGGGCTTGGACGGACGGCCCTCGGCGCCGTTGGCGGCCGACGCCAGCGGCTCGGCGCCGTCGTCGGCGAAGGACAGCACGGCCGGGTCGCTGGCCGGGAAGGACTCCTCGACGGCCTCGTCCAGCTTGCTGTGCGGGGTGTCGGCGGCGGGGCCGCTCTCCGCGTCGCTGGTGTAGTTGTGGATGTCCTTGCGGAACGCGATCTTGGACTCCGACAGCAGGATCCGGTCCTGCGGGCGCTTCGGGCCCGCGATGGACGGCACCACGGTGCTCAGATCCAGCTCGAGGTACTCGGAGTAGGCGGGCTCGGAGTCGGGATCATGCCAGAGGCCCTGCTCCTTGGCGTACGCCTCGACCAGCGCGACCTGCTCGTCGGAGCGGCCGGTCAGACGCAGGTAGTCGACGGTCACGTCGTCGATCGGGAAGATCGCCGCGGTGGAACCGAATTCGGGGCTCATGTTGCCAAGGGTGGCGCGGTTGGCCAGCGGCACCTCGGCCACGCCCTTGCCGTAGAACTCGACGAACTTGCCGACCACACCGTGCTTGCGCAGCATGTCGGTGACGGTGAGCACGACGTCGGTGGCGGTCACGCCGGGCTGGATCTCACCGGTCAGCTTGAAGCCGACGACGCGCGGGATCAGCATCGAGACGGGCTGGCCGAGCATGGCCGCCTCGGCCTCGATGCCGCCGACGCCCCAGCCGAGGACGCCGAGGCCGTTGACCATGGTGGTGTGCGAGTCGGTGCCGACACAGGTGTCGGGGTAGGCCTGGCCGTTGCGGACCATGACGACGCGGGCCAGGTGCTCGATGTTGACCTGGTGCACGATGCCGGTGCTCGGCGGGACGACCTTGAAGTCGTCGAACGCGGTCTGGCCCCAGCGCAGGAACTGGTAGCGCTCGCCGTTGCGCTGGTATTCGATGTCGACGTTGCGCTCGAAGGCGTCGGCGCGGCCGAAGACGTCGATGATGACGGAGTGGTCGATGACCATCTCGGCGGGGGCGAGCGGGTTCACCTTGTCCGGGTCGCCGCCCAGGGTGGCCACGGCCTCGCGCATGGTGGCCAGGTCGACGATGCACGGCACGCCGGTGAAGTCCTGCATGATGACGCGGGCGGGCGTGAACTGGATCTCGGTGTTCGGCTGCGCCGTGGGATCCCAGCTCGCGATGGCGCGGATGTGATCGGCGGTGATGTTGGCGCCGTCCTCGGTGCGGAGGAGGTTCTCCGCGAGGACCTTCAGTGCGTAGGGGAGTTTCTCGGTGCCGGGCACGGCGGAGAGGCGGAAGATCTCGTAGGAGTTGCTTCCCACCTCGAGGGTGCCCTTGGCGCCGAAAGTATCGATACTTGTCGTCACGTCAGCTCCACTCGTCTTTGCGGGCGGCCACCGGCGGGGCTGTGCCGGCGGCCGAGTCTTCGGAGGGGCTCCGGCGCCGCTCGGGCGCCGGTTCCTCGCGCCTAGAACCTTAACAGTACGCTTGTCCTGTGAAATGCCAGGGGGTGGTTCGGCGTGCCGTGCGCGCGGGATGCGACACTCCGTCGCGTACTGTGCTTTCGAGCCAGCAAGGGGGATCTTGCTCGCCCTGCAGTGTTGGATGCCCGTCGCTTCGGTTGCCGATGCGGCTCGACAGACCGGATGGAAGATGACCGCCCCGCTCAACTCGGTTTTCACCCCTATGGCCGCCGAATTGCCGCCGAATGTCACCACCGACACCGTGCGCACGCTCAACGCCGATCTGGCCGACGATCACGTCGCGACGCTGACCGGCAAGGACAAGACGGAACTGGCCGCCATCGCGGCGGAGGCGCGATCGCAAGGAATCCCGCTGAGCATCGTGGTCGTCCCCGGCAATCCAGGACACGACTCGAGCCTACGGGACTTGGCCACCGAGATCGGCAAGACACAGCACGGGACCGTGGTCGTCTTCAGTGACGACTGGGTCGGCACCTACAGCGACACGATCAGCCGCGTGCGGCTGGAGTGGGCCGAGGACGCCGCCAAGAGCACGCAGGGCAGGAGCGGGGAAGCCGCGAGCATCTTCGCCGCCCGCTTGGAGACGCCGGAGTCGGTGTCCTGGACCGCTATCACCTGTGCGCTGCTGGCCGGGACGGTCGCGGTCATCGCCGGACTGTACTGGGTCAAGGCGCGGCGGGCGGCGGACGACGCGCGGCCGGTGCGAGTTTCGAGCGAGGCGCGGACGCCGGGGGACGAACAGCCCGACGCTCGCGCCGTCTGAGTTCCTCCTGACGCTTCCGCTGCGCGTCCGGCTCGGTTCTCGCGGTCCGCACGCCCGGAACGGCGGCGGTCGTTTCATCGCCGCGCAGGACCCCGCGGTCGCTGGAGCGCTGACGCCGCCTTCGCTCGATGCGAAGCCACGACATGTCCGATTCGGGCGTATATCAGGGCGCGGGTATCTGCGCGGCTAATTTTCCGGACGGTTGGTCTGTCGTCGCATACCGACCTCTAGCAGCCATCTAGCAAATTTCGGGCAATGGCGAAATTGCGGGCATTCGCGATGTTTGTTGCAGTTTTGTCGGTGACGTAAGTGTCGTACGGTTCGAATGGTCCCTAACGGGGAATGAGTGTTCCCAGAGGCCATCTGTCGACCACAGTGCATCATGGTTCGCCTGATGCCCTCGAGGATTGCCGGAATCCGGTCCTTGGAGGTGTGATGCGCAACAACGGCGGGCTCACCAACCGGCGCCGACTATCGGTCGCTGTGGGGTTGCTGATTGCGGTCGCTGTAGTGGTCACGACTGGACCGGTCGCCGCTGTGCCGCCTCCCCCGCCAAACCCCAGCGACGGCGAGATCGCGCAGGCAGGCGCGCAGGTCGACGCCGGTGTCGCCGAGGTCGGCACCCTGATCAACCAGGTCGCCGTGGCCGATCAGCAGCTGGGGCAGCTCGACGACGCCGTCGCACAGCGCAGGGAAGACGTCAACAGGGCGTTGGTCGACCTGCAGACCGCACGCGACGCCGCCGACGCGGCCGCCGTCGTGGTGGTGGACACCCAGCTGGCCTTGGCCGACGCCGCGGCCGAGGTGGGCCGAGCGCGCCGCGATTTCGATCAGTTCGCGACCCAGGCCTATACCAATCCGGGCTCCGACTCGATGGTCACCTATCTCGCCGCGGCCACCCCCTCGGTCGCGCTGGACCGGGCCCAGCTGCTCGAGCTGGTCTCCAAGAACCGCAGGCAGGTGCTGGACGGCCTGCGTCGCGCGCAGATCGATCACGGCAACAAGAACTCCACCGCCCGGCGGGCGAAAGCCGACGCCGACGCCGCCGCCGCCGTCGCCGCGGCGCGCAAGGCCGACGCCGAGAACGCGGTCGCCGCGGCCAAGGCCGAACTCGATCGCCAGACCGCCCAGCGCGACGATCTGCTGCTGCGCCGACAGGACGCCCAGGGGCGGTTGGATCAAGCGCGGCAGAACGTGGCGGGCCTGCAGGACCAGCGGGACGCGTACCTGACCTGGGACGCCATGCGGAAGGCGGAGGAGGCGGCGGTGCGTGCCGCC
>NZ_BAFR01000122.1 GCF_000308435.1 Nocardia araoensis NBRC 100135 | reverse complement strand
CCCCGAGAAAGTGTCCAGTCGGACACCACCAGGTACATTCTTGCCATGCATCGCGTGGTGGCCTTGGTGCGGCCGGTGCAGTCGACGTTCGAGCTGGGCTGTGCCGCAGAGGTATTCGGCACCCAGCGGGCCGGGGTGCCGCACTACTACGAGTTCGAGGTGTGCACGGAGACGCCGGGCCCGGTACCGACCGCGGCCGGGTACACGCTCGAGGTGTCGCAGGGTCTTTCGGCGCTCGCTGCCGCGGACACCGTCCTCATCCCGGGCTGGACGCCGGTCGAGGCGCCGCTCTCGCCCCGCGTGCGCCGCGCGCTGCTGCGGGCACACGCCCGTGGCGCGCGACTCGTCACGATCTGCTCCGGGGTGTTCGCGCTCGCCCGCACTGGCCTGCTGGACGGGCGCTCGGCGACGACGCACTGGGCACGCGCCGCACAGCTGGCGCAGGAATTCCCCCGCGTACGCGTGGAGCCGGACGTGCTCTACGTGGACCACGGCGATGTCGCCACGAGCGCCGGAGCGGGCGCGGGCATCGACCTGTGCCTGCATCTCGTCCGGAAGGATCACGGGGCGGCGCACGCCGCGCTCGTGGCGCGGCACATGGTGATGCCGCCGCACCGCGAGGGCGGCCAAGCCCAATACGCGCCGCCCACGCCGCCCACGGACGCGCTCGACGGTCTGCTCGAGTGGGCCGGCGCGCGCCTCGGGACAGCGCTGTCGGTGGGAGACATGGCCGCGCACCTCAACGTCTCGCCGCGCACGCTGGCCCGGCGTTTCGCCGATCAGCTCGGCACGAGCCCGGGAGCGTGGCTGCTGTCGCGCCGGGTGGCCGAGGCACGCACGCTGCTGGAGGAGACGGACCTGCCGGTGGAGGCGATCGCGGCACGCGTCGGCCTGACCTCGGCGGTCAACCTGCGCCGCCGCTTCCGCACCCAGGTGGGCACGACCCCGGGCGCCTATCGGCGCGCGTTCCGGGGTTCGTGACACGGAAATCGACCAGGAACGTCACCGAGGCGTTCGCTCGTCCGCGGGCAGTCGGCAGCCCACGGTCGCGGTGATCGTCATCGACCGGGCATCGGCGAACACCGACAGCTCGGTGTTGCTGTCCCACTCGGCCCCGTCCGGCCCTTCGAACGTGACGTGCCGGTCCGGCGACGACGCGCTACCGGGCAGCATGTCGGTCGCACCCACGGACGCGGCCAGCACGCGGGCCGTCTCCTGGAATCCGGGCCATGCCCCGTCCGGCAGCGAATCCTCGGCGCGATAGCGCGGCAGGACTACACGCCTGCCGCCGGTGTGCGCATACGGCCCGTAGCAAGGCCCTTCCGCGCGGTCCTCGCTCCGGGTCCACCGCAGCGCCGGTTGGATCGCCGAGGCGGCGTCCGCGATTTCCGCGACGACCGACGACATCTGCCGCTCCGCCACCTCCGAAGCCGGCAGATCGGCCAATTCCGCTGTGGCTGTGGCGATCTCTTCGGCGGACGGCGGCGGGGCGGGATCACCGAGCAGGGTCGCGCATCCGCCCGTCGAAGCCGCGACCGCGAGCGCGGCGGACCAGCGCAGTGCGGCGGCCGGCCATCGCCATTCGGTCATCGTCGTCTCCCACCCTTCCCCGCGGTCCCACGAATCGCGGGCCTGCTTCCCGCACAATCCTATTCCCGGCCGGTGGCCAGGAGAGCTCCATCGCGGCGACGAACACGACCGGCATCATGCCGCGCAGACCGACCGAATTATTGACGCAATGAAACAATCTTTGTATGTTTGTATCATGAGCGAAGGTTCCGACGGCGTCGACGAACGGATCCTGGACGCCGCGCTGGAACGCATCCTGCAGGTCGGCATCCGCCGGGCCGGCCTGGAGGACATCGCCCGCATGGCCGGGCTCAGCCGGATCACCATCCATCGCCGGTTCGCGGGTAAGGACAACCTGATCGAAGCGGTACTCGCCAGGGAGACGCGCCGCATGCTCGCGGAGGTGACCGCGATCGCCGCCACCGCGACCGGTGTGGACGCCCAGATCGAGAACACGATGCTGTACGTCCTCTTGCAGACCCGCATCCATCGGCTGGTCACCCAACTGCTGCGGGTCGCGCCCGACGAAGCGTTGCGCTTCTCCACCGTGCAGGGCGAACGCCTGGTGTCCATCGGCATCGACTACATCGTCGGCATGCTCACCCACGCCCGGTCCGCGGGCCTCATCGACTCCTACGACCCGCGCCCGGTGGCCGAACTCGTCGCCCGCCTGGCCCATTCGCTGATGCTCACCCCGGGCGGCGGCAGCTTCGACTTCACCGACGACGATCGCGCCCGCGCCTTCGTCCGCACCACCATCGTGCCCTTGATGAAACACGGCATCACCCGCCCCGACGAGGAGCCCAACCATGACCACGTCCGCGACCATCCCGGCCCGGCACCCCGACCGGCCACGTAAGGCACCCGGCCTGGGCCCGTTCGCCGCGCTGCTGCGCATCGGGAAACCATCCCCGCAGCGCTGGCAACTGCTCGGTGCATCGTTGCTCGTCGGCGACGAGCCGATGGACCGCCTCGTCGAGTGGATGTACGACGAAGGCATGACCGCCACGCGGCCGTTGTTCGAGCAGGCACTTCGGTCGGGCATCGACAGTATCCCCGGCGCGCCCGCGCCGCTGCGCGAGTTCTTCACCCTCGTCGAGGACACCCCGGCCTGGGTCGACCCGAAACTGTTGCGCGACGGCGAGCGGGTATTCCGTTCCGGCGGCAACGACGGACTGTATTTCGCGCGTGACGTCTCCTTCATCGGCGGTTATCTGGCCTCCGGCTTCAACAAGACCCTGCTGCGCACCGGCGCCCTGGAGAAGGGCCCCGCTCGCCGGTTCGCCGAGACCCTGCAATGGGCGATGGACGTCTCCACCGAGAACGGCATGGACCGTTACGGGGTCGGCTACCGCTCCACCCTGCACGTGCGGCTCATCCATTCCCTGGTCCGCAGGCACGTCGCCGCGATGCCCGACTGGCGCACCGAGGAATGGGGCCTGCCGATCAACCAGACCGACATGGCCGCCACCCTCGTCGGCGCCCTGCTCGCACCCGTCGTCGGCGGCATGGCGCTCGGCGTCATCCTCTCCCCACGGGAACTGGCCGCGGCCGCCCACCTCACCCGCTACGTGGGCTGGCTGATCGGCGTCGAAGACCAATGGCTGCCCACCGGCTTCCGCGACGGCATCGCCATCCTCGACCACTGCCTGACCGCCATCACCAATCCCGACGAGACCAGTCGTCAGCTCGCCCTGCCCATGGCCGACGATCCACTGCACTGGTCCTACCCCAACCTGCCGACGCTGCGCGGCCGGCTCGCCCGCGCCCAGCACCTGTCGGTCAGCAGCGCCTTCCTCGGCCCCAAGGCGATGCGAATTCTCGGCCTGCCCGCCTACGTCCCGCCCTGGTACCCCGCCCTGCGCATTCCCGTCAATCTCGTGCGCACCGCCTACACCCACCTGGCCCCCGGCGGCCTCGACCGGGCCGCCATCCACGGACGCAAGCAGCAAGAAGCCTTCCTGCGACGCCTCATCGGCGAAACCAGCGCCACCATCGGGCATTCCGCACCGCAACTGGATCGCATCGCCTGACCGCGGACCCCGGCAGCACGAGTCCGCGGGCATTGCACCTTCCACGCGACCGGAGCCTTCCAGGCCTCGATCCCGGCCCGGCTCGTCCGCTCGCCGGCCGAGGTGACCCGCGGGATCCGCCGTATGATTCCGCTTTGTCAACCCTCCTGATGCCGACGCCGCACGCAGCGGTGCGAGAGCTCACACCGCACAACCGGTCCACCGGATCGCTGACCTGGAGGGACAACTCGCGACAGGCGGCGAAACGGTGAACCACACGCGGCAGCCGACGCCGGTCATTCGGACATCCGACGCGCACGAGTATGCGCTGTTGTCGACAATGTCGCCGCTCGATCTATCTACACTGACAGCGCTGACAACCACCGGGTCGACGCCTTTGTCCGAAACCGCACTTCGACGGAGAAGCTTATGTCCGGCCGCCGGAAACCCAAGCGCAACAACAGCATAGGTCGTCCGGACACCGTACCGGCGATCCGGTATCCGGCCCGATCCGTCATCGACATCCTGCTGCCCGCCATGATCAAGCGCCGCAGCGCCGCGCCGACCGCCGACCCGGGCCTCGTCCACATCTGGGGTTTCACCGGCACCGGCGAGGACGACGGCGCGAGCGCCGCGGGCTTCGCGGAATTCTCACCCGACGACGCCCCCACCGTCGCCGGATCCCCGATCCTGGACATCGCCGGACGGATGATGGCGGGCATGAACGGCCGCCTGTGGGGATTCGGGCTGGCCCACCAGGCCGCCGCCGACACCATCGTGCACGGGATCGACGACCAGCCCGACCTGATCACCCCGTCGCCCGACGGGCCCGCGGAACCCTCCACCACCGAGGATGTCTGGGCCGCCAGCATCTTCGACGCCCGCGGAAGAGAGATCACCCAGCTGCGCTACGTGCATCTGCCGGAACTCGAACCGATCACCTTCGACAGCGACACCCTCGATCGGCGCAGCACCGTGCACGACTGGATCGACCGCGTCCAGACCGGAGTCATCTCGGCGCATGTCTGGGCCGCGGCCCTCGCCCTGGACGCGCAGCGCAACCGAGCCGTCCTCGCGCAACTGGAACAGCGGCTGCTGAGCTGACCGCGACTCCCGCCGGTCCGGCCCGCCGGTACGGAATATGGCGGCTGCGGTGGCGTGCTCCGAGGGATTGTCAGGCGTGCGAGTGAGCGCCGAACCAACGGGCGAGCGATTCCTCGAGCCCGTCCAGGTCGCCGCCGTCGGCAGCCCACGCGACACAGCCGTCGGGACGAACCAGAAGGGCCGAAAGCTCGCGCGGCTGAGCGGATTTCGCGGTGACGACGCGCACCCGCCCCGACCATCCGGCCGCGCGGCATCGCAGGTCGGCGGAATCGGTGAGGTCGAGCAGCACTCCCTACACCGAGTCGTCACTACCGGAATCAACCGACGCTCACAGCGCCCGCCGCGAATTCACCCGCTCGGGCAGACTGCCCTCTCACGACTGGGGATGAGAGACGGCGAAGGTTCGAGCCGGTCATGCGAGGATCGTGGGCATGGGCTCCCGGTTCGACCCGTTACAGGCGGATCCCTGGGGGCGAGCGCGATACGGTCTGCTCGCACTGCCCGCCAAGCTACCGGGGTCGGATTCGACCACGACGGCGTCATCGGCAATCCTCGATGCCCGCAAGCAGATCGAGAGTCTGGTCGCCCCGCCGCAGGCCTCCGCCACGTTGCGGGAAGTCGTCGAGTTCACGCGGAACGCCTTCGATCTCATGGTCGACCAACTCGGCAACGGACACACCGAGGCTATTCCGGATCTGATCGTCCTTCTCGATGAGGCCGACCTGTACGACGTCGCGAACGAGTCCATCGTCACCACGCGTTACAACGAGAAGTCAGGAAAGCTGGCTCGGCTCGCCACCGACCTGAAAGCCCAAGCCACAGGAATCTCCGGGAAGGTGGACGACGTGGCGAAGGGCAATGTCGAGTTGATCGGCACGATCGCCGACGAGGCGGCACGTCTCGCGACGGTGCTGCAAGCTGCCGCAGTAGCCGTCTCAGCGCGCTCGAAGAAATTGTCGCCGACCGAGGAGAGGGCGCTGCTGACCGAAGTCGTCGCGACACTCGTACGGGTCGAGACGAAGTTCGCCGCGGTGGCCGGGCACAATACCGACCGGGCCGGGACCATGGGCCCGCTGACGCTCGAACAGCTGGAGCGGATATTCCCCGGCACGTCACGGGAGAAACCGCGGGAATACCTGCCCTATCTCAACCAGGCGATGCGCGACTACGGGATAGACACGCCGAAGCGGGAAGCCGCGTTCCTCGCCCAGATCGGCGAGGAAACCGACGATCTGAAAACCCTCGAGGAATACGGCCCCGACGAATATTTCAACCGCAACTACGGGCCCGAGTCCAGCGTCGGCCGGAGTCTGGGCAACACGAAGCACGGCGACGGCGCCCGCTTCCACGGTCGCGGCGCGTTGCAGCTGACCGGCCGCGACAACTACCAGAAGGCGGGCGAAGCCCTCGGTGTCGATCTCGTCGGTGATCGCGAGCTGGCCGCCGATCCGAAATACGCCTTCGCTACCGCCGGGTGGTTCTGGGACGCAAAGGAATTGAACCGCCGAGCCGACGAATCCGACTTCGACGCGATCACCACATCGATCAACGGAGGTTCCACCGGCGCTGCGGACCGCAACGAGAACTACCACCGCGCCCGCAAGGTACTCCACGTGAAATGAACGCGAGAATCGCCATCCCGGGCAGCTCCTGGTGGTCCCCGCCGCCTACGATCCGGTCATGGCGCAGATCAGCAGTGAGCGGCGGGACAAGGTCGCGGTCATCACCGTGCACGATCCGGATCGGCGGAACGCGTTGACACCGGCGCTGTCCGAACAACTGGCCGCCGCGGTGGCCGAGGCCGAGCGCGACCCCGGCGTACACGCGGTGGTCGTGACCGGAACCCCGCCCGCGTTCTGCGCCGGAGCGGATCTGAGCGCGCTGGGCGCCGCCCGCGAGGAGGGGCTGCGGGTGATCTACGACGGATTCCTCGCGGTCGCGCGCTGCGCACTGCCGACCATCGCGGCCGTCGGCGGCGCCGCCGTCGGCGCGGGACTCAATCTGGCGCTGGCCGCCGACGTCAGGATCGCCGGTCCCCGTGCGCGGTTCGACGCGCGATTCCTGCGGCTGGGCCTGCATCCCGGCGGCGGGATGACCTGGATGCTGCAACGCGCCGTCGGACCGCAACAGGCCGCGGCGATGACTTTGTTCGGCGAGATCCTCGACGCCGAGGCCGCGCTCGGCGCCGGATTGGCGCACCGGGTGGTCGACGGCGATCACAACACGCTGCTCGCCGCGGCGATCGACTTCGCCGCGGGCGCGGCCGAAGCGCCGCGCGATCTGCTCATCACGACCAAACGCACCATGCGCCACACCGCGAACCTCGACGCACACGCCGATGCCGTCGACGCCGAGATCGTGCCGCAGGTCGCCTCCCTCGAATCCCCGGAATTCGCCGCGCGGCTGGCGGCCAAGCAGGCCGAGATCGGCCGATCGAGATGATCGGTGGCGGTGCGGCGCGGGCTGATCTCATCGGAGTCGGACGGAAGTGGTTTGGCGTCTCCGGCGGCGGGTAGCCGCTCGGAGACCGCATAGGACATCCGTAGCTGTGCGGCCATAGTTCGTGTCCGGACCGCAGGGCACGGCGCTTCTCGTGTGTGCCGGGTGGCTTGCGACCACGGAGAGCGAGAGGAGGTCCCATGCACTACATCGATGACACCAAACACCTGCTCAGCGATCTCGTGGGGCGGGTGATCGAGTCGGCGAGCAGCTACTCGAGCAGTCAAACCGTGACCATCGCCCGGCCCCGCGCCGAGGTCGAGCAGTTCTGGCGCGACGCGGCGAACCTGTCGGAGGTGCTCGGCGATGTCGCCGAGGTCAGATCGACCGCACCGTCGATCTACGAGTGGACGCTGCAGGCAAGCGCGGACGGACGCCCGACCTGGAAAACCACACTGCGCGAGGAGGAAGGGCACTTCCGGTTCATCGGCGCCGCCGACCAGGACAGCACTTCCGGCGAAAGCCTCGAGATCGAACTCTGCTTCCGAGCAGCGCCGCGAAACCTCGGCACCGAAGTGACGATGCGGGCCCGCACCCCGCTGCCCGACCTGCTGACCGGCGCGGGCATGTTCACCGCTCTCTACCGAGCCCGAGCCCTGTTGCAGACCGGCGAAGTGCCCACTCTGGCCCACAATCCGAGCGCTCGCTCTTCCGCTCGGTGAACAGGAGGAGACCATGCACGCGCTCTGCTGGAACGGCGTCAACGATCTCGCCGTGGAAACCGTGCCCGACCCGGTCCTGGTCAATCCGCACGATGTCATCGTCCAGGTCCGCCTGACCACCACCTGCGGGTCCGATCTGCATTTCATCGACGGATACCTGCCGGGAATGCGGGAAGGCGACGTCTTCGGCCACGAATTCATGGGCGAGGTCGTCGAGACCGGAGCCGAAGTCACCTCGATCGCCGTGGGCGATCGAGTCGTGGTCCCGTCCTTCATCGGGTGCGCATCGTGCTGGTATTGCGACCACGAACTGTATTCCCTGTGCGACACCACCAATCCGAACAGCGCCATGCAGCAACCGGTCTTCGGCTATCCGACCGGCGGAATCTACGGCTACACCCATCCCTTCGGCGGTTATCAGGGCTCCCATGCGCAATATATCCGCGTCCCCTTCGGTGACACCAATTGCTTCCGTATACCGGACGGCATCACCGACGAACAGGCACTATTCCTCTCCGATGCCGTTCCGACGGGTTTGATGGGCGCCGAATTCTGTGACATCCACCCCGGCGACACCGTCGCGGTGTGGGGCAGCGGCGCCGTCGGGTTGATGGCCGGGCATACCGCTCGCCTGCTCGACGCCGGCGAGATTTTCGTCATCGACCGATTTCCCGAGCGTCTGCGTATGGCGAAAGAGCAGTTCGGCGCCGAGACGATCGACTACACCGCCGTCGACAGCGTGCACGAGATCCTGCGCGAGAGCACCGGTGGCCGCGGTCCGGACGCCTGCATCGACGCCGTCGGGATGGAAGGACACGGCACCGGAATCCAGCAGCTCTACGACCGCGCCAAACAGCTGCTCCGGCTCGAATCCGATCGCGCGACGCCGCTGCGCGAAGCCATTCTCGCGTGCCGCAAAGGGGGAATCGTCTCAGTGCTCGGCATTTACGGCCTCACCGACAAATTCCCCATGGGAGTCGTGACGAACAAGGGCCTCACCATCCGTACCGCACAGCAATACGGCCAGCGGTTCGTCCCCCGCATGTTCGATTACATCCAACAGGGCGATCTCGACCCCTCCTACCTGATCACCCACGACATGCCGCTCGACGACGCGGTATACGGCTACGACATTTTCAAGCACAAAAAAGAAGGGTGCATCCGTTCCGTTTTCCGGCCCTGATGCGGGCCACCCGGACCCGCGTCAACCCACGTCCCTGACCGAGCGCCGCGCCATTGGCGCAGGTCACGGACCAGATCGGCGTCGCATCGGCTGGGCGGCCGACATTCGCCGGTTGTTCCTCCGACCCGGCCGCTCTGATCGGACACGCATCGCTGGCACGATCGAATCGTCGCAAACGCACCCGCGCCGCGTGCCGTCCTCGATACGCTCCCCAGCAGCCGCCGCCGCCCCGCAGCGGGTCCGGCGCGACTTCGAAACAAACTCTTGACTCGTTCCAGAAAACGGACGAGACTTCCGTGCATGCCAACGGCCTCGGAATTCCAGCAGATGCTGCGAGGAGTTTCGCTGCGTGTGACCCGTCCGCGGGTCGCGGTGCTCAGCGCGGTGCACGACCACCCGCACGCCGACACGGAGTCGATCATTCGCGCTGTTCGATCCGCTCTGCCCGAGGTGTCCCACCAAACGGTCTACGACTCGTTGAACGCACTCACAGCCACCGGCCTGGTGCGGCGCATCCAGCCGTCCGGGTCCGTCGCCCGCTACGAATCGCGGGTCGGCGACAACCACCATCACGTCGTATGCCGAGCATGCGGGGTGATCGCCGATGTCGACTGCGCCATCGGCGAGGCCCCCTGTTTGACCGCGTCCGATGACAGCGGGTTCTCGATCGACGAGGCCGAGGTCATCTACTGGGGCCTGTGCCCCGATTGTGTGGAATCACAGGCTTCCCGATCACATTCGTGATCGCAGCCCACATCACTCATTTCAGGAAGGAATGCTGTGTCATCCGATAGCCGCCCGCCGAATCCTGACACCAAGACGCACAGCGCCAGCGAGAGCGAGAACCCGGCGATCCCGTCCCCCACCGCGAAGACGGACCACCGTCCCCGCAGCAACAAGGACTGGTGGCCGGAGCAGATCGATGTCTCGGTGCTGCACGCCCATACCTCCAAGTCCAACCCGCTCGGCGAGGACTTCAACTACCCCGAAGAATTCGCGAAGCTCGATGTCGACGCCCTCAAGGCCGACGTCGCGGCGATCATGACCAATTCGCAGGACTGGTGGCCCGCCGACTACGGCCACTACGGCGGCCTGTTCATCCGGATGAGCTGGCACGCCGCGGGCACCTACCGCATCTCCGACGGCCGCGGCGGCGGCGGTCAGGGCGCGCAGCGTTTCGCGCCGCTGAACAGCTGGCCGGACAACGCCAACCTGGACAAGGCGCGCAGGCTGTTGTGGCCGGTCAAGCAGAAGTACGGCAACAAGATCTCCTGGGCCGACCTGCTGGTGTTCGCGGGCAACGTGGCCCTCGAGTCGATGGGGTTCAAGACCTTCGGTTTCGGCTTCGGCCGGCCGGACATCTGGGAGCCGGAGGAGGTCTTCTGGGGTCCGGAGGACACCTGGCTCGGCGACGAGCGCTACAGCGGTGACCGCGAGCTGGCCAACCCGCTCGGCGCGGTCCAGATGGGCTTGATCTACGTGAACCCCGAAGGCCCCAACGGTCAGCCGGATCCGGTGGCCGCGGCGCGCGACATCCGCGAGACGTTCGGCCGCATGGCGATGAACGACGAGGAGACCGCCGCGCTGATCGTCGGCGGCCACAGCTTCGGCAAGACCCACGGTGCGGGCGATGCCGGCCTGGTCGGCGCCGAACCGGAAGGCGCTCCCATCGAACAGCAGGGCCTTGGCTGGAAGAGCGCCTACGGCACCGGTAAGGGCAAGGACGCCATTACCAGCGGCTTGGAGGTCGTCTGGACGGCCACCCCGACCAAGTGGGGCAACGGCTTCCTGCAGAACCTGTACGGCTACGAGTGGGAGCTGACCAAGAGCCCCGCCGGGGCCTGGCAGTGGAAGCCCAAGGACGGCGCGGGCGAAGGCGCCATCCCGGATCCGTTCGGTGGTCCCGCGCGTACGCCGACCATGCTGACCACGGACCTGTCGCTGCGCGAGGACCCGATCTACCGGGAGATCACCCGTCGCTGGCTGGATCACCCCGAGGAGCTGGCCGAGGCGTTCGCCAAGGCGTGGTACAAGCTCCTGCACCGCGACATGGGACCGATCAGCCGCTACCTCGGCCCGTGGGTTCCCGAGCCGCAGCTGTGGCAGGATCCCGTTCCCGCTGTCGATCACGAGCTGATCGACGAGCAGGACATCGCGGACCTGAAGAGCAAGGTGCTCGAGTCCGGTCTGTCGGTCGCGCAGCTGGTCAAGACCGCGTGGGCGTCGGCGGCCAGCTACCGCAGCACCGACAAGCGCGGTGGCGCCAACGGCGCCCGGATCCGCCTCGAGCCGCAGAAGAACTGGGAAGTCAACGAGCCGGACGAGCTGGCGAAGGTGCTGCCGGTACTCGAGCAGATCCAGCAGAACTTCAACGGTTCGGCCGCGGGCGGCAAGAAGGTCTCGCTCGCCGACCTGATCATCCTGGCCGGGTCCGCGGCGATCGAGAAGGCCGCCAAGGACGCGGGCCACGACGTCACGGTGCCGTTCGCGCCCGGACGGACGGACGCCACCCAGGAGAACACCGATGTCGAGTCGTTCGCGGTGCTCGAACCGCGGGCCGACGGGTTCCGCAACTACGTGCGGGCCGGCGAGAAGGCCCCGCTGGAGCGCCTGCTGCTCGACCGGGCGTACATGCTGGACGTGACGGCTCCGGAGCTGACGGTGCTCATCGGCGGCCTGCGCGCTCTGGGCGCCAACTACGGCGGCACCGACCACGGTGTGTTCACCGACCGGCCGGGCGTGCTGACGAACGACTTCTTCGTCAACCTGCTCGACCAGAACACCGAGTGGAAGGCGTCGGAGTCGGCGGAGAACGTCTACGAAGGCTTCGACCGCTCCTCCGGCGCGGCCAAGTGGACGGCGACGGCCAACGACCTCATCTTCGGGTCGCACTCCGTGTTGCGGGCGGTGGCCGAGGTCTACGCCCAGGACGATGCCAAGGGCAAGTTCGTCGACGACTTCGTCGCGGCGTGGGTCAAGGTGGCCAACAACGATCGGTTCGATCTCGCCTGATCGATCCTCGACGAGTTCCGGGCCGGTCCTTCGGGGCCGGCCCGGATCGTCTCCTCACCCGACATCCACAGCGAATTCGGTTCCGCTCACTGGTGATTCGCGGGCCGGGATCGATGGCGCGGCCTCGTTGTCGGGGCGGCGCCCGGTGGTCATGTAGAGGGTGCGGCGGCCCACCTCGACCGCGTGGTCGCCGAAGCGTTCGTAGTAGCGGCCCAGCAGGGTGACGTCCACCGCGGCGGCGGTGCCGTTGTCCCACCCTTCGGCGAGGACCGCCGCCAGCAGGTCACGGTGCAGATCGTCCATGGTGTCGTCGCGAGCATCGAGATCGGCGGCGTCGCCCGGGTCGGCGGTGGTCAGCACACCGACCGCGGCATCGGCGAGGTCGACGGCCGCCGCGCCCATGTGAATCATCAGATTTCGCACCCGTTCGGGGACCGCGGCGGCCGGATGCCTGCGTCGCGCGGTGTCGGCGATGTGCTCGGTCAGCGCGCTCATCCGGGTCAGGTCGTCGACCAACTGCAGCGCCGTCACCACCTGCCGCAGTTCTCCCGCGACGGGGGCTTCGAGCGCGAGAAGGGTGACCGCGGCGTGCTCGGCGTCCTCGCGCATCGCGACGGTTTCGACGCAGTAATCGATGATGCGCTCGGCCAGCTCCAGATCCGCGCCCAGCAGGGCGTCGGTGGCCATCGCGATGGCCTCCCGATTGCGCACGCACATCGCTCGTAAGTGGTCGGCGAGCTGCTCGAGGTGATCGTGGAAGCGGGTGCGCACCATTCCATCATCGCGCGCATCCCCGCAGTGCGCCGCGGGTCGGGCACGAATCGCTCGATGTGGCCCTCAGCCCTGCCGCTCCGCTGTCGTTCCACCTTTCGTGTGGCGAGCACCAGCGGGATCTGCAACGGAAGGCGCGCCAGGGCGACCGCTGATCGACTATCGGAATCCGAGTTGACATCATGGTTCGCCTGAGAAGGCTGTTCGTCGGCTGCGCCGCGGCCGGGGCTGGAAGGGGCCGGTGTGGATCTGCCATCAGCGGGACCGTTGACTGCGCGGACCGGCACTGCCGGGACGTGGTGGTCGTGTTGCGCCGCCGGCATGTCGATGCCGTGGCGCACCTGGCAACCGCGACGTCGCGACACGGAGTTGCTCGGGACGCTCGCCGACGCGGGACTGCCCCCGGCGCGCGCCAGGGTCCGGCTGACCTCGCTCGTCCATGGTGTACGCCCCGCTCCGGCCTACGGAGTGATCGAAGGAGTGTTGCGGCCGCCCGCGGTAGCGACCGCGATGACCAGTTTTCTGGTCGAACACCCGCAGGCCCGTTTCGTCGTCGATCCGGCGATGTGCGCCGACGTACACTCCCGGGTCGTGCCGCAGCTGCGCCGCCCGTATCGCGATCTCGTCGCTCCACGCAAACCGCTTGTCGGCCTTGCCGATTCGCTCGCGTTGTCCGCGTTCCCGGTCGATGCGCTCGACTTCGCGATCGCGACGCACATCCACTGGGACCACGTGGCCGGACTGCTCGACCTACCGGCAGACCTCGCGCTGCGGGTGACCACGGCCGAGTTGAACTGGGCGACGAACCCCGAGACGGCCCCTATGGCAGTCGCCGAGTCGCTCGGCTCGCGCCCGATGCCGTCTTTCGACCTCGACGGTCCTCCTGTTCTCACCTTCTCGCGCAGCCACGACCTTTTCGGCGACGGTTCGGTCCTGGCGGTCGATCTCTCCGGCCACACCCCGGGCAGCATCGGGCTCGTTCTCGCGATACAGGACGGTGGCACCGTGCTGTTGGCGGGCGACGCCGTCTGGCGCCGCGAGCAGATCCGGCTGCTGCGCGAGAAGCCCCCGCTGCCAGGACTTCTCGTCGACCACGATCGCTCCGCCGCCTTCGCCGCGATCCACCGCCTGCACCGTCTGCCCGCGGGTATCGAAGTCATCCCAGCCCACGACCACACCGCGGCGAAAAGATGGGCGCATCGATGACCACGGAGCAGCTTGGAGGCGGCGCGCTGCTGCGCGGCGGCGCTCGAACAGCGGGCGAGAAGCTCGCCGCGGCCGGCGGTGGCGCACTGATGGGTCTGGAGCTGGACAAACGTCGCGTCGAGACGGGCCGGGGATAGCCGAGCCCGCCAGGCGGACGTGGAGGACGGGGCTAAGGTCCCCCGGTAGAGGTCGGTTCGACTCTGTGCGGGCGCATGCGCGCCGCGTAACGTCGTGCTACCCGGCGGTGCAGAGGAGCCGGCCATGCGTGCACGAATCGTCTATGAATCGATGTTCGGCAACACCGCGGCGGTCGCGGAAGCCATCGCCGAAGGACTGCGCGAGCACGCCGACGTGGAAGTCCTGCATGTGGCCGCGGCCGCCGAAGTGCCTGCTCCGAAGGTGCAGTTGCTCGTGGTCGGCGGCCCCACCCACACCTTCGGGCTCAGCCGCAGGCGTTCCCGCCGCGACGCCGCCAAGCGAACCGACGCGCCGATCGCCGACATCGGTGTCCGGGAATGGCTCGAAGCGGCATTGCCCGTTGCGCGGGGGCACGCCGCCGTGGCATTCGGCACCAAGCCGGCCGGTCAGTCGTGGCTGCCAGGATCGGCTGCCCGCGGCATCGGGAGACGACTGCGGCGTTTGGGCTACGCCCTCGCCGACGACCCGATGGATTTCCTCCTCGAAGACACGACCGGCCCGCTCGGTCCAGGGGAGCTGGAACGCGCCCGTGCGTGGGCCGAGCGCATCGCCCACACCGAACTCGACCGGATCTCGCACCCGGATTGCCGACGCCGCAACGATGAACGCGATCAACGACTCGAACAATGGGGCAGTTCGGGCTGATCCGGCGCTGCTGCCGAGTTCATCGGTAGCCGGATCGTCGCTCCGGCCTCGAGCCGGGCGGTCTGGTCCCGGCAGGTGACCTCGATCGGCGCCGACGCGCCGGAATCGGAGCTGATCTCGACGCCTTCGCCGGTGACGCGCACGGTCAGCCGATGGCCGCGATAGATCATCGGGAATGACAAAGCGCCCAGCGACTCGGGCCAATACGGGCAGAACACCAGGCGGTCGCGGCGCAGTTCCATACCGGTGAAGCAGCGTTGCAGCAGGTCGACGCTGCCCGCCATCGCGGCGAGGTGAATGCCCTCCGCGGTGGTGCCACCCTGGATGTCGGCGACGTCGGAGCCGAGCACCAGATCGAAGAACTCCACGACACGATCCCGGTTGGCCCGCGCGAGCACCCAGGAATGCACCAGCGCGCTCAGTGTCGAGCCGTGCGATGTGCGCGACAAGTAGTAGTCGATGGTCCGCGGAATCATCTCGCCGGGCAGTTCGTATCCGAGATCGCCGAGCAGTTCGCGAAGTTCGTCGGCCGACAGCAGATAGAACAGCATCAGGACATCGGCTTGTTTCGCGGCCCGATAGCGGTTGACGTCGTCGCCCTCGGCCTCGAGCAGACGGTCCAGCCGCTGGATGTTGCCGTATCGCCGACGGTAGTGGTCCCAATCGAGTTCGGCCAGTCGCTCGTAGCCCTCGAACTGGCTGATGACGCCGTCGTGGAACGGGACGTACATCCGCCGGGCCACCACGGTCCAGTGTTCCGCTTCCGACGGTCGCACCGACAGCTTCTCCAGCAACTCCGACCGTTCGCGCGGGGCGAGTAGGGCGAGAGCCTCGGTCGCCCGCAGGATCACCCACGCCGCCATCACATTGCTGTAGGCGTTGTTGTCGATACCGGCCTGCGGCGCGTCCGGATAGCCGGAATGGAACTCGTCGGGGCCGATCACGCCACGGATGGCGTAGCGGTCGCGCACGGCGTCGTAGCCGGCCAGGCTCGACCAGAAGCGAGCGATCTCCACCAGCAGCTCCGCGCCGCATCCGACGAGGAACTCCAGGTCGCCGGTGGCCTGGTAGTACTGCCAGACGTTGTAGCCGATAGCGAGCCCGATGTGGTGCGCGCGGCGACTGGGATCCGGATTCCACCGCCCCGACAGCGGATTCAGGTGCAACCGCTGGCTTTCTTCCCGGCCGTCGCTGCCGGACTGCCACGGGAACATCGCACCGGCCAGCCCCGCTTCCGCGGCGGCCCGCCTTGCCTCGGGCAGGCGGCGATAGCGGTACCGGAGCAGAGATCGGGTCAGGTCGGGAAAGCGCGGATTCAGCACGGGGAAGACGAACAACTCGTCCCAGAACACGTGACCGCGATAGGCCTCACCGTGCAGGCCACGCGCGGGCACGCCGACATCCATGTGCGTGGTGTTCGCAGAGAGCGTCTGCGCCAAGTGCAACTGGTGCAGGCGCACGATTCGCGTAGCGTCCCGCGCACCGTCCAAGTCGATGCCCAGCCGTGCCCACAGATGCTCCCACGCCACGGCGTGTCCCTCGAACAGATCCGCGTAGCTGTCGAAAGCGTCGATCCAGCGCGCGGCTTCCTCGTCGGGGCCCGCCGCGGCCGGATCACGTCCGGTGAACACGGCGACGATCTTCTCCACGGTCACCGCGTCCCCCGCGGTGACCGAAACGGTGAAATCGTGCCCGATCAGGCCGCCTTCGTGGATCGCCGCGCAGACCGAGTCGATCGGCTCCAGGCCGCGACGCAGACTGCTGCGCGTCGCGACGGCCACCGGTGTTCCCGAGACGCGGGTCCGTGCCGCGAGTAGAACCGATCCCGCGGACAGGTGGACGGCACGCTCGGTCACCAGGTGGGCGTCGGACAGGTCCCGGTACCGCTGCACCAGCTGATTGCGCACCGATCCGTCGATCGCCGAGCGAACGGTCACCGCACCCGACCAGTTCTCTGCGGTGATCGTCGTCGCCATGGCGCCCGAGTGCGGGCTGTGCATGGCGACGAACCGGCGTTGCGTCACCGCCGTGATCCGCCCGGAGGCGTCACGAAAGCGGAATCGCCGCACGAGTTCGGCACGGCGCAGATCGAGCTGCTGCCGGTAGTCCAGCAGGTCCGCCGTATCGATGTCGAACCAGTCGCCCTGTTCGATGCGGAAGGTGAGCGGGAGCCAATTGGGCAGATTGACCAGACTCTCGTTGTCGACCACGTGCCCGGCGATCATGTCGGAGAGCCGGTTGTACACCCCGCCCACATAAGTGCCCGGGTAGTGCACCGCTCCCGCCGCGCATTCCGGCGCCGCGCCGCGAGTGGCGAAATAGCCGTTGCCGACCGTGCACAGCGACTCGCGCAGCTTTTCCCGGCCCGGGTCGTATCCGTCGAAGCCGAGTGTCCACGACTCCGGCGCGGCGGCGACGGTTTCGGTCCGCAGCCGACGGGCCAGCCGATCGAGGAAGTCGCGAACCCGGTGCGGCCCGTCCACCGCGTACCGGGCGGCGGTGTGCCTGTCACCGGTCTCGTCGTGGCGCACGACGACGGCGAGCCCATCGGATCCGACGGCATCGAAGGCGTCTTCGTCGGTGAGGTCGTCGCCGAGGTAGATCGGAAACACCGGCTCGGTCAGATGGTCGAGAATCCACCGCACCGCGGCGCCCTTGTCCCAGTCCACATCCGGACGCAGTTCGGCGACGCGGCGGCCGTGGGTGACCCGCAACCCCGCGGTGTGCCCGGACTCGTGCACCGCGGCGACCACTCCCCCGACGTCTTCCGCCCTGACGTTGCGGTAGTGGACGGCGACCGCGAAGCGCTTGTGCTCCACCAGGACCCCGGTGACCTCCCGCAGGCGACTCCGCAGTTCGCCGGCCGCCGCGGTGAGCGCCTGCTCGGCGCCGGGCGCGGCATCGTGCACGTGCGCGGTACCGTCCGGGGCCACCAGATCGAAGCCGTGACTGCCCGCGTACCAGATTCCGGCGACACCGACGCGGGCGCGCAGATCGGCGAGATCACGGCCGCTGACCACCGCGACCGGGCATTGAGCGGCCAGCTTCCGCAATGCCGCCGCCACGCCTGCCACCGGTTCGGCGGCGGACGGATCGGCGACGATCTCGGCTACGGTGCCGTCGAAGTCGAGCAGCACCGCGGGCTTCTCCCTGCGCAGACGATCGGCGATCTGCGGCCAGCCCGACCTGACTTCCGGAATCTCCGACATCCGCCGGAATCCCCCGCGCAACCCCACCCGGGCGAGGTCGTCGACGACGACATCGGCTCCGCGCGCCAGCAACCGATCCGGCTTCGCCTGCCGGTCGACTCCGACGACCAGCGCGAAGCCCCCGCCGCGACCGGCCGCGACGCCCGCCTCGGCGTCCTCGACGACAACCGTCCGATCCGGTTCGGCCCCGAGTCTGCGCGCGGTCTCGACGAGCATCGCCGGATCGGGTTTTCCCGGCAGGCGCAATTCCTCGGCATCGTTCCCGTCGACCCGTACGGTGAACAGGTCAGCGACACCGGCGGCCGTGAGCACCTGCGCGCAGTGCCGGCTGGCGGTGAAGACGCCGGTGCCGATGCCCGCGGCGTTCAGACGGCGAACGAGGTCGGCGGTCGACGGAAACGCCCGGACACCGTCCCGCGCGACGCGCTCGCGGAACAGGCGATCCTTCCGGTTCCCGAGCCCGCAGACGGTTTCGGCCGTCTCCGGGTCGGCGGCACTGCCCCAGGGCAACGCGATACCTCGTGCCGTGAGGAAGTCCGCCACGCCTCGATAGCGCGGTTTGCCGTCGACGAAGCGGAGGTAGTCGGTTTCGGTGAACGGCGACCGGTCCTGGCCGGCGCCGGCGGGGCGCCGGGTGAGGAAGTCGTCGAACAATTCCGCCCACGCCGCGGCGTGCATCGACGCGCTGTCGGTCACCACCCCGTCCATATCGAAGATCACCGCGTCGTGGCGGCGCGAATCGATCCGAGGCGTCGCCTGCACACCGTTGCCCACGACTCCAAGCCTGACCGAGCCGCCGGGATCCCGTCCAGGGACGAAAGTCCGCAACAATCGCCTGACGTGAGGGCCACCAGCGGCGAGATCCGGGACCAACGACTGTTTTCCCATCGGCGTGGGAGACCTACCGTCGGCCCTATGAACGAGCTACCCACCGGAGAAACCATCGAGAAGGCCGTCCTCCTCGCCGGCCGGGCGCCGTCGCTGCACAACAGCCAGCCCTGGCACTGGACGTTCGACGGCCAAGCGCTGCGGCTGTTCGCCGTGCCCGAACGCCGGCTCCCGGCGACCGACACCGCCGGGCGTCAGATGCTGATCAGCTGTGGTGTCGCGCTGGGACATCTCCGCGCGGCCATGTCCGCTGCCGGTTGGCGCACCCTCGTGGCTCACTTCCCCAACCCGAATCGGCGCAATCATCTGGCCACGATCACGTTCCATCGGGCACATTTCGTGACCGACGGCGACCGCGCCCGCGCCGACGCCATCCTGCGCAGGCACACCGACCGGCTGCCGTTCGCGGCGCCGCCAGGATGGTCCGATTTCGAAACCGTGTTGCGCAGCACGTTCGACCCCACCGACGCCACGCTGAACGTGCTGCACGACGACAGCCGCCCCACGTTGGCCCGCGCCTCCGAGATGACCGCGTCCCTGCGCCGCTACGACCCGGATTACCATGCCGAATTGCAGTGGTGGACAGGGCATGTCGTCGCCGACGCGGGCGTACCCAAGGAGGCGTTGATCTCCGAGCAGGAACGGCAGCGGGTGAGCGTGGGCCGCAAGTTCCCTACCGTCGCCGGTGACCGGCGCGGTGAGGTCGCCGACGACCATTCGGTGATCCTCGTCCTGTCCACCGACAGCGACAGCCCCGACGACGTGGTGCACTGCGGTGAGGTGCTGTCCACGGTGCTGCTCGAGTGCACCCTCGCGGGCTACGCGACCTGCCCTCTGACCCACCTGACCGAGGTCCCGCAGAGCCGTGCGCTGGTCCGCACGCTGACCGACGGTTTCGGCTTGCCGCAGGTGCTGGTCCGGGTCGGCTCGGCGCCCGATTCCGCGCCGGAGCCTCCGCAGACGCCGCGCCGCCCGCTCTCGGAGATCCTCGATTTGTCCGGTCCGGAGGGCGAGGTGGACTGAGGCCACACCCGTCTCGGGACGTTGGCCCCCGCGCTACGGGCAGCAGTACCCTCCCGCCGCACCCGCCGCCCGAGCAAGCTGTGTGCTATGTCACCCCGTCATATACCTGGACGCCCACCCGGCGGAGCACCGGACCTGGACGCCGTGCCGCTGGCGGTTCCCGCGGTGGTGATCGCGTCGACCATGCTGGTCGGGATGCTGGTGGCGCTCGTGGTGTTACTGCCCGATTGGGCCCGCGACTACGGCGCGGGGCTGGTGTACCTCGCCGTGTTGATCTACGCCGGTCTGGCGCTGCGGCTGTTGTGGTGGGGCGTGACGCTCTTGCGTGCCCGGGTGGCGGACACCGACGACTAGGACGCCACGCGGAACGTCCCCGCGCGCCGGACCGGCACGCTCAGTCGGCGACGGTGACCAAGGACCCTGCGTCGCGGGCGGAACGCCCGTATTCGCCCCAGACCTTCGTGCGGACACTCGAATCATGACCGCGAACGACGAAGCACCCACCCGCTCGGTACCCGACCATCGGGTGATCCTCGCCGCGCTGCGGCTGGCCACCCGGGCGCCTTCGGTGCACAACACCCAGCCGTGGCGGTGGGTGTTCGACGGAACCCGCCTGCACCTCTACACCGACGCCGACCGGCTGCTGCCGTCGACCGACCCGCACGGCCGCCAGCTGGTGATCAGCTGCGGAGCCGTACTGCATCACGCGCGCACCGTCTTCGCCGACCAGGGCTGGCACACCGACACGGTGCGGGTGCCGGACCGCCAGCGCCCCGGCCATCTCGCGGTGATCGAGTTCCGGCAGTGGACGGACCCGCCCGAGGGGATCCATACCCGAGCACGCGTCATCGACCGGCGCCGCACCGACCGGTTGCCGATGACCGAACCGCAGGGCTTCGCCGACCTCCTGCCGCGGCTGCGGATGCTCACCTCCCCGCACGAGGTGGAACTCGACGTCTTGGACGACACCGCCCGTCCCCGGCTCGCCGCCGCCTCGGAGCAGGTCGGCGCTCTCCGGCGGCAAGACCTGCTCTATCAGACCGAATTGGAATGGTGGGCCGGACATTCGGAGGCGCTCGAGGGCGTGCCGACCTCCGCGCTGGCCTCCGACGCGGAATTCGCTCGGGTCGGCGTCGGGCGCGCTTTCCCCCCGGCTCCGCATTCGACGCGCCGGGCCCGGCTCGACGATCGCGCGCGTCTGGTGGTGCTCAGCACCGAAGGGGATTCGGTGACGCGGTGGCTGCACGCGGGCGAGGCTTTGTCGGCGGTGCTGCTGGAATGCACCACCGCGGGCCTGGCGACCTGTGCGCTCACCCATGTCACCGAACTGCCGACGACCCGAGGACTGCTCGCAGGCCTGGTTCCCCGTCCGGCGGCACCCCAGGTGCTGCTGCGAGTCGGCACCGCGCCCACCGACGACGCCGATATGGTCCCGCCGACTCCCCGGCGACCGGTGACGGACGTCTTCACTGTCACCGGCTCCCGCTGAACCCGCGGTCATCGACACCCGAAGGGCGGCGGCCCGCGCCCATGGCACCGAACGAATCGAGGAGGACGCGGTGGAATACCGGATCGCCCTGGTCGAGTCGGCACCGGAAACGGTGCTGCGGATGGCACGCCTGCTCCGTCCCGATCCGGGCCTGCTCGGCGAGGACATCGCCGAGGGAATGCGGGAAGTGACCCGGATCGTGCAGCGGGCCGGTTTGGTCGCCAGCGGCGCGCCGACGATCACATTCCCCGACGACACGCCCGAAGGCGAAGCGGCCGCGGTGGAATTCGGCGTCGCGGTGGAGCCTGCCCCCAATCTGGGGCCCAGTTCCGGCGCGCGAGTAGTCGTCCTGCCCGGCACTCTGGTCGCTCGCACCTGTCACCGCGGCAGCTACCGCGAGCTCGGCGCGGCATACCGGGCGCTGCGGGAATGGCTGCGCGACAGCGGCTATCGACCGATCGGTCCGCCCACCGAGGCCTACCTCATCGGCCCGGACGAGGTCACCGACGCTCGGCGTCTGCTCACCGAGATCCGGTTGCCGGTCGCCCCCGCCGCCACCGTCGCGGTGCATCTCGACGTGCCCTTCGACGAGACGGTGCGCAGGACCAGGGATACCTTGCGGGAGGCGGGACTGACGGTGGTCGCCGAAGTCGACCTGCAGGCCACCCTGCGCGAGAGCATCGGCGAACAAATCGAGAACTACCTGATGCTGGGCGTCTGCGACCCCCGGCTGACCTACCGGGCCCTGCTGGCCGACCGCCACGCCGGGGCGATGTTCTCGTGCGGTGTCGTGGTGCGCTCCACCGACACCGGCACACAGGTCGAGGTCGCCGATCCGGAACTGCTGGTGTGCGTCACCGCCGAGCCGGGGCTGCGGTCCGTCGCGGGCGAACTGCGACGGCGGCTCGCCGGCGCCTTGGCCGGCCTGCGTGACTCGGCACCCGCGCGAACGTGATCCGATCGCCTCCACGGTGATCCGGCATTCGGGGTGACCATGGTCCCGTCAGTGCGGGTACGAGTCCTCTCACCGGTCCCGGCTCGGGCGAGCAGTCTCGTCGATATGGAGCCGGAAGACGCCACCGGGCGGTCCTCGGCAGGGCGATCTTCGCGCGGACCGCCGCTCCAGCTCGGCACCCGGTCCCCCTAGGCACGATCAACCACGATTCACCCGTGAAAGGCACACGTCATGAGCTACCACCGCGACCCCCTCGCACCCGCGGTGCACACCGCGCACGAGTGGCTGCGCACGCTGACCGACGAACTCGCCACCGAAGACCGGGCATTCGCGCACCGCGCACTGCGTGCCTGGCTGCACACGGTGCGTGACCGCATCGGCGTCAACGCGGCCGCGCACCTGAGCGCCCAGCTGCCCGAACTCCTGCGCGGGATCTTCTACGAGGGCTGGGTGCCCGCACACGTTCCCTTCCCCCACGATGTGCCCTCCTTCCTCGATCAGTTCGCGCGGGAAGCGGGCGTCTCCCGGGACGAGGCCTACGCCCTCGCGGGCGCGGTGACCGACGCGCTGGCCGACTTGTTCTCGCCCGGCCAGCTCGATCACGTGTTCGCGTTGCTGCCGGAAGATCTGCGAGCCGTCCTGCGTGGCGCCGAGCTCGCGGGCACCCTGCAGGACACGGCGACACCGGTCGCGCGACCCGAATCGTCTCGTCTCGACGAATTGGACGGCAGGCTACGGGCGCTCACCGACGCCGTGGCGGTGCTCGCCCGCAGCATGGAAGAACTCTCCGGTGGCGCAGCGCCCGACAGCGCGCAGGTTTCCGCCGCGCAGCAAGCCCACCGGATCCTCATCGCCGAAGGACTCACCCGCTCGGAGGCGCCGACCTGATCGCGGCCGGGCGCCGGTCCAACCGCGCACGGCTCCGTCGTAAGCGAACATTTTCTCCGGCGCGTCGCGTCGCGCCGAGAGCGATATACTTGCGCGGCAAACGGCTAGGCCAGGCAGGAAGGGACTTTGGTCCGTACCGAGCAGCCTGCCCGATGCGTAGTGTCGGTCCCACCCGCCACTCCCGGATTGGACACTCGATGATCACGGTGTTTCTGGTGGACGACCATGAGATCGTCCGCCGCGGCCTCGCCGACCTGCTCTCCGGCGACCCGGAGCTCTCGGTGATCGGCGAAGCAGGCGATGTCGCCCAAGCCCTCGCCCGCATCCCCGCACTCCGGCCGGACGTCGCCGTCCTCGACGTGCGCCTGCCCGACGGCAACGGTATCGAGCTCTGCCGCGACCTGCTGTCCAAGCTCGACGATCTGCGCTGCCTGATCCTCACCTCGTTCACCGACGAACAGGCGATGCTGGACGCGATCCTCGCCGGAGCCAGCGGCTACGTCGTCAAGGACATCAAGGGCATGGAGCTGGCCAAAGCCATCAAGGAAGTCGGCGCGGGGCGCTCACTGCTCGACAACCGCGCCGCCGCCGCGTTGATGCAACGGCTGCGCGCCGACACCCACCACGACGGTCCTCTGGCCGGACTCACCGATCAGGAACGCAAACTGCTCGACCTGCTCGGCGAAGGCCTGACCAACCGCCAGATCGCTCAGCGGATGTTTCTCGCCGAGAAGACGGTGAAGAACTATGTATCCCGCCTGCTGGCCAAGCTCGGCCTGGAACGACGCACCCAGGCCGCGGTCTACGCCTCCAAACTCCGGTCCCGGCCGTCCGGCTCCACCATCGACTTCTGACCGGTGCCGGGTCCATTTCCGCCGGGCGGCGGCGTTCATTTCCGGAACCGGGTGAAATAGTCTTGATCCATGGCGAGAAGCCGCGCTGACGGCGTTCCAGGGGCGAATTCGACTGATTACGCGTCGGCCGAAACCTATTCGGTGCGCGATACGCTTTCGCAACTGCGGCTGCGCGAATTGCTCGGCGAGGTCAAGGACCGCATCGAACAGATCATCGACGCCCGCGACCGCATGGACGGCCTCGTCGAGGCCATGCTCACCGTCACCTCCGGCCTCGACCTCAACCGCACCCTGCGCACCATCGTGCACACCGCCATCTCCCTGGTCGACGCCCGCTACGGCGCACTCGGCGTCCGCGGCCACGATCAGCAACTCACCCAATTCATCTACGAAGGCATCGACCAACCCACCCGCGAGCTGATCGGCGACCTTCCCCAAGGCCACGGCGTACTCGGCCTGCTGTTCAGCCAACCCAAACCGATCCGCCTGGACAACCTCGCCGACCACCCCTCCTCGGTCGGATTCCCCGCCCACCACCCCCCGATGCGCACTTTCCTCGGCGTGCCCGTCCGCATACGCGACGAAGTATTCGGCAACCTCTATCTCACCGAGAAGGCAGGCGGCCAGCCCTTCACCGAAGACGACGAAGTCATCGTGCGAGCCCTGGCCGCCGCGGCCGGAATCGCCATCGACAACGCCCACCTCTACGAGTCCGCCCGCACCCGCCAAGCCTGGATCGAAGCCACCCGCGACATCGCCACCGAATTCCTCGCAGGCACCGCTCCGGACCAGGTCCTGACCCACCTCGTCGAAGCCACACACCGGCTCACCGGCTCCGAACGGACCTACCTGGCGGTCGTCCCGGACTCCGAGGGGTCGCCCGAGGAGATCACCGAGCTTCTGATCACACACACCGCGGGCGCCACGCACGACCAGCGGCTGATCAAGTTGCCGTTGGGAGACAGCACCATCGGCCAGGCGTTCCGACTGCGTTCCCCCCAGCAGGTGGACGACGCTCGCCGCGCGGATCTCGGCAAGATCTTCCCCGATGCCGGGCCCGCGCTCGTGCTGCCCATGCAGACCTCCGACACCACGGTCGGCGTGCTGGTCGCGCTGCGGGCGGTGGAATCGGCGCCCTACAGCAACGAGACCCTCGCGTTGACGGCCGCCTTCACCGACCAGGCGGCGCTGGCGATGCAACTGGCCGACGCGCAACGGCGCATGCGGGAACTGGACATCCTCTCCGACCGCGACCGCATCGCACGCGACCTGCACGACCACGTCATCCAGCGACTGTTCGCCGTCGGGCTGAGCCTGCAGGGCACCGTTCCCCGCACCCGCGTTCCCGAAGTCCGCGAGCGCATCAGCGAGGCCATCAACGACCTGCAAGACGTCGTCCAGGAAATCCGCACCTCGATTTTCGACCTGCACGGCGGCACCGGCGACAGCGCGCGGGTGCGGCAACGCATCGAGGAAGCGATCCGCCAGCAGGCCGCCCCCAGCGGCATCCGCACCTCCGTGCGCATCAGCGGCCCGCTCTCGGTGATCGACCCCGAACTGGCCGATCACGCCGAAGCCGTGGTGCGGGAAGCGGTCAGCAACGCCGTCCGGCACTCCGGAGCCGACACCGTCTCGGTCGAGATCACCGTCGCCGACGACCTGACCATCGTCATCGAGGACGACGGCTGCGGCGTGCCCACCGATGTCACTCCGCGCGGTCTGTCCAATCTGGCCCGGCGGGCCGAAGAATCGGCGGGTACCTTCACGATCACGGCCGCCAACGGGCCGGACGGACGTACCGCGGGCGCCCGGTTGTGCTGGCAGGTGCCGCTGCGCTGACCGTTGGAGTCATGTGCTGGGCGCGCCGGAGCCGACGAGCGAGGAGGGCCATGTCCGAGGAGCCGACCGAATGGGGTGGGGCGCTGTGGGCAGCCGCCGACCTCGTGACGCCGATGGCCATCCGCGTGGCGGCGACATTGCGGCTGGCCGATCACGTCGCCGCAGGCAGGCAGACGAGCGAGGCGCTGGCCGCGGCGGTGGACGCGGATCGCGACGCGCTGGGGCGTCTGCTGGACCACCTGGTGACCGCCGGTGTGCTCGCTCGTGCGGGCTCCGGCGGCTACGGGCTGACGGCGTTGGGTGAGCGCCTCCGCGACGATCATCCGGACGGAGTACGACGCTGGATCGATCTGGAGGGTGCCATCGGGCGCGCGGATCTGTGCCTCGTCCAGCTGTTGCACACCGTCCGCACCGGTGAGCCCGCCTTTCCGCGTCAGTTCGGCCGGACGTTCTGGGACGACCTGTCCGCCGATCCTGTGCTGGGAGCGTCGTTCGACGCTCTGATGGGCGCCCGGCTGGCGGCAGATGCCCCTGCGGTGGCCGACGCCTACGCCTGGGGCGCACTCGGTCACATCGTCGACGTCGGCGGGGGCGATGCCAGCTTGCTCATCGCCCTTCTGCGCGCCCACGGCGAACTGCGCGGGACGGTGCTCGACCTGGCCGGCCCGGTCGCTCGTGCACGGCAGGCCATTCGCTCGGCGGGCCTCGACCACCGGGCCGACGCGCGGGTCGGCAGCTTCTTCGATCCCCTTCCCGCCGGAGCCGGCGGCTATCTGCTCTCGGGTGTGCTGCACGACTGGGACGACGAGGCCGCTGTCCGAATCCTGCGACGCTGTGCCGGCGCGGTCGCGGAGCAGGGAAGGGTGCTCGTCGTGGACCACATCGGCGATGCCGACGGCGGCCCACCCGACACCGAAGGAGACCTGCGGATGCTGTGCTACGTCGGCGGCCGGGAACGCACCCTGGACCGGTTGCGCGAGATCGCCGAGTCGGCCCGCCTACGGGTCGGCTCGGTCGTTCCGGCCGGTTCCCGCTCGATCGTCGAGTTGCGTCTTGCTGATCCAGCAAAACCCGAGTGACGATTCCCGCGCCGATCGCCTCGCGACGGTTCACTGTCCGGGAATGTCGCGGTCCGAGGAGCCATCTCAGGTGGCCAGGTCCAGGGTGTCGAACCGATGTGCAGACCAGATGCGGCGGGAGCGTTCTTCGGGGTAGGGCCGAGTGACCGGCTCGGCGCTGTACACGCGGGTGGAGCGGGTGTGCGGATCATAGGGAGCCCAGCCGGGATCGCCGGTGGTCGCGAAGTTCAGCCAATCGGTGCGCATGTGCCGGGAGACCCGGATGGCTTCGGCCGCCGCGCTCGGGCCCGCTGCGGGGTGGCCCCGCACCTCGTCGAGGTCGAGCGTGCCGAACACGAGCAGGAAATCCAGACTGTGCGAGGCGCCCTGCTCCGGGTGGTAGCTCCAGCTCAATTCGTAGACCCAGGCGTGCCCGTTGCCGGCGTGCCGGGCGTCGGCCAGGTGTAGGCAGGGCATCCGGAACAGCCAGTCGGAGTTGACGACTTCATAGAGTTCCCCGGCCGTGGCGTCGGCGTAGGCGGCGCGGTAGCCGTCGCTGCCGTGCGGGGCGGGCGCGAGACGATCGAGGGCGGCGGTCACCTGCTCGTCGGTCACCTCGCTGCCGAACCAGTTGTCGAACAGCCGGTATTCGTCCCGAGTGTGGCCCACGAGCAGATCGATGTCCCGTGCCGCGCCGTCGGCGAGCGCGGCCCATGGCGAGCGCGCCAGGTGCTCGCCGTCGACGACGGGTGAGAACGGTGTCGGGGTCAGTGCCATGGGACCCCAGGAATCGACGAATTCGGGCATCTTCCGGATGAGCGCGTCCGTCGCGCCGATCAGTGTGCGCGGAGGGATACGAGCCAGCTCATCGAGGGTGGCCCGGACACCGAGTTCCGCGACGATCGTCGCCGTCACCGCGGCGGCGAGCCTTCGGGAAAGGAAAGTGCCCGGAGGACTCTGGGCGATCGCTCGACGAAACAGCCCCGCCGCCAGCGGCATGGCGAGCAGCGCGGCGATGCAGCCGGCCCCGGCGGACTGGCCGAACACGGTGACGTTGCCCGGATCGCCGCCGAACGCGGCGATATTGTCCTGTACCCATCGCAAGGCGGCGGCCTGGTCGAGAATCCCGCGGTTGTCCGGCGCTCCGGCGATGTGGGCGAAGCCTTCCAGGCCGACGCGATAGTTCATGCTGACCACCACCGCACCGCACCCGGCGAGCGTCGCGCCGTCGTGGTGTGGGTTACCCGAGGTGCCCTCCAGGTATTTGCCGCCGTGGATCCACACCATCACCGGTAGTCCGGCGGCGCCGAGGTCGGGTGCCCAGACGTTGAGCGTCAACCAGTCGTCGGAGCCCTCGTCGGCGCCGGCCGTCGCGCGGCCTGCCGAAGGTACGGGTGGACCGAATTCCAGCGCGTCCCGAACGCCGTCCCACGGGTGTGGCGGCACGGGAGCCGCGAACCGCAGTTCGCCCACCGGCGGCCGGGCATACGGGATGCCTCGGAACACGGCGACGGGGTCCTCCCACCTGCCACGTACGATCCCGGCAGCCGTGCGGATCTCGGGCTGGATCCTCATCCGACCTACTCACTTCCTGTCCGACGTATGACACGGGCGATGAGCGTGCCCGCGGACACGCTAGAGCGAGCAGCCGGGTTCGAGCCAGTGAATTCGCGCGGGAACCGCTGCCGTGCGCTGACGAAAATGCTTGCTGCGCTGCGGAACTCGGAAGGCCTCAGGACTCGAACAGCAAGTAGAGACCGGTGAAGGTGAAACCGACCATGGTCAGCATCAAAGCCAGTTGGCCCGTGACCCGATGTGCCCGCGGCAGCAGCCGCAGACAGCGATCGTGCGCGGCGGCGACGCCCAGAATGTGGCCGATCACCACGGCGAGCACCTTGATCGTTCCCAACAGCGCGGGATGGGTGGACAGCAGGTAGGCGACGTCGCGGTCGGCCAGCCCGGCGAGATTCCATCCGCGTGCGAACGGATCCGCGAACAACAGCGCCGTCGCCTGGCCTTTCTCGACCAGGAATGTGAGGTAGTGGGCCACGAGATAGCCCGCGACGATCGGGGTCAGGCTGTGCGCGAGGCGATCCGGGAGCAGTTTTCGCTCGGCTGCGGGCAGGCCTCCGGTCGCCCGGGCGGCAGTCCGGAACAACCCGCCGACGACCACGATGAAACCCAGCAGCCCCATCGTCTTCAGCACGGTCGGCAGCACCTCGGATCCGCCGGCACCGGCGTCGGCCAGCAGTCCGCGCCAGGGAGGAAAGGTGGTGAAGCTGTCGAACGCGGTCGAGCCGAGCAAGGTGGCGGCCACGGCCACCGCACCGACTCGGACGGGAGTGCCCGCCAGATTGTCCAACGGCGATCGCAGCACGAGTTCGCCGGTTTCGCGGCGCCCGAACGGACTCAGCCTGCCCAGCAGACCGCTGTACACCTCCAGCGGGTCGGCACGCTCGGCCCACGTGGTGCCGCACATGACCAGTCCGATCGTGTTCACGACGAGATATGTCACGAGCCAGGCGGTCACGGCGGCCACCGAAGCCGGTTCCGGAAAAGCCAGTTCCATCCACACGAAGGAGAACAGACCCAGCACCGCGGGCCAGTGTCCCCAAGAACCGGGATAACGCACCGGCCCCTGGGTCGGTGGACGGCGCAGCACCGCGCACAGGGCGCGATGCACGGCGCGCACCGGGGACAACACCCTCCAAACGGGGCCGACGACCAGCGAGGCGACCATGACACCGACCCAGAGGAAGATGTAGACGACACCGGGCACGGGATTGCGCGCGGGATCGGCACTTCCGAAGACACCGATCACGACGACCACGAGGGTGACGGCCACACTCACAGCCGATATCACGACCCGGACCGCCCCGGAGTCCACGATCGCACCCACCACCGAGGGCAGCGCGACTCCCGGTGATCGGGGATCCAGCCGCGGTTCGCGCCAGGCGAGCACCAGCACCGCGAAGGAGAACGTCAAGGCCCAGGCGGCTCCGACGAGCGCGTACGACAAAGGGATCGGCAGATCGGTGGCACCGCCGATGCCGTGTGCGAGAACCGTCATCCGCGCACGAGCAGCGTCGCCACCGTTCGCCGGGCATGGTGCAGTTCGATCTCCACCCGCCCCGGCACGTCCACGGTGAAGCGGAACCGCTGACCGGTCCCTGGCGTGATCGCGAAGGTGTGCTGAGGCGTGGCGTGGACGTGCAGTTCGTCCTCGGCGTCGCTGTCGACCACGACTTCGATCGGTCGTCCCACCCGGGTCTCGAGGCGGACATCGGCCGGGCTCACCGAGCCCGCCGCGATTCGGACGGCGACGACGAGAGCGTCCGAATCACCAGCCGTCCCGCTCGTCGACGGGGTGCTGGCGGGATCGGAGGACGCGCAGCCGGTTACGAGCAGACCGCTCAGCAGGACGAGCGCGCCCCAGCGCCGCACGGATGCCATCACTGCTCCTTCTCGGCGCCATGCTCGGACGGTGCACCGGGTGTGCGATCGCGCTCCTCGGCGCGGCGGTCCCGCAAGGCGACGAACACGACGACGGCGACCACGAGCAAGGCGGGCAGGAAGGCCGGTATCGCCAGCAGCAGCGAGTGATCGGCCAGCACGTCCACGCCGTCGGGGCTCCCGGTCATCGCGAGACCGCCGGTTCCGCCTCGACCGTTCGGCTCGCGTGCGGGTAGCGGTCGTTGATCCGGGCCGCGCCCCAGGACAGCGCGCCGACGAGGACGAGGCTGCACACCAGGACGACCAGCGATGCCGCGCCGAACAACCAGGACGGGTAATCGAACGAACGTTCTCGCTGCAACACCGTGATCTCGGCGATGAACGGGCGGGTGAACGATGTCAGCGCGGGCACCTCTTCCACGCCGATGCCGGGGTCGGCGGCCATGAACACCGGCGCCGCGGTCAGGACGCGTCCGTCCTGCAACCGCAGAACGGTCTTCCACGACCCGTAGGCCGGAACGGGTTCGGTCGAGACGTAGTGCCCCGCGCCCACTCGTTGCAAGTGGTCGACAACCAGACCGCGGCCTGGGCTGTCGCTGCCGATGCCGCCTTGCCACGACAGGATCTGCATCCATTCGGGGTCGGAGCCGACGAGGTCGGCGGGCGTGACGCGGACGTCCGCCAGCACCATCCGTCCCCCTGGGCCCGATTCGACGTCACGCAGCGCCACTGTGGCGGTGGCCTGCTCCGGCACGTCGACGAGCAGCCCGTTTGCGGTGGCAGCCGCCACGATCACGACCGCGGCGACCATCAATCCGCGCCGCACCGGCGGGCGCGGCAGCGGCTCGCCGCGCAGCGTCATCGCCAGCAGTGCGCCGACGACACCGCCCGCGATACCGGTGGGCACCGCCATCGCCAGCAGTTCCGGCCACATGGCGGCCGGCCACGGATTGACGAACATCGCCCGTACCCAGAGGGATTCGAGCCACAGCCCGACTGTCGCGATCGCGAGCCCGCACAGCGCGCCCCACCAGATCGGCCGCCGAATGAGCGGCAACAGCGCCAGCAGTTCCACTACGATCGCGCAGCCGAGATAGAGCGGGAAGACATTACGCGGCGCATCGATGACCGGTCCGGCCACCAGCACGGCCACCACGGCGCGGACCAGGGCGGCGAAGCCGACCACGACCAGTGTGCTGAACGGCCCGAGGCTCGCGCGCGCGGCGACGAGGCAGACGGCGGCCGCGGCGGCGATGAGCATCGGCTGCAGGACGAGCCGGAACTGCTGCACCCCGAAGTCGAATTCCACCTGGAACACCGACAGCCCGATGAGCAGTCCGCCGAAGGCGAAGGACCGCAGCAGCCACATCAGCCTGCCGTCGGCGCGGTCGGGCTCGGGCTTGCTGTGCCTGCCTTCGAACTCCAGCAGCAGCACACCGATCAGTGACAAACCGGCGCCGCCGATCAGCATCAGATGCGTCGGCCCCCAGAGCGTGACGTCCTGCCCGAAGATCCGATGCCAGATGTCGTCGAGGGGGAAGCCGATCAAGGCGTAGAGACCGGCGCCCGCGATGAGGATGCCGCCGACCGGCGCGTACCAGGTGCGGGTGATCCGCACCGCCGCGGCGCCGGGCTTGACGTCCATCGGCAGCACGATCGCCGACATCCCGGCGGTGAACAGGAAGAACAATCCCGCCAGAATGAAGTAGTGCGCCGGATTCGCCAGCGGCCCGTTGTCCCGGCCGTTGCCGACGTGCAGGCTGACATCCCAGATGAAGCCCAACAGCGCCGTCAGGATCGTCGCGAGGAACATCGCGAGCGGAAGGGCGACCCAGCCGGGCCGATTGAACACTCGCCCGAGGCGATCGGCGACGCGCTGTAGCCAGGTGATCCGGCGGGTTCGGTGCAGATACCCGACCCACAGCAGAACGGCCGCGACCAGACCGGCGGCGCCGGTCATGATCGCCACCTGATCCAGCGCCGCGCCACCGCCCTCGGTGCCTGGCGCGGCGAACCAGTCGAGCCTTGCATGCGCGACGTCGCGCATGGTGACCTCCATCACACGAGCTGATATATGTTACTAACGGTATCGCGAATCGGGTGTGCGGCGGCGGAAACGGCGCGCCTCTTCCCGTTCAGCCGACGATCGGCAAGGCCCGTTCTTCGTCCAGCCTGGTCAGCGCGCCCTGCATGACTCCGGTGACGTGCCGGTAGGCGGCGTCCAGATCCAGCTCCGGACCCACTGTCGAGCGCAGATCGATCGGGTCGAGAAATTCGACGGTAATCTTGCTGGGCAACGGCAGATGCCCAGCAAGATCCCCGACGTCCAGTCCCCACGGCAGCGCGATCGAGATCGGGAACACCTTCAGCCGCAGCATCCGATCCAGCCGCAGCAGGCGCGCGATCCGATCACCGCGGGTGAGCACCAACTGAGTCTGCTGCGCGCCGATGTTCACCACCGGCACGATCGGAACCCGCTCGTTCCAGGCCAGGCGCAGGAATCCGGTGCGACCGGCGAAGTCGATCCGGTCCTCTTCCCAGGTCGGACGGTGCACCTCCCAATCGCCGCCGGGGTAGACCAGCACCGCCGCGCCCTCGCGCAGCGCTTGCTCGGCATTGCCCGGGTCGGCGTTGACCGTCCCGAAGCGGCGCAGCAACGAGCCGATCACCGGATAGGCCATCACCATGTCGTGGGCGAGCTGGAAGAAGGGACGGTCCGGGCCGAAACGGCGGACGAAGGCCAGCGTCGTCACCAAGACCTCCGGCGACACGTTCCCGCCGGAGTGGTTGCCCACCAGCAAAACCGGCCCCTGTTCGGGAATCCGTTCCAGGCCGCGCACCTCAGCCCGGAAGTAGAGGCGGACGAGAAGCCAGCCCAGATCCACGGTGTCGGCGATGAACTCCGGGTCGCGATCGGCGGGGTCGGCGGTGGGAACCCGCGCTTTCACCTGCCGGGCGACCCAGTCCGTCGCCCGCTCGACCGTCCCGCCGGCCAATCGGAAGATCTTCACGACCAACGGCTTCCCGGCTAGCCGCCGATCGAGAGCAGCTGGTCGAAGAACGCCCGGTATCCCCGTAGCGCCTGCCGCAGCCCCTCGGTGTCGGACGTGTCGCCGAGCCGCTCGTCCAGTTCGCGTTTGCGCTGGTCGTAGGTGGTGGTCAGCTGGTGGATGGTGTCGCCGAGCAGTTCGTCGGCGCGGGCGACCGCGTCCCTGGGATTGTCGACGAAGGTGACCTGAACTTCCCGCCACTTGGTGCGCAGGCGATCCAGATCACCTTCGGGCAGCAACGGCGCGGGCTGAGCATCCGCGGTACCGGCCGTCGGCGCGTTCGGCGCGGCGGCCGACTCGGTAGCCCCGGGGGCACCGATCGCATCCTGTCGCGCGGAGGTCTCGGAGGCCGGCTCCGATCCGTGGGCTTCGTGCGCCGCACCGGTGGTCTGTGCGCGCTGGGCGTCGTCGATCCCACCGGAAGCCGGGACCTGTCCGGGGTCGCGCTGTGTCGCCGCGGGTTCTCCGACCGGCCCGGCTTGCTGCGCGCGGTCGGTCTCCCCGGCTCCGGCGTAGCGCGGCTCGGCCCCGCGCTGCCCTGCTGCCGCCGAATTCTGTTCCGTGCCATCGCCGTACGGCCGGCGCTCGGATTCGGTGCTCATGCTTTCACGTCCTTCTTGCCCTCGCCGCCCACGCCGATCAGATCCTGGAACACTTCCCGGTAGTGCACGATGGCCGTGCGCCGGTCCTCGGTGGACACCGCCGCCCCCGCGGGGCGGGTCGCGATGTCGTGCGCGGCGCGATAGTGGCCCAGCGGCTCGGCATGCTCCACCGAGAGATCAGCCACCTGCTGCTCGTAGTTCTCCGTGGGGTAGCCGCGCTCGGACATGATCGTGGTGACGAGGCGGTCGGCTTCGGTCAACGCCCCGGCGGGGTCGTCGATGAATCGTTCCTGCACCTCTACCCAGCGGGTGGAATAGACCCGCTTCTCGTCGTCCGACAGCTCGCGCAACCGCAGTTGCGCGTGCCTGCGCTCGCGTTCGGCGAGTTCCCGCTCGGCGGTCTTGCGGTCCTCGTGTTCCCGAACCGTCCGGTCGTACTCGGGGCCGAACCTGCGGCGTAGCCGCTGCCTGCGCAGCATCGGCCACACCAGGAGCGCGACAACGGCTGCGACGACGACAATGGCGATGACGACGATGATTACCCATACTCCAGCCGACATCTGAACCTCCTTGTCGAGCTTGTCCGCTGGGGTAATGCCTCTCGAGCGTGGTCCCAAACATATGTTCGTCAAAAGGCTTCGACGACACCGCCGATCAGCCGGGCCGGCCGGACGCCCCTCATCCGTCGTGTCCGGCCGGCCCGCGGTGAGTTCAGCGCACCAGCGCCGGACGCTTGCTGTCGAAGCGCCACCCCGGCACGAGGTACTGCATGGTCGCGGCGTCGTCGCGGTCGCCCAACCCCTCCCTGTGGTAGAGCTCGTTCGCGGCGGCGACCCGTTCCTCGTCGAGTTCGACGCCCAGACCAGGGCGGGACGGCAAGGAGAGCAGTCCGTCGACGATGCGGTAGGGCTCCCGCGTGATGCGCTGGCCGTCCTGCCAGATCCAATGGGTGTCGATCGCGGTGATGTTGCCGGGGGCGGCCGCGGCGACGTGGGTGAACATCGCCAGCGAGACGTCGAAGTGGTTGTTGGAGTGCGACCCCCAGGTCAGCCCCCACGCGTCGCACAACTGCGCGACGCGCACCGAGCCGGCCATGGTCCAGAAGTGCGGGTCTGCCAGCGGGATGTCGACCGCGCCCGCCCGGACGGTGTGGCCCAGTTCGCGCCAGTCGGTGGCGATCATGTTGGTGGCCGTCGGCAGGCCGGTGGCCCGCTTGAACTCCGCCATCACCTCACGGCCGGAGTAGGAGCCCTCCGGGCCGACCGGGTCTTCGGCGTAGGCGAGAACGTCGGTGAGTTCGCGGCACAACTCCACCGCCTCGCTCAGCAACCACCCGCCGTTGGGGTCCAACGTGATGCGAGCGTCCGGGAACTCCTCGGCGAGCGCGCGGACCGCGGCCGCCTCCTCCCGCCCGGCCAGCACGCCTCCCTTCAGCTTGAAGTCACGGAACCCGTAGCGCTCACGCGCGGCGCGGGCGAGCGTGACCACTGCGTCCGGAGTGAGCGCCGCCTCGTGCCGCACCCGCTGCCAGGTGTCGGCATCGGCGGGCTCGTCGGCGGCGGATCGGTACGGCAGGTCGGTGCGGGTGCGGTCGCCGACGAAGAACAGATAGCCGAGCACCGGCACCGCGGTGCGCTGCACGCCGTCGCCCAGCAGCGCGGCCACCGGCACGTCCAGATGCTTGCCCAGCAGATCCAGCAGCGCGGATTCGACGGCGGTGACGGCGTGCACGGCGACCCGCAGGTCGAAGGTCTGGTTGCCGCGCCCACCCGCGTCGCGGGCGGCGAACGCGCGGCGGATGTCGCCGAGCACGGCGTGAAACTCGCCGACCGAGCGGCCGAGCACCAACTCCCTGGCGTCGGTGAGGGTGGCACGGATGCGTTCGCCGCCGGGCACCTCCCCCACGCCGGTGCGGCCCTCGGAATCGATGAGGATCACCAGGTTCCGGGTGAAGTAGGGAGCGTGGGCGCCGCTCAAGTTGAGCAGCATGCTGTCGTGGCCCGCGATCGGCACGACGCGCATGTCGATGACGCGAGGAATGCGGGGCGAGGATGTCATGACCGATTCTCCAGAGTGGTGCCGGCGAGTGCGTTCGGGGAACCGACCGGCGCGCGATCTGCGGCATGGTCGGCGGGATCGGCGCGGACGCCGGTGCCGACGGCGGCGGATCGCGTGTTGCGACGCACCAGCAGCACCGACGCGGCGGCCAGCACCGAGGCGGCGGCCAGCGCGTACAGACCCCAGGTCACCTCGCCGGTCGCCGATTTCACCAGGCCGAAGCCGTACGGTGCGACGAAGCCGCCGAGATTGCCGATGGAGTTGATGATGGCGATGGCGGGCGCAAGCACCAGTGGGTGCAGCCCCGACTGCGGGATGGACCAGAACAGCGGGCTGGCGCTCTTGAAGCCCATGGCGGCGATGCACAGGAACACCAAGGCGAGCCACGGCGAGGCGATAGCGGCCAGATAGGTGCCGGCCGCCGCGGTGAGCAGCGCGATGATCAACAGCGGCCGCCGGTTGCCGGTGCGGTCACCGATCCGGGCCGAGAGGTACATGGCGGCCACGGCGCAGATCCACGGCAGGGAGGCCAGCAGACCGACGGTGATGTCGTTCACGCCGTCGATGCGACGGATGATCGAGGGCAGCCAGAAGGTGTTGGCGTAGATCGAGAGCTGGATGGCGAAATAGATCCAGCAGAACAGCAGCAGTTTCGGATCGGCGAGCATGCGCCAACGCGATGCTTTGTGCGCGACGCCCGAATTCACGGCTTTGTCGACTTCTTCGGCGGCGATGGTGTCGCTCAGCGTTTTCCGCTGCCCCGCCGTCAGCCATTTCGCGTCTTCGATCCGGGAATCGAGGAAGAAGAAGGCGATACAGCCGACGATCACCGAGACCATTCCCTCGATTCCGAACATCCATTGCCAGCCGTGCAGGCCCGCACCGCCGTCGAGCGAGAGCAGCGGGCCCGACAGCGGCCCGGAGATCGCGGCCGCGATCGACGACCCCGCGACGAACAGCGCGGTGGCGCGGCCGCGGTGGCTGTTGGGCAGCCACTTGGCCAGGTAGAAGATCACGGCGGGGAAGAATCCCGCCTCGGCGGCGCCGAGCAGGAAACGCAGGACATAGAACATCGTCGCGCTCTGCACGAACATCATCGCCGCGGAGATCAACCCCCAGCTGACCATGATCCTGGTGAGCCAGATCCGGGCGCCGAACTTCTCCATCATCACGTTGCTCGGCAATTCGAACAGCGCGTAGGCGAAGAAGAACACGCCCGCGCCGAACCCGTAGGCGGCGGCACCGATGCCGACATCCGCCTCGAGATATTCGCGGGCGTAGCCGATATTGGCGCGGTTGATCTGGTTGCAGATCAACATGACGATGAACAGCGGAACGACACGTCGGAAGAATTTGGCTACGGCCGCATCCAGTTCTGCCGTCGGCTGCCGAGTGAACGACATCGTCCACTCCTTTCGGTCGAACCACCACCGCGCTCCGCGGTGCTGTGCGAATAGATCATCGGGGCGAGTGACTCGCCTCACAGCACCGAACTTAGAGAGCAGGCACGATTCCCGTCCAACACTAATTACGGATGAATCGATACAGGAAAGGTATCGGACGGCGATGCGTCCTGTTCGTCCAACCCTCGGAGCAAGCGGGCCAGAGCCGGGTTCTCGTTGTCCTGCCGCCAGACCAGATCGAGTTCCACCCTCTTCCCGACCCCGGCCAGCGGCCGGTACCGCACATTGTCGAACCGCATCCCCGCCGCCGATTCGGGCACCAGCGCCACGCCCCACCCCAGGTTGACCAGCGCGAGGATGCTGTGCACCTGCGTCATGTACTGGGTCACCACCGGCACCACCGCCGCCGCGTGCAGCGCGCTGGTCACCAATTCGTGAAAATAGCGGGCTTCGACCGGGGCATGCATGACCATGTCCGCGCCGTGCAGTGACGCCACCGGCAGCGGTTCGTCCGAGGTGGCCAGCGGATGACCGGCGGGCAACGCGGCGATCAGGCCTTCACGCACGAAGGTACGGGTGGTCAGGTCGGGCCGGGTGATCGGCGGGCGCACCATGCCCAGATCCAGCGATCCCTCCGAGAGCGCCTCCACCTGATCCATCGTCACGAGTTCGCGGAGCTCCACGTCGACGTCGGGCAGCAGCGAGCGTGCGGTCGCCAGCACCAGCGGCAAGCCGGAGTGCACGCTGGCGCCGGTGAAACCGACGCGCAGCACCCCGCCGGTGCCCGCCGACACCCGGCGCACCGCCAAAGTCGCGCGCTCGGCCTGCTGTAACAGGCGGCGGGCGTCCACCAGGAACGCCTGACCGGCCCGGGTGAGCCGGACGGTGCGGTTGGCGCGATCGAACAGCTCAGCGCCCACTTCCTTCTCGAGCAGTTGGATCTGCCTGCTCAACGGCGGCTGGGTCATCCGGAGGCGTTCCGCGGCGCGTCCGAAGTGCAGTTCCTCGGCGACGGCCACGAAGTGGGTGAGCTGCACAAAGGTGAACATCCGATACCGACCTTGTATTGAAAGATATGCAAACAGTGTTGGACGTGAATCATAAATGGTTCCTAGGGTGGGCTCAGCAGGCCCATCGAACAGGAGAGCCCTATGACCACAGCCGCACCGCAGGACATCGCCCGAAAGCTCGGCTCCGGACTGCTGTCCTTTCCGGTCACCCATCTGCGTGCCGACGGCTCGTTCGACGAGGCCGCCTATCGGGAGAACATCGCCTGGCTCGGCGGCTACGCCGCGGCCGGTCTGTTCGCGGCGGGCGGCACGGGCGAATTCTTCTCGTTGACGCCCGCCGAAGTGGAGCAGGTGGTCACCGCCGCGGTGGCCGAGGCGCCCGAGGGACTGCCGGTGATCGCACCGGCCGGTTACGGCACCGCCACCGCGGTGGAGATGGCACGGGCGGCCGAACGCGCGGGCGCGCACGGGATCCTGCTGCTGCCGCCCTACCTCACCGAGGCGAGTCAGGAGGGACTGGTCGCGCACGTCCGGCAGGTGTGCGCGGCCACCGATCTCGGCGTGATCATCTATTCCCGGGCCAACGCCGCCTACACCGAGACCGCCGTCGCCGAACTCGCCGACCGGTGCCCGAACCTGATCGGGTTCAAGGACGGCATCGGCAACATCGAGCAGATGACCCGCATCTACGCCGCCCTCGGCGACCGGCTCACCTACGTGGGCGGACTGCCGACCGCGGAGATGTTCGCGCTGCCGTACCTGGCGCTCGGCGTCACCACCTACTCCTCGGCGATCTACAACTTCGTCCCGGAGTTCGCCCTCGCCTTCTACCGGGCACTGCGCCGCGGCGACACCGAGTTCGTGCGCACCGCGCTGAACGACTTCGTGATCCCCTACTGCGACCTGCGCAACCGCAAGCCCGGCTACGCGGTGAGCATCATCAAGGCGGGCATGAAAGTGATCGGACGCCCGGCGGGCCCGGTCCGCAGCCCGCTGACCGACCTCGACGACGCCGAACTCGCCGAGCTGGCCGACCTCGTGAAGAAAGTGAGCTGATGACCACCGCACGCATCGATGCCGCGCATCTGACCGGCGCCAACTTGGTGGGCGCCGCGGACGTCCCCGGCTCCGCCGGGCCGTTCCACGCGACGAACCCGGCGACCGGCGCCGACCTCGATCCGGTGTACGGCGAAGCCGACGCCGCGACGGTCGCCCGCGCCGCCGAACTGGCCGAGACCGCCTTCGAGCGCTACCGGCACACCGGCTTCGGTGCGCGCGCGGCGTTCCTGGAGAGCATCGCGCGCGAGATCGAGGCGCTCGGCGATGTCCTGGTCGACCGGGTGATCGGCGAGACCGGGCTGCCCGAGGCCCGGGTGCGCTCGGAGATCGGCCGCACCACCGGCCAGCTCCGGCTCTTCGCCGACGTGGTCCGCGAGGGCAGCTGGACCGGCGCCCGGTTGGACCGGCCCGACCCGGCGCGCAGCCCGCTGCCCAAGCCCGATCTCCGGCAGCGCCGGATCCCGCTCGGACCGGTCGCGGTGTTCGCGGCGAGCAACTTTCCCCTCGCCTTCTCCGTTGCCGGTGGCGACACCGCCTCGGCCCTGGCGGCGGGTGCGCCCGTGGTGGTCAAGGCTCACCCCGCTCATCCGGGCACCTCCGAACTGGTGGGCCGTGCGATCCGGGCGGCCGTCCAGGAGCACAACCTGCCCGAAGGCACCTTCTCGCTGATCCACGGCGGCGTGGACACCGGTTTGGCGCTGGTGCGCGACCCACGAATCCGGGCGGTCGGCTTCACCGGTTCACGGCGGGCCGGGCTCGCGCTCGTCGCGGCGGCCGCGGCGCGGCCGGTACCCATCCCCGTTTTCGCCGAGATGTCCAGTGTCAATCCGGTTTTCGTGCTGCCGGGCGCCCTCGCCGAGCACGGCGCGCGGTTGGGCGCCGAATTCGTCGCCTCGCTCACCACGGGCGTCGGACAGCTGTGCACGAGCCCCGGCCTGGTCTTCCTGGCCGACGGCCCCGGCGCCGACGATTTCGTCGACGCGGCGAGTGCGGCGGTCGCCGCCGCGTCCGGCGCGCCGATGCTCAACGCGGGCATCGCCTCCGCGTTCACCGCGGGCGTGCGCCGCCTGGCCGCGACCGAGGCCGTGCGGACCGCCGCGAAGGGCAGCGACGCCGGGGTGGTCTGCACCGGCGTGCCGCAGCTGTTCGTGACCACCGGTGAACGGTTCCTGGCCGATCGGGAACTCCAGGAGGAGGTGTTCGGGCCCGCCTCGATCATCGTCCGGGTGACCGGAGCGGAGCAGTTCGCCGCACTCGTGGGCGAGCTCGAGGGCCAGCTCACCGCCACGGTGCACGCCGTGGCCGCGGATCGCGAGCTCGCCGGTACCCTGCTGGCCCGGCTCGAACTGATCGCGGGCCGGGTGCTCTTCGACGGCTGGCCCACCGGGGTGGAAGTCGGCCACGCGGTGGTGCACGGCGGTCCGTTCCCCGCGACCAGCGCGCCGTCGACCACGTCCGTCGGCAGCCGCGCCATCGAGCGATTCCTCCGCCCGGTCGCCTACCAGAACGTCCCCGACGACCTTCTCGCCGACGAGATCCGCGCGGACAACCCGCTCGGCATCTGGCGGCGCGTGGACGGGGCGATCACGCGGGACTGAGATCCGGTCCGCGCGGGTACGAAGCTGCGCGCTCGGCTCAGCGGCCGGGCGCGCAGCCGCAGGCGGCGAGGGCGATCCGACGCCGAAACGGCACATCGCCGGGGCGCATGCCCCGAGGTAGCGGGATCCGGTTCACGCCCACGCCTGCTGCAACGGAGGGATGAGTTTCGCCCAGAATTCGCGGCGCACGGCATCCCACAACCGCGTCAGTTCCGGAAGGAGTTCTCGCGCCTGCGCGAGGTCGGGGTAGTTCCCCGGGCCGAACGCAACCATGCGGGAAGCATCCGAGGTGTTGTCCACGGCGACGATCGCGATCAGGTGGTGTTGCACGAAACGCCACGTCACGCATACACCGTCGACTTCGGTATGGCGCACGTTATCCATCGTCGATACCTTGCAGCCTGGAGTTTTGCTTGTCTTTGCGCCGACCGTGTACTACCGGCCGCACTCCCCTTCGCGCCGTTGACTCGACACGGTGGCGGTGGGGTGACCGTCGGTGCACACAATGGCTGTCGGTGACGCCGCCGCGTCCCGGTGCCCAGAGAGGCAGTTCCACGCCTTTGAACATAAGACATTAGATTTCATAGTTCAACGGCCGGCCGGTAAGGATTGCGTTAAGTTCACCGGGGAGGCGGAACCGGAACGAGACCTTCGGCGGACCACACAGCATGCGGGCGCGACTCCGGTGGGCGCCGGACGGGGCCATTCGACGAGCGATATGTACCTCTGACCCTAGAGTTCATATTTCAATTGTCCGTTGGCTAGGATCGAGTTACATCCCACCGAGGAGTCGCGTTGTCCAAGCAGGAGAGCGCCGGATTGACCGCCCTCGGCGCCGTACTGGCGCCCCTCGAGGGCGGCGGTCCGAAGACCGAAGCCGTGGTGCAGCGACTCTGTGCCGCCATCAGCCTCGGCTTGATGGTCGACGGCCAGCAGTTGCCGAGCGAGACCGATCTCGCCAACCAACTCGGGGTGTCGACCATGACCCTCCGGGAGGCGCTGGCCGTACTGCGGCAGCAGGGAATCGTGCAGACCAAGCGCGGCCGCGGGGGCGGCAGCTTCATCCGCGGCGCGGCGGAAATCCTCGAGACCAGCTCGTTGGCGCGCTTGCAAGAAATGAGCATCCAAGAATTGCGCGATCTGGGGGACGAACACTTCGCCGTCACCGGAGCCGCCGCCGTGTTCGCCGCGCGCCGCGGGTTGCGGGCCGATATCGCGCGCCTGCGTTCGCTGGCCGACCGGCTGAAGAACAGCAGCGAGCCCATTTCGGCACGCCGGGCCGATAGCCGCTTCCATATCGAGATGGCGGTGTGCGCGCAATCCACCCGCTTGACTCGCGCCCAAGTCGCGCTACAGGCGGAGCTCTCGACCTTCCTGTGGTTGCCGCGACTGAAACTCGACCCGGCGGCCGAAGCCACCGCTCATGGCGATCTGGTGGATGCGATCGAAAGAGAAGACGACACGCGGGCGAGAGAGCTGGCAGAATCACAAACCGAGTCACGCATCCGCCGCCTCGTCGCCCTACGCTTGGAGCTCAGTTGATCGATGAGGGATACCGATAGTTTTTCCACCCCGGGGGCCGTCGAGTCACTCGTTCATGCCGTCACAGAGCTGGCCGAGGAGATCTACCTCTCACTGGGCGTCATCGGCGCAGGCTTGGCGACACTGTGGGAAAGCGCGACCGAGAAACTGCAGCAACCGCCCCGCTCGACCGACCTCGCACCGCTGCGCGACACCATCGTCGGCGAGCTCGAGCGGCGCGAAAAACTGCTCGAAGGCGCCGGCGTCGTGATGGCCGACGGGGTTCTGGCGGATAGTCCGCGATACCTGGAATGGTGGTCGCTCGACGCGAACCGCGGACCGCAACGCCTTGTGCTGGAATTGAATCCGCACAATGAGTATTTCTACGACTATACGACCATGGAATGGTTCACGATTCCGCGCGACCAGGGCCGGCGCTGGGTGCATGGGCCGTGCCTCGATTACGCGTGTACCGATCAGTACGTCTGTACCTTCGCAATCCCGGTGACGATCGATTCGGGAGCGTTTATCGGAATCGCGGGCGCCGACGTTCCGGTCGCTTCGATCGAGGAGGTCCTGCTCCCCCGATTCCGTGCGTTCGGTCAGCGGGTGGTGCTGATCAACAGCGAGGGCCGGGTCATCATGGGAACCGATCCCGAATTCACCACCGGATCCAGAACCGGCCGCATGGCCCGATCCGCCCCGGCGGTGCCGATCGAGGCAACGCCCTGGTCGCTGCAGGCGCTGGACTCGCACTGATGCCGCTCGACAGCGATACGGGCCGCCTGCGCCGGATGGTGTGCGGTACGCCCCGATGAATGGGGTCGTGCGGCACCGAGGAGTTCACCGAATACTCGTCTCCATGACGGCGATCCCCGCAGGCCTCCTCGTGCCGGCCACACTCCTCGCACCACCGTCGACCGCGCACGCCGCGCCGATCGAGCGGGAGGCGACCATTGCGGAGACCGGATCGCCGAGGTTCTGACCGGACCGCGGGCCCGCGGACACGCCGCCGATGCCATCCGAAACGCCTGTTGGGCATGCCATTCGGCGATGCGGGAGGCAACTCCCGCAACGGAATCGCCGCAGCCGCGGAAGCGAGTCGGCCGGAATCATCGTCTGAGTCGGTGCCGCATTGGCACACTTGATCAGTGAAAGGTGTGAGACACAGCATAATTCGCCGGCACCGCCGTATGCCGTGCCGTAAGCGGGTTACCGGCTGTGTACTGTCCCGACGGGGCCAGACGGTCCGAGGCTTCTCGCGAGAGAGCTCCCGGGCTGTCTGCGACACCATCGCGAGCAAGTAGTGAGGTTGTGGGTTGGATCGTTGGTGTACGGCCGCGAGTGCCGGCACCACCTGAAGGAGAAAGCACGGAAATGAAGATGGACCGCCGTTCTGCGCGTGGAAACCGCCGTCGCCGTTCTGGCGGTCTACTCTTCGGGCAACTGCTCACGGCCGCGGTCGAGTCCGCCGCCGACACGGTGGCGATCCGGTTCAGTCCGACAGGTGATCCCGCCGATGCCACGCAGTTGACCTATCGAGAACTCGACGAAGCCTCGTCGCGGCTGGCGCGGGAGTTGATCGACCGGGGACTGGGGCCCGGCGATGTGGTGGCCATCGGCATTCGCCGCTCCGTCGAGTCGGTGCTGTCGGTGTGGGCCATCGCCAAAACGGGCGCCGCCTACGTGCCGATCGATCCCACCTACCCGCCGGAGCGGATCGCGTACATGGTGTCCGATTCCGGAGCCGCGCTCGGCCTGACCACCTCCGCGTACCGCGAAGCGTTCGGCACGTCCATCCCGTGGATCGAACTCGACAGCCCCGGGGACCAGGAGCGGATCGCGCAGCGGCCTGCGCACCCGGTGTCGTACGCCGATCGGGTGCGACCGCTCACCGAGCAGCATCCCGCCTACGTCATCTTCACCTCGGGGTCGACCGGTCGGCCCAAGGGGGTCGTGGTCACCCACTCCGGATTGGGCGCGATGGTGGCGTCCGAGCGGGAGCGCTACGACGTCACCGAAGGCTCGCGGGTGATGCACATCTGCTCGCCGAACTTCGACGTGTCGGTGCTGGAACTGCTGCTCGCCTTCGCCACCGGATCCACCCTCGTGATCGCGCCGCCGACCGTGTTCGGCGGGTTCGAACTCGCCGACCTGCTACGGCGCGAACGCGTCACCCACATGCTGATCACGCCCGGAGCGCTGGAATCGGTCGATCCGGCGGGTCTCACGGACCTGCGCGTCGTGATGGTCATCGGCGACCGGTTCGGCCCGCACCTGGTCAGCCGCTGGAGCGGAGACGGCCGCGCGATGATCAACGGCTACGGTCCCACCGAGGCCACGGTCATCGCGACCAGCAGTGCGCCGCTCGTCGCCGGCGAGACCATCACCATCGGCAGCGCGATACCGGGATTCGGCCTGTTCGTGCTGGACTCCCGCTTGCGCCCGGCCCCGGCCGGAGTGATCGGCGAGCTGTACCTGTCCGGCCCGGCGCTGGCGGAGGGTTACCTGAACCGGCGCGGTCTCACCGCGGCGCGCTTCGTGGCCAACCCGTTCGGCGGCGAGGCGGGCAATCCGGGATCGCGCATGTACCGCACCGGCGACCTGGCCCGTCGACTGAACGCGGGCGGCATCGAGGTCCTGGGACGTTCCGATTTCCAGGTGAAGATCCGTGGTTTCCGCGTCGAACTCGGCGAGATCGACGACGCGCTGAGCCGCCATCCCGATGTCGAGTTCGCGGTGACCTTGGGCAAGCGCCAGCAGAACGGCACCACCATGCTGGTGTCCTATGTGCTGCCGGAGGCGCACGCGGTGGGCATCGGGGCCGAGTTCGACACCACGGCGCTGTTCGACTTCATCTCGCAGTCGTTGCCCGCGTACATGATTCCGGCGTCGATCGTGGTGTTGGATGCGATTCCGTTGACGCCGGTGGGGAAGTTGGATCGGGCGGCGTTGCCAG
>NZ_BAFR01000123.1 GCF_000308435.1 Nocardia araoensis NBRC 100135 | reverse complement strand
CAGTCGAACAACTACCTGGCCGTGGTGTTCTGCGGCCTCGCGGTGGACTCGGTGCTCGGCTGGGACACCATCGGCAGCTTCTTCAGCTGAGCGCGCCGAGGTAGCCGTCCGGCCGGACGAGCACCCGGGTGCCCTCGATCGCGGCGTAGGCCGCGTAGGCGTGCCCGTCGATGTCCACCACGTGCGGACCGGACACCTGCTCGCCGGGGCGCACCACCGCATACGCGTGCGGCCCTGCCTCCGCTTGCGCACCGAAGGACAGTACCGTCGCATGGGGCCCGCGGAACAGGTCGAACAACCGGACGTGCCGTCCTTGCTCGTCTTTCACCGGAGCGTCCGGCGCCCGGTCGCCCACTGCCACCGAGTCGCGCTCGGCCGGGTCGCGGTAGCTGATGTCGAGCTGCCGGGTCTCCGCTCCCCGCTCCATCGCGTCCTCGGCGCCGTCGACCAATTTGTCCAGCAGCTCCGAGCTGAGCCCGAGCACCTTGGCGGCGACGGTCCTGCGCTCGGCCTCGTAGCTGTCCAGGAGCGTGGCGTCACCGGCGAGCGCGGCGGCCAGCTTCCAGCCGAGGTTGTAGGCGTCCTGGATGCCGGTGTTCATGCCCTGGCCGCCGGTGGGCGGATGCGCGTGCGCGGCGTCGCCGGCCAGGAACACCCGGCCCTCGCGGAAACGCCGCGCCAGGCGGATGTTCGGGCGCCACACGGTCACCCAGGTCAGGTCGGTGAGGGTGACGTCGTCGCGTCCGGAGTAGCGATCCACGTACTCCTGGAGCAGTTCGAGGCTCGGCTCCGCGTCTCCGATCGCGGGGGCGGCGAACTGGAACTGACGCCCGCCGGGCAGCGGCGACAACGCGATGCCCTGCATGGGGTCGTCGGCGGCGGCGAACCAGTAGCCGAACTCGTGGTCGAGCGCGTCGGCGCGCACGTCGCCGAGCAGCATGCGCAGTGATTCGTCGGTGCTGCCTTCGAACGGGATGCCGAGCGTCTTGCGCACGGTGCTCTTGCCGCCGTCCGCGCCGATCAGGTGGGCGGCGCGGACGGTCTCGCGGGTGCCGTCGCGTTCCAGCGTCGCGGTGACGCCGTCGTCGTCCTGCGTGAATCCGATCAGCGCGGTGCCGAGTTCCACGTGCACGCCGAACTCGGCGAGCCGCTCGCGCAGGATTGCCTCGGTGCTGGACTGCCCGAGCACCCACAGGTTCGGGTAGGGGATGGTGGGCGTCGGCTCGACCGGCTCGCTCATCCGGCGTTCGGTGACGAACTCTCCGCCCAGATGCACCCGCATCACAGGTGTCGGCGCTCCGGCCGCGAGCACCGCGTCCAGAACCCCCAGATCGTCGAAGACTTCCAGGGTGCGCGGCTGGATGCCGTCGCCACGGGAGCCCGCGAAGAAACCGGCCGCCTTGTCGACGATCCGGACCGGGATGTCCCGGCGAGCGAGATCGATGGCGAGGGTGAGGCCGGTGGGTCCGGCGCCCGCGATGAGAACGAGCTGTGTCATGACGTACTCCCGATGAATCAATATTCACTGAATGCTAATTCAGTGTCATGCTTGGTACGTTGCGTTGTCAAGGAGGTGAGGTGGATGTCGCTGAGTCGCAAGGAGAAGTCGGCCGAGACCGAGCAGGCCTTGAAGGCCGCGGCGCTGCGGTTGTTCGCCGAGCGCGGCTACTTGAACACCAAGATCACCGACATCACGACGGCCGCCGGGCGGGCGGCCGGGTCGTTCTACAACCACTTCGCCAGCAAGGAAGAACTGCTCCAAGCGTTGCTGAACGATCTGGCCGCGGCGGGGGACGAGCGCGCGGAAGGACCCGACCACAACCCGGATTTCAGCGATCCGGAGGCGGTGCGCTATCACGTCGCGGGGTATTGGACCTTCGCGCGGGAGCACGGTCCCGTGCTGCGAGCGGTGAATCAAGCGGCGCTGGTCAACGAGGAATTCGCGCAGATGATCGCGCGCTTCGGCAGTCAGCAGCGCGCGGACATCGCCGACCATGTGGAGGGGTTCGCGGACAAGGGGCTGCGGCTGCCGAGCACGGCCGACGCCAGCCTGGCGATGATGTTCATGCTCACCCAGAGCCTGCTGGCCGCGGTGGAGGAGGGGAGCGTCGAGCTGACCGACGAACAGGCCGTGGAAGGCCTGACCCGGTTCATCTATCGCGGTCTCACCGGCCGCGACTACTGAGCGGGCGGTGGACTACCCATCGGATCGCCCACCGCCCGTGGATCACGGGAGCAGGACGATCGAACCGGTGGTCTTGCGGCCTTCGAGGTCGCGGTGGGCCCGCTCGGCGTCGGCGAGCGGGTAGGTCGCGCCGATCCGGATGTTCAGCGTGCCGCGCGCGATGGCGTCGAAGATGTCACCAGCGCGCCAAGTGAGTTCGGCGCGGTCCCGGATGTAGTGCGCCAACGTGGGACGGGTGACGAACAGCGAACCGGCCCCGCCCAGCCGTTGCAGGTCGAACGGCGGCACCGGACCGCTCGCGCCGCCGAAGAGGGCCAGCGTGCCGCGCACGCGCAGTGCGGCGAGGCTCGACTCGAAGGTCGCCGCGCCGACGCCGTCGTAGACCGCGGCCACGCCGACGCCATCGGTGAGTTCGCGCACCCGGTCGGCGAGGTCGTCGCCGTAACGCAGCACCTCGTCGGCTCCCGCCGCGCTGGACAGCGTCGCCTTCTCGTCGGAGGACACCGTCGTGATCACCCGGACGCCGCGCGCGGTGAGGAGCTGGGTCAGGATCAGCCCGACACCGCCCGCGCCCGCGTGCACGAGCACCGTCTCCCCGGGCTCTGGACGATAGATGGACTCGATGAGATAGTGCGCGGTCATGCCCTGCAACAGCGCCGACGCGGCCACGGGCGCCTCGACTTCGTCCGGTACCCGGATCGCGACGGCGGCGGGCACCGCGACCTTCGGGGCGTAGCTGCCCGGCGCGGCGGCCCAGGCCACCCGGTCGCCGACCGCGAACTCGGTGACGTCCGAGCCGACCTCGGCGACGACGCCGGTGCCCTCCGCGCCGGGGATGTAGGGCACGTCCTGGGGATAGCGTCCGGTGCGGATGTAGGTATCGATGAAGTTGATGCCGATCGCCTGCGTGTCGACCAGCAGCTGGTCCGGCCCGATCCGGGGATCGGGCACCTCCACGTACTTCAGGACCTCGGGACCACCGTGTTCGGAAACCTGAATGGCGTGCATGAGATCCAGTTCTACACCCGAGCGGCGGGCGCGCTGCCTACCGGTCGGTAAACTGCGTGCCATGAGTTCTGAAACCGCCACGGCGCCGCAGAAGCTGTCGGGCGCCCTCGTCGAGTCCGTCAAGGGGTTCGTCGCCGATCACGGACGTTCCGCCACGGCCGTGATCCAGCCGATCGGCCGCGCAGGCGTGCGGGTCACCCTGGTCGGTTCCGACGGTGTGCTCGGTGACCGGGTGGTGCCGGACCTGGAGACGGCCAAGGAGTTGGTCGCCACGATCGACGGTCTCACCGAGGCCGACGAGTGGGATCGTGAGCTCACCTCGATCGTCACCCCGCGCAAGGGTCACTGGGCCAAGATGGCGGGCTGGGTCGCCAAGCAGGCCCGTTTCCCCAAGGCGCGCAACGAGAAGTGATCGTTGCGTAGCCGAGTGAGGCCCGGCCGCATCGGCGCGATGCTGATCGCCGGGTGGACCGCTCTTGTCGCCGTGGCGATCCCGGCGATTGCGCAGGCGCCGGAGACTTCGAACGCGCTGCGCGCCTGCACGCCCGGCGACTATCCGCCGTACTCGATCAGGGACGACGCGGGCGGCCACCGTGGTGTGGACGTCGATCTCGCGCGCGGTTTCGCGGCGCTGCTCGGCCGTCCGATCGAGTTCGTGCCCGTGACCTGGGCGACGCTGAAGACCGACTTCGCCGAACGGAACTGCGACCTCGCGGTCGGAGGCATCTCCGACCTGCCGTCGCGGCGCGCGTTCGCGGAATTCTCGATCACTTACGGGACCGACGGCAAGGCCCCGATCACCCATCGCGCGAACGGCGCGGCGTACTCGACGATCGCGGAGATCAACCGTCCCGACGTCCGCGTGATCGCCAATCGCGGTGGCACGAACGAGGACTTCGCGCGGAAGAACTTTCCCGACGCGCAGCTCACTTTGTGGCCGGACAATCTGACGATCTTCGGTGAGCTCGAGCAGGGCCGTGCCGACGTGTTCGTCACCGATTCGGTCGAGGGCCGCTACCGCGTCCGTCAGCACCCGGATCTGCAAGTGCTGCATCCCGAAGCGCGGTTCGACTCGTTCGGGAAAGTCCTGCTGGTGCGGAAGAACGACCCGGTGCTGGCGGCCTTGCTGGACGCCTACTTGACCACCCAGCTCGCGACGGGCGGGGTGGACCGGTTGTTCGATGAGTGGATCGGGCCGAACGCCCCGGTCGGCTGAATCCGTCCACCGTCTCGGCGACTCGGTGCACAGTGCTGACGGTCAGGCGGCCGCCGACTTCAGGCCGAAGCTCAGAATGCGACACTGTGCGTCGTGCGATGAAAGCGACCCCAACCAGCCGTTTTCGGCCACACGCGATGCCCGGCGACGAACATCAGGGTGACGGCGAGCCGGTAGGTCGGCGGTCAGTTCGGCGCGGAACGTCCATCGCTGCGCGGATGATCGAGGAGCGCTTTCCAGGCTGCCTGCCAAGGGAAGAGAGGAAGACGCGCCTCACCGGTGCCCCGCTCGTGCGGCTCTCCCTCGCCGATCACGATGGTGACGCCCCACTCGGACAGCTTGCGGATCCCCTCCTGGATCGCCGGAAAACTGATCTGTGCCCGGTTCGAGTAAGGCACGCCCACGATCGGCAGCCCCTTGCCGAGCCCTTCGACCAATAGCCCGAGCAGAAGCGTATCCGAGATGCCCGCAGCCCATTTCGCTATCGAATTGCCGGTGAGTGGCGCGGCGATGATGCCATCGGCGGGCGGCAGCACATCGGGCGTGCCGGGTTCCTTGTACTGGCTGCGCACGGGATAACCGGTCTGCGCCCTGATCGCATCGGCATCGATGAAGCCGGTGCCGGACGGGGAGGAGATCACGCACACCTCCCAGCCGTCCGCCTGGGCCAGAGCGATCAACTTGCCGACATCGCGGGCGGCGGGGGAACCGGTCACGAGGGCGTACAGCACCGGGTTTCCGTTGGCGTCCACGGGTTCATGGTGCCACGCTCGAGCATGTCCGGTCGGCGCCGCGACCGAGCACCTCGGCTCGACCGGGGCGGTCCGGTCGCCGGTGTATGGCAGGAATGTACCCAACGATGTCTTCATGGACTCCGGTCGGCAGGTAGGCCGCCGGTCACAGTGGTCCCATGAGGGAATCCACCGAAGCGGGTGTGCTGGCGACCGCGGTTCAGGTCGACGGCGAAACGGCCGACTACCTGACCGCGCAGCGGGACGGCCCGGTCGTGTTGCTGCTGCACGGGACATATTGGAGCCGGGTGTGGCTTCCGGTGCTCGGCCGTCTCGGGGAGGCGGGGTTGCGGCCCCTCGCGGTCGATTTCCCCGGAATGGGACGCTCGGGAGGCGAACTCACCCTGGAAACGGCCACGGTCCCAGCGCTCGCCGACTGGGTGACGCGATTCGTTTCGGCGCTGGGGATCTCGGGGCCGATCGCGGTGGCGGGTCACGATATCGGCGGCGCCGTCGCCCAGCATCTCCTCGCCCACGATCAGCTGGAGGTGTCCCGGCTGGCCTTGGTCAACTCCGTCGCCTACGACTCCTGGCCCGCGCCGCACGTGGCCCGGTTGCGGGACCCCGAGGTCGCCGCGGCGATCACCGCCGAAGAATTTCTCGCCGCCCGGAAGCAGGCCGTGACAACGGATCTGGCCGGCGCCGCCACCGAGCAGCGAATCGCCGAGTACCTGGATCCCTGGACCGATCCGCGGGTGCGCCGCTCCTGGCTGGCCATGGCGGGCGCGGCCGAAAGTCGCTATACCCTCGATCTCGTCCCCCTGCTGCGGCGGTCCACGACACCCAAGTTGCTGGTCTGGGGCGAAGACGACGGCTTCGAGAAGATCGAGTACGCCGAGAAGTTCGCCGAGGAGATTCCGCAAACCACGCTCATACGCATTTCGGCAGCACGGCACATCCCCACCGAGAACGCCCCGGGCCGGGTTGCCCGCGCCCTCAGCGATTTCTTCCTGTCGTAGCGGATCTACTGTCCTCCACCGGCTTCGGCACCGACCAGCGCGTCGGCCGGAGGCAGCGCGGCGCGGTGGGGACCAGAGATGCCGAGCCGAGGATTCAGGCGGGGACGGCTCCGATGCGCTTGGCGAGGCGGCCGAGGTCGCCGGTGGTGAGGTTGCGGTGGGCGGTGCGCATCATGTGGCCGACGAGTTCGCGGACGTGGGTCATGCCGCGGACTTGTTGAGGGGCGATGTGTTCGGCGCGCAGTAAGGCGTGCAGGGAGTTGTGGTAGTCGCGGCGCAGGGCGTGGGCGCGGCCGATTTCGACGAAGTATTGGGCTCGGCGGCCTTCGGCGGGGATGGTGTGGGGGTCGAGGGTGGGGGCGAGTTGGAGGACTTGGCCTGGTTCGCGTTGTTCCATGGCCGCGGACATGCGCCACAGAGTCACGTTGGCCGCATCGAATGTCGGGTTGCGCAGGAGGGCGTTGTCCAGGTCGGCGTGCCGGAGTCGAGAGACTTGCTCGTCGGCTTCGTTCAAGTGGTCGGTTGGGTCGCCGCCGAGTGCTGCGGTGACGAGGGCGGCTTGCAGGTGCAGCATGCCGTAGGTTTCGACTTCGCCCAGCGAGCGGACCTCCGGTGCCAGTCGCTCAGCGGTGGTTTCGGCGTCCTCGAGGGCGGCGGGCAGAGTCCCGGCGCGAGCGAGGAGAATCTGACTTCGGGTGTAGGCGGCCGTCGCCGCACCCGATGTGCCACCGATGTGTGCGGTGGCGCGTTCGATCTCCTGCGCAGCCGTCCACGCCAGCGCCGGATATCCGCGACGCGACGCCGACTGTGCGGTGAGGTAGGCGACGGCTGCCAAGGCGTCCCAGGCGCGGTCCCTCTCGATACCGGTCGCGTCGCGCGTGTGGCGATAGCAGTCGGTCAGCAGTGGGGCCAGCAGCGGCCCGAGCTGCGCGTAATCGCATGCCCGCCGCAGTTCGGCCGCGTGCTTCGTCGTAGCCGTCAGCTCGTCCAGGCTTCGCGGCGGGCCGACCACCGTGGTGTTTCCACGCGTCCACAGCGCGGTCTCGATGTCGGATATCGCGGCGTGGAATCCGGCGGATGACGGATCGAATCGGTCTTCCCGGTCGCCGGTCAGATCACCGACCGATACACCGAGCGCCTGGGCGAGTGCGTGCAGGGTCCGGCGGGAATCGATCGGACGCTCACCGTTCTCGTATTTGGCGATCGCACCCCGGCTGACGCCGACCCGGTCCGCCAGCACTTGCTGAGAGATCCCGCGCCGCGCGCGAACGGCACGCACCTGTCGGCCGATGTACCGGCCCTCGTCCTTCCCCGGATCTTCGCTCATCGGCTCTCCCTCGCCGGACGCTGATCGAAAACCCCATGCTAGACGCGCTGCCAGGTGTCCCGCACCGGGACAGCGCGAGATTCGCGGCCCGCCAAGCTGTTCCGGCACTCAGCGGGGACGGTCACGCGCGCGGCAGGTCAGGCGCGGAGTCGATCGGTGGGTGCTCACACGTAATGAGCAGGGGAAGGCAAACGTGATGCGGGGAGAAACGCTCGAGTCCACGCGGTACGGCACGTCCGGGGCACCGGACGGCGGGGTAGAGGTCGGGGCGGCTCCGGCGCTACGGCTACCCGATCGCGCGCCCGCGAGGCGCCTCGCGGCAGGGATCGCCGAGCGTTTCGCGCGCCGGGGAGCGAGCGCGCCGCAGGTGCTGCCGGACCGGTTCACGGCGGAACCGGTTGGTGCTTCGCGAGCCGAGCATCCCTCCGTAGCGAACCCGGAGGAAAGCGCACGGTGAGCGAACCATGTCTTCCGGCGGCCGACACCCCGGCCAGCCGGTGCCGCTTCTATCGGCAGTGCGGGCTCGCGGCGGCGGTGCAACCGGAACTCGGGCGCATCATCGTGCCCGCCGGGCGCGTCGGCGCGATCACCATGCCCGCTCGGCTCGGTCAGGAGGTGAAGGCGCTGATGCAGGTCCGGCGGGCCGCGCTCGGGCCGATCATCTCGCATCCTCGTTCCGGACGGTGGACGTATCTGGTGCGGCCGGACCTGCCCGACGAGATCGGGCTGTTCGCCGAAATGTTCCGGCTGGACGTGTCGGTGGCCCGCTGCGGCGCGCAGATCGCGCTGCCGTCGCCCGCCGACCGGTCGCCGTGCTTCCGGGTATGGGTGGAACCGCCGCGCGACACCTTCCGGCCCTCCGGCTCGGTCGTGGTCGCTGCGGTTCGCGTCTGCGCGCGGCGGGGGAGGTGACCGTGCGAGGGCAATCGCCGCGCCCGGAGGAACCCGACGTCCACTTGTCGATTCAATTCCACGATGTCCGAATGGAATTCGCGGCCTGCCGGACCGCGGCGGAGCTGTTCGTGCGGGAATGGCGCGCCCGCCACTACCACCACGCGGTCACCGTGCTGCCCGATGACCCGACCGGCTTGCCGCGTCTGCCCAACGAGCGACTGTTCCTGCCACCGTGACCGGTCGCGCAGTCAGGTGTCGCGGGGAGGCTCGTGCCGACGGCCGACTCCCCAGCGCACCAGCCCGGTCGCCACGGCGAGATGACCGCCCATCGTCCTACCGCTCACGGCAGATCACCACCGGGCGCTGGGCGTGGTGCAGCAGGTTCTGGCTCGTCGATCCGAGCAGGAGCCCGGTGAGCCGGTTGTGCCCGCGATTGCCGGTCAGCACCAGCTGCGCTTCCTCGTCCCCGAGCAAGGCCTCCGCGGGCGTGGCCTTCCGGACCACCTTGGTGACGGCGATGTCCGGGTATTTCTCGCACCATCCGGCCATACGCTCGGACAGCAGTTCCTCCTCCTGCTGGGCCAGGGTTTCCCACGCGTCGGGGACGGGGGTCCATTGCAGCAGATCCGGGTCGTTCCACGCGTGCAGGGCGATCACGCCGACGCCGAGCGCGGACGCCAGTTCGAACGCTTCGCCGATCGCCGCGGAACAACCCGGACTCCCGTCCACGCCGACGAGGACCGGCCGGTCATCCGGCTGTGGCCGGTCGAGCCTGCCCCGCCACACGGTCACCGGACAGGCCGCCTTGTTGGCGACGGTGAGCGCGGTGGAGCCGAGCAGCAGCGTGGACAGCCGGTCCTGGGATTTCGCCGCGACGACCACCATGCGCGCCCGTTTGCTGTGCTCGATCAGCTCGCGCGCGGGCACGCCGTTCTCGACGATCCGGCGGATCTCCACGCCCGGTTGCTCGGCTCGCACGGCCTCGAACGCCTGCTCGACCTTCTGCTCCGCCGCCGATCGGAGTTCGGGGAGCAGGTCGACCTCGGCCAGCGCGAAGGACGTCATGGGGTAGTCGATCGTGGGCACGACGCCGAGCAGCACCAACGTGGCGTGCTGCCGATGCGCGATGGCTCCGGCCCAGCGTGCCGCACCCACTGCGGTCGGGCTGCCGTCGATTCCGACGACGATCGACTGACGGTCGGCTGGTGCGCTCATCTCTACTCCGATTCTCGCTTCGGCGGTGTCGGTTTTCACAGTCCCAGCCGACCGGCCGCCCGCACCGGAGCCGGTGGCCCCCGATGGTGAGGACCTAAGACCTTCGCACGGGGTCCTGTCGCCGCCTCGGAGCGATACGCTTGAGCTGGGAGTTCCGGTTGGGAGGAGGCGATGTGGGACAGGTACGCCACTGGGTCGCCTCGCGGGTAGTCGCCGCGTGAGTGATCACGGCTGATTCCGAGCTACCGATGCGCGAGTGGGCCGATCCGGTCGATTCAGCCGAGCGGACCCGTGCGGAGCTTGCCGCCGTCGTGGGGCGGTTCTCCGAGGCGTGGGCGTCCGGGTCTCCGCCCGACCTGTCCGCCTACTTGCCCGGTGAGCAGGCTCAGCGGCGCACAGCACTGATCGAGCTGATCAAGGTCGACCTCGAGTACCGCTGGCTTCGCCATCACTGCCCCAAGCGGCTGATCGACTATCGTGCGGAATTCCCAGAGCTGCGCAACGGCCCGCTGCCCCGGGATCTCGTCTACGAGGAATTCCACGCCATGCGCCGAAGCGACCACACCGCCGCGGCCGATGTGGCCGCCACGGTCACCGCGGCGGCCGGTCCGGACGCCGACGAGTTCACCGGCGATTACCGCAGCACGATGATCGCTCGCCCGAGCGCCCAAGTCGCGCTCGACTCCATCGACGTCGGCGACCACGTCGACGATTTCGACCTGCTCATGCGGATCGGGGCCGGCGCGTTCGCGCATGTGTACCTGGCTCGGCAGCAATCCATGCAACGACTGGTCGCGGTCAAGATCTCGCACAACCACGGCAACGAACCGCAGACGCTCGCCCAGCTGGACCACGAATACATCGTGCGCATCTTCGACCAGCGTCTCATCGCCGACCGTGAGCTGAAGCTGCTCTACATGCAGTACCTGCCCGGAGGAACACTGCTCGACCTGCTGCGCCTGTCCCGCGCGACGCCTCCGGAGCAGCGTGGTGGGCAACTGTTGCTCGATGCCGTCGACAAAGTACTCGCCGACAAAGGAGAAGTCCGGCCCACCGAGTCCGCCATCCGGACCCGGATCGCGGCGCTGACCTGGCCCGAGACCGTGGCCTGGCTGGGCAGGCGGCTCGCGGACGCATTGCAGCACGCCTCCGAGCGGGGAGTGCTGCATCGCGACATCAAACCGGCGAACGTGCTGTTGAGCGCGGAGGGAGTTCCCAAGCTGGCCGACTTCAACGTCAGCTTCAGCGACCGGGTGAAGGGGACCAGCCCGCTGGCGTACTTCGGGGGATCGCTGGCGTACATGTCGCCGGAACAGCTGGAAGCCTGTCACCCCGACCTGCCGGGCAACGCCGCCGATCTCGACACCCGCAGCGACCTCTTCGCGCTCGCCGTCATGCTGTGGGAACTGCTCACCGGGCGCAGGCCGTTCGCGGACGAAACGGGCGCGGGCGAGTCGCAGACGTCGCTGGCTCGCATGCTCGAACTACGGCGCAGACCGATCGCGCCCGCGTTTCTGTCGGAGCTTCCCCCGGACTGCCCGATGGCCCTGCGCCGAGTGCTGCTGAAGTGTCTGTCGTCCGACCCTGCGGACCGCTATTCGTCCGGCTGGGAATTGGCCCAACAGCTCGACCTGTGTCTGGAGCAGCGGGCCCGCGATCTCGTCTATCCACCCCCGGACAGTTGGCGCGCGCGACTCTCGCGCCGGCCGACTCCCATCTTGTGGCTGTCCTCGCTCGTCGGTGTCGGCCTGGCGACGATCTATATGGCCGTGCACGTCCAGCAACTGATCAGAGAGCATCTGCCCGATGCCACCAATGCGCAGCTCAACATGGGCGTGTACGTCTTCGTCCTGATCGCGGGCCCGCTGTCGGTCCTCATCTACGCGTACATGTCGCGTGATCTGCTCGCGGTTCCGCGCGGCTTGCGCGCGGGCAGACGTTACGACGAGGCACTGCTCGCGCGAATGCGCTCACGAACACTGTTCTGGGGTGACATGTGTGCTTTGAACACCTTCCAGACCGGGATCACGGCGACCGTGACCGGGGTGTTCCTGTGCCTCTGGTTGACCGACCTCTCGGCACGGCTGGTGGTCCATGCGGCGATGACCGTGTTCATGGCGGCCGTCATCTCCGTCGCCTACACGTTCTTCCTGTCGACGTTCTACATCGTCCGCTGTGTCTATCCGGTCTATCTGCGCTACAGCCGCGCGACGGCACACGACTTCGGCGACATCCGCACGCTGCGCCGCAGAACCACGGTCTATCTCGCGGTGACGGCCTCCGTACCGCTGGTCGGGGTGCTGGCCGGATTCAGCCTGCTCGAACCCTACGAACTTCCGCTGGTGCGTGACTCGGTGCTGGGCCTGTGCGCGGTCGGCGGGCTCGCGTTCGTCGCCGTCTATTGGTTGTACCGGACGCTCGACGCCGACTTGCGTGCGCTGCAGCGGGTGGTCGGGAAACCTACGGAGAGCGTGAGCTGAGCGGCCGAACCTAGCCGGCGAACCGCGCGAGCGCCCGCCGGACGGCGGCACCCATCGCGGGGCTGCCCGTATGCCCGGAGTCATCGATGACCTGTAGTTCCGCGTCGGTCCACGCCTGGGCCAGCTGCCAGGCGGTGTACAGCGGAGCGCTCAGGTCGAGTCTGCCGTGGATCAGCACGCCGGGAATGCCCGTCAGCCGGTGCACGTCGCGCAGCAACTGCCCGTCCTCGAGCCACGCCGCGTTGGCGAAGTAATGCGTGCAGATCCGCACGAAGGCCAGCCGCGCGGCGTCCGGCTTCGCGCTGTACTGCCCTGGGTTGCCGAGGTTTTCGTGCGCGATCACCGCGTCCTCCCAGGCACACCACCGCAGCGCCGCGGTCTCGCGGGTCGGCGCGTCCGGGCTTTCCATCAACCTGCGGTAGGCGTCGACGAGATCGCCGTGGCGGTCGGCGAGCGGAACGCCGGTGCGGAAGGCCTCCCACTGCTCGGGCAGCAGCCGCGCTACGTCGCGATAGAGCCAGTCGATCTCCTCCTGGCGGGTCATCGTCACCCCCACGAGCACGATCTCGCTGACCCGCTCCGGATAGCGCTGGGCGTAGGCGAGGATCAGCGTCGAGCCCCACGAACCGCCGAAGAGCAACCACCGGTCGATCCCGAGGTGCTCGCGCAGCCGTTCCATGTCCGCGATCAGGTGACGGGTGGTGTTGTGGGTGAGCTCGACCGATGGGTCGGCGGCATGCGGCAGACTTTCGCCGCAGCCACGCTGATCGAACAGGACGATCCGGTAGGCCGCCGGGTCGAAACCCTTCCGTGAGCCGCGCCGTCCGCCGCCGCCCGGTCCGCCGTGCACCACCAGCGCCGGTTTCCCGTCCGGGTTACCGCTGGTCTCCCAGTAGATCCGCTGTCCGTCTCCGACGTCGAGCAGCCCGTGGGCGTACGGCTCGATATCGGGAAAAGGCTGCGGCGCATCGGATTGCGGCGTGGACACGATGGACCACACTACCGTCGGACAACCGGGTGACCTGGTGTTCGGCAATTGGGGCGCCGCGAGACAGCGGTGACACACGTCACCGCGAGGTTTCGTTACGGAGAGCGGGTCGGCGACATCTTGTGTTCGTTCCGTGCGGCAGCACGGGACATCGGCGGTGAGGCGGCATCCTCGCTGCGCTCGCCACTGCAGAAAGAACGGAAGGACATCATGAGCAAGGTCTGGTTCGTCACCGGTTCCTCTCGCGGCCTGGGCCGAAACTTCGTCACGGCCGCGTTGTCTCGCGGCGACAAGGTGGCCGCGACCGCCCGTAGTACCGAACACCTCGCGGAACTGGTCACCGCCTACGGCGACGCGGTGCTTCCGCTCGAGCTGGATGTGACCGACAGGGCAGGAGTCTTCGAGACCGTGCGACGCGCGAACGCGCATTTCGGCCGCTTGGACGTCATCGTGAACAACGCGGGCTACGGACTGCTCGGCGCGGTCGAGGAGTTGACAGAGCAGCAACTGCGGGAGCAGTTGGAAACCAATTTCTTCGGTACGGTGTGGGTCGTCCAGGCCGCGCTGCCATACCTGCGCGAGCAGGGGAGGGGGCACATCATCCAGATCTCCTCGGTGGGCGGTCTCGCCGCTTGGCCGCTCGGTGGTGCCTACCACGCTTCCAAGTGGGCACTGGAAGGCCTGAGCGAGTCCCTCGCGCAGGAAGTCGCCGGCTTCGGTGTCAAGGTGACCTTGGTGGAACCCGGCTCCTACGCAACCGACGGCGCTGCCGGAGCGGTCCACGCCCAGGCCGACCCGCGCTACGACGGCCTCCGCGCGGCGTTCGCCGCCTACGCGCAGAGCCTCGATCCCGGCGACCCGTCCGCCGCGGGCCGCGCGCTGCTCGAGATCGCCGACTCCGCAAACCCGCCCCTGCGCGTCTTCTTCGGTTCCGGGGGACATGAGATGGTTCCGCAGGTCTACGCCGACCGGCTCGAGACCTGGGCCGAGTGGAAGGATCTCGCGGTGGCGGCTCGAGGTCACACGTCCGCAGCCTGACTCGATCGGCTCGCGCAACTGCTGGGCCCCCATCCGCACACACGTTTCGGGTGGGGGCCTCTGGCGCGTCGAGCTTTCCGGCAGCACGATCGGGTGATGCACGCCATATCGATTCGGCGTCACGAAACGGCGGACTCCTACGTCTGGTGGGTGAAACAACCGGGGCCCGCGCGGGTCCTCATCCGGTGCGTCTCGCGAAAACCGCGGGAGCATGGCAGCGAAGGAGAGCAAATGTCGGTCGTCAGGTCTCCCCGTCGGCGGTTGCGATGGCGGCGGGTGCTGCTCACCGTGCCGGCCCTGCTGGTGATGTGCACGGCGGTGCCGGCCGGGGCCGAACCGAGTGGAGCTCGAGTTGTCGATTCGGCGTTTCTCGCGGAGGGGCAGTACGTCGACACCGCAATGGCGCGTTTCCATTACCGGAAGGCGGGGGAAGGTCCGCCGCTCATTCTCCTGCCCGGCGGCTCCCTGTGGTCCTACACGTATCGCGAGATCATTCCGGCTCTCGCGACCGCGCACACCGTGTACGCCGTCGATCTGCCCGGCAGCGGGTACACCACGTTGCACGATCCCAACTTCGGATACGACATGGGGGCCATGTCGGACGCATTGCGGCAGTTCATGTCCGCGGTCGGGATCACCCGCGCGTCCGTCGTCGCGCACTCGCTGAACGGTTCGGTCGCAGGGGATTTCGCCGCACGGCATCCCGAACAGATCGATCGCCTGGTCCTCATCGCGCCGCTCGTGCTGGACACCGACCTCAACATGAACTTGCGGCTGATGCGTCAACCGGGTGCGGGGGAGTTCGCCGCCTCCGCGATGACCGAGGAGATCTATGTGGCGGGCCTGCGCGGGGCCTACGCGCACCCCGAGATTCTCACTGATGAGCTGGCGGACACATATTGGACTCCGCTCAGCCGCGCGGAGAACCGGACCGCGATGTGGAAGCAGCCGCGCAACCTCGATCTGGTTGCGGCAGAGCGAGAATCGAGCGCGATCGAAGCCGACACGCTGATCCTGTGGGGCGAGGACGACCATGTCGTCGACCCGGCACAGGCTCGGCCACTCGCTCAGCTGATTCCCCACTCGACACTGCGGATCATCCCGGGCGCCGGACACAACGTCCATGAGGACGATCCCGCCGCGGTCGCGCTCGAGCTGACCGGATTCCTCGGACCCCGCTAGCTCATAGCCGTGCCGGGCCCGTTGCTGCCCGGCACGGTTCTTCCGCAGCGGTCAACGGTCCTGGGTCAGAAGGGGCTTGAGATCGAGAATCGGTGTGCCGTGCACAGCTTCGAGGTGGCGGACGCGTATGCGGGTGCCGCTGACCGACAGGATGTGGACGCTGTGCAGGCCGATCGGATTGGGCCGGTGTGGGGCGCGGGTGGCGAAGACGCCGGTTGTCGCGCGGGTCGTGTCACCTCGCGGGTGGATGGTCTGGATTTCGCGGTCGGCGCGATCGAGCCAGGTCAATACCAGGATGTCGGTGCCCGCGGTGAGACCGTCGAGGGCGCGGGCGTATCGGTCAGCGATCACCAGCCAGGCCGGCGGGGCACCTTCATCGGGTTGCCGGGGAGCGGTGGCGGGGTCGGTCAGCGCGGATTCGACGTGCCCGATCGGCCGCAACGTGTAATCGGTCATGAGGTCCTTACCGTTCTCGCAGGGAGTTCGAGCCCGTTGGCTCGGGCGTCGAATCACCCAGGAACGACGGGTTCCGCTTTCAGAATGTAGCCGAGCAAAAGGACACTGCTGTTTGCTGCGAGATCAGGACTGCCGGATCATCGCGAGGTCGAACTCCAGGGTCACCCTCGCAGCGACCATGCCCGCGGCCGCCTTCCAGCGCACCCCCCAGTCCTTGCGGTTGATCGTGGTGGCGCCGGTGAAACCGACTCGGAGGGCGCCCCGCGGGTCGTTCTGCACGCTGGTCAGTTCCAAATCGACGGTGACCGGCTTGGTGACACCGCGAATGGTCAGGTCGCCGGTGACCTCGGCTTTGCTCTCGTCGGCCCGAGCTACCTCGGTCAGGACGAAGGTGATGGCCGGGTGGTCGTCGGCACCGAGGAACTTTCTGCCCAGCAGATCGTCACGCCGCCGGTTGCGGGTGTCGATGCTCGTGGCCTGGATCCGGAGCCGGCCGCTGGATCTCGAGGGTTCGCCGAAGTGCAGGTGCGCGCTGCCTTCGAATTTGCCGAACCTCCCACGCACCCGGGTGGCCATGGTGTGCCGGGCGACGAAGCCGATCCGGGTGCGGGCGGTATCGATGACGAAGTCGCCGTTGAGGTCATCGAGTTGGATGGTGGTTGACATGGTCGGTCACTCCTGGCGAGGTCGGGGGTGTAGGGCGAGACGACGAGCCGGCCGCTCGCAGCGTGTGGTGAACGCGGACCTCACGCCGGGCCGGGGTCACGCGTGATGGTGCGGGCGATGGCGAGGGCGGCGAGTTTGCTGCACCGTCGCAAGGTCCACCTGGGCCCACCGCAGGTAGCTGTCCTGCAGCACGTCGTCGGATTCGGTGGCCGAGCCGAGGATTTCGTAGGCGATCGTGAACAGCAACGGCCGCAGAAGGGTGAACCGCTCGGCATGTTCGTCGGTGGTACTCACGGGTTGGCCACCAGCTCCGAATCGGACACCGCGAGCCGCCTGCCGCCCTTGACCCAGAACAGCGAGCCGGGCCTGCGGGCTTCCCACCGAATTCCCCACAGCGTCCACTTGGTAGCCGTCTCCTTGATCGGCGCGCCGATGCGGCCGCAGATGTGGGCGTTCATGGGCGTGTCGTCCTTGTGCGCGAGCTGCACGATGCCCGCGCGACGACCGAGGCTGACATTGGATCCGAGGAACGCCATGTCCAGCATGGCGGGCGCGGCGCCCGCGATGCGGGCCAGCACCGTGTCGGCGGCGTGAGCGCCGAGCGGCCCGGCGGCTTGGCAGCTCATTCGCAGCGGCTGGTTCGACGGGGCGGCGGCGTCCCCGGCCGCGACGATACGGTGGTCATCGACGCTGGTCAGGGTTTCGTCGGTGATGAGCCGACCGAGAGCGTCGGTATGCAGGCCGCTGCGTGCGGCCAGCTCGGGCACACCGAACCCGGCGGTCCAGATGGTGACCGCGCTCGGCACCACGCAGCCGTCGGACAAGACGATCGACTCCTGCAGCACCTCGGCCACCCGCACATTTTCGAGTATCTCGACACTGTGGCGGGCCATCCACCGGGCCACCACCCGTCGCGCCCGCTTCGAGAAAGTCGGAGCCAATCTCTCGCCGCATATCAGGGTGACGGCGCGCCCCTGTTCGGCCAGCTCGGCCGCCGTCTCGATCCCGGTGAGCCCGGCGCCGACCACGGTGATCGGTGCCTGCGACGGCAGCTGTTCGATGACGGCCCGCAGGCGTTGAGCGTGCTCCAACTCCGCTATGGGGTAGGCGAATTCGACGGCTCCCGGCACCGACGTGGGCGGGGCCGCGGTGCTGCCGACCGCGTAGACGACATAGTCGTAGTCCAATGCGCGGCCCGATGCCAGCTCCACGGTCCGCGAGGCGGTATCGATGCGGGTGGCGTCATCGACGATCAGGCGCACACCGTTGCCGAGCAGCGGGCCGTAGTCCGCCTCGGCCTGTCCGGTACCGGCCACGAATTGATGCAGTCGCAGTCGTTCGACGAACGTCGGACGAGAGTTGACCACGGTGATCTCGACGTCGTCGCGCTGCCGCAGTCGATTGGCTGCCACGGTGCCCGCATAGCCGCCGCCGATGACCACGACCTTGATGCTGGTGCTGTTGTGCTCGGTCATGCCCACGAGACGCCGGGGAACCACCCGGATATAACAACTGGTGAGGCAGATCACTCCGCTGCGGGGGATCCGCAGGGGCCCGGCGAGCAACGATCTTGCCGTTGTGCCGGTAGCCGTCGGTCGTCAGCAGCAGCGCAGCGCCGGATCAGGCAGCCTGGGGCGCGGGGTCCGGCTGGGGGGCGGCGACCCGTTCCCGGGTGCGCAGCGAAGCCCACAGCGCGGCGGTGGCGGCGGTGCATGCCGCGGCCCCGCCCACGTGCACGACGACCAGTGCCGCGGGGACGTCGGTGAAGTACTGCACGACGCCGACCAGTCCCTGCGCGCACACCAGCCCGAGCAGTACGAACAGACGGGTGCGCACGGCGGGTGTGATGCCGACCGCGAACAGACCGAACGCCAGACCGATCAGCAGCGCGAGGTAACCGACCAGCAGCTGCGAGTGCAGATGCACCAGGGTGACGATCTCCACCTGCAACCGCTCGACCGGACGTTCGATGCTCTTGTCGCCCGCGTGCGGACCGGCGGCGGTCACCAAGGTGCCCGCGATCAGAACCGCCGCCAGCGCGACCCCGGCCAGCGCGGTGAGCCAGCGCAGCGGCGCGGGAGCCTGCACGGTGTCGATGCCGTCGTCGGGTTCGCCGATCTTCGCGTACAGCACCACCGCGAGCCACACCATCACCATGGACGCGAGCAGGTGCGTCGAGACGGTCCACCACAGCAGTCCGGTGCGCACCGTGATGCCGCCGATGATCGCCTGCACGACCGTGCCGCCGGGCATCAGCCACGCGTACACCAGCACCTCGCGCCTGCGGCGTGCACGGGTCACGGCCAGCACGATCGCCGCCGCGCACAGCGTGACCACGAAGGTGAGCAGCCGGTTGGAGAACTCGACCGCCTGGTGGAGGGCCGGTACCTCCGACACCGCGACCGGCGTGAAGCTGCCGGGGAAGCACTGCGGCCAGGTGGGGCAGCCCAGACCGGACGCGGTGACCCGCACGACGGCCCCGGTCACCGAGATGCCCGCCTGGGAGAGGATGACCGCGAGCGCGATCAGGCGCTGCACCCGTGAGGAGGGCAGCGGCAGCTTGTCGACGAGTCGCAAGAACGCGCGATACAGCACGTCGAAAATGGTAGCCGGGCCGGATCCGGCGGTTTCAACCGGTCTACTACATTTCGTCGTTGAGGCTCAGTGGAAACGGAACAGGCGGGTCGCCGCGACACCCGACACCGCGCCCCACACCGCGAGCACGATGATCCCGAACCAGTCGACGCTGGTGTGCATCGCACTCTCCAGCGCTTCCGCCAGCGCCCCGGACGGCACCAGCCGGGCGAGCACGCTCACCACCGTGGGCAGGTCCTCGGAGGCGAACACGATGCTGGCGACGCCGAGCATGACGAACCACAGGATGTTCGCCAGGGCGAGCACCACCTCGGCTTTGAGGGTGCCGCCCAGCAGCAGGCCCATCGCCGCGAACGTGGCGGTGCCGAGTGCGATCACCGCCGCGCCCAGCAGCAGCCCGAGCGGTTCCGGCCGCCAGCCCAGCGCGAAGCCGATGAGGCCGAGCAGCACGGCTTGCAGCACCACCACGATGAGCACGGCCGCGCACTTGCCCGCGATGACGCCCCAGCGCGGCAGTGCCGTCGCGCCGAGCCGCTTGAGGGCGCCGTAGCGCCGGTCGAAGCCGACCGCGATGGCCTGACCGGTGAACGCGGTGGACATGACGGCCACCATCATCACCGCGGGCACGATCTTGTCCACCCGGTGCGCGCCCAGGTCGCCGAACGGCAGCAGGCTCAGACCGACCAGCAGGGTGATCGGGATGAACATGGTCAGCAGCAGCTGTTCGCCGTTGCGCAGCAACAGGATCAGCTCGAGCCTGGTCTGGGCCACTAGCATCGCGGCGCGGCCGCTCGGACGCGGGGCGGGAGTGAAGGTGCCCGGCGCGAAGCGGTTGGCCGTCCGGTCGTGCTCGCTCATCCGCGCAGGTCCCGTCCGGTCAGTTCGAGGAAGACGTCCTCGAGGCGGCGCTGGTCGATCCGGATGTCGGTGGCCAGCACGTTCATCCGCGCGCACCACGCGGTCACGGTGGCGAGCACCTGCGGATTGATCTCGCCCTCCACCAGATAGGTGCCGGGCGTGGTCTCCCGGGGAGCGAAGCCTTCGGGCAGGGCGTTGGCCAGCAGTTCGAGGTTCAGTTTCGGTGGCGCGCAGAAGCGCAGCTGTCCGGCCGCGCCGTGCGCGGTGACCTCCGCCGGGGTGCCGGAGGCGACGATGCGGCCGTGGTCGATGATCACCAGCTGGTCGGCGAGCTGCTCGGCCTCGTCCATCATGTGCGTGGTCAGCACGACGGTCACCCCGTCGCGGCGCAGGGCGTCGATCAGCTCCCACACGATCAACCGGGCCTGGGCGTCCAGTCCCGCGGTTGGCTCGTCGAGGAACACGATCTCCGGCTTGCCGACCAGCGCGCAGGCGAGGGCGAGCCGCTGCTGCTGGCCGCCGGAGAGACGGCGGTACGGGGTGCGGCGGTTGTCCTGGAGGCCGAGCGTGCGCAGCAGCCAGTCGGGGTCGAGCGGGTCCGCGGAGTAGGCGGCCACGAGGTCGAGCATTTCCCCCGCCCGCGCACCGGGATACGCGCCGCCGCCTTGCAGCATGACGCCGATGCGAGGGCGCAGCCGTTCGGAATCGGCGACGGGGTCGAGGCCGAGCACGCGCACGGTGCCCGCGTCCGGCGCGGCGAATCCCTCGCACATCTCCACGGTCGTGGTCTTGCCCGCGCCGTTCGGGCCGAGCAGCGCGAGCACCCGCGCCGGTTCCACCTCGAACGTCAGGCCGTCCACCGCGGTGATCTGGTCGTACCGCTTGACGACGCCGTCCACGCTGACAGCAGGCCCGGAAGTTGTGGTCACGACGCCGCCTCGCCGGCGCTCGATTCCGGCGCTCCCGGTGATGCTGTGTAGATGGCTCCCTCGCCACGCTCGGTCACGATGTCACACCGTAAGAGGTGGGCACCTGTGACGGAGCCGACACCCCCGTCTGCCCGCGCCAGGGTAGCGAGTTGCGCGTGATCACGATGAACAGCACCCCGACGATCACGGTGGCGATCGCCGCGCCCACGATCTGGAACACCTCGAGATCGGCGCCGCGCGGCATCAGGATCACGCTCACGATCGCCGAGAACGCCACCGCGGGAACACGGAACACCGGCCGGGTCGCCCACGCGGCCATCGGGACGATCGCCCACAGCAGGTACCAGGGTTGCACCACCGGGAACAGCAGCACGATCGCGCCGAGCGCTACCCCCAGCGCGCCGACCGGATGCAGCCGCCCGGTGCCGGTGGCGACCAGCATGCGCACCGTGAAGAAGGCCGCGACCAGCGCCGCGATCGGCCGGGTGATGCTCAGCAGCGCGGTGGTGTGATCACCCAGCCCCAGCAGCACCCCGCCGAATCCGGTGATGATGCCCAGCACCGTGGGCAGCGACATCCAGCTGCGCACCACGCTCGCGGTGTTCAGGGTGTAGATCCAGCCGAAGCCGAGACCGCTCACCGAACTGATGAAAAGCGTTGTGCCGATGGCGATGGCGCCGAGCATGGCGGCCGCGATGGCGACCGTGCGCAGCGAGGCGCCCCATCTTCGAGCCAGCGCCATGCCGACGAAACCGAGCGCGATGATCGAGGTGAACTTGATCGACGACGACAGCGTGATGATGATCGCGCCGCTGATCAGCCAGGCGTAGGCGCGGCCGTCGAACGGATGGGTGTCCTCGATGGCGCGCAGGCAGAACTCCATACCCGCCAGCATCAGGCCGAGCATGAGGGCGTCGTTGTGCACGCCGCCGACCAGGTGGAACAGCACCAGCGGGTTGGCCGCGCCGAGCCACAGCGCGCTCACCGGCGCGACGCCGCAGCGCACCGACAACCGGGGCAGCGCCCAGACGATCAGCGCGACGCCGCCGAGCGCGAGGATCCGGTGCACCCACACGCCCGCGATGATGTTGTCGCCGGTGAGCTCGGCGATGCCGCGGCCGATCCAGAGGAACAGCGGACCGTAGGGCGCTGGGGTGTCACGCCAGATGGTCGGGACGTTGTTGGTGAGGACATTGTCGATCCCCAGTCCCGCGACCGGGCCTTCTTCATAAGGATCGATGCCGCGCGCGGCGATCTCGCTCTGCGCCAGATAGGAGTAGACGTCGTTGCTGAACAGCGGGGGAGCGACGCTGAGCGGGATCAGCCACAGCAAGAGCGTGCGATCAAGCTGCGAGCGGGTCAGCCGGTGCAGCGGGGAGCCGCCGATACCGCCCACCGCGAACCGGCCCAGCAGCAGCCAGGCCAGCACCACGACGACGGTGCCGGTCATGCACATGGCCAGCGAACCGGTGTGGGCGCGGGCGAAGATGCCGAGCACGCGGACGCCGGACGTGGGGTTCTGGTGCACCGGCTGCGCGCCGATGCCCAGCGCGCTGATCGCCATCAGCACCGTGCCGGTCGCACCCATCAGGCGGATCCGGTCGAGCTGCGCCAGCTCCTTGCGATCGAGACCGGGCACCTCCGACTCGTCGCGGTGCAACACCGCGATCGTGTGATCGGCCGCGGGCACGTCCAATCCGAGTGCCCGGCGCCCGAACGCCAGTGTCCTGCGCCGCGCGCCGTCCAGTACCGCCACGCAACGAAGCCTAGTGGGTGTGCCCGCGACCTCGTCCGAGGTCATCCGGGGAGCGAAGCGACAATCGGCGTTCGCGCACCACCTCGTCGCGTGCCCCAATTCCCTCGGCGCTACGCGCTGGCACCCATAATTCGACCGGTGATGGGTTTGCCATTGTATATGCCGCCAGAACAATATCCAGGAGTGCCCACCGCTCCGGCAACCGCATGGCCACCGCCGGCTCGGCACATGGATTCGGTAACTTCTTTGTCGTCGGTGCCGGCGGCGAGAACGGCCGCGAGCGCGACGAGCCACGCCATGGCTGTCAGCGTGAAGTAATTCCGCATCGGTGTTCACTCCCGGGACTTATCGCAATGTTCTGACCATCGGCCAGCACCTTACGATACGAGCACTACGGCTTACGGAAACATGCCAGGTTTCTGTCAGTGATATGGCAGTCTGCCGCGCTTTGTGCGTTTCTGTCATGCCGCAGGCAGTCAGGCGGATGTCATTCCGGAATGTTGACGTCAGCTGCGGAACGGTGCAAACCTGGTCACTGCCGCGGTAAACAGCATCGATGAATGCGAGCCAGGGGGGTCAATTGAGATTCGAACGATACTGCCTTCGCGATCGCGAGTTCTTCGCCGAATCTGCGCCCTCCTCTCATCCGGAGTCGGTACTTTCGGTGCTGGAATTGCCGGAATACTTCGTCGAGAACGATGGCTATTGGACGCACCGGGTGCCGAAATCGGGCTGTCGAATGGACGCCCAGGGTTGGAAGATTCACTTGAGTGCCGCGATCGGAACCGAACTGGAAGTGGTTCATGCGGCGGCAAAGATATGCCGTGAACTCGCATTGCCGTTCAAACACGTCTCTTCGGTTCGTGTCTATCGGCTGGCCAACTCCAAGAACGCCAATCGGACGAGTGCGGGCAAGCTTGTCACCATCTATCCTCCGCGCACTGTACTGCGAGAGGCGCTGGACCGCCTCGAAGAAGCTCTGCAGGGAATTCCGGGACCGCACATACTGACGGACGTGCGCTGGAAATCCGGGCCTGTGTTCCTTCGATACGGCGCTTTCAAGGAAATGAAGCACGAAAACATGCTCTGCATCCGACGTCCCGATGGTACGTGGGAAGAAGACCGGCGCGAGCCATGGTTCGTATGCCCGCAGTGGGTAGATGTCCCCTCTTTTCTGAGGACAGCTGTCGATCGAAAAGTCACTCACGAGGTTCCTTTTTCCGTAAAATCAGCGATAAAGCACTCGAATGCCGGCGGAATCTATCTGGCCGAGTGGCTCGACACCGGTCGAGAGATCCTGGTGAAGGAGGGGCGCCGTTATGCGGGATACACAACCGATGGCGCCGACGGATATGATCGCGTAGCTGGTGAGGCACGGATACTGCGCGAACTCGACGGAGCAGGTGCCAGCCCGCGCCTGATCTGGGAAGGTGATTTGTCGGGCCATTACTTCATGGCGATCAGCAAGCATCCAGGTATTACGCTGCAGCTCTGGTTGGCCAGCAATATGCCGGTATATGACGACAGTGGGCAGGCATGGGAAGAATATGCGGCCAGCAGTGAACTGATTGTCGAGAATTTGATCAAAGCAGTGTCGGAGCTGGCTGCGGCAGGGATTGTTCATGCCGATCTGCACCCACAAAACATATTGGTCGACCCCGATACCATGGACGTTGGTCTGGTCGATTTCGAAACCGCAGTACCCATTTCGGGAAGCTTGACCCGCAGCATCAATGCCCCGGGCTACGCGACGCCGGAATCCATCGGCCCGGGTGACATCGACCGCTTCGCTGTTACGACGGTTGTGACAGATTTGCTGACCGGTCGGGTGGAGCACGAAGATATCACCGAGACGCGGTACAACTGGGCACTACCGGTATTGCTGGAACGGATCGAACGCAATGACGGTTTCGTTCCAGGGCCCTTGCTCCGTCTCGCCTCGCGTCGACACCAGATGTTGCGAGGTATGGGCTGGTCGATTCCTTCCGACCAGCCGCCGCCATCGGAGTTCCTCGGTCGGTTACGAGAAGATCTGCCCATGGTGACCGCTACCGCACGCGAGCGCTGCGGTCATCTGCCGGCGCACTACGAGGCGCTCGAGGACAACCTCAGTGGTCTCGGCCTGGGATCTGCGGGACAGGTGCTGGCGTGTGCCGATCACCCGGACGAGGTGTCCACTCGAGTCCTGGTCGAGGAAGCGGAAAGGAATCCTCGTACCGGATTGTTCGATGGGCTGTGTGGGTCGATTTATGCTCTCCTGTCGATTGGCGCCGAGAAAGAGGCGCAGGCATTGTTGCGCAACCACGATATAGTCGGCCGCACGAATAGTCTCCGCATCTTCGACGGTGTCGGGGGTATCCTCCTCGCAGCGTTGAAGATGGAATCCTATCCGACGCTCGTCGGGCAAATCAGCGCCGATATCGAGAACAGTGTTGCCGACCTCGCTCGGCGGTATCTAGGTTCACCCGAACCACCCAGGTCCGAGGCTGGAATCAAGACCAACAGATTCGTGGAGCAGTCCTCCGGGCTCATGTACGGCGATCTCGGTATGGGATGGCTGTTCGCCGAGGCATACAAGAGATACGGGAACAGTATGTTCCTCGACGCCTTGAATCGGGCGCTGCTGGCGGAACTCGGTGGCTATCAGCTGGATGAAAAAGGAGGCCTGCAGTACAGGGACAATGGTCGCCTGCTGCCGTACCTGGCTACCGGGTCAGCCGGCTTCGGTGTCGTGCTGCATGACCTGGACAGCGATCTCATAGACCCGGCGGTTGTCGCTGTCATCGATGATTTGCTACGAGCGAGTTCGCCGAGCATGTCTACTGGTTGCGGCCTCTTCAATGGATATACTGGGTTGTTCTATGGGGCCAATGGTCTGCGCAAGTTCGTCGGTGAAAGTCGTAAACCATTATCCGAGCTGGAAGCTGTCGTGCGAGGTTTTGCAGTTCCGACCTCCTTCGGTACGTGGGCGGTACCTGGTGATGAAAATCTTCGTATAACGACCGATCTCGCCACCGGCATGAGCGGGATAATTCATACCGCGAATATGGTTGCTCGAGATTACTACGGGTTGCTCCGTCCGTTGTAGACGTGGCGCTGGAACGCGTCATAAGCCTCGCCGTGCGAGGTAGGAAAACAAAGAAAGAAGGAATGGTAATGTCGCACCTCGATGTGCTCTCCCTGCAAAAAGTCAGTGCTCAGACCGGTGGTGAATACCAGACGATCACGAGTTCGATCAGCTGGTCCCGCTGCGGCGGTGTCAGTGCGCTGAGCCACAACAAGTGTGGTTGGGACTGATCCGCCGTCGAAGCAGCAGCCGTAGCAGTGCGCCGCCGACTCTCGGGAGCGGCGGCGCCTGCTAAGGCGCGTCATAATATTCGGAAAGCGCGTAATGCAAATACTGAGATATCGACATGGACTCGGCTCGATCCACTGGTGAATATTCGCGGCAGGATGCCCGGTTACTGGTCGCGCTCGATGACCTGGCCGAACCGGATTGGGTCAGGGATCGCCGCGGAGTCGCCGAAGCAAGCACGATAGACAATCTCCGAAAGTTGCCGGTACTGATCAGCGCAACAGTTTCTGCGGGATGGCGAACCGCACCCCTGTTGGTGGTAGCAGCCGCCCTGATCAGCGTGACCGGGGGATTTCTCACCGCATTTGGGCTGCTGGCCACTGCAGACGCCTTGAGCGTGGTGATGAAGTCCGCGATCACGCCCGCCCACCTGGTCGATTCGGCTGACGAGATCGCTGTGGTCGTCCTGATCTACGCTGCCCGAGCAGCTGTAGACAGTCTGCACAAAGTGGTCGAGGCGTGCTTACGGCCGCGTATCGCCCATGCGGCCGAAAATCAGATCGCACGTACGATCTCCTGCACAGACCTGATTTCCTTCGAAGACGCAAGCTTCCGTGAGCTTGCGGTACAAGGAGGCGAGCTCGGGACTCGAGCACTTGCGAACGGCGTGGCGCCGCTGCTCGGTACAGTATCGGCTTTGGTGACCGTTGCTGTATCGACCGCAACGTCCTCCTTCTTTCACCCCGCCATGGCCCTGGGGATATTTATCGCATGCATCCCGTCGGCGTGGGCGGCGGCGAAAAGCAGTCGCCTGGGTAATTCCTATCTACTCCAATCTGTGTCCGGTCACCTGAAGAAATCGATTCTCAGTGAAGTATGCACTGATCGAGGATTCTCTCTGGAGAGGACTGTGTTCGCGCTGCGTGCGGGATTGCTGGACGAGCTGCACGCTGTCTCTGCGCAGTTGTGCAGCAAGGAAATTCGATCCACGATTTCTCGTGCGCGAGTCCAGCTGATCGGCCGGATACTCTCGGCCGTATCCGCGGGGTGCGTTTTCGGGCTTCTTCTCGTACTCGTCTACTTCGAGCGTATGGGCATGGCGGCAGCTGGGGCCGCGATCGTTGCAATGCGAATGTCCGTCAGCTCTGTCGCGGCGGCGGCCGGCACGATTTATCAGTTCTTGGAGCTAGGGCTGGGAATCGAACTATATGGTGAACTGATAAGGAAGGCGAAGAGTCGGTGCCGTCCCGAGGCGACTGTCCCATTGAAAGGCCCGGGCCCGAAGGTCGTCGAGTTTCGCGGGGTTTGTTTCAGTTATCCGAGTGGCGGGAGCGAATCGCTGTCGGAGATCGATGTGACGTTCCACGAGGGTGAGGTTGTTGCCGTCGTAGGTAGCAATGGATCGGGAAAGTCCACGCTGGTGAAGCTACTCGCAGGGTTGTATCCGCCATCGAAGGGAGCCGTGTTGTGGGATGGTGTCGATATCGCGACGATCCGCGAGCAGGATATTCGACAAAGGGTTTCCTTCATCGCGCAGAATCCAGCGCAGTGGCCGACCACCGCTGGTAACAATATCGCCATCGGGCGAGACTCTACACGGGGGGACCATTCGGCCGACTGGGACGTGGCTTTGCAGGTGTCCGGCGCCGATGCTGTGATCGATGAACTGCCACTGAAGATGAATGCGTTATTGTCTGCCCGGTTCGTCGGTGGGCGCGACTTATCCGTGGGGCAGTGGCAGCGCCTTGCTATCGCCAGAGCACTGCTGCGGCGCGGCTCGCTGCTGATCGCTGACGAGGCTACGTCAGCTCTCGATCCGCGAACCGAAAACCGCGTGCTGAGCTACTTGACCGACAACAGGAAAGTGCCTCCTGCTGCCACGGTCGTGTTCGTCACCCACCGGATCCTGAACGCGCGGCGAGCGGACCGCATCGTGGTGATGGACCGAGGTCGTATTGCGGAGATGGGTAGCCATGCCGAACTGATGCAGCATCCGGATGGGCGGTATCGCAAAATGTACGAGCTGCAATCATCGTCGGTTGCTCTGCCGTCGGACTTTTGACCGACCACAAGGGGGGATGTAGAACTCGTCGACAAGCTGATTCCATTGAAGTATTAGAAGTCCTTACGCACCTCTATCCGAAGGGATTTATCATGATGAGAACCAAGTCGATTTCTGTCGCAATCGCCGTACTGGCTGCATTCAGTTCGATCGAAGCCATCGGCGCCGCAGCCGCCGGTGCCGTTCCCGTGAGCGCTCCGATTACTGCCGACGTTTCGAAGCAACTGCTGAATCCCGGCCCGCCGAAGACGCCGTGCAACCAGCGCAACGACGGCCAGACCACAGTAGGTTCGGATGGTTCGATCTGGGAATGCTCGTTTGAGGGGGGCTACTTCCACTGGATCCAGGTTGATTGAACCCATGCGATTCGACTAGGCGCGCAATGAGAGACTGCAGGGCCTACCACCGCAACGGTGGTAGGCCCTGCAGTGTCGTCGAGGGACTACTGTGTATATGTTGCTGCCATCTGCTCTATAATTCGCTGGTCCAGGCCGGCCAAGTCGACCTCTTCACCGAGAATCTGCCCTGGAAGGGAGTTTCGCTCCCGGATAATCGCCAGGAAAAGATGTTCTACCCCTAGATGGTCGTGGCCCATATCGTCGGCGATCTTGGCGGCAGAGGAGATTACGCGATTGTATCGGGGAGTGGGTGTCAGCGCGGCCATCGAGAATCCCTTCGTGTGTGGGCGTTGCAGTTCCATACTACTTGTACCGATCTCCGGCCGTCTTGGACAGCGGGCATATCCGACCGCCGCAAGCGCACTCCCCGCGCGGCATGCGCGTTGTTGCAGAAGGTGAGGTTATCGGCTCGAAGCGAGTGTTCGCCGGTAGAAATCCCGATAATCTGGAGGTGTCGGGAGAATTCGGTCCGACATCGTCCTCGGATTCGGTGCCGGTGGGTTCGGTCGAATGAGCAGATCGGGGGCTTCGTGACATCGATCGTGCCCGCAATGGGTCTGTGATCAGTTGAATGTCGATGTCGCAGGCTTTTTACTTCAGGAGCATGCCGCTGGTGCTGGGGGCGAGGATGTGATCGGTGCAGTCGTCGGCTCGTCACCAGTCTCGGACCGGCCCGCCTCTGTCCCGTATCTCAGATGTGAGGCTGTGTCGTCACTCGAACTGACGCAGCCGGCCGCGATCTGTGTCATCACATCGGAGCTCATCTCGAGGTGACACCTCGCGGGAGAGCATGTCGAGGTCGTCGGTAGAGCGCGCTCGGATAGGCACTGGGTAAATACGATCGGACGGTGACAGATGAGACGAACCAGAAGCACATGGTCAGTCGGCGGTCGGTCGTGATCGGATCCGCGGTGGCCGCCGCAGGCGTCGGAATCGGGGCCGCAGCGGCGAAGGTGGGCGATACGGACGACATGGCCGCCAAAGATTCGTTCACTGTGGTCGACAATCGCGGTAAGCAAAGGTTCTTGCTGGCGACGACCAAGCCCCCCATCATCCTCGGAAGTAAGACGTATCCGCCGCAGATGCGGCAAGGGCCCGATGCCACGTATCTGCTGTTCAACGACGAAAATGGCGACGAGAAGGGTGGCATCACCGCCTCCAGCGTCGGGGCGCAGATCGCGCTGGACTACCCCAACGGGGATGCCATCCACTTGGGGGCCAATTGGGAGGACGCGCCTGCCGGTGCTGCACTGACCATGAAGCACATTGGTGATCCCGACACGCCGCTCGAGGAAGCGACTCACGCGATGGGTCTGCGGCTGTTCGCTGACACCGAGAACGGAACGGGACTGACACTGTGCGATCCGCAGGGACGGCCGCGAATTCAGTTGCGCGTGGCCATGGACGGCACGCCATCGATCGCAATCCTCGATGAACAAGGCGCAATCGTGAAGCAGCTGTAGATCGTTCCGCCCGGACCGGCGCCGTTGAGGCGGCACAATCGACGCATGGTTTCGGAGTCCAGGCGGCGGATCGAGGTGGCCGCCTCCGGGCTGCTGGCGCGGCACGGGTATCACGGGTTCGGTCTGAAGGCGTTGAGCGAGGCGGCCGAACTGCCGTACGGCTCGATCTACCACCACTTTCCGGGGGGCAAGGAGGAGATCGCGGTCGCGGCGATCACCGGGACCGGCGTGTTGACCGGTCGCATGATCCGGCAGGCGCCGACCGATGTGTTCGCCACCTTGGCCACACTATTCGAATTCATGGTGGCCAAGCTCGCGGACTCGGAATGGACCGACGGGTGCCCGATCGGGACGCCCGCGCTGGACGGCGGCAGTGACGTGGCGGCGGTGCGCTCGGCCTGTGTGCGCGCCTTCGACACCATGGAGCAGGCGTTCGCCGGGCTGCTCGCCGAACTCGGCCTCGGCGGGGAGGACGCGGCCGAGCTGGCCGCCACGGTGGTCGCCGCCTACGAGGGCGCCACCATCCTGGCCCGGATCCGCCAGACGGACGCACCGCTGCGCACCGTGGCGAAGTCGATGGAGCGGCTGATCCGGGCAACCTTCGCGGCGGCGGGAATCGGGGGCGCAGCGCCGGAAGATTCGGCCGAAACCGAACCCGGAGCAGACGCCTCGCCCGGAAGTTTTCCGGAGATGCCTGCCGAACAGTAAGATTCGGTTGACTAGAAAGAACGTTCTAGCGACACTCGGACGATGAAGCGTCTGCTGCTGACCGGTCCCGGTGCGATGCGCTGGGAAGACCACCCCGAACCCGTACTGAGCGGGCCTGATCAGGCGCTCGTGCGGCCGGTCGCGCTGGCCACCTGCGACATCGATCCGGCCGTCCTGCGCGGCGCGTTCCCGCTACCAGGGCCCTATCCCTTCGGGCACGAGGGAGTCGCGGAAGTGGTCGAGGTGGGGCCGGATGTGCGCGATATCGCGGTCGGCGACCTGGTAGTGGTGCCTTTCCAGATCTCGTGCGGCACCTGCCGCGCGTGCGCGCGGGGACGGACCGGGAACTGCACCAGCCATCCGCGGCTGTCCAGTTTCGGCCTCGGGCCCATGGGCGGGCTGGACTGGGGCGGGTTGTGGGCCGACCTCGCGCTCGTGCCGCATGCCGACGCCATGCTGGTCCGGCTGCCCTCCGGCGTCGACCCGGCCGCGGTGGCCAGCGCCAGCGACAACATCCCGGACGCCTACCGCTCGGTCGGCCCGCAGCTGGCCGCCGATCCCGCCGCCGAAGTCCTGGTGATCGGCGGCCCCGCCGCGCCGTCGATCGGTCTGTACGCCGCCGGGCTCGCGGTCGCGCTCGGCTCCGCCCGTGTGGTCTATCTCGACGACTCGGTCCAGCGGCTCGAGATCGCGAAATCGCTCGGCGCGGACGCGACCGAGGGTCCACGCGACGCGCGGGTCGGACGGTTCCCGATCGTGGTGGAGGCGGCGGGCGGGGCGAAGGCGTTGCGCGCGGCGATCGATGCGGCGGCCTACGACGGCTGGTGCACGAGCGTCAGCGTGCAGTCGCAGGACGTCGCCCTGCCGATCCTGGACATGTACACCCGCTGCTGCACCTTCCACACCGGTCGCGCGCACGTCCGCCCGGTCATTCCCGAGGTGCTCGATCTCGTCGCCGCGGGGCGCTTCGACCCGTCGCTGGTCACCACCGCGACGGCCGCGTGGGACGAGGCGGTGGACGCGCTGCTGGAGACGCCGATGAAACTGGTCGCCGTGCGCTGAGCTCCTGTGACGAATCGCACTGCGCGCCTTGTCCCGGGCCGCGGCGGGAGGACCGTCCGCTCGACGCTCGACGCTCGCAGTTGTGCGGACGCGGCTCGCCCGCTTCCGCTCGGCGTTTCCTCTGCGCAGGTCAGCCGGGAAAGTCGCGCTGCGACCCGGCAACGCGTCGGGTGGACACTTGTCCGGAACGGCGGCATGCGATCCTCCGTCGTGCCGGAATCGCCGCAGGTCGACCGGGTCGCCGACTCAGGGCACCCTTATTAGCTTTCGGGAACGAATTCCGCCACACTGATGTTGTGAAAACCGTGGGTTTGCGGAGGAACGACGAAGGAGCCGGTCGCAAGGCCGACGCCGGGTCGGTTGCTGCGCCCGCGACGGTCGGCGGCGAAGGGCATACCCGAGCGGCCATCGTCCAGCTGCTGCTGGAAGAAGGACCGATCACCGCCACCGCCATCGGGAACCGGCTCGGCCTGGCCCCGGCGGGCGTGCGCAGGCACTTGGACGCCCTGATCGACTCCGGTCAGGCGCGCGCCAGCCGATCGGCGCCCTGGCAGCAGAAGGGCCGGGGCCGCCCGGCCAAGCAGTACCAGCTCACCGCGGCCGGACGCGGCAAGCTCGGCCACGCCTACGACGATCTGGCCGGAGCTGCCATCCGGCAGCTCGGGGAGATCGGCGGCGAACAGGCCATCACCGAGTTCGCCCGCAAACGGGCACGCACTATCGTGGCCGGGATCGAACCGGTCGGCGAGCACACCACGGAACAGACCACGGCGAAGGCCGAGGAGATCGCCGAGGCGTTCACCGACGCCGGGTTCGCCGCCACCACCCGCAAGGTGGGCGCGGGCGTGCAGATCTGCCAGCACCACTGCCCCGTGGCGCACGTCGCCGAGGAGTTCCCGCAGCTGTGCGCGGCGGAACTGGAGGCGTTCCGTGAGCTGCTGGGCACCCATGTGCAGCGGCTGGCCACGATCGCCAACGGCGACTGCGCGTGCACCACGCACGTGCCGCTGCTCGTCCTGCCCGCGGGCCGGACCGAAACTTCAGCACCAACCGCTGCACAGCCCGCAGCGGTACGAACGAACGACTCCGGAAGGAGTGCCGAATGACGACGACCACCGACCAGGTGCAACCGCTCACCCAGGAAGAGGCCATCGCCTCCTTGGGCAACTACGGTTACGGCTGGGCCGATTCGGATGTGGCCGGCGCCAGTGCGCAACGAGGTCTGTCCGAGGCGGTTGTCCGCGACATCTCGGCGAAGAAGAACGAGCCGGAATGGATGCTCGAACAGCGGCTCAAGGCCCTGCGCATCTTCGATCGCAAGCCCATGCCGATCTGGGGCTCCAACCTCGACGGCATCGACTTCGACAACATCAAGTACTTCGTGCGCTCGACCGAGAAGCAGGCCGCGTCCTGGGACGAGCTGCCCGAGGACATCAAGAACACCTACGACAAGCTGGGCATCCCCGAGGCGGAGAAGCAGCGGCTGGTCGCCGGTGTCGCCGCGCAGTACGAGTCCGAGGTCGTCTACCACCAGATCCGCGAGGATCTGGAGGCCCAGGGCGTGATCTTCCTGGACACCGACACCGGCCTGCGTGAGCACCCGGAGATCTTCCAGCAGTACTTCGGCTCGGTGATCCCCGCAGGCGACAACAAGTTCTCCGCGCTGAACACGGCCGTGTGGTCGGGCGGCTCGTTCATCTACGTGCCGCCGGGCGTGCACGTCGACATCCCGCTGCAGGCCTACTTCCGGATCAACACCGAGAACATGGGCCAGTTCGAGCGGACCCTGATCATCGTCGACGAGGGCGCCTACGTGCACTACGTCGAGGGCTGCACCGCGCCGATCTACAAGTCCGACTCGCTGCACTCCGCGGTGGTGGAGATCATCGTGAAGAAGGGCGGCCGCTGCCGCTACACCACCATCCAGAACTGGTCGAACAACGTCTACAACCTGGTCACCAAGCGGGCCAAGGCCGAGGCGGGCGCGACCATGGAGTGGATCGACGGCAACATCGGTTCCAAGGTCACCATGAAGTACCCGGCGGTCTGGATGACCGGCGAGTACGCCAAGGGCGAGGTGCTGTCGGTGGCGTTCGCCGGCGAGGGCCAGCACCAGGACACCGGCGCGAAGATGCTGCACCTCGCGCCGCACACCTCCTCGACCATCGTGTCGAAGTCGGTGGCGCGCGGCGGCGGCCGGGCCTCCTACCGCGGCCTGGTGCAGGTGAACAAGGGCGCGCACGGCTCGAAGTCCACGGTGAAGTGCGACGCGCTGCTGGTCGACACGATCAGCCGCTCGGACACCTACCCGTACGTCGACATCCGTGAGGACGACGTGACCATGGGGCACGAGGCGACCGTCTCGAAGGTCTCCGAGGACCAGCTGTTCTACCTGATGAGCCGCGGCCTCACCGAGGACGAGGCGATGGCCATGGTGGTGCGCGGCTTCGTCGAGCCCATCGCCAAGGAACTGCCGATGGAATACGCGCTGGAACTCAACCGCCTGATCGAACTGCAGATGGAAGGAGCCGTCGGCTGATGGCCGTGGAGAACGTAGCCGAAGCCGCCGAGGCTCGTACCCCTGCGCTCAACAAGGGCGAGGTCTTCACATCGTTCGACGTGAACGCCTTCGAGGTGCCCTCAGCCAAGGACGAGGCGTGGCGGTTCACCCCGCTGCGCCGCCTGCGCGGACTGCAGGACGGCACCGCGGTTCGAGACGGCCGTGCGACCGTAGAGGTCGGCGCGGCCGAAGGCGTCACGGTCGAGACGGTCGACCGCTCCGACGCCCGGCTCGGTGCGGGCGGCGTGCCGTCCGATCGCGTCGCCGCGCAGGCGTACTCGGGCTTCGAGCAGGCCACCGTCGTGACGGTCGGCGCGGAGATCGAGGTCGCCGAGCCGGTGACCGTCACGATCACCGGCCCCGGCGAGGGCAGGACCGCCTACGGCCACCTGCAGATCCGGCTGGAGCGCTTCGCCAAGGCCACCGTGGTCATCGACCAGCGCGGCAGCGGAACCTACGCGGAGAACGTGGAATTCGTGCTCGGCGATTCGGCCAAGCTGACCGTCGTCGCCGTGCAGGACTGGGCCGACGACGCGGTGCACGCCACCGCGCATCACGCCAGGCTCGGTCGTGACGCCACCTTGCGGCACACCTCGGTCACCCTCGGCGGCGACCTGGTGCGCCTGACCGGCAACGTCCGCTACGACGGCCCCGGCGGCGACGCCGAACTGCTCGGCCTCTACTTCGCCGACGCCGGACAGCATTTCGAGCAGCGACTGCTGGTCGATCACGCCGTGCCGAACTGCAAGTCGAACGTGCTGTACAAGGGCGCGCTGCAGGGCGACCCGCACTCGCCGAAGGGCGACGCCCGCACCGTGTGGGTCGGCGACGTGCTCATCCGCGCCGCCGCCGAAGGCACCGACACCTTCGAGGTGAACCGCAACCTGGTGCTCACCGACGGCGCGCGGGCGGACTCGGTGCCCAACCTGGAGATCGAGACCGGCGAGATCGTCGGCGCCGGACACGCGTCCGCCACCGGCAGGTTCGACGACGAGCAGCTGTTCTACCTGCGCGCCCGCGGCATCCCGGAGGACGCCGCCCGCCGTCTGGTGGTGCGCGGTTTCTTCCACGAAATCATCCAGAAGATCGCGGTGCCCGAGGTCCGGGAGCGGCTGGAGGCGGCCATCGAGGCCGAACTCGCCGCCATCGGCGCCTGATCAACGACCCCATACCTGGCAAAGGAATTCGAATTCGATGACCACCCTGGAAATCAAGGACCTGCACGTCGAGGTCGCCAATCCCGACGAGACCGCCGAGCCCATCAAGATCCTCAAGGGCGTGAACCTCACGGTGAAGTCCGGTGAGACGCACGCCATCATGGGCCCGAACGGCTCCGGCAAGTCGACGCTGTCCTACGCGATCGCCGGTCACCCCAAGTACACGGTGACCTCCGGCTCGATCACGCTGGACGGCGAGGACGTGCTGGCGATGTCGGTGGACGAGCGCGCCCGTGCGGGCCTGTTCCTCGCCATGCAGTACCCGGTCGAGGTTCCCGGCGTCTCGATGTCGAACTTCCTGCGCACCGCCGCCACCGCCGTGCGCGGCGAGGCCCCCAAGCTGCGGCACTGGGTCAAGGAGGTGAAGGAGTCGATGAGCGAACTGGAGATCGACGCCGCCTTCGCCGAGCGCAGCGTGAACGAGGGCTTCTCCGGCGGTGAGAAGAAGCGCCACGAGATCCTTCAGCTGGGCCTGCTCAAGCCGAAGATCGCGATCCTGGACGAGACCGACTCCGGCCTGGACGTCGACGCGCTGCGCATCGTCTCCGAGGGCGTCAACCGCTACAAGGAGCGGGAGAACGGCGGCGTCCTGCTGATCACGCACTACACCCGCATCCTGCGCTACATCCAGCCGGAGTTCGTGCACGTCTTCGTCGGCGGCCGCATCGTCGCCGAGGGCGGCCCCGAGCTCGCCGAGGAACTCGACGCCAACGGCTACGTCCGCTTCACCCAGACCGCTACCGCTGGAGCCTGACATGACCGCTACGGTCCGCACCCTCGACATCGCCCGCATCCGGGCCGACTTCCCGATCCTGAACCGCACGGTCCGGGACGGGAAGCCGTTGGTGTACCTGGACTCCGGCGCGACCGCGCAGCGGCCGATCGAGGTGCTCGAGGCCGAACGCGACTTCCTGATCACCAGCAACTCGGCGGTGCATCGCGGCGCGCACCAGCTGGCCGAGGAGGCGACCGACGCCTACGAGGGCGCGCGGGCCGACATCGCGCGGTTCGTCGGGGTGGATGCGGGCGAGATCGTGTTCACCAAGAACGCCACCGAGTCGCTGAACCTGGTGACCTACGCGTTCGCCGACGACCGGTTCCCGCACCACGTGGGCCCGGGCGACGAGATCGTCATCACCGAGCTGGAGCACCACGCGAATCTGGTGCCATGGCAGGAGCTGGCCCGTCGCACCGGCGCCACGCTGAAGTGGTACGGCGTGACCGACGACGGCCGGATCGACCTGGACTCGCTGGAACTGTCGCCGGCCACCAAGGTGGTCGCGTTCACTCATCAGTCCAACGTCACCGGCGCCGTTGCTCCGGTCGAGGAACTGGTCCGCCGGGCGAAGGCGGTCGGCGCGCTGGTCGTGCTCGACGCCTGCCAGTCGGTGCCGCACATGCCGGTCGACTTCCGTTCGCTCGGCGTCGATTTCGCCGCGTTCTCCGGGCACAAGATGCTCGGTCCCTCCGGCGTCGGCGTGCTCTTCGGCCGCCGGTCGCTGCTGGAGGAGATGCCGCCGTTCATCACCGGCGGGTCGATGATCGAGACGGTCTTCATGGACCACAGCACCTACGCCCCGCCGCCGCAGCGCTTCGAGGCCGGTGTGCCGATGACCTCGCAGGTGGTCGGATTGGGCGCGGCCGTGCGGTATCTGGAAGAGATCGGCATGGACGCCGTCGCGGCGCACGAGCACACGCTGGTCGGCGCGGCGCTGGAAGGACTGGCGGGGATCGACGGCGTGCGGATCGTCGGGCCCACCGAGAACGTCGATCGCGGCGGTGCGGTGTCGTTCGTGGTGGACGGCATTCACGCCCACGACGTCGGGCAGATCCTGGACGACGAGGGTGTCGCCATCCGGGTGGGCCACCACTGCGCGTGGCCACTGCACCGGCGTTTCGGCGTCGCCGCGACCGCGCGCGCCTCCTTCGCGGTCTACAACACTCTCGCCGAGGTGGACGCGCTGGTCGCCGCGGTGCGGAAGGCCCAGAGCTTCTTCGGGGTTGCATAAGTCATGCGCATGGAGCAGATGTACCAGGAAGTGATCCTGGATCACTACAAGCACCCGCACAACCGGGGGCTGCGCGAGCCGTTCGGGGCCGAGGTGCACCACGTGAACCCGACCTGCGGCGACGAAGTGACCCTGCGCGTGCAGCTCGACGACAAAGGTGACGTCACCGACGTCTCCTACGACGGCCAAGGCTGCTCGATCAGCCAGGCCGCAACCTCGATTCTCACCGATCAGGTGATCGGGCTCCCGGTGCAACAGGCGCTGAAGGTGGTCGACTCCTACAGTGAGATGATCTCCAGCCGCGGCACCATCGAAGGCGACGAAGACGTGATCGGCGACGGTATCGCCTTGGCGGGAGTCTCGAAGTACCCGGCACGGGTGAAGTGCGCGCTGCTCGGGTGGATGGCGTTCAAGGACGCCGTCCTCCGGATCGGCCCCGAGTTGCCCGCGCCCGCCGCGGAAGAGAACTGAACCGTCCGATGGAAAACGGGGATAGCGTCATGACCGACACACCGGCCACCGAGCAGATCGAACAGGCCGCCGAATCGCCCGAGCTGTCCGCCGAGGACATCAAACTGCTCGAGGACATCGAAGAGGCGATGCGCGACGTCGTCGACCCGGAACTGGGCATCAATGTCGTCGACCTCGGCCTGGTCTACGGGTTGCGCGTCGAGGAGGAGAACATCGCGGTCCTCGACATGACGCTGACGTCGGCGGCCTGCCCGCTGACCGACGTCATCGAGGACCAGTCGCGCAACGCGCTGGTGCGCAGCGGCCTGGTGGAAGATCTGAAGATCAACTGGGTCTGGATGCCGCCGTGGGGTCCGGACAAGATCACCGAGGACGGCCGCGAACAGCTGCGCGCCCTCGGCTTCACGGTGTAATCGCCAGAACTGGTAGCAGCCGCCGGTAGCGCCTGGAACAAGGCGCCCGGCGGCTGAGTCGTATCCGCCGGGTGTCGATCCGGCGCACCCACCGGTCATGGGAAGTCCGCACTTCGACAAAGCGCACGGGCCGGACGATGATCTGAGCTTCGCGTCGTTCGGAACGGGGAGGATCATCAGATGTCGTTGCCGCACAAGGCTGCCCTCGGGTTCGCGGCGGTCTCGGCCGCCACCTGCGCCGTCGTCGGGGCTCCCGCGGGCGAAGCGCAGGCGGCGACCTACTATGGCGCGCTCGCGCTCTCGTCCAGCACCGGCGCCGTCACTTCGGCGGTGGACTACACGAGCGCCGCCGCCGCGGACACCGCGGCTCGCGCCCACTGCGGCGTCGACGACTGCCGGACGGTCGTGCAGTTCTGGAACGCCTGCGGGTCCGTCGTGCGCGGCGCCGACGGCAAGCACGGATGGGCGTGGGGCGCCACCCGTGCCGAAGCCGAACGCCGGGCACTCGAGGTCCTCGGTCCCAGCGCACCGCCGTTCCCCGATCTCGGCAGCGCCATTCCCCGGCCGGGACAGGTCCGGTTGACGGCCTGCACGTCGGGCGCCGGATAGGTCAGCGCCGCAGAACCTTACGGGCCAGCCAGTTGCCGAAGAACTGGATGCCCTGCACGCCCGCGATGATGATCAGCGTCGCGACGAACGTGACCTGCCAGTCGAAGCGCTGGTAGCCGTAGACGAGGGCGAAATCGCCGAGACCGCCGCCGCCGACGGTGCCCGCCATCGCGGACATGTCCACGATCGCGATCACCACGAAGGTGTAGCCCAGGATCAGCGGCCCGAGCGCCTCGGGGATGAGCAGTGTCAGGATGATGCGCAGCGGTCCCGCGCCCACCGCGCGGGCCGCCTCGATCACGCCGGGATCGACGGTCACCAGGTTCTGTTCGACGATGCGCGCGATACCGAACGAGGCCGCGACGATCATCACGAACGCCGCCGCCTCGGTGCCGATCGTGGTGCCGACCACCTCCAGCGTCACCGGGCCCAGCGCGGCCAGCAGGATGATGAACGGGATCGGGCGAACCACGTTGACGAGTACGTTGAGCAGCAGGTTGATCGGCGCGTTCGCCAGCAACCCGCCTTTGCGGGTGGTGTAGAGCGCGGTGCCGAGCAGCAACCCGATGAAGCCGCCGACCACGAACGTGATCGCCACCAGATAGAGCGTGGTGCCGATCGCTTCGTTCAGCACCGGCCGGAGTTTGTCCCAATCGGTATGCATGGCGACTCCTTTCAGGCCGACCGGCGCTCGAGCTCGGCGACCACCTTGTCGACGGCGTCGGCGGAGCCGTGCAGCGCCAGGGTGAGGCTGCCGAAGGTCTTCTCCTGCAGGCTGCTCACCCCGCCGTAGACCACCTCGAACCGGACCTCGGCGTGTGCGGCGGCGGCCAGGGCCGCGCCGATGCCGAGTTCGTCGTCCACGTCCACGGTGACCAACCGCCCCCCATGGCGATCGGCGAGGCGGCGCAGTTCCTCCTCGGAGGGGCGGTTGTGCAGGACGGTCTCGACGAACGAGCGGGTGGGCGCCGCCCGCGGCGCGGCGAAGACGTCGAAAGTGTCGGCGAGTTCCACGATGCGTCCCTCGGCGAGCACCGCCACCCGGTCGGCCACGGCGCGGATGACGTCCATCTCGTGGGTGATGACCACGATGGTGACGCCGAGTTCGCGATTGATCTTGCGCAGCAGCCGCAGCACCTCACCGGTCGTCTCCGGGTCCAGCGCCGACGTGGACTCGTCGGCCAGCAGCAAGGACGGCGAAGTGGCCAGCGCCCTGGCGATGCCCACCCGCTGCTTCTGGCCGCCCGACAACTGATCGGGATAGCTGCGCGCTTTGTCGGACAGTCCGACGAATTCCAGCAGTTCGGCGACCCGCGCCTTGCGTTCGGCGCGTTTCCAGCCGGCGACCTTCAGCGGGTATTCGACGTTCCCAGCCGCCGTGCGCGAGCGAAAGAGATTGAACTGCTGGAACACCATTCCGATATCGCGCCGCAGGCGCCGCACCTGGCGCTCCGGCACGCCGGTGATGGGTGCGCCGGAGATCTCGATCGTGCCGCTCGTCGGCTTCTCCAGCGCGTTGATCAGCCGCACCAGCGTGCTCTTGCCCGCGCCGGAATATCCGATGACGCCGAAGATCTCCCCCTGCTCGATACGCAGATCGATATCGTCGAGCGCCACGTTGCGCTGCGCGCCTTTGCCGAAAACCTTGGTGACGGAATGGAACTCGACGGCGGGTACGGCCGCGCCGCTCACTTGCCGTCGCGGATGGTCTGCTGCACCCGCTGCAGGATCTGTTCGAGTTCCCGGCCGCTGCGCCGTACCTCGACGGCGGTGCCCTTGGTCACCTCGTCGTGCGCCTTCTGCACCTGCGGGTCGTGCCACAGCTCGGCGAGCTCCAGATAGACCGGGTTGTCCTTGTCCTCGGCGCGAGTGACCAGCGCGTTGATGTACGGCTCCGCGGCGGGATCCTTCGGATCGTCCTTGTACAGCGCCGAATGCGGGTCTATACCGGAACGCTCCAAGAAGGTGTTGTTGATGATCGATCCGTCGACCGAGGCCAGCGACAGCGCGGTCTGCGCGGCGTCGACGGGGGTCACCCGTACCTTGGACGCGCCCTTGTCGATGTCGGCCGGGGTCGGCGCCTTGGTGTCGGACGCCAGCTTCAGCAGCCCGGCGGCTCGCAGCACGAACAACGCCCGCGCCTGATTGGTGGGGTCGTTCGGGATCGCGATCTCCGCGCCCTGCGGAATGTCGGCCACCGACTTGTGCTTCTTGGAGTAGAGACCCAGCGGGACGATGTAGGTGGAACCGATCGGCGTCAGCGTGTCGTTGTTCGCGACGTTGTAGGCGCCCAGGAATTGCAGATGCTGGAAGAGATTGATGTCGATCTGTTTCTGCGACAGCGCCAGATTCGGTTGCTTGTAGTCGGAGAAGTTGGTGATCCGCAGCGTGATGCCCTTGTCTTTGGCGCGCTGCTCGAAGACGTCCCAGGAATGATCCTTGTCGGTGGTGCCGATTCGCACCACCTTGTCCGAGGAAGCGTCGTCACCGCCGCAGCCGGTCAGGGTCAAGGCCGCGGTCGCTACCAGGACCGGGATCGCCAGTATCCGATGGAATCTCACTCGTGCTCCCGATTGCTCGTCGCGATATGACCCGGTAATCCAAGCGACGAGGCGGAACGAGCGACAACGGTTTCGATTGTGGTGAGCGAAACCCTCCGCACGAACTGAACGAGCGTCTAATTTGCTGATAATGCGCTCGCGTCTCCGGCTGTTGCTGATCCCGCTCGTGTCCGTGTTGGCCGTCGCCGCGGTCGGCTGCGGTGGCGAAGACCGATCCGACGCGGTCCGCATCGGGGTCAACGATCTGTCGCTGCCGCACTGGGAGGTCTACCGCAAGAGGGCGGCCCAGCTGGGCATCACGGTTGAGTTCACCAATTTCACCGACTACAACCAGCCGAATCCGGCACTGGCGCAGGGGCGAATCGATCTCAACAAGTTCCAGCACGTGCGGTACCTGGCCAATTACAACGTGCGCAACAGCGACACGCTGGTGCCGATCGGCGCGACCGAGATCTTCCCGCTGACGCTGTACTCGCGTAAGCACAACTCGGTGGCCGACATCCCGAAGGGCGGCGAGATCACTCTGAGCAACAACCCGGCCAACCAGGTGCGGCCCCTGCTCGGCCTCGCCGCGGCCGGGCTCATCGTGCTGAAGGGCGGCGCGAGCTGGGACTCCAAGATCGAGGACGTCGACCCGGTCGCGTCCCGGGTGAAGCTCACGCCGATCGACCCGACGCTGACCGCCCAGTCACTCGGCAGCGTCGACGCCGCCTTCGTCGACGACACCTTCGCCCGGCCCGCCGGACTCACCTCCGGCGACGTGATCTACACCGACGACCCCGAGCGTCCGGAACTGAAGCAGTACATCAACGTCTTCGCCGCCCGCGCGGCCGACAAGGACAACCCCACGTTGCTGAAACTCGCGCAGCTCTACCACGATCCGGAGGTCGAGGCCGCGGTCCGCGCGGAAACCGGCTACCAGGGTATCTTCAAGACCAACAGTCCGGCCGACCTCCAGGCGACGCTCGCCGAACTGGAGGCCGGGTTCCGGAAATAGCGCCGGGGAGCTTCGCTACCGGGGCGCCGCAAGACGGTCAGGCCGGTGGAGCGGTCGGGGGGTAGTGGGAGCGCCTGCCGGTGAGCATGTCGCGAATCTTGTCCACGACCGCGGACACCATGCCCACGGTCTTCAGGAAACCGGGGGTCGACGGCGTGCCGGGATGCGGCCTCGTCGGCGCCATGGCCTTGGCCGTGGCCATCTTCCGCCCTAGTTCGTT